>NZ_JAIKTT010000007.1:0-248943 GCF_023736175.1 Leclercia sp. LTM14
GAATCAGCCTGAAAACTGGCGGCCTGAGCCCGGTGGCGTACCGGACTCAGGCAGAAAAAACACAAGAATAGAGGTGTCCAGGAAACGGGGTTCAGTGCACGGCGAGCCCCCCTGGCACGTTCACGGGTGACGCAGCTGACAGAGAAGCACAAAACATACAGTGAACGGAACCACCACCACAGTCGCATGCTCCCCCTCACCCCAGCCCTCTCCCTGAATGGAGAGGGGGCCGACCGTGCCACTATTTTTTGTGGGGATCCCTCAACCCGATGGGAGAAGGCAACAGACCGCACAACGCTACTTAAGCGTACAGTCGCCGCACTGTTGAACATCCGGCAGGCGATAGCGCTGACAGCAGGTGCGGCGCACCAGCAGCCCGTCGCGTGGAACGACGGTGCGGTAAAGCGGGTTGTCACGGCCATCAGAAAGCTGGCGGGCAAAGAAAATTCCTTGACGCAGGGCGTCCACTTTCTCATCCCCCAGCAGGGTTTTCATTTCGGTCAGATACCAGTGAATTAAGTAGCCGGTATTGCTCCAGATAAGTTTGGCGTTGATCTCGCCCGTCTCTTCCAGCGCTTCCACAACCGGGATCAGCGCGCGGGTAATCAGCACGTCCATCCGCTGCTGCGCCGAAAGCGAGGTCGTCTGGCTGTCTTCGTGGACGTCGATCCAGAAGCAGGCGGCGCGCCCGGTCTCATGGAACTCAACGTGGAAGTGCTCAGGAGAAAGATCCAGCGCCACGTCCTGGGTAAGCAGGGCCAGCATCAATGGCGGCACCATCAGCCCGATATACCACTGCGCCCACAGCGACAGCAGCGGCTTGTTCTCGCGCGCCAGCGTAGGCTGATTACGGTAAATATGATCGGAGTAGGTCGCCAGCAACGACTGCAGCTCGGCAGGGCGTTGCCACTGCGCCAGCGTCAGAGCGTGATGCGGATGGGGTTCGTCCAGCTTGATGACGTCCAGCAGATAGGCACGCGTCCCGGCAATGGTCTCACGCACCGCGTCCGCAAGCCCTGAAGGCCCGGTCGGGAGGGGAGTTTGCCAGATGATATTCTCGACGGCTTGTGCAGAACGTATGGACATAAGTTAGCTGGATAAAAATCTAAATGATAATGATTGCCAATCCTAACTATAGATAAAACCGTTCGCAAGGAATTTTACGCATTCAGACTTAACGCTGACAAATGAGAAAATCTATCATATGATATTGGTTATCATTATCGAGATGAGAGACGGATCATGTTGAGCAGGGCGTTAGGAAGTGGATGGGGAGTGATACTGCCGGGCATGGTGATTGCCGGGCTGGCGTGTACCGATCTGTCGCTGGCGGTCTGGAAAGTGATTATCGCGTCGGGATTGCTGATTTCATCTGCCATGATCTGGCATAAACAACTGCGGCATTTCGTGCTGCTGCCATCATGTGTCGCGCTGATAGCGGGCATGTGGGTTCTGGTGATGAATCTGAACTAACGGGAGAAAGAGAGAATTTCTAAGGAGAGATAAGATAATTGGTGCGAGGGGGGGGACTCGAACCCCCACATCCTAAGGACACTAACACCTGAAGCTAGCGCGTCTACCAATTCCGCCACCTTCGCACAGTCATCTTATTTTGTTGATATCGCCTCGTTGGTGCGAGGGGGGGGACTCGAACCCCCACATCCTAAGGACACTAACACCTGAAGCTAGCGCGTCTACCAATTCCGCCACCTTCGCCCAGTGCGAGCAATATCAATCATGGTTATTGGTGCGAGGGGGGGGACTCGAACCCCCACATCCTAAGGACACTAACACCTGAAGCTAGCGCGTCTACCAATTCCGCCACCTTCGCATACCATCGATACAAAAAAAGTATCGTAACCACGGAGGCGCATTCTAGATGTTTTCAGCTGTTCGTCAACAGATAATTGTGCCGGATGTTTTATTTGTTGCAAAATGGCCTGATCGGGCGGATCAGGCCTGGGGGGCGTTATTTCTTCGCCTGGCGGGTCATGATCGCGCGGTAGATCTTAAAGCGGCCGGTTTGCGCCAGCACTTCGTGGAAACCAAAGACTTCGTCCAGCACTTTCGGGTACGGCAGGAAGGCGTTTGCCACGATACGCAGCTCGCCGCCGCTGTTCAGATGACGCACCGCGGTGCGGATCAGGGTCTGCGCCGCTTCGAGGGTGGTTTCTACCCCATCATGGAACGGCGGGTTAGAGATAATCATATCGAAACGGCCGGTCACGTCGGACAGAACGTTGGAAGCAAACACTTCGCCTTCAATGCCGTTGGCCGCAAGGGTGGCGCGGCTGGCTTCGATGGCTGATGCGCCGACATCCGTCAGGGTTAAACGCACTTTCGGTGAGTGGCTGGCCAGCACGGCGGAGAGCACGCCTGCGCCACAGCCGACGTCCAGCACTTTGCCTTTGGTGTGCGGCGTGAAGGTGGAGAGCAGCAGCTGGCTGCCCACGTCCAGACCGTCACGGCTGAAGACGCCCGGCAGGGTTTTGATGGTCAGGCCATCAAGCTGATATTCGCCCCAGTATTTTTCCGCGTCGAAGGACGGTTTTTTGTCCAGACGGCCATGATAGAAGCCGCAGCGACGGGCGCTGTCGATTTTGGTCAGGGTGGCGTACTCCGCCAGCATCTGCTCAGCGCTGCGCACGCCGCTGCGGTTTTCACCGACAACGAAGATATCGCAACCCACCGGCAGCAGGGAGAGCAGGTTCATCAGCTGGAACTGGGCTTCGGGTTTGTTCTTCGGCCAGTAGTAGATCAGCGTGTCGCAATCGGCCACGTCGGCCTGTTCGGCCACCAGGCTGAAACGGACGCGCTCGCCCATCTGACGGCTCAGCACCTGCCAGTGGTGATACTGCTGGGTGTGCGCACGGCTGTCGGCACACTCGAAACGGGCAGGCAGGTCATCCTGCATATCTCCGGCAAACAGAATACGGCTTTGTTCGAAATCATCACTGTGGCGCAGCAAGACTTCACTTGCCGGGGTAAATGCAAACATGAATTGTTCCTCTATAAACTCAGGCGGGGATTATAGTAGGTAGATGGCGCAGATTCGACACATTTGGTATATTTGCGCGCCTGACAAACAGGAGTTTTGGCAATGGCATCCCGACGAGACAGGCAATTACAGCAACTGGGCATTACCCAGTGGGCGCTGCGCCGCCCGGCGGCATTGCAGGGTGAAATCGCCATCTCCCTTCCGGCGCATATTCGTCTGGTAATGGTGGCGAAGAGCCTGCCCGCACTGAGCGAGCCGGTGGTGGCCGACGTGCTGCGCGCGCTGAGGCTGGGTGCCGATCAGGTGCTGCAGCTGACGCCCGATCGCGTCGCCATGCTGCCCGAGGGCAGCCGCTGCAACAGCTGGCAGCTTGGCGTACAGGAAGAGATTGCTCTGGAGGGCGCGAGCATGGCCACGCCAGCCCTGGACGAACTTAACGTAAACCCGGCGGCACGTCGCGCGCTGTGGCAACAAATCTGCGAACATGAACACAATTTCTTCCCTCAAGACGACTGATTTAGCGCAGGCTTTTGACATCGAAAAACGCGCCCACGCCTTTCCGTGGAGTGAAAAAACCTTTGCCAGCAACCAGGGTGAGCGTTACCTGAACTATCGGCTGGATGTCGATAATCAGCTGGCGGCATTTGCCATCACGCAGGTCGTTCTGGATGAAGCGACGCTGTTTAACATCGCTGTAGATCCTGCTTTCCAGCGCCGTGGGCTGGGCAGAGAACTGCTGGAGCATTTAATTCGCGAGCTTGAAGCACGAGACGTGTTCACGCTGTGGCTGGAAGTACGGGCCTCGAACGTCGCCGCCATCGCACTCTATGAAAGCCTGGGCTTTAACGAGGCGACGATCCGCCGTAACTATTACCCCACCGCAGAAGGACGTGAAGACGCCATCATCATGGCTCTGCCGCTTGGATAACTAATAAAGGTTGTAACGATGAACTGGGACTGGATTTTCTTTGATGCTGACGAAACGCTGTTTACCTTTGACGCGTACGGCGGCTTACAGCGGATGTTTCTCGACTACAGCGTGACCTTTACCGCTGAAGACTTCCAGGATTACCAGACGGTGAATAAACCGCTGTGGGTGGACTACCAGAACGGCGCTATCACCGCGTTACAGCTTCAGCACCAGCGTTTCCAGGGGTGGTCGGATCGCCTTAACGTTCCGCCAGGCGATCTGAACAATGCCTTCCTGAATGCGATGGCCGAGATCTGCGCCCCGCTGCCGGGCGCCGCGTCGCTGCTCGCCTCCCTGAAGGGCAAGGCGAAGCTCGGGATCATCACCAACGGCTTTACCGCGCTCCAGCAGATCCGCCTTGAGCGGACCGGTTTTCGTGACTACTTTGATTTATTAGTGATTTCAGAACAGGTGGGCGTGGCAAAACCGGCCCCGCAAATCTTCGATTATGCGCTGGCTCAGGCCGGGAACCCTGACCGGTCAAAAGTGCTGATGGTAGGGGACACGGCGGAGTCCGATATCCTTGGCGGGATGAACGCCGGGCTGTCAACCTGCTGGCTGAACGCGCACAATCGCACCCTGCCTGAGGGAATCAAACCGACCTGGACCGTGACCTCCCTCGGCGAACTGGAGCAACTCCTGTGTAAACATTGATTGCCTGCCCCCCATTGATGGGTAAAATAGCCGCATTTTCGTATTCATGATGCGCGGCCTGCTGTCGCGCTTTTTAAAGAAGATTTAATTATGACGTTGTCTCCTTATCTGCAAGAGGTGGCGAAACGCCGTACTTTTGCCATTATCTCTCACCCGGATGCCGGTAAAACGACAATCACCGAAAAGGTGTTGCTGTTCGGACAGGCTATCCAGACCGCCGGTACGGTAAAAGGCCGTGGCTCCGCCCAGCATGCAAAATCGGACTGGATGGAGATGGAAAAGCAGCGTGGTATCTCTATTACCACCTCCGTGATGCAGTTCCCGTATCACGACTGCCTGGTGAACCTGCTGGACACCCCGGGTCACGAAGACTTCTCCGAAGATACCTACCGTACCCTGACGGCGGTGGACTGCTGCCTGATGGTTATCGATGCCGCAAAAGGCGTTGAGGATCGTACCCGTAAGCTGATGGAAGTCACCCGTCTGCGCGATACGCCGATCCTGACCTTCATGAACAAACTCGACCGCGACATCCGCGATCCGATGGAAGTGATGGATGAAGTGGAGCGCGAGCTGAAGATCGCCTGTGCGCCAATCACCTGGCCGATTGGCTGCGGCAAGCTCTTCAAGGGTGTTTACCACCTTTATAAAGACGAAACTTACCTGTATCAGACCGGTAAAGGTCACACCATCCAGGAAGTGCGGGTCGTGAAAGGGCTGGATAACCCGGATCTGGACGCGGCGGTAGGCGAAGAGCTGGCAGGCCAGCTGCGTGATGAGCTGGAGCTGGTCAAAGGCGCTTCCCACGAATTTGACCAGGAGCTGTTCCTGAGCGGCGAAATTACCCCGGTCTTCTTCGGTACCGCACTGGGTAACTTCGGCGTAGACCATATGCTTGACGGCCTGGTGGAGTGGGCGCCGCAGCCGATGCCGCGTAACACCGACACCCGTGAAGTGGTTGCCAGCGAAGAGAAGTTCACCGGCTTCGTCTTTAAGATTCAGGCCAACATGGACCCGAAACACCGCGACCGCGTGGCGTTTATGCGTGTGGTCTCCGGCAAATATGAAAAAGGCATGAAGCTGCGCCAGGTGCGCACCGGTAAAGACGTGGTGATCTCCGATGCGCTGACCTTTATGGCCGGCGACCGTTCCCACGTGGAAGAGGCGTACCCGGGCGACATCATCGGTCTGCATAACCACGGCACCATCCAGATTGGTGACACCTTTACCCAGGGCGAGATGATGAAGTTCACCGGTATTCCGAACTTCGCACCGGAACTGTTCCGCCGTATCCGCCTGAAGGATCCGCTGAAGCAGAAACAGCTGCTGAAAGGGCTGGTTCAGCTGTCGGAAGAGGGCGCGGTACAGGTGTTCCGTCCAATCGCCAATAACGACCTGATCGTGGGCGCCGTGGGTGTGCTGCAGTTTGACGTGGTGGTTGCCCGCCTGAAGAGCGAGTACAACGTTGAAGCGATTTACGAATCGGTGAACGTGGCGACCGCCCGCTGGGTAGAGTGTTCTGACGTGAAGAAATTCGAAGAGTTCAAGCGTAAGAACGAGATCCAACTGGCGCTCGACGGCGGTGATAACCTCACCTATATCGCCCCGACCATGGTTAACCTGAACCTGGCGCACGATCGTTATCCGGATATTCAGTTCCGCAAAACCCGCGAGCACTAATCCCTTCCCGGAGCACGGCAGCCGCCGTGCTCTGCTTAAATTTCTTTAAATCCCTGCCTTATTAATCCCTTGCGGAATGTTCTTAATTCAACGGCTTTTGCTGCTTATTGCTCATTTTTTGCCCGATTCTGAAAGCGCGCCTGTGAGAGTGATCTATATTTAACTCAGTGTTTAACACCGGGCGCAGATGAAAGCTCTATTCAATGCGTGTTGATAAGGTTCTCATCTCGCCCGAGTGTTGATTGGTAGTAATAAAGACTACTTGCACGTAATGATTGACGCTCGAAGTCGGAGCAAAACACAGGAATACATCGATGAATACTAAAAAACTGAAGATTTCGAAAACTCTGCTGGCGGTAATGATGGGTAGCGCACTGGTATGCGGTTCTGCGATGGCGGAAACCACTGCAACCGACAAAGCGCAATCCACAGCCAATACCGCTGGTGAAAAAATCGATAACTCTATGAATAAAGTCGGTAACTTCATGGATGACAGCTCTATCACAGCAAAAGTAAAAGCTGCGCTGGTGGATGCTGATGACATTAAGAGCACCGATATTTCCGTAGAAACCGATAAAAACGTCGTTACGCTGAGTGGCTTTGTAGAAAGCCAGGCGCAGGCTGAAAAAGCCGTTAGCGTGGCGAAAGGTGTTGAAGGTGTGAAATCCGTCAGCGATAAACTGCATGTCCGTGATGGCAAAGAGCAATCTGCCAAGGGCTATGCCGGTGACGCAGCGACCACCAGCGAAATTAAAGCCAAACTGCTGGCCGATGACATCGTCCCATCACGTCACGTGAAAGTGGAAACCACTGACGGCGTGGTACAGCTGAGCGGTGAAGTAGAGTCAAAAGCACAGAGCGACCGTGCTGAAAGCATCGCCAAAGCTATTGATGGCGTGAAAAGCGTTAAAAACGATCTGAAAGTGAAATAAAAATCGATAATTCGTCCTTCTGGCTGAGGCCAGAAGGCGAGATAAGAATTAAACATGTAGATATCGCCGTGAGCAAACCTGAGCGCTCACCATGCGGTCGACATTAACTATGGTAAAGGAGAGTCATATGTTTCGTTGGGGCATCATTTTTCTGGTTATCGCGTTAATTGCCGCCGCTCTGGGTTTTGGTGGTCTGGCGGGTACCGCGGCGGGTGCGGCGAAAATTGTCTTCGTCGTCGGTATTATCCTGTTCCTGGTAAGCCTGTTCACCGGACGCCGTCGTCCATAGCTCAGGTAACCGTTATGCTGAAGAAAAGGCCCATGTTAAGCATGGGCCTTTTTATTTGGCGTACATCCGGTTTGGGAAAACCGGCGGGTGTGCGCTACTGTGTAGGGATATAACAAATAAAAAAACAGGAAGCAGAGGTGGGGCAGCGAATTCCGGTTACGCTCGGCAACATTGCGCCGTTAGCACTGAAACCCTTTCGGCCAGGCCAGATTACGCTGGTATGTGAAGGCGGTGGGCAGCGAGGGATCTTCACGGCCGGCGTGCTGGATGAGTTTATGCGCGCGCAGTTTAACCCGTTCGATCTCTTTTTTGGCACTTCCGCCGGAGCGCAGAATCTTTCGGCCTATGTCTGTAATCAGCCGGGTTACGCCCGCAAAGTGATCATGCGTTACACCACCTCCCGCGATTTCTTCGATCCGCTGCGCTTTGTGCGCGGCGGCAATCTGATCGATCTCGACTGGCTGCTGGACGCCACCGCCAGCAAAATGCCGCTGGCGATGGACAGCGCCTCGCGTCTGTTCGATGCCGGCAAAGCCTTCTGGATGTGCGCCTGTCGCGGCGATGACTACTCGGCAAGCTACTTTTCGCCGCAAAAAGAGAACTGGCTGGATATTCTTCGCGCCTCCAGCGCCATCCCCGGTTTCTACCGCACGGGGGCGCTGCTGGACGGGATTAGCTATCTGGACGGCGGCGTCAGCGATGCGATCCCGGTGCAGGAGGCGGCCCGACGCGGCGCGAATACCATCGTGGTGATCCGCACCGTGCCGTCGCAGATGTACTATACGCCGCAGTGGTTTAAGCGGATGGAGCGCTGGCTGGGTGAAAGCAGCCTGCAACCGATGCTCAACCTGGTGTCGCACCATGAGGCGAGCTATCACGCCATCCAGCATTTTATTGAAAAGCCGCCGGGCAAACTCAGGATCTTCGAAATCTATCCGCCAAAACCGCTTAACAGCATGGCGCTGGGCAGCCGCATCCCCGCTCTGCGGGACGACTACAAAACCGGACGTCTGTGCGGGCGCTATTTCCTGGCGACGGTGGGCAAACTGCTGGCCGAACAGCCGCCGCTGCGCCGCCACCAGCGGATCATCGCCCCGGCCACGGTGGTGGTTCCTCCTGCAAGCGTGGCCAACGATGCGCTTACCACCCCGCTCGTGGATGCCCCGCAGGCCAACGACACCCTGTTTGATAACGAGGATCTGGCGTGACTTACCGCTTTATTGATACCCATTGTCACTTTGATTTCTCCCCCTTTACCGGTGATGAGCCCGCCAGCATCCAGCGTGCCGCTGAGGCGGGCGTTATGGCCATCGTGGTTCCGGCCATAGATGTGGCGAGCATCGATCGGGTGTTGGATCTCGGGGCGCGCTACCCGGCGCTGTATATGGCCCTGGGTCTGCATCCCATTGTGATTGAATCCCATCAGGATGCGCATCTGGATAAGCTTGAAGCAGCGCTGGCGGCGAAGCCGGAAAGGCTGGTGGCGGTGGGGGAGATCGGCCTCGATCTCTATCGCGAGGATCCTCACTTCGAACGACAGGAAGCGATCCTCGATGCCCAGCTGAAGCTGGCGAAACGCTACGATCTGCCGGTGATCCTCCACTCCCGGCGCACCCACGACAAGCTGGCGATGCACCTCAGGCGCCACAATCTGCCGCGAACCGGGGTGGTCCATGGCTTTGCCGGAAGCCTGCAGCAGGCCCAGCGTTTTGTGGAGATGGGCTATAAAATTGGCGTCGGCGGCACCATCACCTATCCCCGCGCGAGTAAAACCCGCGATGTGATGGCGCAGCTACCGCTCTCCGCCCTGTTGCTGGAGACCGACGCCCCCGATATGCCGCTCAACGGTTTTCAGGGCCAGCCGAACCGCCCTGAGCAGGCGGCGAGGGTATTTACCACGCTGTGTGAACTGCGCCCGGAGCCCGCGGATGAGATCGCCCAGGCGCTGCTGGATAACACCCGGGCGCTGTTCAACCTGCCGCTATAGATAGAGCGCCGGGCGGATCACTGCGATCTGCTCCCGCTCCAGCAGCTGCGCCAGCGGTTCGACATCATCGGCCGTCGCGCTGCGCCAGTGACGGGCTTCGCCGTAGACGCCATGGGCATGAAAAGCGTTGATCCTGACCGGAACATCCCCCAGCTGACGGATAAATTTGACCAGTTCGCGATGGTGCGTCAGGTAATCACAGCGATCCGGGATCACCAGTAAACGCAGCTCGCTCAGCCGGTTGTGTGCCGCCAGCCAGCGAATGCTGTGCTTGATAAGCGCGTTGTCGCGCCCGGTCAGAAAACGGTGATGGGCGTTGTCCCAGGCCTTAAGATCGACCATTGCGCCATCAAATACCGGGAGCAGCTTTTGCCAGCCGGTTTCGCTTAACAGGCCGTTACTGTCCACCAGACAGGACAAATGCTGCAGCTGCGGATCGGCTTTCAGCGCGGAAAACAGCGCCACCAGAAACGGCAGCTGGGTGGTGGCTTCCCCGCCGCTGACGGTGATGCCGGAGATAAAGGGCGCGACCTTGCGGATCTGCACGATAACCTCCTCCACGCTTAACCGCTGCGCCATGGGCGTCGCCTGCTGCGGGCACATTTGCAGACAGGTATCGCACTGCTGGCAGGTCGCGTCATCCCACCAGACCCGTCCGGCCTGAATATTCAGCGCATCGTGCGGGCAGTGCGGCACGCAGGCGGCGCAGTCGTTGCAGCGCCCAATGGTCCACGGGTTGTGGCAGGTTTTGCAGCGCAGGTTGCACCCCTGCAGAAACAGGGCCAGGCGGCTGCCGGGCCCGTCAACGCAGGAGAACGGGATAACCTTACTGACTAAAGCGCGTCTGCTGTTCATGGCTTATCACGCGCGGCTGGCGCTCCAGTATGCGGGTGTTGCGGGCGGCCTCTTCGCCCAGCCAGGTGGTGTTGGTGCGTGAGCCTTCGGCGCGGTATTTTTCCAGATCGGACAGCCGCACCATATACCCCGTCACGCGAACCAGATCGTTCCCTGAAACGTTAGCGCTGAATTCGCGCATCCCGGCGCGGAAAGCGCCCAGACAGAGTTCCACCACCGCCTGCGGATTGCGCTTCACGGTCTCGTCCAGGGTCAGGATGTCGCTGATCCCGGCGTGGTAGTGGCGATGATGCGGCGCGACCGCCAGCAGGTGGCTAATCGGATCCGGCTCATCGCCATACGGCAGACGCGCCCCCGGCGTGGTGTCCACGTCAGAGCTGATCCCCGACTGGGCATGGAGCATGGCGCGGTGTCGCCAGCCATATTTGACCGGGGTGGCTTCCACAAAGGCCGCCAGCTGCTCGCTGATGCGATACCCCAGCGCATTGGCCTGGTCATCTTTGCCGTAGCGCCCGTTAATCCCCGCTTTCTCGCACAGCACGTTCACCGCTTCGGCGAGGCCGTACATGCCGAACATGGGCACAAAACGGTCGGGATCGATCAGCCCTTCTTTCACCAGGAAGCTATTCTCAAAGAAGCCGGAACGCTGATACAGGAAGTCGCAGCGCGCATCGATGATGGCGATCTGCTGCTGACAGTAGTGCGGCAGGGTGCGGGTAAAGAACGCCTCGAGGGTTTCGCTCTGCTCCGCGATGGCCTTCAGGTTGAGGCGCACAAGGGTGCTTCCCCCGCCTGCCAGCGGCAGCGAGTTGTAACAGCTGACCACGCCAAAGCCATTTTTTGTGAAAATTTTATCATTTACCGGCCCGTTGGAGATATGCGGTTTACTGCATTCGCAGATGTTCTTCGCCACCTCCAGCAGCAGATCGTCCGGCGTGATTTTGGGATCGTAAATAAAGGTGAGATTGGGTGAAACCTGCTTAATTTCTGCATCGGCGCGTAAAATGGCGCGCGTTATCGGGCCGTCTGCCGGGCCGATATTGGCATGGACGAAGGCATCCGGCAGGGTGCGATCGAGGTAGCGCCAGAAACGTTTTATTCGAATATCGATTTCTTCTTGTGTTAGAATTCTAACATACGGCTGCAGCAGCGTATCGAGATGGCCAAGGAACACCGGCATGCCGGTAACGGACGGAACATGGTGGTAAAGGATGGTCAGCAGCGACAGCGCATCATCCAGATCCTGAGCGCCTTCCAGTTCCAGCCATTCTGAACCCTGTTTCAGGAACAGCGCATAGTCAGGCAACACGTAGCGCGGTTTGTAAGGCGCGTGGCCTTCAAACATATCGCAGATAAATCCCCCGGCCAGCGCCAGACGCGCATCGTTATCCAGGGCCGGGTAGGGCAGATTGTTTTCTGCCTCCAGCGCCAGAAAGTGGCGTTTTTGTTCGGGACTTAACACCGGGCTTGTCACAATTTTCTGGCAACGTTGTTGCAGGGCGGCGGGGGTGGATGGGGACATTGTCGCTTCCTTATTCTTCTGCATGGACAGGGGAAGATTGTAGAAAGACTCCTGCCAGCTGCTTTTGATCCTGCGCGGGTGCCTGACGCTTTAATCAGCAGTTGTAGCTAAATTATTTGAAGTTGATCTCATTATGGTTATGCAAATTTGTATGCATATTTCATTAACTGTGATGAATGTCGAAGTGAGAAAGCGGGTGAATGTTAGAATACTCACAGACCCGCAAGGTGAAATTTTACGGCTATACGCCCGGAGAATGTTATGACCGATTTAACCGCAAGCAGCCTGCGTGCTTTAAAACTGATGGATCTGACCACCCTGAATGACGACGACACGAACGAGAAAGTGATCGCCCTGTGTCATCAGGCGAAAACCCCGGTGGGCACCACGGCGGCTATCTGTATCTATCCGCGTTTCATTCCGATCGCGCGTAAGACCCTGAAAGAGCAGGGCACGCCGGACGTGCGTATTGCCACCGTGACCAACTTCCCACACGGTAACGACGACATCGAAATCGCGCTGGCAGAGACCCGCGCCGCCATCGCTTACGGCGCTGACGAAGTTGACGTGGTCTTCCCTTACCGCGCGCTGATTGCCGGTAACGAGCAGGTGGGCTTTGAGCTGGTGAAAGCCTGTAAAGAGGCCTGCGCAGCGGCAAACGTGCTGCTGAAAGTGATCATCGAAACCGGCGAGCTGAAAGAAGAGGCTTTAATCCGTAAAGCGTCTGAAATCTCTATTAAAGCGGGTGCAGACTTCATTAAAACCTCCACTGGTAAAGTGCCGGTCAATGCCACCCCGGAAAGCGCACGCATCATGATGGAAGTGATCCGCGATATGGGCGTGGAAAAAACCGTGGGCTTCAAACCGGCGGGCGGCGTGCGTACCGCAGAAGACGCGCAGCAGTTCCTGGCGATTGCCGATGAGCTGTTCGGTGCCGACTGGGCTGATTCCCGCCACTACCGTTTCGGCGCATCCAGCCTGCTGGCCAGCCTGCTGAAAGCACTGGGCCACGGCGACGGTAAGAGCGCAAGCAGCTACTAATAGCACTATTCGTTGTAGGCCGGATAAGGCGTAGCCGCCATCTGGCGTTGTTCCGGTTCGCCGGGTGGCGCTACGCTTACCCGGCCTACGGTTAGCCTTCGACTCACTTCCTCAGGGGGTTATTTTGTTTCTCGCACAAGAAATTATTCGTAAAAAACGTGATGGTCATGCTTTAAGCGACGAAGAGATCCGTTTCTTTATCAACGGCATTCGCGACAATACCATCTCTGAAGGGCAGATTGCCGCCCTGGCGATGACCATTTTCTTCCACGATATGGCGATGCCGGAGCGCGTGTCGCTGACCATGGCGATGCGGGATTCAGGAACCGTTCTGGACTGGAAGAGCCTTAACCTTAATGGCCCGATCGTGGACAAACACTCCACCGGCGGCGTGGGTGATGTCACCTCGCTGATGCTGGGGCCAATGGTCGCTGCCTGCGGCGGCTACATTCCAATGATTTCCGGGCGCGGCCTCGGTCATACCGGCGGCACGCTCGACAAACTGGAAGCCATTCCGGGCTTCGATATCTTCCCGGATGACAACCGCTTCCGCGACATTATTAAAGATGTGGGTGTGGCGATTATCGGCCAGACCAGCTCTCTTGCTCCGGCGGACAAGCGTTTTTACGCCACGCGTGACATTACCGCGACCGTCGACTCCATCCCGCTGATCACCGCTTCGATCCTTGCCAAGAAACTGGCCGAAGGTCTGGATGCGCTGGTGATGGACGTGAAAGTGGGCAGCGGCGCCTTTATGCCGACCTACGAACTCTCAGCGGCGCTTGCCGAAGCGATCGTTGGCGTTGCCAATGGCGCTGGCGTGCGCACCACCGCACTGCTTACCGACATGAACCAGGTGCTGGCTTCCAGCGCGGGTAACGCGGTTGAAGTGCGCGAAGCGGTACAGTTCCTGACAGGTGAATACCGCAACCCGCGCCTGTTCGAGGTGACCATGGCGCTGTGCGTCGAGATGCTCATCTCAGGCAAACTGGCGAACGATGACGCCGAGGCCCGGGCGAAACTGCAGGCGGTGCTGGATAACGGCAAAGCGGCGGAGATCTTTGGCCGCATGGTTGCTGCCCAGAAAGGCCCGACCGATTTCGTGGAAAACTACGCCAAATACCTGCCAACCGCGATGCTCAGCAAAGCGGTGTACGCGGATACCGAAGGCTTCGTCTCGGCGATGGACACTCGCGCGCTGGGTATGGCGGTGGTCTCCATGGGCGGAGGTCGTCGTCAGGCTTCCGACAGCATTGATTACAGCGTCGGCTTCACCGATATGGCCCGTCTGGGCGACAGCGTTGACGGTCAACGTCCGCTGGCGGTGATCCACGCGAAAGATGAAAACAGCTGGCAGGACGCGGCGAAAGCCGTGAAGGCTGCCATTACTCTGGCGGATAATGCCCCAGAAAGCTCGCCTTCGGTCTATCGTCGTATTACCGAATAGCGGTATACTGATCTGATCGCTTTTTTATGAAGCACTGAGTACGGAGAACATATGAAACGTGCATTTATTATGGTGCTGGACTCTTTCGGCATCGGCGCTACAGAAGATGCAGATCGCTTTGGTGACACCGGTGCAGACACCATGGGTCACATTGCTGAAGCCTGTGCAAAAGGCGAAGCGAACAACGGTCGTCAGGGCCCGCTGCATCTGCCAAACCTGACCCGTCTGGGCCTGGTTAAAGCCCATGAAGGTTCCACCGGTAAAGTGGCAGCCGGTATGGACGCCAACGCCGAAGTGGTTGGCGCATACGCCTGGGCGCACGAGCTCTCTTCCGGGAAAGACACCCCGTCAGGCCACTGGGAAATCGCCGGTGTGCCGGTTCTGTTCGACTGGGGCTATTTCTCCGATCACGAGAACAGCTTCCCGCAGGAGTTGCTGGATAAGCTGGTTGAGCGCGCAAACCTGCCGGGCTATCTCGGCAACTGCCACTCTTCCGGCACCGTCATTCTGGACCAGCTCGGCGAAGAGCACATGAAAACCGGCAAGCCGATTTTCTACACCTCTGCTGACTCCGTGTTCCAGATTGCCTGCCACGAAGAGACCTTTGGCCTGGATCGTCTTTACGAGCTGTGCGAAATCGCCCGTGAAGAGCTGACCGAAGGCGGCTACAACATTGGCCGCGTGATCGCGCGTCCGTTTGTGGGCGACAAACCGGGCAACTTCCAGCGTACCGGCAACCGTCACGATCTGGCCGTAGAACCGCCAGCGCCGACCGTGCTGCAGAAACTGGTTGAAGAGAAAGATGGCCAGGTGGTTTCCGTCGGTAAGATTGCGGATATCTACGCTAACTGCGGCATCACCAAAAAAGTGAAAGCCACCGGTCTGGACGCGCTGTTTGACGCTACCGTGAAAGAGATGAAAGAGGCGGGCGACAAGACTATCGTCTTCACCAACTTCGTCGATTTCGACTCCTCCTGGGGTCACCGTCGCGACGTCGCTGGCTACGCTGCGGGTCTGGAGCTGTTCGACCGCCGTCTGCCGGAGCTGATGGAGCTGGTGGGTGAAGATGACATTCTGATCCTGACCGCCGACCACGGCTGCGACCCGACCTGGACCGGTACCGACCACACCCGCGAGCACATTCCGGTGCTGGTGTACGGCCCGAAAGTAAAACCAGGCTCTCTGGGTCACCGTGAATCCTTCGCGGACATCGGCCAGACCATTGCGAAATACTTTGGTACGTCTGATATGGAATATGGCAAGGCCATGTTCTGATAGCTTCGCCCGGTGGCGCTTTGCTTACCGGGCCTGTGGTTTGTAGGCCGGGTCAGGCGCAGCCGCCACCCGGCAAAAACAACAATGTAAAAGGAACTGAAGATGGCAACTCCTCACATTAATGCAGAGATGGGTGATTTCGCTGACGTCGTATTGATGCCTGGCGACCCGCTGCGTGCGAAGCACATTGCAGAAACCTTCCTCGAAGACGTGCGTGAAGTGAACAACGTTCGCGGCATGCTGGGCTTCACCGGGACCTACAAAGGCCGCAAAATTTCCGTAATGGGTCACGGTATGGGTATCCCATCCTGCTCCATCTACACCAAAGAGCTGATCACCGATTTCGGCGTGAAGAAGATCATCCGTGTGGGCTCCTGTGGCGCCGTGCGTATGGACGTGAAGCTGCGTGACATCGTTATCGGGATGGGTGCCTGCACCGACTCCAAAGTTAACCGCATGCGCTTCAAAGACCACGACTTCGCGGCAATCGCTGACTTCGGCATGGTACGCGACGCCGTTGACGCAGCCAAAGCGCTGGGCGTTGACGCTCGCGTGGGCAACATCTTCTCCGCGGACCTGTTCTACGCGCCAGACGGCGGCGAGATGTTCGATGTGATGGAGAAATACGGCATCCTGGGCGTGGAGATGGAAGCGGCAGGTATCTACGGCGTAGCGGCTGAGTTCGGTGCGAAAGCCCTGACCATCTGCACCGTGTCTGACCACATTCGCACTCACGAGCAGACCACAGCCGCTGAGCGTCAGACCACCTTCAACGACATGATCAAAATCGCGCTGGAATCCGTTCTGCTGGGCGATAAAGAGTAAGACTCTTCCTCGGGGGCGTTCTGCCCCCGCTTTTCAATCTATTCATCTTTATCTTTCTGCTTAGCTATTTCTCTTTGCATTTCAGCTGAATATAGTACTAAATTTATTCAAGTATCTATTCATGAAACCATTCACTGATGACAACCATAAGTGACCTGTTACTGCAGGGACCGCGTGCGGCTCCCGAGCTTCGCCAGCAGCTTGGCATCAGCCAGGCGACATTTTCACGTCTGGTTTCCGCCCAGGATCGAGTGATCCAGTTTGGAAAAGCACGCGCCACTCGCTACGCCTTGATAAGGCCGGTGCGGGGCGTCAGCGTATTTCCATTCTGGCAGGTGAATGCCCAGGGGAGAGCCATCAAAGGTGGCGACATTTACCCTACCTGGCCCCAGGGAAGTTGTCTGGTGCTGCAGGCTGATGGGCAATGGCAATGGTTTGATGGTCTTCCCTGGTACCTGACCGATCTCCGTCCTCAGGGCTTTTTAGGACGCGCCTGGGGTCGTCGTATGGCGCAGCAATTCTCACTCCCGGAAGATATCCGCCTGTGGCAGGAAAACGATGTGCTTTATGCGCTAAGCCAGTTTTCAGGTGAGCACTCTGGCGGCTGGCTGGTAGGGGAAGAAAACTATCAACGCTGGCTCTCTGCGACGCCGCCTGATGCTATCGCCGACGATCAAAAAAATCGGATTTATACGCAGCTATCCCGCGAGGCGCTGGCGGGGGAGATCGTGGGGTCTTCGGCAGGCGGAGAACAGCCTAAGTTCTCCTGCTTTTCCCGAACGGTATCGGGTGATGCACATGTGCTGGTTAAGTTTACCGCCCCGCAACTGAGCGCAGTTTCAGTACGCTGGGGCGATCTGCTACTGGCGGAGGCAATCGCCCTCAGCACCCTGGCATCTGCAGGGCTGGCAGCCAGCGATGCCGCAGTGCTGCAGGGTGAAAACGGACAGGTTTTTCTTGAGGCGAAACGCTTTGACTGCGAAGGCGTATCGGGCAGACGGGCCATCGTGTCTCTGGAGGCAGTACAAAGTGAATTTGTCACCGCCAGTGGGGCATGGCCGCACACGGTCGATAAGCTGGTACAGGCTGGGATCGTGGAGGACACCGCCGCCGGGCAGGTCGAAAAAATCTGGGCATTTGGTCGCCTTATCGCGAACAGCGATATGCACGCGGGGAACCTCTCTTTTTATTATTCTGCGTTCCCGTTATCCCTGACGCCCGTTTATGACATGTTGCCCATGGCGTTTGCGCCTTCCAGTGCAGGTATGATGCGGGAAGAAGCATGTGAGTTGCGTTTCGACAGCACGATATCGCGTCAGGCCTGGGAATTTGCCCTGCCGCTGGCGACACAGTTCTGGGATCGGGTAACGGCGGAGAAGCGAATAAGTGAAAACTTTCGCACAATCGCAGCGGGCATGAAAGCGCGGTTAAGTGCCATCGATGGAATGGTGCAGAGAATGGCCTGAGGAGAGCTGCCCGGTGGCGTTTCGCTTACCGGGCGTACAGTTTTCCATCCGGCTTTTTTATTACCGCACCGCCCCCGCAATCCACGCCGACAGCTCCCGTAGCTCTTTTTCCTGTTCCGGGAAGTCGCCAGTCAGGGCATCACACTCCTGCTGCAACATATCCGCCCGATACAGGCAGCCCTGCAGACGCGCCGCCAGTGCTTCTAACGGGGCCGGGTTCAGGCTGTCGGTAAAGACTTGCGTGCGTGAGATATGGCCCTTCTCGACGTCGAAGTGCAGCTCCACGCCGCCCCAGGTAAAGCGTTCATCCAGCAGATGTGAGAAAGCAGGTGCCTGACCAAAGTTCCACTCCCAGCTGCTCTGGCGGGCAAAGGTTTCGGCGAAGTTTGGCAGATCCGGCGTTTTGTCAGGGGAGATGACTTCGGCTTCAACGCGCTCGCCATAGTGGGCAAAAAACGCCTCTGAAACGGCGTCGCAGATCCGCTCATGGGTGATGCCCGGCAGCAGATCCACCAGATTCGCCACCCGGCCACGCACGGAGGTGATGCCCTTGGCCTGCAGCTTTTTCTGGTCGGGATTGAGGTAGTTCGCCAGGCGGCTGAGATCGGCATTCAGTAGCAGGGTGCCGTGGTGAAAACCGCGGTCCATGGTTTCGCGGTAGGCCGAGCCGGAGACCTTCCGGTCGCCCTCTGCCGTTTTCACCACCAGGTCGTTACGCCCGGAGGCTTCCGCCGTGGCGCCCAGGGCCTGCAGCGCATTCAGCACAATGCGGGTGGAGATGGTTTTGTCGTACTCCGGCTTTCCGGCCATAAAGGTAAAGCAGGTATTGCCGAGGTCGTGAAACACCGCGCCACCGCCGCTGCTGCGACGCGCCAGGCGCACGTTGTCCTCTTCCATGCGTCGCGTGTTGCACTCTTTCCACGGGTTTTGCGCCCGGCCAATCACCACCGTGTCGGCGTTGCGCCACAGGAACAGCACGCGCTGGGTGGCGGGCATCTGGCGGAAGATGCACTCTTCCACCGCAAGGTTAAACCAGGGATCGTATGAATCTGAGATAAGCAGACGCAATGTAGACATGCAGATTTCCTTTCCTGAAACGGTTATCGACAAAACCACTAGGTTTTCTTTTCGCTCTCTTCCTCTTCGGGCACCGATTTACTGGCGGTGAGCAGGAACGGCGACTGCTGCCAGCGGGTGCGTTTGCCCTGCAGCAGCGTGCGGGTCAGCACCACGCCAATCGCCAGCGACAGCAGCAGCATCAGGCGCAGAATATTGGTGGTGTTATCCACCTGTTTGGCCTCGGTGGCCAGGGTATGGGTGTCGAGCGTCAGGCGCAGATAGCCGAGCGGACCGTTTTTGCCCTGAATCGGCTCCACCAGCTGCTGGTTAAAGTAGCCGCCGGCTTTTTTACCGTCCAGCGCCAGCCGGTCGCGTACCTCGACCTGCTCCCCTGAGCGGGCAATCAAGCCACCTTCTTCGTCGTAAACGCTGGCGTCGAGGATGCGGCTCTCTTCCGTCAGAACATGCAGCACCTGGCTGATGCGCTTCTCATCCGGCGTTTCGGTTCGCATCAGCGGGGCGATGTTGAGCGACACCTGTCGCGCCAGCGTGTGCGCCAGCTCTTCAAGCTGCGGATTACGCTGTCGTTGATGATTCTGGCTGAACCACGATGCGCCCTGCATCAGCGCCACTAACAGGGCGAGACAGGAGAGGACAATCACGGCACGATGAAGCCGGAATTTCAGTTTTGCACGAGCCATATTCCACCTGCTGAAAATTTTCGGGGTTAATGTTGCCAGAAGTGATGGTTACAAGGTAGCCTCATGCGTTATTTTCACCCCCTGGATGATTCCCGGCGCGAACGATTTTACAGGAGCTTTAATGCCAAACATTACCTGGTGCGACCTGCCCAATGATGTCTCTCTCTGGCCAGGATTGCCGCTCTCATTAAGTGGCGATGAGGTAATGCCACTGGATTACCATGCTGGCCGTAGCGGCTGGCTGCTGTATGGACGCGGCCTGGATAAACAGCAGTTAACAACCTATCAGCGCAAGCTGGGCGCGGCGATGGTGATCGTGGCGGCCTGGTGCGTGGAAGACTACCAGGTGATCCGCCTGGCCGGCTCCCTGACCCAGCGCGCCACCCGTCTGGCGCACGACGCGGGCCTCGATGTGGCACCGCTGGGTAAAATCCCGCACCTGAAAACCCCGGGATTGCTGGTGATGGACATGGATTCTACCGCCATTCAGATCGAATGCATCGACGAGATTGCTAAACTTGCCGGTACGGGCGAGATGGTGGCCGAAGTGACCGAGCGCGCCATGCGTGGCGAACTGGACTTCACCGCCAGCCTGAAACAGCGCGTGGCGACCCTGAAAGATGCCGACGCGAATATCCTGATGCAGGTGCGTGAAAAGCTCCCCCTGATGCCGGGCCTGGTGCAGCTGGTGCTGAAGCTGGAGACCCTGGGCTGGAAAGTGGCTATCGCCTCCGGCGGCTTCACCTTCTTTGCCGAGTATCTGCGCGACAAGCTGCGTCTGGACGCCGTAGTTGCCAACGAGCTGGAGATCCGCGACGGCAAACTTACCGGGAAGGTGATTGGCGAGATCGTCGACGCCCAGTTTAAGGCCAACACCCTGACGCGTCTGGCGGAAAAATATGACATCCCGGTTGCCCAGACGGTGGCGATTGGCGACGGCGCGAACGATCTGCCGATGATTAAAGTGGCCGGGCTTGGCATTGCCTATCATGCCAAACCGACCGTGAATGAAAAGACGGAAGTCATTATCCGTCATGCTGACCTGATGGGGGTGTTCTGCATTCTCTCCGGCAGCGTAAACCAGAAATAGTTGTATAGGCCTGCTTGCCGGGCAAGCGAGAGCACCACCCCGCAAGCAGGCCGCGCAGAAATAAAGAGGTAAAACGTGGCGAAAGCTCCAAAACGCGCATTTGTCTGTAATGAATGTGGGGCGGATTATCCGCGCTGGCAGGGGCAGTGCAGCGCCTGTCATGCCTGGAACACCATCACCGAAGTGCGCGGCATTGCCGCTTCGCCAACCGTTGCCCGTAACGAGCGTCTGAGCGGTTATGCGGGCAATGCGGGCGTATCGAAAGTCCAGAAACTCTCCGAGATCAGCCTCGAAGCCCTGCCGCGCTTCTCCACCGGTTTTAAAGAGTTTGACCGGGTGCTGGGCGGCGGCGTGGTGCCGGGCAGCGCCATTCTGATTGGCGGTAGCCCGGGGGCGGGTAAATCGACCCTGCTGCTGCAAACCCTCTGCAAGCTCGCGTCGCAGATGAAAACGCTCTATGTCACCGGGGAAGAGTCGCTGCAGCAGGTGGCGATGCGCGCCCACCGGCTGGGGCTGCCCACCAACGACCTCAATATGCTCTCCGAAACCAGCATCGAGCAGATCTGCATGATTGCTGAAGAAGAGCAGCCGAAGCTGATGGTGATCGACTCCATTCAGGTGATGCACATGGCGGACGTGCAGTCGTCGCCGGGCAGCGTCGCCCAGGTGCGCGAAACCGCCGCCTACCTGACGCGCTTTGCCAAAACGCGCGGCGTGGCAATTATCATGGTCGGCCACGTCACCAAAGATGGCGCCCTGGCAGGCCCGAAGGTGCTCGAGCACTGTATCGACTGCTCGGTAATGCTGGATGGCGATGCTGATACCCGTTTCCGCACCCTGCGTAGCCACAAAAACCGCTTTGGCGCGGTGAACGAGCTGGGCGTCTTTGCCATGACCGAGCAGGGGCTGCGTGAAGTCAGCAACCCGTCGGCCATCTTCCTGAGCCGCGGCGATGAAGTCACCTCCGGCAGTTCGGTGATGGTGGTCTGGGAAGGGACGCGCCCCCTGCTGGTGGAGATCCAGGCCCTGGTCGATCACTCGATGATGGGCAATCCCCGTCGCGTCGCGGTGGGCCTTGAGCAAAACCGTCTGGCGATCCTGCTGGCGGTGCTGCACCGTCACGGCGGCCTGCAGATGGCGGATCAGGATGTGTTTGTGAACGTGGTCGGTGGGGTAAAAGTCACCGAAACCAGCGCCGACCTGGCACTGCTGCTGGCGATGGTCTCCAGCCTGCGCGACCGTCCGTTGCCGCAGGATCTGGTGGTCTTTGGCGAAGTCGGTCTGGCCGGTGAGATCCGTCCGGTGCCGAGCGGTCAGGAGCGCATTTCCGAGGCGGCAAAACACGGCTTCCGCCGGGCGATTGTGCCCGCCGCCAACGTGCCGAAAAAAATCCCCGAAGGGATGAAAGTGTTTGGGGTGAAGAAACTCGCAGATGCGTTAAACGTCTTTGACGACTTATAATTACCTATTCGATGTTGCAGGAGGCACCGTAATTTATGTCGTCATTTGACTATATCAAGACCGCAATCCGCCAGAAAGGCTGCACCCTGCAGCAGGTGGCGGAAGCCAGCGGTATGACCAAGGGCTATTTAAGCCAGCTGCTGAATGCCAAAATCAAAAGCCCCAGCGCGCAGAAGCTGGAAGCGCTGCACCGCTTTCTGGGGCTTGAATTTCCGCGGATGCAGAAGAACATCGGCGTGGTGTTCGGCAAGTTTTATCCGCTGCATACCGGGCATATCTATCTGATCCAGCGCGCCTGTAGCCAGGTGGACGAGCTGCATATCATCATGGGCTATGATGAGAAGCGCGATCGCGAGCTGTTCGAAGCGAGCGCTATGTCACAGCAGCCCACCGTCCCCGACCGCCTGCGCTGGCTGTTGCAGACCTTTAAGTACCAGAAAAATATCCGCATTCATGCCTTTAACGAAGAGGGCATGGAGCCGTATCCGCACGGCTGGGACGTCTGGAGCAACGGCATCAAAGCCTTTATGGAAGAGAAGGGCATCCAGCCTGACTTTATCTACACCTCTGAAGAGTCTGACGCCTCGCAATATCCCGAACATCTGGGCACGGAAACGGTGCTGATCGACCCTAAACGCACCTTTATGAACATCAGCGGGGCGCAGATCCGTGAGAACCCGTTCCGCTACTGGGAGTACATCCCGACGGAAGTGAAGCCGTTCTTTGTGCGCACGGTGGCGATCCTCGGCGGCGAATCCAGCGGTAAGTCGACCCTGGTCAACAAGCTGGCCAACATCTTCAACACCACCAGCGCCTGGGAATATGGCCGGGATTACGTCTTCTCGCACCTCGGCGGCGATGAGATGGCGCTGCAGTATTCCGACTACGACAAGATTGCGCTGGGGCACGCACAGTACATTGATTTCGCGGTGAAATACGCCAATAAAGTGGCGTTTGTCGATACCGATTTCGTCACCACCCAGGCGTTCTGTAAAAAATACGAAGGGCGCGAGCACCCGTTTGTGCAGGCGCTGATCGACGAATACCGCTTCGACCTGGTGATCCTGCTGGAGAACAACACCCCCTGGGTGGCGGACGGGATGCGCAGTCTCGGCAGTTCGGTGGACAGAAAAGAGTTCCAGACCATGCTGGTAGAGATGCTCGACGCGAACAATATCGACTTTGTGCACGTGGAAGAGGCGGACTATGACAACCGCTTCCTGCGCTGCGTGGAGCTGGTGAAAGAGATGATGGGGGAGAAGGGGTAACCCTTCTGCCGCTAATTGCCCGGCGGCGCGATGCTTGCCGGGCCTACAGTTTTGTAGGCCGGGTAAGGCGAAGCCGCCACCCGGCAGATAGTGCTGTGCGGCCTGATCCCCTCACCCTGGCCCTCTCCCCAAAGGGGAGAGGGGAAAACACATACAAAAACGGCAACCTGTTGGTTGCCGTTTTGCTTTTTATTTGGAGATACGCTTGTACTTGATACGCTTCGGCTCCAGGGCGTCGGCGCCCAGGGTGCGTTTCTTGTACTCTTCGTACTCGGTGAAGTTACCTTCGAAGAACTCCACTTTACCTTCATCCTGGTAATCCAGAATGTGGGTAGCGATACGGTCGAGGAACCAACGGTCGTGGGAGATAACCATTGCGCAGCCCGGGAACTCCAGCATGGCGTTTTCCAGCGCACGCAGGGTTTCGATGTCCAGGTCGTTGGTCGGTTCATCGAGCAGCAGGACGTTACCGCCAACCTGCAGCAGTTTCGCCAGATGCAGACGACCACGCTCACCGCCGGACAGCTCGCCCACGCGTTTACCCTGATCAACACCTTTGAAGTTGAAGCGCCCTACATAGGCACGGCTTGGCATTTCGGTGTTGCCGATACGCATGATATCCAGGCCGCCGGAAACTTCTTCCCAGACGGTTTTGCTGTTATCCATTGCGTCACGGAACTGGTCAACGGATGCCAGCTTCACGGTTTCGCCGAGGGTGATGGTGCCGCTGTCAGGCTGTTCCTGACCGGACATCATGCGGAACAGGGTCGATTTACCCGCGCCGTTCGGACCGATGATCCCAACAATAGCGCCTTTCGGTACCGAGAAGCTCAGATCGTCGATCAGAACGCGGTCGCCGTAGGATTTACGCAGGTTGCTGACCTCAACGACTTTATCCCCCAGACGTGCTCCAGGCGGAATAAACAGTTCGTTGGTTTCGTTACGTTTCTGGTATTCGGTGTTGTTCAGCTCTTCGAAGCGTGCCAGACGGGCTTTGCCCTTAGACTGACGGCCTTTAGTGCCCTGACGAACCCACTCCAGCTCTTTCTCAATCGACTTACGACGCGCCGCTTCCTGAGAAGCTTCCTGCGCCAGACGCTGATCTTTCTGCTCCAGCCAGGAGGAGTAGTTACCTTCCCACGGAATACCTTCACCGCGGTCCAGCTCCAGGATCCAACCGGCAACGTTATCGAGGAAGTAACGGTCGTGGGTGATCGCCACAACGGTCCCTTCGAAGTCGTGCAGGAAGCGTTCCAGCCAGGCTACGGATTCCGCATCCAGGTGGTTCGTTGGTTCGTCGAGCAGCAGCATGTCTGGCTTTTCCAGCAGCAGACGGCACAGCGCAACGCGGCGGCGTTCACCACCGGACAGTTTTTCAATTTTTGCATCCCAGTCTGGCAGGCGCAGGGCATCGGCCGCACGCTCCAGCTGTACGTTCAGGTTGTGACCGTCGTGTGCCTGGATGATCTCTTCATATTTACCCTGCTGGGCAGCGAGCTTGTCGAAGTCCGCATCCGGCTCGGCGTACTTCGCGTACACTTCGTCCAGACCCTTCAGCGCGTTAACCACTTCGGAAACGGCTTCTTCAACGGATTCGCGAACGGTGTGTTCCGGGTTCAGCTTCGGTTCCTGTGGCAGGTAACCGATTTTGAGGCCAGGCTGCGGGCGGGCTTCACCTTCGATGTCTGTATCGATGCCCGCCATGATGCGCAGCAAGGTGGACTTACCGGCACCGTTGAGACCCAGCACACCAATTTTTGCGCCCGGGAAGAAGCTCAGCGAGATATTTTTAAGAATATGACGTTTCGGCGGTACCACTTTGCCGACACGATGCATGGTATAAACGAATTGAGCCACGTTGGACTTCGCCTCTTTTATCGTGATGAGAATAGTGGCGAAGTGTAGCCTTTTTCCCCGTCTAATCCCAGCCATCGACGTCTGGAGTGTTAAAACGCGCAAGAAAGGTAAAAATGTGTCGGTAACGTGGCGCGTTGGGGGATGCCTGGTTAGCATAAGTTAATTACGCTTTTGCGCGGCACGATGCTGCATTTAATGACGATTAACAGAGGATGAGCGTGTGGTAAAAGCCAAACAAGTGGGCTGGCGACTGTTGGCTGCCAGCGTCTGCGTGCTGACCATCAGCAGCGCAGCGCGAGCCGATTCACTGGATGAACAACGTAACCGCTATGCACAGATCAAACAGGCATGGGATCAGCGACAGATGGAGACAGTGCAGGCCTTGATGCCGACGCTGAAAGCGTATCCGCTCTATCCCTATCTGGAATACCGTCAGCTTACCGACGATCTGATGAACCAGCCGACGATCACCGTTAAAAACTTTATTCAGGCCAACCCGACGCTGCCCCCGGCGCGCACCCTGCAGTCGCGCTTTGTGAACGAACTGGCGCGTCGTGAAGACTGGCGCGGCCTGCTGGCCTTTAGCCCGGAAAAACCGGGCACTACCGAAGCGCAGTGTAACTACTATTACGCAAAATGGGCGACGGGCCAGCAGGAAGAGGCCTGGAACGGCGCCAAAGAGCTGTGGCTTACCGGTAAAAGCCAGCCTAACGCCTGCGACTCGCTGTTTGGCGCGTGGCGCGCTTCCGGCAAGCAGGATCCTTTAGCCTATCTGGAGCGTATTCGTCTGGCGATGAAAGCGGGTAATACCCGTCTGGTCACCACCCTTGCCGGGCAGATGCCGTCGGATTACCAGACCATCTCCAGCGCCCTGATCCAGCTGGCGAACGATCCGAAAACGGTGATGGACTTCGCCCGCAACACCGGCGCGACCGATTTTACCCGTCAGATGGCGGCGGTGGCCTTCACCAGCGTGGCGCGGGATGACGTGGAAAACGCCCGGCTGATGATCCCAACCCTCGCTCAGGCGCAGCAGCTTAATGAGGATCAAACCCAGGAGCTGCGCGATATCGTGGCGTGGCGACTGATGGGCAATGACCTCACCGACGAGCAGGCACGCTGGCGTGATGACGCCATCATGCGTTCAAACTCCACCTCGCTGGTGGAGCGTCGTGTGCGCATGGCATTGGGGAACGGCGATCGCCGCGGCCTGAACACCTGGCTGGCGCGTCTGCCGATGGAAGCAAAAGAGAAGGATGAATGGCGCTACTGGCAGGCGGATCTGCTGCTGGAGCGGGGGCGTAATGAGGAGGCAAAATCGATCCTGCGCAGCCTGATGCAGCAGCGCGGTTTCTATCCGATGGTGGCGGCCCAGCGGCTTGGCGAAGAGTACACCCTTAAGATTGATAAAGCGCCGTCCGGCGTCAACGCCGCGCTGGTGCAAGGGCCGGAGATGGCGCGGGTGCGCGAGCTGATGTACTGGAATCTGGATAACACCGCCCGCAGCGAATGGGCGAACCTGGTCACCAGCCGTACCGTAGATGAAAAAGCCCAGCTTGCGCGCTATGCCTTCGATAATCACTGGTGGGATCTCAGCGTGCAGGCGACGATCGCCGGCAAGCTGTGGGATCATCTCGAGGAGCGTTTCCCGCTGGCCTATAAAGATCTGTTCGATCGTTACACCAGCGGGAAAGACATTCCCCAGAGCTATGCGATGGCGATTGCCCGTCAGGAGAGCGCCTGGAACCCGAAAGTGCGCTCGCCGGTCGGGGCCAGCGGTCTGATGCAGGTAATGCCCGCCACGGCTGCCCACACGGTGAAGAAGTTTGGTATTCCGGGCTACTCCAGTCCGTCGCAGCTGCTGGATCCAGAAACCAATATCAACATCGGCACCACCTATCTGCAGAGCGTTTACGACCAGTTCGGCGACAACCGCATCTTCGCCTCGGCAGCCTATAACGCCGGGCCGGGACGCGTGCGCACCTGGCTTGGCAACAGCGCCGGACGCATCGACGCGGTGGCGTTTGTCGAGAGCATTCCGTTCTCGGAAACCCGCGGCTATGTGAAGAACGTGCTGGCGTATGATGCTTACTATCGCTACTTCATGGGGCAGAAAGATACCCTGATGAGCGACAGTGAGTGGCAGCGACGTTACTGATCGGTGAGGGTTATGTTATGCTTGTACTCGTTTAAGAGTACGAAAGGCGGCATAACATGACCCAGAATTCACCTTACTCATCGGCGATGGCCGAGCAGCGTCATCAGGAGTGGCTTCGTTTTGTGGAGCTGCTTCGCCAGTCATATGAACAGGATCTGCATCTGCCGCTGCTGCAGCTGATGCTCACGCCCGACGAGCGCGAGGCGCTGGGTACCCGGGTGCGCATCATTGAGGAGTTGCTGCGCGGTGAAATGAGCCAGCGCGAGCTGAAAAGCGAGCTGGGGGCGGGGATCGCGACCATCACCCGCGGCTCAAACAGCCTGAAGTCCGCGCCGGTAGAATTACGCCAGTGGCTTGAGAATGTGCTGCTGAAAAACGCCTGATGGCGCTGCGCTTATCAGACCTACGCCCCAGGCCGGATAAGGCGAAGCCGCCATCCGGCTATTAACGGTAAATCGCGTTATGAAACGGGCTTAACGCCAGGATCACCGCCTGGTGGTAAACGCTTGAACGCGTGAGCGCGCCGGCGGTAAACACCCCAATCGCCCCCTCTTTACGTCCGATCTCATCGATGCCGGTGTATTTCGACATCACCGGCCCAAGGGCTTCCCCTTCGCGTACTTTATCCAGAATGATCGCCGGTAACGGCAGGGTGGCGGAACGTGCTTCACCGCGCTGATGTGCGCTTTCGATCACCACCCAGCTGAAGGTGCTGCCTTCGTCGATCCCGGCTTCAATGGCGACCCAAAAGTCCGCTTGCGGATATGCCTGCCTGGCGTTTGCCACGCGATTCCGTGCGCCAGCGCGGGTTTCTTCGCTGCCGATTGGCTGTTCCGGGACGCCGCTCTCGACGTTGACGGATTCGATATGGCAGGATCCTTCGCCGAAGATCTCGGCAAATGCCCTTAGAATTGCCTGAATTTTGGCAGGATTAGTGGTAGCTGAGACAACCTGGTGCATAATTAAGCCTAACTCTAAAAATATCATCGTAGTATAACGGAAAAAAGCATGTTACAGGTATACCTTGTTCGCCACGGTGAAACGCAGTGGAACGCCGAGCGACGTATTCAAGGCCAGTCAGACAGTCCACTCACTGCCAAGGGCGAGCAACAGGCCTGGCAGGTTGGCGAACGTGCCAAAACACTGGGCATCACCCACATCATCGCCAGCGATTTAGGTCGCACGCGACGCACAGCGGAGATCATCGCGCAGGCCTGCGGCTGCGATGTCACTGTGGATGCCCGCCTGCGCGAGCTGGATATGGGGGTGCTGGAACAGCGTCTTATCGATACCCTGACCGAAGAAGAAGAGGGCTGGCGTCGTACGCTGGTCAACGGCAGCGAAGAGGGCCGTATCCCGCAAGGTGAATCGATGCTGGAGCTGAGCGAGCGTATGCACGCGGCGCTGGCGGCCTGCCTGGATCTGCCGCAGGGGAGCCGACCGCTGCTGGTCAGTCACGGGATGGCGTTGGGCTGTCTGGTCAGCACCATTCTCGGGCTTCCGGCATGGGCTGAACGCCGCCTGCGTCTGCGCAACTGCTCGCTTTCCCGCATCGACTATCAGCAGAGTCCGTGGCTGGCTTCAGGCTGGATTGTGGAGATGGCAGGGGATATCTCGCATCTCGATGCCCCTGCGCTAGATGAGCTGCAGCGTTAACGGCGGACAGGAATCAGGTATTCGCAACGCAGTTCGATAGGACCTTCTTCCGGTTTCAACTCAGTGGCAGGATAGTAACGTTCAATATCCTGCCCCTTTCTGCGGTTCAGGTTCAGCATCGGCATGCAGGTGCCGTAGACCGTCAGGATAAAGTCCTGCACGCCGGTCCCCAGCCCTTCGTAGGTGAACATCACGTATTCACCGCCTTCCAGCACAACCGGTTTCGACCCCTGAATATAGCCATTGGCCATTTCCGGCGTTAACGCGGTGGTGTAGAAGACCTCCTGCTCGTCGTCTTTTTCCAGACTTGGACGCGTCTCGTTCAGGCCATACAGCAGCGGCGGGATGGCCGGCGCGTGACTGAGGAACTCGCGCCAGAACTGGACGCGCATCTGATGACGGAATTCGGAGATCTGCTCCAGCGAGCAGGAGTAGCTCTGCGTGGTGCCGATCAGGTGGGTCTCTGGCAGAGTGATGAACTCATGCTGCGGCATGGTGAACTCGCCGAGGCGCAGCGGCGGACGCATGCCGAACGAGCTCCAGTCCGGCGAGCGGCGATAGAGCGCAGGCGTCAGCGAGAACTGTTTTTTGAACGCGCGGGTGAAGGTCTGCTGTGAATCAAAACGGTACTGCAGGGCGATATCCAGAATGGGGCGCGCAGTCAGGCGAAGCGCCACGGCGGATTTGGAAAGACGACGGGCGCGGATATAGGCGCCAATGGCGTGACCGGTGACATCCTTAAACATCCGCTGTAAATGCCACTTAGAATATCCCGCTTTTGCCGCTACATTATCGAGTGACAAAGGCTGATCCAGATGGCCTTCCAGCCAGGTAAGAAGATCGCGAATAATTCCAGCCTGATCCATATACTATCCTCATCCTTAAAACAGCAGGTACCCTGCTAACAGGTTAGCGGATAATAGCATTTTTTGATGTTTTAGCATTCAGTGTTTTTTGCGCTTAAATGCGATTTTCCTGATGATCCGGAAGGATATTTTCTAATGCTGTGATCTTGCTGCTTTTTTTATATGATTGTTGAATAATTACGCAGTTCAATTTTCAAATATGGTAACAATATGAAATACAAGACATTGATCGTCACGGCGCTGCTGGTATTAACCGGTCAGGCCGCGCAGGCAGAGGAAATTGGCTCTGTTGATACCGTGTTCAAGGTTTTCGGGCCGGACCACAAAATTGTCGTTGAAGCCTTTGACGATCCCGATGTGAAGAATGTGACCTGCTATATCAGCCGGGCAAAAACCGGCGGGATAAAAGGGGGCCTTGGGCTGGCGGAAGACACCTCTGATGCCGCCATCTCCTGCCAGCAGGTGGGGCCAGTCGAGCTGAGCGAGAAGATCAAAAACGGTAAATCCCAAGGTGACGTTGTGTTCCAGAAACGCACCTCGCTGGTGTTCAAAAAACTGCAGGTAGTGCGTTTCTATGATGCGAAACGTAACACCCTGGCTTACCTGGCCTACTCGGATAAAGTCGTCGAAGGTTCGCCGAAAAACGCGCTGAGCGCGGTGCCAATTATGCCGTGGCATTAATTCAGGGATACAGCATGCAGCAACCTGTGGTCTGGCTGGTTGAAGATGAAATCAGCATTGCCGATACGCTGATCTATATGCTCCAGCAGGAGGGGTTTGCGGTGACGGCCTTTGAGCGTGGCCTGCCGGTGCTGGAGGAGGCGCGCCGACAGATCCCGGCGATCGCCATCCTGGACGTGGGGCTGCCGGATATCAGCGGGTTTGAACTGTGCCGTCAGCTTCTGACCCTGCATCCCTCGCTGCCGGTGCTGTTCCTGACGGCCCGCAGCGATGAGGTGGATAAGCTGCTCGGGCTTGAGATCGGTGCGGATGATTACGTCGCCAAACCCTTTTCCCCCCGGGAGGTATGCGCCCGGGTGCGGACCATTCTGCGGCGCATGCAAAATCCGCCGCGCCTTCAGAGATCGTTCGTATCGGCCAGTTTGAGCTGAACGAACCTGCCGCCAGAATCAGCTGGTTTGGTGAGCCCTTACCCCTGACGCGCTACGAGTTTCTGCTGCTCAAAACGCTGCTGAACGCGCCGGGCCGCGTCTTTTCTCGCCAGCAGCTGATGGATAAGGTGTGGGGGGAAGAGGGGGATAGTTTCGATCGCACCGTCGACACCCATATCAAAACTCTGCGCGCCAAACTCCGGGCGATAAACGATCGGCTCTCCCCCATCAGCACCCATCGCGGCATGGGCTATAGTCTGGGACTGTATTAATGCGCATCGGCATGCGGCTGTTGCTGGGCTACTTCCTGATCGTGGCCATCGCCGCGTGGTTTGTGCTGTCGATCTTTGTTCAGGAGGTGAAGCCCGGCGTGCGCAGGGCCACCGAAGGGACGCTGATTGACACCGCCACGCTGCTGGCGGAGGTGGGGCGAGACGACTTGCTCTCGGACAACCCGCAGGAAGGCAAGCTGGCCCAGGCCTTTTCCCGCCTCCATCTGCGCCCGTTTCGCGCCAATATTGGCGGCATCCACAAAGTGCGTAACGAGTATCACGTCTACATGACCGATGCCCGCGGCAGGGTGGTATTTGACTCCGCCGGACGTGCGGTGGGCGAGGATTACTCACGCTGGAACGACGTCTGGCTGACCCTGCGCGGGGAGTACGGCGCCCGCAGCACTCCGGGCAATCCGCAGGATCCTGAGAGCACGGTGATGTACGTTGCCGCGCCGGTGGTGGATCAGGGCAAGATCATCGGCGTGCTGTCGGTCGGAAAACCCAACAGCGCGATGGCGCCGGTGATCCAGCGCAGCGAGCGGCGGATCCTGTGGGCCGGCGGGGCGTTGCTGGGCCTGGCGTTGCTCATTGGTCTGGCGGTGGCCTGGTGGATTAACCGCTCGATTAACACCCTGTCGCGCTATGCCGACTCGGTGACCACGGATAGCCCTCTGCCGTTGCCCGATCCGGGCAGCAGTGAACTGCGCAAGCTGGCGCAGGCATTAGAGAACATGCGCGTTCGCCTGGAGGGGAAAAATTACATCGAACACTATGTGCACGCGCTTACCCACGAGCTGAAAAGCCCGCTGGCCGCCATTCGCGGGGCGGCGGAGATCCTGACAGAGCAGCCCCCGCCGCAGGTGGCGGCGCGGTTTATCGATAACATTCTGGTGCAAAACGCGCGCATGCAGTCGCTGGTGGAAAAACTTCTCGCCCAGGCGCGGCTGGAAAACCGGGTCGAGATTGTTCCGGTCAGCGTCAGCATTGACGAGCTGTTCTCGCGACTTGCCGATGCGCGCGCGGCGACGTTGGCCTCCGCACATATCACCCTGAGCTGGCAAAAGAGCGGATGCTGCGTGGAGGGGGATGCCGATCTGCTTGAGCAGGCGCTGGGCAATTTACTGGATAACGCTATCGACTTCACGCCGCAGGGTGGAACGATCCAGCTTGCGGCCAATCAGTCTCACAGGCAGGTTGAGATCGCCGTGACCGATACCGGAAGCGGGATCCCGGATTACGCCCGGCCGCGAATTTTTGAACGCTTCTATTCGCTCCCGCGCCAGAACGGGCTGAAAAGCAGCGGGCTGGGGCTGGCGTTTGTGCAGGAGGTGGCGCGTCTGCATCAGGGGAGTATCGATCTGCAAAACCGTACTGATGGCGGCGTGATCGCCACGCTGACACTTCACCGTCCCTTCACATAACTTCAAACTGGCCCCACATAGCGTTGTTAGGCTCTCCCCATCACAAAGGAGACCTGATATGAAATCCCCCCTGTTCTGGAAAGTCACCACCCTGTTGGGGTGCATCCTGCTGTTACTCGTCCCGCTGATAATGGTGGGCAACCTGATTTCGGAGCGGGAGAGCTACCGCGACGAGGTCGAAAATACCCTGCGTCAAAGCACCAGCGGCCCGCAGCAGCTGGTCGGCCCGCTGATCGCCATTCCGGTGACGGAGGTCTATTACAAGCAGGAGGACGCGAAAAAGGTAGAGTACAAGAAGCGTTATATGCACTTCATTCTGCCGGAGACGCTGCTTGTCAACGGCAAGCAGCACGTGCAGACGCGAAGCATCGGCATTTATGACGGGCAAATCTGGAATAGCGATCTCAACATTAAGGCGCAGTTCACCACGGAAAAACTGGCGGAGCTTGAGGGTGAGACGATGACGCTCGGCAAGCCGTTTATCGTGGTCGGCGTGGGTGACGCGCGCGGGATTGGCGCAGTGAGCATCTCAAAAATCAATGGTGAGACGCTTAACATCGAGCCCGGCGCTGGCGTGTACGGGGCGTTATCCGGCATTCATATTCCGCTGACCGATAAGGCGCTGGAGTCTAAAACCCTCTCGCTGGAGATGTCGCTGAATCTGGCTGGCACCGGTAGCTTTGCGGTAGTTCCGGTGGGACGTAACAGCGAGATGACCCTTACCAGCAACTGGCCGCACCCGGGCTTTATGGGCAATTACCTGCCGGTTAAGCATGAGATTAGCGCGTCCGGTTTCCAGGCGAACTGGAAAAGCAGCTGGTTTGCGAACAATCTGGCAGGCTGGTTCAACGACAACGAGGTTCCTGAATGGAACGCGATCCCGGCGTTCAGCGTCACGGTTGCGACTCCTGCCGACCAGTATCAGCTGACCGACCGGGCGATTAAGTACGCCATTCTACTGATTGCGTTGACGTTTATGGCCTTCTTCGTCTTCGAAACCTTAACCGGGCTGCGGCTGCACCCGATGCAGTATCTGCTGGTGGGGCTGGCGCTGGTGCTGTTCTACCTGGTGCTGCTGGCGTTATCTGAGCATGTGGGATTCACCCCGGCGTGGATTATCGCCAGCCTGGTGGGAGCATTAATGAACGGTGTCTACCTGCAGGCGGTGCTGAAAAGCTGGAAACGCAGCGGCCTGTTTGTGCTGGCGCTGCTGGGGCTGGACGTGGTGATGTGGTTCCTGCTGCGTTCGGAAGACAGCGCGTTGCTGCTGGGTTCAGCCGTACTGGCACTGGCGCTGTTTGCGGTGATGTACCTTACGCGGCACTTTGACTGGTACTCGCTCTCCCAGCCGAAACGCACGGAGCCACCGGCGTCACCGGATAAAGATGCGATGCGGATATGGAAATAAAAAAACGGCGCGAAAGCGCCGTTTTTTATGGCTTGCGTGCGGGATTACTCCTGCAGGTCGCCGCAGAAACGATAGCCTTCACCATGAATGGTGGCGATGATTTCTGGGGTATCCGGCGTGGATTCGAAGTGTTTACGAATACGGCGGATAGTCACATCAACGGTACGGTCGTGCGGCTTCAGCTCACGGCCGGTCATTTTTTTCAGCAGTTCTGCACGGGACTGGATCTTGCCCGGGTTTTCACAGAAGTGCAGCATGGCGCGGAATTCACTGCGCGGCAGCTTGTACTGGTCGCCCTGTGGGCTCACCAGAGAACGGCTATTAATATCAAGTTCCCAGCCGTTGAATTTGTAGCTCTCTACGCTACGACGCTCTTCGCTGACCGTGCCCAGGTTCATGGTGCGGGACAGCAGGTTGCGTGCACGAATGGTTAACTCGCGTGGGTTAAACGGTTTGGTGATGTAGTCATCCGCACCGATTTCCAGGCCAAGAATTTTATCAACTTCGTTGTCGCGGCCGGTCAGGAACATTAACGCAACGTTCGCCTGCTCGCGCAGTTCACGCGCCAGCAGAAGGCCGTTTTTACCCGGCAGGTTAATGTCCATGATAACCAGGTTGATATCATTTTCAGAAAGGATCTGATGCATCTCTGCGCCATCGGTCGCTTCAAAGACATCGTAGCCTTCTGCTTCGAAAATGCTCTTTAACGTGTTGCGTGTTACCAACTCGTCTTCAACGATAAGAATGTGCGGGGTCTGCATGTTTGCTACCTAAATTGCCAACTAAATCGAAACAGGAAGTACAAAAGTCCCTGACCTGCCTGATACATGCCACAAATTAACATGACCGGCGTAACGTGACTAAAGTACGTAATTGCGTTCTTGATGCACTTTCCATCAACGTCAACAACATCATTAGCTTGGTCGTGGGTACTTTCCCTCTGGACCCGACAGTGTCAAAAACGGCTGTCATCCTAACCATTTTAACAGCAACATAACAGGCTAAGTGACACCGGACACCCAATAAAACTACGCTTCGTTGACATATATCAAGTTCAATTGTAGCACGTTAACAGTTTGATGAAATCATCGTAGCGGATTGCTAGCCTTTGTCACAAATTTTCAATAAACCAACTAGTTGCAGTAGTTTATTAATAAACAAGGTGAATCCAATGTCAACATTGAGCCTGAGAAACTATTATCATTATTAAACATAAGGATAAGCGTTGTTCTTTAACATTATCGCGTAAAGTTCATTCATGAAATAGTTTAGTGTTTTTAATTTGTAGTGAAACGCTATTTCGGTGATTTCTGTTGCAAATTTGTAAATTCGTGATGCGTAATATGATGATGCCCATCACATTTTTATCGGCTAACTGCCTAAAAAGAGAACATAAATGCATTTGTCTATCGTACTGGTTTCCCCAGCAAGAGCAGAGAATATCGGCGCCGCCGCACGGGCCATGAAGACCATGGGGTTTACCGATTTACGTATTGTCGCCAGTGAAGCGCACGCCGAGCCTGCGGCGCGTCGTGTCGCGCATGGATCGGGAGATATCCTCGATAATTTAACCACTTACGAAACGCTTGCCGACGCGCTGCACGATATTTCTTTTACCGTAGCGACGACCGCCCGCGGTCGCTCAAAGTTCCATTACTACGCCACGCCCGCTGAGCTGGTGCCTTTACTGGCAGAAAAAAGTCAGTGGCTGCCCAAAATGGCGCTGGTTTTTGGCCGCGAAGATTCCGGCCTGACGAACGAGGAACTGGAACTTGCGGACGTGCTGACCGGCGTGCCGATGGTGGCAGATTATCCGTCGCTGAATTTGGGTCAGGCCGTGATGGTCTACTGCTATCAATTAGCATCCTTGATGCAAAACCCTGCTTCGCCTCCGGCTGAGGTGGATGAAAACCAACTTTCTGCCTTGCGTTCGCGCACTGAACGTCTGTTGACGTCGCTGAATGTCGCCGACGACCAAAAAATGGCGGAGTGGTTACAGCAGCGGTTGGGTCTGTTAGGACAGCGAGACACGGCAATGTTGCACAGATTACTGCACGATATCGAAAAAAACTGGCAGAGTAAAACGCTGTCATAGTTTTTCGTTATGGTTGAATGCTCCAAAAAGTGAGCTGTGTACGGTCTGATCTGGACGGAAATAAAAACTCAGGCAGAGAGACGTGAAAGGGCCGGAAAATGTGATCAAATTAGAAATTCGTTGACTTACCGGCAGGTTTGCTTTAACCAATAGAGTCAGACAGCACAGATAGATAAAAATTACAGAGTACACAACATCCATGAAACGCATCAGCATCATCACCATTACCACAACCATCACCATTACCACAGGTAACGGTGCGGGCTGACGCGTACAGGAAACACAGAAAAAAGCCCGCACCTGAACAGTGCGGGCTTTTTTTTCGGCCAAAGATTACGAGGTAACAACCATGCGAGTGTTGAAGTTCGGCGGTACATCAGTGGCAAATGCAGAACGATTTCTGCGTGTTGCCGATATCCTGGAGAGTAATGCCAGGCAGGGGCAGGTGGCGACGGTACTCTCTGCCCCGGCTAAAATTACCAATCACCTGGTGGCGATGATTGAGAAAACCATCGGGGGTCAGGATGCGCTGGTGAACATCAGCGACGCTGAGCAGATTTTTGCCAGCCTGCTGCAGGGCCTGGCAGATGCACAACTTGGTTTCCCTCACGCCCAGCTCAAGGCCTTTGTTGAGCAAGAATTCGCCCAGATCAAACACGTTCTGCATGGTATCAGCCTGTTGGGGCAGTGCCCGGACAGCATTAACGCGGCGCTGATCTGCCGCGGTGAAAAGCTCTCTATCGCCATCATGGCGGGCCTTTTGGAAGCGCGCGGCCATAACGTCACGGTGATCGATCCCGTCGAAAAACTGCTCGCTGTTGGTCATTACCTCGAATCCACCGTAGATATCGCCGAATCTACCCGCCGCATTGCGGCAGGCAAAATCCCTGCCGACCATATGATCCTGATGGCGGGCTTCACCGCCGGGAATGAGAAAGGGGAGCTGGTGGTGCTGGGCCGTAACGGCTCTGACTACTCCGCCGCCGTGCTGGCCGCCTGTCTGCGCGCCGACTGCTGTGAAATCTGGACCGACGTCGACGGCGTCTATACCTGCGACCCGCGCCAGGTGCCCGATGCCCGCCTGCTGAAGTCGATGTCTTATCAGGAAGCGATGGAGCTCTCCTACTTCGGCGCCAAAGTGCTTCACCCTCGTACCATCGCCCCTATCGCCCAGTTCCAGATCCCTTGCCTGATTAAAAATACCGGCAATCCGCAGGCGCCAGGTACGCTGATTGGCGCCAGCAGCAATGAAGATGGGCTGCCGGTGAAAGGCATCTCCAACCTCAATAACATGGCGATGTTCAACGTCTCCGGGCCGGGCATGAAAGGCATGGTCGGCATGGCGGCGCGCGTGTTTGCGGCTATGTCGCGCAACGGTATCTCGGTGGTGCTCATCACCCAGTCCTCGTCTGAATACAGCATCAGCTTCTGCGTCCCGCAGGTGGACTGCCTGCGTGCCCGCCGCGCGCTGGAAGAAGAGTTCTATCTGGAGCTGAAAGAAGAACTTCTGGAGCCGATGGCAATTCAGGAGCATCTGGCGATCATCTCCGTGGTAGGTGACGGCATGCGCACCCTGCGCGGCATCTCTGCGAAGTTCTTTGCCGCGCTGGCGCGGGCGAACATCAATATTGTCGCCATTGCCCAGGGCTCCTCGGAGCGTTCTATCTCCGTGGTGGTGAATAATGACGATGCCACTACCGGCGTGCGCGTGACGCACCAGATGCTGTTCAACACCGATCAGGTCATCGAGGTATTCCTGATTGGCGTCGGCGGCGTCGGTGGAGCGTTACTGGAGCAGCTTAAGCGCCAGCAGGAGTGGCTCAAGAAAAAGCATATCGACCTGCGCGTCTGCGGTATTGCCAACTCCAGAGCCCTGCTGACCAACGTTCACGGGCTGAATCTGGAGAACTGGCAGGCAGAGCTGGCGGAAGCGAAAGAGCCGTTTAATCTTGGCCGCCTGATCCGCCTTGTGAAAGAGTACCATCTGCTGAACCCGGTCATCGTCGACTGTACCTCCCATCAGGCGGTAGCCGATCAGTATGCCGACTTCCTGCGCGAAGGTTTCCACGTGGTGACGCCAAACAAAAAGGCCAACACCTCGTCGATGGATTACTACCATCAGATGCGCCATGCGGCGGCGAAATCACGGCGTAAGTTCCTGTATGACACCAACGTCGGCGCCGGGCTGCCGGTTATCGAAAACCTGCAAAACCTGCTCAACGCCGGTGATGAACTCCAGCGTTTTTCCGGCATCCTGTCGGGCTCGCTCTCCTTTATCTTTGGCAAGCTGGACGAGGGCATGAGCCTGTCGGAAGCAACCAAAGTGGCGCGTGAGCTGGGTTACACCGAACCCGACCCGCGTGACGATCTCTCCGGCATGGATGTGGCCCGCAAGCTGCTGATCCTCGCCCGCGAAACGGGCCGTGAGCTGGAGCTGTCGGATATCGTCATCGAACCGGTCCTGCCGGAAGGTTTTGACGACTCGGGCGATGTCGCGACTTTTATGGCTAACCTGCCGCAGCTGGATGACGCTTTTGCGTCCCGCGTCGCAAAAGCCCGTGATGAAGGCAAGGTATTGCGCTATGTTGGCAACATCGAAGATGACGGCGTCTGCCGGGTCAAAGTCGCGGCGGTAGACGGTAACGATCCGCTGTTCAAAGTGAAAAATGGCGAAAACGCCCTCGCGTTTTACAGCCACTATTATCAGCCACTGCCGTTGGTCCTTCGCGGCTATGGCGCGGGGAACGATGTTACGGCGGCGGGGGTGTTTGCCGATCTGCTGCGTACCCTGTCATGGAAGTTAGGAGTTTAACATGGTCAAAGTTTATGCCCCGGCTTCCAGCGCCAATATGAGCGTCGGGTTTGATGTGCTGGGCGCGGCGGTGACGCCGGTGAATGGCGCATTGCTGGGTGATACGGTTACGGTAGAAGCCGCGGAGAGCTTCAGTCTGAACAACGTCGGGCGTTTCGCCAGCAAGCTGCCGACCGACCCGCGCGAGAATATTGTCTATCAGTGCTGGGAGCGTTTTTGTCAGGAGATCGGTAAAAACGTGCCGGTCGCCATGACGCTGGAAAAAAGCATGCCGATTGGCTCCGGGCTGGGTTCGAGCGCCTGTTCGGTGGTCGCCGGGCTGGTGGCGATGAACGAACATTGCGGCAAACCGCTGAATAACACCCGTCTGCTGGCCCTGATGGGCGAGCTGGAAGGGCGCATCTCCGGCAGCATTCATTATGATAACGTCGCCCCCTGTTTCCTGGGCGGTATGCAGCTGATGATCGAAGAGAACGGCATCATCAGCCAGCAGGTGCCAGGCTTTGACGAGTGGCTGTGGGTACTGGCGTATCCGGGCATTAAAGTGTCTACCGCGGAAGCGCGCGCCATTCTGCCGGCGCAGTATCGCCGTCAGGACTGCATCGCGCACGGTCGTCATCTGGCGGGCTTTATTCATGCCTGCTATACCCGTCAGCCGCTTCTTGCGGCAAAACTGATGAAAGATGTTATTGCTGAGCCGTACCGCACCAAACTGCTGCCTGGCTTCAATGAAGCCCGCAGCGCCGCGCTGGATATCGGCGCGCTGGCCTGCGGTATTTCCGGTTCCGGGCCAACCCTGTTTGCGCTCTGCGACAAGCCGGATACGGCTGAGCGGGTTGCGGGTTGGCTGGAGAAAAACTACCTGCAAAATCAGGAAGGCTTTGTTCATATTTGCCGTCTGGATACGGCGGGCGCACGAGTACTGGGATAAACGATGAAACTCTACAATCTTAAAGATCATAACGAGCAGGTAAGTTTTGCACAGGCCGTAACGCAGGGGCTGGGCAAAAACCAGGGGCTGTTCTTCCCGCACGACCTGCCGGAATTCGGTCTGACCGAAATCGACGACATGCTGAAGCAGGATTTCGTCACCCGCAGCACCAAAATTCTCTCCGCCTTTATCGGCGACGAGATCCCGCAGGAGCTGCTGGAAGAGCGCGTCCGCGCGGCCTTTGCCTTCCCGGCACCGGTAAGCCAGGTGGAGCCGGACGTCGGCTGTCTTGAGCTGTTCCACGGCCCGACGCTGGCCTTTAAAGATTTCGGCGGCCGCTTTATGGCGCAGATGCTGACCCACATCAGCGGCGATAAGCCGGTGACCATCCTGACGGCCACCTCCGGCGATACCGGTGCGGCGGTTGCGCATGCCTTCTACGGCCTGAAAAACGTCCGCGTGGTGATCCTCTATCCGCAGGGGAAAATCAGCCCGCTGCAGGAAAAACTGTTCTGTACTCTTGGCGGCAACATTGAAACCGTCGCCATCGACGGCGATTTCGATGCCTGTCAGGCGCTGGTTAAGCAGGCCTTCGATGATGAAGAGCTGAAGGTAGCGCTGGGTCTGAACTCCGCGAACTCCATCAACATCAGCCGTCTGCTGGCGCAGATCTGCTACTACTTCGAAGCGGTGGCCCAGCTGCCGCAGGAAGCGCGTAACCAGCTGGTGATCTCGGTGCCGAGCGGCAACTTTGGCGACCTGACCGCAGGCCTGCTGGCGAAATCTCTGGGCCTGCCGGTGAAACGCTTTATCGCCGCCACCAACGCCAACGACACCGTTCCGCGCTTCCTGAAAGAGGGCAAGTGGACGCCAAACGTTACGCAGGCCACCCTGTCTAACGCGATGGATGTGTCCCAGCCTAACAACTGGCCGCGCGTGGAAGAGCTGTTCCGCCGTAAAATCTGGCGTCTGAATGAGCTGGGCTATGCAGCGGTGACTGACGAAACCACCAAACAGACCATGCGTGAACTGAAGCAGGTGGGTTACACCTCTGAACCGCACGCTGCGGTAGCCTATCGTGCCCTGCGCGATCAGCTGAACCCGGGCGAGTACGGCCTGTTCCTCGGCACGGCGCATCCGGCGAAGTTCAAAGAGAGCGTGGACGAGATCCTCGGTGAATCTCTGCCGCTGCCGAAAGAGCTGGCCGAGCGCGCCGATCTGCCGCTGCTGTCGCACAACCTGCCGGCCGATTTTGCTGCGCTGCGTAAGTTGATGATGACCCGCGGGTAAACGCTTTTTGCCCGGTGGCGCTGCGCTTACCGGGCCTACAAAACATGCGATCGCGTAGGCCGGGTAAGGCGAAGCCGCCACCCGGCTTTTTTGTGAAGAAATTAAGGAGAAAAATAGCAGGGAAAAAGTAGAAATTCCCAATAAATGCGGTCACTTACAGAATAGGATTGCAGAGAATAACATCCTCCATGCCCCTCACGTAATCTCCTTACATCGGCCCACAACGGGCAGGATTAATAAGGAGTAACCTATGTCTAAACTGAAACCTGTGCTTATCGCGCTTTCTCTGATGCTGGTGGCTCCGATGGCGGTTCAGGCCTCTGAAATCACACTGGTTCCGGCGGTCAAATTACAGATTGGCGATCGGGATAAACAGGGACACTACTGGGATGGCGGCCGCTGGCGCGACCATGACTGGTGGAAGTCACATTATGAGTGGCGGGACAACCGCTGGCACCCGCATGATGAACATCATGATAATCGCCACAACGATCGTCATGACGATCACCGTCCGGGACCGGACTGGAAGCATCATTAACAAAACCCGCCAGGTGGCGGGGTTTCGCATTACTGCTCGTGACGCTTAAAGACCAACTCGCCTTTTCCTGAAGCTTCTTCATCAAAGAAATAACCTTCGCTGTTAAAGGCGGTCAGTTGCTCTGGCTTCGTCAGGCGATTTTCAATGATGTAGCGGCTCATCAGACCACGGGCTTTCTTGGCATAGAAGCTGATGACTTTAAACTTGCCGTTTTTCTCGTCAAGGAAGACTGGCTTAATAATCTCTGCATTCAGCTTCTTCGGTTTGACGGCTTTGAAATACTCATCTGAAGCCAGATTGATGACAATGTTGTCACCCTGGGCTTCCAGGGCATCGTTCAGCTTGTTGGTAATGGTCTCGCCCCAGAACTGATAGAGATCTTTCCCTTTCGCATTTTCCAGGCGGATACCCATCTCCAGACGGTAAGGCTGCATCAGATCCAGCGGGCGCAGCACGCCGTACAGGCCGGAGAGCATACGCAAATGCTGCTGGGCGAAATCAAAATCCGCTTCGCTAAAGGTTTCTGCCTGCAGGCCGGTGTAGACGTCGCCTTTGAAGGCCAGAATCGCCTGACGCGCATTCGACGGCGTGAAATCCGGCTGCCAGTCGTGAAAACGGGTGGCATTCAGATCCGCCAGCTTGTCGCTGATGCTCATCAGGCTCGCAATTTGCGGGGCCGAAAGCTTACGCGCTTCGCGGATCAGCTGTTGCGAATGATCCAGCAGTTCCGGCTGGGTATAGCGCCCGGTGGCAAGTGGGCTCTGGTAGTCGAGCGTTTTAGCAGGTGAAATCAGAATCAGCATATCCAGTCCTTGCAGGGGAAGTGGTGCGACTTTATCAAAAAAACCGCCTCGAGTGATCGATGGCTGTTATCGACGCGGCAAATCATCCCAGGCGCCGGGGGCGAGTTGCTCTTCAATTTCAGGATAACGCGAGACGTCGAAAACCGGCTGAACCCCGAGCTTGCGCTGGCGCAGATAGTCCCGGGCGATCAGGGTTACCACCGGGGAGAGCAGCAGGATGGCCGTCAGGTTGGTGATCGCCATCAGCGCCATGATGATATCCGCCAGCTGCCAGACCGTCGGCAGGCTCAGCAGCGATCCGAGCAGCACCATCACCGCAACGCCGCCCCGCAACAGCCAGCGCGAGCGCCGGGCATCAGGGTGCAAAAAGAGCAGGTTGTTTTCGGCATAAATGTAATTCACCACAATTGAGCTGAAGGCGAACAGGATGATGATGAACCCCACGAATCCGGCACCCCAGCCTCCGGTCAGATTTATCAGCGCCTGCTGTATTATCTGTATGCCTGCGGTATCTGCCGGGAGATCCACCGGGCCTGCCAGCAGCACAATCATGGCGCTGGCGGTACAGATGATGATGGTATCGACGAATACGCCGATCATCTGCACGATCCCCTGGGAGGCCGGGTGAGGGGGCCAGGACGCGGCAGCTGCGGCGGCATTGGGGGTTGAGCCCATACCCGCTTCGTTGGAAAACATGCCGCGCTGAAAACCTGCCGTCAGGGCCTGACTCAGGGTGTAGCCCAGCGCTCCGGCCGCCGCTTCGCGCCAGCCAAAGGCGCTTTTAAAGATCAGGTTGAAAACCGCCGGTAACTGTTCGGCATGCCAGGCACAGATAAGCAGGCTGGCCATCACCCACAGCAGCGCCATCACCGGCACCATCCACTGCATCAGCCTGGCGACGCCTTTAATGCCGGTGACGACCACCACCAGGGTGAGCGCGGCCAGCGTGCCGCCGGTCAGAACCTCCGGGCAATCGAAGGCAAAGCGCAGCGCGTGGGCGACAGAGTGGGCCTGAACGGTGTTGAAAATGAGGCCGTAGGCGACGAGCAAAAAGATCGAAAACAGCACGCCCATCCAGCGCATGCCGAGGCCCCGGGCCATATACCAGGCCGGGCCGCCGCGAAACTGCCCCTGTTTATCCGCTTCTTTATACAGTTGCGCTAACGAGCACTCCGCGAAGGAGGTCGCCATGCCGATGATGGCGGTCATCCACATCCAGAATATTGCCCCTGGCCCACCGGCGGAGATCGCCAGCGCGACACCGGCTAAATTGCCGCTGCCGACCCGGGCCGCCAGGCTGGTGCAGAGCGCCTGGAACGAGGTTAAACCTCCCGGCTGGGGGCTCAGGCTGTTTTTCAGATTTTTTCGCAGTTGGGGAATAGAGCGAAACTGAATAAAGCCGCTGCGAACGGTGAACCAGATACCTGCCGCAAAAAGCAGGTAAATCATCATCGAACCCCAGAGGACTTCATTAATAAACGACAGATAATCAGGCATTAACGTCCCTCTTGTTGATGCCAAAGTGAATAGGTAATCGTTTCGAATGATTGAGCAAACAGTTAATTAGCAGCCAATTAATTTGAGGAGTTTATCACAGTATTCTTCAGCGCATTGTCTGCGGTTGCGCTGACATTCCGTCGTGTTATCATCAGGGCAGACCGGTTACATCCCCCTAACAAGTAAACCTGTCATTTTTCCGTTTCTGGCATCCGCTGGTAACGCGAATTATCCAGGGCAAGTTAAAGAGAAACACTATCATGACGGATAAATTAACCTCCCTTCGTCAGTTCACGACTGTTGTCGCTGACACCGGAGATATCGCGGCAATGAAGTTGTACCAGCCGCAGGATGCCACAACGAACCCTTCTCTGATCCTTAACGCTGCACAGATCCCTGAATACCGCAAACTGATTGATGAGGCTGTTGCCTGGGCGAAAAGCCAGAGCGATTCCCGCGATCAGCAGGTTGTTGATGCGACCGACAAACTGGCCGTTAACATTGGTCTGGAGATCCTGAAGCTGGTTCCGGGCCGTATCTCTACCGAAGTGGATGCGCGTCTGTCCTATGACACCGAAGCGTCCATCGCTAAAGCCAAACGCCTGATTAAACTGTACAACGATGCTGGCATCAGCAACGACCGTATCCTGATCAAACTGGCTTCCACCTGGCAGGGCATCCGCGCTGCAGAGCAGCTGGAAAAAGAAGGCATCAACTGTAACCTGACCCTGCTGTTCTCCTTCGCGCAGGCGCGCGCATGTGCAGAAGCGGGCGTGTTCCTGATCTCTCCATTCGTGGGCCGTATTCTGGACTGGTACAAATCCAACACCGATAAGAAAGAGTACGCGGCAGCTGAAGATCCGGGCGTGGTTTCCGTTACCGAGATTTACGAATACTACAAGCAGCACGGCTATGAAACCGTGGTGATGGGCGCAAGCTTCCGTAACGTGGGCGAGATCCTGGAACTGTCTGGCTGTGACCGCCTGACCATCGCACCTGCGCTGCTGAAAGAGCTGGCAGAAAGCGAAGGCGCAATCGAGCGTAAGCTGAGCTTCAGCGGCGAAGTGAAAGCCCGTCCAGAGCGCATCACTGAATCCGAGTTCCTGTGGCAGCACAACCAGGATCCAATGGCGGTAGACAAACTGGCGGACGGTATCCGTAAGTTTGCAATCGACCAGGAAAAACTGGAAAAAATGATCGGCGAACTGCTGTAATCATTCTGGCGTGACCGGGCTCCCGGTCACGCTACCTCTCTCGTATCCTGTCTCAATCTCCTTCCTGCGTGTATCATTCCCCTCAATCTGTATTGTTTGAATGGAATGAATATGAATACCTTACGCATTGGCTTAGTTTCTGTCTCTGACCGCGCCTCCAGCGGTGTTTATGAAGATAAAGGCATTCCTGCGCTGGAAGCCTGGCTGGCTTCTGCCCTGACTACGCCGTTTGAAGTGCAAACGCGTCTGATCCCGGATGAGCAGGCCGTCATCGAGCAAACCCTGTGTGAACTGGTTGATGAAATGAGCTGTCATCTGGTGCTGACCACGGGCGGAACAGGGCCCGCGCGCCGGGATGTGACGCCGGACGCAACCCTTGCCGTTGCCGACCGTGAAATGCCGGGCTTTGGCGAACAGATGCGCCAGATCAGTCTACACTTTGTGCCAACGGCAATCCTGTCACGCCAGGTCGGGGTGATCCGCAAGCAGGCGCTGATCCTCAACTTACCGGGCCAGCCGAAGTCGATCAAAGAGACGCTGGAAGGCGTAAAAGAGGCTGACGGCAAGGTGGTGGTGGCGGGGATTTTTGCCAGCGTACCGTATTGTGTACAGCTTCTGGAAGGGCCTTACGTCGAAACCGATCCGCAGGTGGTAGCAGCTTTTCGCCCGAAAAGCGCAAGGCGTGAAATAATCTCCTGAAATTAACAATAATGTGACATAAGCTGTAACGACGGTAGCCTGCTAATTGATTTACGGTATAGTAATTTTTTCTTTACGATCGCTGTAAATATAACTCAACAATTCAGCCCATAATGGTTCGCTATGTCACACTACACCCGGCCTCTCAATCGTCAGGATTATAAAACCCTCACGCTTGCCGCTCTCGGCGGCGCGCTGGAGTTTTATGATTTCATCATCTTCGTCTTTTTCGCCGCTGTCGTCGGGGAGCTGTTCTTCCCGGCAGACATCCCCGAATGGCTGCGTCAGGTTCAGACCTTTGGCATTTTCGCCGCCGGTTATCTGGCGCGCCCGCTTGGCGGCATCGTGATGGCCCACTTTGGCGATCTGGTGGGGCGCAAAAAGATGTTCACCCTCAGCATCCTGCTGATGGCGGTACCGACGCTGGCGATTGGCCTGCTGCCGACCTATGCCTCGATGGGCATTCTCGCGCCGGTACTGCTGCTGCTGATGCGCATCCTGCAAGGGGCGGCGATTGGCGGTGAAGTGCCGGGCGCGTGGGTGTTTGTGGCGGAACATGTTCCGGCCCGGCGGATCGGCATTGCCTGCGGCACGCTGACCGCGGGGCTGACCGTCGGCATTCTGCTCGGCTCGGTGGTGGCGACGCTGGTCAATACCAGCATGACCCAGCAGGCGGTGCACGACTGGGGCTGGCGTATTCCGTTCCTGCTTGGCGGGGCCTTTGGTCTGGTGGCCATGTATCTGCGTCGCTGGCTGCAGGAGACGCCTGTGTTCCTTGAGATGCAGCAGCGCAAGGCGCTGGCGCAGGAGCTGCCGGTTAAAGCGGTAGTGGTGCGGCACAGAAAGGCGGTGGTGGTATCGATGCTGCTGACCTGGCTGCTGTCGGCGGGCATCGTGGTGGTGATCCTGATGTCGCCGGTCTGGCTGCAAAAACAGTACGGCTTTGCCCCGGCGGTGACGCTGCAGGCCAACAGTATCGCCACCATCATGCTGTGCTTTGGCTGCCTGATTGCCGGTCTGGCGGTGGATCGTATCGGCTCCAGCCTGACCTTTATCATCGGCAGCCTGCTGCTGGCCGGGTCGAGCTGGGCGTTTTACCATCTGGCGGGCAGCCATCCCGAACAGCTGTTCCTGCTCTACGGTACGGTGGGGCTTTGCGTGGGCGTGGTGGGTGCGGTGCCTTATGTGATGGTTCGCGCCTTCCCGCCGGAAGTGCGCTTCACCGGTATTTCATTCTCCTATAACGTTTCATACGCCATCTTCGGCGGGCTGACGCCGGTTGCCGTCACCCTGTTGATGGGCGTGTCGCCGATGGCGCCCGCGTGGTACGTGCTGGCGCTGTCGCTGATGGGGCTGGCGCTGGGGATCTGGCTGCGTCAGAAACCGGTGGAAGTACCGGTCCTCGCGGGATAAAAAATGCCGGGCTCTGCCCGGCATTTTTATTAGTGCGAAGGGGTGTAGCTCAGGATGATGTTGTCATCCGGGATGTGGCTGAAATCAGTGATGATAGCGTGGTAATCCGCCTGCGGCTCCACATCCTTAAACAGCGTTGGATAGAAGATTTTGCTCAACGTCTCGATGGCGACGATGTTGTATGGGTTGTTATAGAAGTGGTGATAAAGCGCCCCGGTATGGCCCTGAGCCACCGCCGGAATGCTGGCCACTCCCTGACGCCCAACCAGCGCGTTGAACGCCGTCGTTACTTCGCCTGCCGGAACGTTATAGCCAAACGGGATAATGGCCGTGCCTTTGCCCGGGCGTTTTGAGCCGGTCATCAGGTAGTAATCCGGATTGAGAGAGATAATCTTCTCCACAGAGACATTCCCGGTCGCACCTGGCAGCAGCTGTGACCCGATATTGATCCCGCCCGCGGCTTCTACCAGTCCGCCCCAGCCGTTACGCGCGTGGGTAAAGCAGCAGCCATTATCCAGCCCGCCGACGCCGGCAATAGGTTCGATAAAGACCAGCGGTTTTTTGCTGACGGTTGCCAGACGCTGGTGGATTTTATCCAGACGCTGCTGATAGAAATCGATGTAGGCCTGGGCGCGAGCGGTCTGGCCCAGCACCTTACCCAGCAGGGCAATGCTCGGCAGGGTGTTCTCTACCGGGTGCAGCTCGTAGTCAACGAAGATGACCGGAATGTGCAGGGCTTCGAGCTTCGTGAGCACGCCGGACTGCACCAGCGAGGGCTTAGCGCGCAGCTGGGCGATCATCAGGTCTGGCTGGCGGGAGATCACCGTTTCGAGGTCGACATTTCCCTGGTCGGAAAACTTCATGTCGAGGATCTTCTCCGCTTCCGGCCACTTGCCCTTCAGCACATTCCAGGTTTCGGTATCCTGCTTTTTCGGCAGATTGTTCCACGCCACCACCTTCGCGAACGGGTTATCGCGCTCCAGCAGCGCCAGGGCGAAGATGTCGCGTCCGTCCTGCAAAATAATGCGCTGCGGTTCGTGTTCTACCGTGACCGTGCGGTTATCCATATCCTTGACCGTTACCGGCCAGCTCTGCGCCTGGGCGATGAGCGGCGTAATGAACAGTGCCAGCCCTCCGGCGGCGGCGATGAGTTTTTTTAGCGTCATGTTTTCCCCGTCTTTTTATGGTGTTAACCCGTCGACCACCACATGGGGCAGTCCGCGGGAGCAGTATTCAACCCGGCCGTCCACGCCATAAACCGCTGCCAGATTGACGGGCGTGACCACCTCTCCCGGCAGGCCGCTGGCGATCAGCTCGCCGGCTTTCAGCATCAGGGCATAGTCCGCATGGCGCAGGGCAATGTTGATGTCGTGGATCACCACGACGGTGACGATGTTGCGCAGCCGCGTTTCGCGGGCGACGATGTCCATCACTTGGAACTGGTAGTTAAGATCGAGGGCGCTCAGGGGCTCGTCCAGCAACAGCAGGTCGGGCTGGCGGATCAGAGACTGCGCGAGGCCAATCAGCTGCTTTTGCCCGCCGGAAAGTTGATCCAGAAAACTCATTGCCAGATGGGCGACGCCCAGCTTTTCAAGAATGGCGTACGCCTCCTGCTCAACGTTTTGCGTATTCACGCTGCCGCTGGCACGACGGGCGACGATCACCGATTCCAGCGCATGCAAATGCACGCCCTGAGGCAGGGATTGCGGGAGATAAACCACCTTCTGCGCCCGCTTTGCCGGGGGCAGGGTCATCAGATCCTCGCCGTTAAGCAGTAACTCGCCCTGAGCGGGATTCAGGTCTGCCAGCGCGCGCAGCAGGGTCGATTTACCCGAGCCGTTCGGCCCCAGCAGGGCGGTTATCTGTCCGCGAGGAAGTCGTGGGGTGGTTAGCCCGCTGATGACTTTTTTCTTGCGATAGCCGGTGCGCAGATCCCGGACGCGAAGGCCGTCGGTCATACGTTCCCCCGGTTACGAATAATGATGCTCAGGAAGAACGGCACCCCCACCAGCGAGGTGACAATGCCAACAGGAATGATGACGCCGGGAACGATGTTCTTGGAAAACACGGAGGCCAGCGAAAGCACCAGAGCGCCAATCAGCATGCTGCCGGGCAGATAAAAACGGTGATCCTCGCCAAACATCATGCGCGAGATATGCGGCGCCACCAGGCCAATAAAGCCTACCGGCCCGACAAAGGCGACGGTCAGCGCCGAAATAATGCTGATGCGTAGCAGCGTCGCCAGGCGCAGCTTTTTGACGTTAATCCCGAAGCTGACGGCGCGATCTTCTCCCAGACGCAGCGCCGTTAGCTTCCAGGCGTTTTTCAGCGACAGCGGCACGATAATCAGCAGCGCCACGGCCAGAATAGCCAGCTTATCCCATGAGGCCCTTGCCAGGCTGCCCATTGTCCAGAAGACCAGCCCCTGCAGGGTGTCTTCACTGGCAACGAACTGCAAAATGGAAATCAGGGCGTTGAAGGTAAAGACCAGCGCGATGCCGAACAGCACCACGCCGGACGTCGCCACGCGGGTCCAGCGGCTGATGCCATCCAGAATAAAGCAGGCCAGCAGGGCAAAGACAAAGGCGTTTGCCGGAATAAACCACTTATCGGCAATACCGGGAATGCCCAGCCCGAGCACAATCGCCAGGGCAGCGCCGAAGGAGGCGGCAGACGACACCCCAAGCGTGAACGGGCTGGCGAGCGGGTTGTTAAGGATGGTTTGCATCTCGGCTCCGGCAAGCCCCAGCGCCATACCGACGGCGACCGCCATCAGCGCAAACGGCAGCCGCAGCTCCCAGACAATGACGCGCGTACCGGCATCGACTGAAGCGGCATCGACCAGGGTGTGCCAGAGCGTAGAAACGGAGATGCCCGAAGGACCGAGCGTGAAATCGAGGATCAGGGAGCAAAGTATAAAGAAGAGCAGCACGCCTGCCAGGGTAAAACGCCTGACAAGGACTTTACGGTAATGCGACGCGATAATGGCTTCGCCAGTTTGCTCGCGGGCGGCAAGGCTGGAATTCATCAGATAACCCTATGCAACACAAAAGAATCATTTATCCCCTGCTGGTTCCATTTTAGTGGCTGCCTGATATCCATTATCCGGGATGCGCGGGTCACACTATTCGCAATGATAATGCTTATCAATTAAATGAGGTGATTATTGCCGTTCTGTTTACGTATCGTTTCTGATGCGGCTAAAAAACAGTCAGATTTAAAAAGGGGAAAGCGCAACCGCAGAGGGGAGTTCGTGCCCGCAGGGCGGGCACGAGGGGGATTAGTGTTTTTCACCAATCGGCAGCACGGTACGACCGAACTGCTCGTTCAGGACTTCACCCATTGCCAGGTAAATGGCGCTGGCGCCGCAGACCAGGCCAATCCAGCCCGCCACGTGAATAATGGCTTCACCGTTGCTCACCAGGTGGCCTACGCACAGCAGGGCGAACAGCACGGTCAGGCTCAGGAACACGAACTGCAGCGCGCGGTTACCCACCAGCGTGCCGAAGAACATGAACAGCGTGAAGACGCCCCACAGGCCCAGATAAACGCCCAGGAACTGCGGGTTTGCCGCTTCGGTCAGGCCCATTTTCGGCATCAGCAGAATGGCGACCAGGGTCAGCCAGAATGAACCGTAAGAGGTGAACGCGGTTAAACCGAAGGTATTGCCTTTCTTATATTCCAGCAGGCCCGCGAAGATCTGTGCGATACCGCCATAAAAAATGCCCATCGCCAGGATAATGCCGTCCATCGGGAAGAACCCGATGTTGTGCAGGTTCAGCAGGATGGTGGTCATGCCAAAACCCATCAGGCCCAGCGGAGCCGGATTAGCCAACTTAGTGTTGCCCATAAGTCCTCAAAAAAATCATCATTAATATGGTGAAATGGTGAATCCCACGCCAATTCTCCCTGGCGGGGCGCGGCATCATAATGGGCGCTATCGATGCCGTCTATGATCTAATCAGGGTGAAATTAAAAATTTTTTTATCCGCCCCCCTTGATGGTTGCCGTTGCGACCCCATCTTGTAGTCAACCGCAGTGTGTGGACCTGAAAAAATTCAAATCTGGACAGTTGAAAAAGCATCTTCTGCCCTTATTACAGGTACACAACCACATGTTGACCGAATTTATAGTGGAGACGTTTAGATGGGTAAAATTATTGGTATCGACCTGGGTACTACCAACTCTTGTGTAGCGATTATGGACGGCACTACTGCACGTGTGCTGGAGAATGCCGAGGGCGATCGCACCACGCCTTCTATCATTGCCTATACCCAGGATGGTGAAACTCTGGTTGGTCAGCCGGCTAAACGTCAGGCAGTGACAAACCCGCAAAACACACTGTTTGCGATCAAGCGCCTGATTGGCCGTCGCTTCCAGGACGAAGAAGTGCAGCGTGATGAAGCCATCATGCCGTACAAAATCATCGGCGCTGAAAACGGCGACGCCTGGATTGATGTTAAAGGTCAGAAAATGGCACCGCCGCAGATCTCTGCTGAAGTGCTGAAAAAAATGAAGAAAACCGCTGAAGATTACCTGGGTGAGCCGGTAACTGAAGCCGTTATCACCGTTCCAGCTTACTTCAACGATGCTCAGCGTCAGGCGACCAAAGACGCCGGCCGTATCGCGGGTCTGGAGGTCAAACGTATCATCAACGAACCAACCGCAGCGGCACTGGCCTACGGTCTGGATAAAGAAGTTGGCAACCGCACCATCGCGGTATACGACCTCGGTGGTGGTACTTTCGATATCTCTATTATCGAAATCGACGAAGTTGACGGCGAAAAAACCTTCGAAGTTCTGGCAACCAACGGTGATACCCACCTGGGTGGTGAAGACTTCGACAGCCGCATGATCAACTATCTCGTTGACGAATTTAAGAAAGATCAGGGCATTGACCTGCGTAACGACCCGCTGGCCATGCAGCGCCTGAAAGAAGCCGCAGAAAAAGCGAAAATTGAGCTCTCTTCTGCGCAGCAGACCGACGTGAACCTGCCGTATATCACTGCAGACGCGACCGGTCCAAAACACATGAACATCAAAGTGACTCGCGCGAAACTGGAAAGCCTGGTAGAAGACCTGGTTAACCGTTCCATCGAGCCGCTGAAAGTTGCTCTGCAGGACGCGGGCCTGTCCGTATCCGAAATCCAGGACGTTATCCTGGTCGGTGGTCAGACGCGTATGCCAATGGTTCAGAAGAAAGTGGCTGAATTCTTTGGTAAAGAGCCGCGTAAAGACGTTAACCCGGACGAAGCCGTTGCTATCGGTGCTGCCGTTCAGGGTGGTGTACTGACCGGTGAAGTAAAAGACGTACTGCTGCTGGACGTTACCCCGCTGTCTCTGGGTATCGAAACCATGGGCGGTGTGATGACGGCGCTGATCGCCAAAAACACCACCATCCCAACCAAGCACAGCCAGGTGTTCTCTACCGCTGAAGACAACCAGTCTGCGGTAACCATCCATGTGCTGCAGGGTGAGCGTAAACGTGCCGCGGATAACAAAGATCTGGGCCAGTTCAACCTCGATGGTATCAGCCCGGCGCCGCGCGGCATGCCACAGATCGAAGTCACCTTCGACATCGATGCTGACGGTATCCTGCACGTTTCCGCGAAGGACAAAAACAGCGGTAAAGAGCAGAAGATCACCATCAAGGCCTCTTCCGGTCTGAATGAAGAAGAGATCCAGAAAATGGTTCGCGAAGCAGAAGCGAACGCCGAGTCTGACCGTAAGTTTGAAGAGCTGGTTCAGACCCGCAACCAGGGTGACCATCTGCTGCACAGCACCCGTAAGCAGGTTGAAGAAGCAGGCGATAAACTGCCAGCTGACGACAAAACGGCTATCGAGTCTGCACTGAGCGAGCTGGAAGCGTCCCTGAAAGGCGAAGACAAAGCCGACATCGAAGCGAAGATGCAGGCGCTGGCGCAGGCTTCCGAGAAGCTGATGGAGATCGCTCAGCAGCAACACGCACAGCAGCAGGCTGGCGCGGGTGCTGACGCTTCTGCCAACAACGCGAAAGATGACGATGTTGTCGACGCAGAGTTTGAAGAAGTGAAAGACAAAAAATAATCGCCCTTTGAACGGGTAATACACTGGCACGGGCGAAGAGGTTTCCTCTCCGCCCGTGCACGCATGTTAGGGGCAGATAAAACAAGATGGCAAAGCAAGACTATTACGAGATTTTGGGCGTTTCCAAAACAGCGGAAGAGCGTGAAATCAAAAAGGCGTATAAGCGCCTGGCCATGAAATATCACCCGGACCGCAACCAGGGTGACAAAGAGGCCGAAGCCAGGTTTAAAGAGATCAAAGAAGCCTACGAAATCCTGACCGATGCGCAGAAACGTGCAGCATACGATCAGTACGGCCATGCCGCGTTTGAACAGGGCGGTATGGGCGGCGGCGGATTCGGTGGCGGCGGCGCAGATTTCAGCGATATCTTTGGTGACGTGTTCGGCGACATCTTCGGTGGCGGCCGCGGTCGTCAGCGTGCAGCCCGTGGCGCAGACCTGCGTTACAACATGGAGCTGACGCTGGAAGAAGCGGTGCGTGGCGTGACGAAAGAGATCCGCATCCCGACTCTTGAAGAGTGCGACGTCTGCCACGGCAGCGGCGCGAAAGTCGGCACCAAGCCACAGACCTGTCCAACCTGTCACGGTTCAGGCCAGGTGCAGATGCGCCAGGGCTTCTTCGCGGTGCAGCAGAGCTGTCCGCACTGTCAGGGTCGCGGTACGCTGATCAAGGATCCATGCAACAAATGTCACGGCCATGGTCGCGTCGAGAAGACCAAAACTCTGTCGGTTAAAATCCCGGCGGGCGTGGATACCGGCGATCGTATTCGTCTGTCTGGCGAAGGCGAAGCAGGGGAGCACGGCGCACCGGCAGGCGATCTGTACGTTCAGGTGCAGGTGAAGCAGCACGCAATTTTTGAACGTGAAGGCAACAACCTGTACTGTGAAGTGCCGATCAACTTTGCCATGGCGGCAATGGGCGGCGAGATCGAAGTGCCAACGCTGGACGGTCGTGTAAACCTTAAAGTGCCTGGCGAAACCCAGACCGGCAAGCTGTTCCGCATGCGCGGTAAAGGTGTGAAATCCGTCCGTGGCGGCGCTCAGGGCGACCTGCTTTGCCGCGTGGTGGTGGAAACCCCGGTTGGCCTGAACGAGAAGCAGAAGCAACTGCTGCGAGAACTGCAGGAGAGCTTTGGCGGCCCGACGGGTGAGAACAACAGCCCGCGTTCCAAAAGCTTCTTTGATGGCGTAAAAAAGTTCTTTGACGATTTGACTCGCTAACGCTGAGCTGATGTCGTTCCCGAAGCCCGGAAGCGATTCCGGGCTTTTTTATATCTGCTAAATTTAGATCGGAAAAACTGAATCAACAGTCAATATTAACCTGCTTTTACCGATGAATATCCGCGCGTATGATGGTTTTAACGAAGGATTGTCGTAAAAAGAGAGAGTAATAGTGAAACTTCTGAATCGTTTTTCCAGAATGAGGCCGCGGGCGGCATCATTCTTATCCTGGCCGCAGCCATCGCCATGCTGCTGGCAAATCTGGGCGCGACCCGCGACCTGTACCACGCTTTTCTGGAAACCCCCGTTGAGTTACGGGTCGGCGTGCTGGAAATCAACAAGAACATGCTGCTGTGGATCAACGATGCCCTGATGGCGGTCTTTTTCCTGCTGGTGGGGCTGGAGGTCAAGCGTGAGCTGATTCAGGGCTCCCTGGCAAGCCGTCAGCGTGCGGCATTCCCGGTGATTGCCGCTATTGGCGGGATGGTCGTCCCGGCGCTCATCTATCTGGCGTTTAACTATCAGGATCCTATTGCCCGTGATGGCTGGGCTATCCCGGCGGCCACGGATATTGCCTTTGCATTAGGCGTCCTGGCGCTGTTAGGCAACCGCGTGCCGATGGCGTTGAAAATCTTCCTGATGGCGCTGGCAATCATCGATGACCTGGGTGCAATTGTCATTATTGCCCTGTTCTATACCAGCGAGCTGTCGATGCTGTCCCTGGGCGTGGCGGCGGCAGCTATCGCCGCACTGGCGCTGCTGAACATCTTCAACGTGCGTCGGATTGGTATCTATGTGCTGGTGGGGATGGTGCTGTGGACGGCCGTGCTGAAATCGGGCGTGCATGCCACCCTGGCTGGGGTGATTGTCGGCTTCTTCGTGCCGCTGAGGCCGCAGCAGGGTAAATCACCGGCGAAGCAGCTGGAGCACGTTCTGCATCCGTGGGTCGCATTTATGATCCTGCCGCTCTTCGCCTTTGCTAACGCCGGTGTCTCCCTTAAGGGCGTCACGCTGGATGGAATGATGTCAATGCTGCCGCTGGGGATCATCGCCGGGCTGTTTATCGGTAAGCCGCTGGGGATCAGCCTCTTCTGCTGGCTGGCGCTGAAGCTGAAGCTGGCCACCTTGCCGCACGGAACCACCTGCCGCCAGATCATGGCCGTTGGCGTCCTTTGCGGGATTGGCTTTACAATGTCGATCTTTATTTCCACGCTGGCGTTTGGCGCGAGTGCACCTGAGCTCATCGACTGGGCTAAGTTGGCTATCTTAACCGGATCGCTGTTGTCGGCATTCACTGGCTATGCCTTACTGAAAACGAAATTGCCGGGGCAGGTGCATCCGGCGTAACGGGACTCCGGGAGGGCAGGCCGCCCTCCCGTTAACACTATCAGGGAGCGAGGAGCGTATGTCTCATCTTAACTACAACCATCTTTACTATTTCTGGCATGTCTATAAAGAGGGCTCGGTTGTCGGCGCGGCGGAGGCGCTCTATCTGACGCCACAGACCATTACCGGGCAGATCAAAGCCCTTGAAGAACGCCTGCAGGGGAAGCTGTTCAAGCGCAAAGGGCGCGGTATCGAGCCAAGCGAACTGGGCGAGCTGGTGTTTCGCTACGCGGACAAAATGTTCACCCTGAGTCAGGAGATGCTCGATATCGTCAACTACCGCAAGGAGTCGAACCTGCTCTTCGACGTGGGCATAGCGGATGCGTTGTCAAAACGGCTGGTCAGCGGGGTGCTGGATGCGGCAGTGGTGAAGGATGAGCAGATCCACCTGCGCTGTTTTGAATCCACGCACGAGATGCTGTTGGAGCAATTGAGCCAGCACAAGCTGGATATGATTATCTCCGACTGCCCTATCGATTCCACCCAACAGGAAGGTCTTTTCTCGGTGAAAATTGGCGAGTGCGGCGTCAGCTTCTGGTGCAGCAATCCGCCGCCAGAAAAGCCGTTTCCTGCCTGTCTGGAAGAGCGGCGTTTACTGGTGCCCGGACGTCGTTCGATGCTGGGACGCAAGCTGCTGAACTGGTTTAACTCTCAGGGGCTGAACGTTGAAATTCTGGGTGAGTTTGACGATGCCGCGCTAATGAAAGCCTTCGGTGAGGCGCATAACGCGATTTTTGTCGCCCCAACGCTGTATGCCCAGGATCTGTATGCGGACGAGAAAATTACCGAGATAGGGCGGGTGGACAACGTGATGGAAGAGTATCACGCGATATTTGCTGCAAGAATGATTCAGCACCCGGCGGTGCAGCGTATCTGTAACCAGGATTACAGCGCGCTGTTTACGCCACCGGCACTCTGAAGGCATAAAAAAACCCGCGTTAAGCGGGTTCTTTAAACAAGCAACAACAAGTGGCGATTAAGCCAGTTTGCTGATCTGCGCGGTCAGGTTTGCTTTATGACGCGCTGCTTTGTTTTTGTGGATCAGACCTTTAGCAGCCTGACGATCCACGATTGGTTGCATTTCGTTAAATGCGTTCTGCGCTGCAGCTTTGTCGCCAGCTTCGATTGCTGCGTATACTTTCTTGATGAAAGTACGCATCATAGAGCGACGGCTTGCGTTGTGCTTACGAGCCTTTTCAGACTGAACGGCACGTTTCTTAGCTGATTTGATATTAGCCAAGTCCAACTCCCAAATATGATCTATGTGGACAATTCAAAGGCCGAGGAATATGCCCTCTTTGCCCTCTTTTGTCAATGGATTTGTGCAAATAAGCGCCGTTAATTAGCGACGCTACGTTACGTAGTGATGGCGCAGGATTCTACCAGCTTGTCTCTCCTGAATACAGCTTTTCGACACAAAAAACGTCATCTGTAGACAGATTTTTTCGCTGTGAAAGGCAACCCTGATGAAATCATTACGGCTTTCTGTTTTGCGTGAACAATCGCCGGTTAACCTTAACCGCTGTACAAGGTATACTTTGGCGATTTTCACTGTTTTGAGCCAGTCATGAAGCTGATACGCGGCATACATAATCTGAGTCAGGCCCCGCACGGGTGTGTGCTGACTATTGGTAATTTCGACGGCGTGCATCGTGGGCATCAGGTGCTGTTGCAGGGATTGCGTGAAGAAGGGCGGGCTCGTGGTCTGCCGGTTGTAGTCATGATTTTTGAGCCGCAGCCGCTGGAGCTGTTTGCCAGCGATAAGGCGCCTGCACGCCTGACCCGCCTGCGTGAAAAATTACGTTATCTCGCGCAGTGCGGCGTGGACTATGTCCTGTGCGTCCGTTTCGACCGACGTTTTGCCGCGCTGACGGCACAAAATTTTGTCGGCGACCTGCTGGTCGATCGTCTTGGCGTGCAGTTTTTGGCTGTGGGCGATGATTTCCGCTTTGGCGCTGGTCGTCAGGGGGATTTCTTGCTATTACAGAAGGCTGGCCTGGAGTATGGCTTTGACGTCACCAGCACCCAGACCTTTTGCGAAGGCGGCGTGCGCATCAGCAGCACGGCGGTTCGTCAGGCCTTAGCCGATGACGATCTCGATACCGCAGCAAAACTGCTCGGACGCCCGTTCTCCATTTCCGGGCGTGTGGTGCATGGCGATGAACTGGGTCGCACCATTGGTTTCCCTACGGCGAATTTACCGTTGCGCCGTCAGGTTTCCCCGGTCAAAGGGGTTTATGCGGTAGAAGTGACGGGGCTGGGCGATAAGCCTTTACCCGGCGTCGCCAATATTGGCACCCGTCCGACAGTGGCTGGCATACGCCAGCAGCTCGAAGTGCATTTGCTGGACGTTGTAATGGACCTCTACGGTCGCCATATAGATGTAATCCTGCGTAAAAAAATACGCAATGAGCAGCGATTCGCCTCGCTTGATGAGCTGAAAGCGCAAATCGCGAGAGATGAATTAACAGCCCGCGACATTTTTGGGCTATCAAACCCGGCTTAATGCCTGAGATATAAATACGGAACCGAGAATCTGATGAGTGACTATAAATCAACCCTGAATTTGCCGGAAACAGGGTTCCCGATGCGCGGCGACCTCGCCAAGCGTGAACCGGGAATGCTGGCGCGTTGGACCGATGATGACCTGTACGGCATCATCCGTGCAGCCAAAAAAGGTAAAAAAACTTTCATTCTGCATGATGGCCCTCCCTATGCGAATGGCAGCATTCATATTGGTCACTCTGTAAACAAGATTCTGAAAGACATTATCGTTAAGTCCAAAGGCTTAATGGGCTATGACTCGCCTTACGTTCCAGGCTGGGACTGTCACGGTCTGCCGATCGAGCTGAAAGTGGAGCAGGAGTTCGGCAAGCCGGGTGAGAAGTTCACCGCTGCTGAATTCCGTGCCAAATGCCGTGAATACGCCGCTACCCAGGTTGACGGTCAGCGCGAAGACTTTATCCGTCTGGGCGTGCTGGGCGACTGGTCGCACCCGTACCTGACCATGGACTTCAAAACCGAAGCCAACATCATCCGTGCGCTGGGCAAAATCATCGGCAACGGCCACCTGCACAAAGGCGCCAAGCCGGTGCACTGGTGCGTGGACTGCCGCTCTGCGCTGGCTGAGGCGGAAGTTGAGTATTACGACAAAACGTCTCCATCCATCGACGTGGCCTTTGAAGGTGTCGATCAGGATGCGCTGCAGGCCAAGTTTGGTCTGCCGGGCGTCAATGGCCCAATCTCACTGGTTATCTGGACCACCACGCCGTGGACCCTGCCTGCTAACCGCGCGATCTCCCTCTCTGCGGAGTTCGAATACGCGCTGGTACAGGTTGAAGGCCGCGCGCTGATCCTGGCAAAAGATCTGGTTGAGAGCGTGCTGAAGCGCGCCAACATCACCGACTACAAAATCCTCGGCACCGTGAAGGGCGCTGAACTGGAGCTGATGCGCTTTAAGCATCCGTTCCTTAATTTCGACGTACCGGCAATCCTGGGCGAGCACGTTACCCTGGAAGCGGGTACCGGTGCGGTACATACCGCCGGTGGTCACGGTCCGGATGACTATAACATCAGCCTGCAGTACGGTCTGGAAATCGCTAACCCGGTTGGCCCGGACGGCGCTTACCTGCCAGGCACGTACCCGGCGCTGGACGGCATCAACGTCTTTAAAGCCAACGACATCATCGTCAACCTGCTGCGCGACAACGGCTCGCTGCTGCACGTTGAGAAAATGCAGCACAGCTATCCATGCTGCTGGCGCCACAAGACGCCGATCATCTTCCGTGCGACCCCGCAGTGGTTCGTCAGCATGGATCAGAAAGGCCTGCGCGCGCAGTCCCTCTCCGAGATCAAAGGCGTGCAGTGGATCCCTGACTGGGGCCAGGCGCGTATCGAATCCATGGTCGCGAACCGTCCTGACTGGTGTATCTCCCGTCAGCGTACCTGGGGCGTACCTATGTCCCTGTTCGTCCATAAAGAGACCCAGGAGCTGCACCCGCGCACCCTGGAGCTGATGGAAGAAGTGGCCAAACGCGTTGAGGTTGACGGCATTCAGGCGTGGTGGGATCTCGACTCCCGCGACATCCTGGGCGACGACGCTGATACCTACGAGAAAGTGCCGGATACCCTGGACGTCTGGTTCGACTCCGGTTCTACCCACTCCTCCGTGGTTGACGTGCGTCCGGAATTTGCCGGTCATGCCGCCGACATGTATCTGGAAGGTTCTGACCAACACCGTGGCTGGTTCATGTCATCTCTGATGATCTCCACCGCCATGAAGGGCAAAGCGCCATACCGTCAGGTACTGACTCACGGCTTCACCGTGGATGGTCAGGGCCGCAAGATGTCCAAATCTATCGGTAACACCGTTTCCCCGCAGGACGTGATGAACAAGCTGGGCGCGGATATTCTGCGTCTGTGGGTGGCATCCACCGACTACACCGGCGAAATGGCGGTCTCCGACGAGATCCTGAAACGTGCTGCCGACAGCTATCGTCGTATCCGTAACACCGCGCGCTTCCTGCTGGCGAACCTCAACGGTTTCGATCCGGCAAAAGATATGGTGAAACCGGAAGAGATGGTGGTGCTGGATCGCTGGGCGGTAGGCTGTGCCCAGGCGGCGCAGGAAGACATCGTTAAAGCGTATGACTCTTACGATTTCCACGAAGTGGTGCAGCGGCTGATGCGCTTCTGCTCCATCGAGATGGGCTCTTTCTACCTCGACATTATCAAAGACCGTCAGTACACCGCCAAAGCGGACAGCGTGGCGCGTCGCAGCTGCCAGACCGCGCTGTACCACATCGCGGAAGCGCTGGTGCGCTGGATGGCACCGATCATGTCCTTCACCGCAGATGAGATCTGGGGCTATCTGCCAGGCGACCGTGAGAAGTATGTCTTCACCGGCGAGTGGTATGAAGGCCTGTTTGGTCTGGCTGAAACTGAAGCCATGAACGATGCTTTCTGGGACGAGCTGCTGAAAGTGCGCGGCGAAGTGAACAAGGTGATCGAGCAGGCGCGTACCGACAAGAAAGTGGGCGGCTCTCTGGAAGCGGCAGTGACCCTGTATGCCGAGCCAGAGCTGGCCGCGAAGCTGACGGCGCTGGGCGATGAATTACGATTTGTCCTGTTGACCTCCGGTGCGAAAGTTGCGGATTATGCCGACGCGAGCGCTGATGCCCAGCAGAGCGAACTGCTCAAAGGGCTGAAAGTGGCGCTGGTGAAAGCCGATGGTGATAAGTGCCCGCGTTGCTGGCATTACACCACCGATGTCGGCAAGGTGGCGGAACACGCAGATATCTGCGGACGCTGTGTCAGCAACGTCGCCGGTGATGGCGAAAAACGTAAGTTTGCCTGATGAGTAAATCACTCTCTTCAACAGGGCTGCGCTGGCTGTGGCTGGTGGTAGTCGTGCTGATTATTGATTTGGGCAGCAAGTACCTGATCCTCCAGAACTTTGCTCTGGGGGACACCGTACCGCTGTTCCCGTCGCTTAATCTGCACTATGCGCGTAACTATGGCGCGGCGTTTAGCTTCCTGGCCGACAGCGGCGGCTGGCAGCGCTGGTTCTTTGCAGGTATCGCGCTCGGTATCTGTGTGGTGCTGGCTGTGCTGATGTACCGCGGGAAAGCCACGCAAAAGCTGAACAACATTGCCTACGCGCTGATCATTGGCGGTGCGCTGGGTAACCTGTTCGACCGTCTGTGGCACGGCTTTGTGGTCGATATGATCGACTTCTACGTCGGCAACTGGCATTTCGCCACTTTCAACCTGGCCGATACGGCGATTTGTATCGGTGCGGCGCTGATTGTGCTGGAAGGCTTCTTGCCGAAACCCGCAGCGAAAGAGCAGGCGTAACAGTAAATGCCGGGTGGCGCTATGCTTACCCGGCCTACGATTTTGTAGGCCCGGTAAGCGCAGCGCCACCGGGCAAACCTCAGGCTAAATTGCATGTCTAAATCCGTACAGTCCAACAGCGCGATGCTGGTTCATTTCACGCTGAAACTTGATGATGGCTCCACGGCGGAGTCCACCCGCAATAACGGCAAACCGGCGCTGTTCCGTCTGGGTGATACCTCTCTGTCTGAAGGTCTTGAGCAGCAGCTGCTGGGGCTGAAAGAAGGGGATAAAAAAACCTTCTCTCTGGAGCCGGATGCAGCATTTGGCGTGCCGTCCCCGGACCTGATCCAGTACTTCTCGCGTCGTGAATTCATGGATGCGGGGGAACCTGAGATTGGGGCGATTATGCTCTTTACCGCTATGGATGGCAGCGAAATGCCAGGCGTGATCCGTGAAATCAACGGCGACTCGATTACCGTCGATTTCAACCACCCCCTCGCCGGGCGTACCGTCCATTTTGATGTTGAAGTACTGGAAATCGACCCGGTACTGGAGGATGTGAATGCAGATCCTGTTGGCTAACCCGCGCGCTTCTGCGCCGGTGTAGACCGCGCTATCAGCATTGTTGAAAACGCGCTGGAGCTTTACGGCGCGCCTATTTATGTCCGTCACGAAGTGGTGCATAACCGCTACGTGGTGGATAGCCTGCGCGCACGCGGGGCAATCTTTATTGAGCAGATCGACGAAGTGCCGGACGGCGCGATCCTGATCTTCTCCGCACACGGCGTCTCTCAGGCGGTGCGTAACGAAGCGAAAAATCGCGATCTGACCGTTTTCGACGCCACCTGCCCGCTGGTGACCAAAGTGCATATGGAAGTGGCCCGTGCCAGCCGCCGTGGTGAAGAGTCGATTCTGATTGGTCACGCAGGCCACCCGGAAGTGGAAGGGACCATGGGACAGTACAGCAACCCGGAAGGGGGCATGTATCTGGTCGAGTCCCCTGAAGATGTGCTGACGCTGAACGTCAAAAACGAAGCCAAACTGTCGTTTATGACCCAGACCACGCTTTCCGTGGATGATACGTCCGACGTTATCGATGCGCTGCGAAGCCGCTTCCCGAAAATCGTTGGCCCGCGTAAAGATGACATCTGCTACGCCACCACCAACCGTCAGGAAGCGGTGCGCGCCCTGGCGGAGCAGGCGGATGTGGTGCTGGTTGTCGGCTCGAAAAACTCCTCTAACTCCAACCGTCTGGCCGAACTGGCGCAGCGAATGGGGAAAGCCGCGTTCCTGATCGACGATGCTACCGATATTCAGGAAGCCTGGGTAAAAGAGGTGCAGTGCGTTGGCGTGACGGCCGGTGCCTCGGCGCCGGATATTCTGGTGCAGAACGTGATTGCGCGTCTGCAGGAGCTGGGCGGCGGGGAAGCCATTCCGCTGGCGGGCCGCGAAGAGAATATCGTCTTCGAAGTGCCGAAAGAGCTGCGTATCGACGCGCGAGAAGTCGAGTAAGGTTTAAAAAATGCCAGTCACTTAATGACTGGCATTTTTTCATTCAGATAGTTGATCATTGCCCGCATTCTGGCTGGCATATGTTTGTTGCGCGTCCACAGTAGCCAGAGGTCGCCCGTATAGCTGCTGATAAACTCCCAAGCCGGCAGAACCTGCACAATCTCCCCTCGTTCCAGAGCCTCTCGCGCGGTAAACAGCGGTAAACTCCCGATGCCGACATGCTGTTTGACCGCATCCAGCCGCACGCCCGTGTGGTTAGCAGCGTAGCGTCCGTGCGTCTGGACGATCTCCGTTTTCCCCTGCAAGGTGAATTTCCAGCGTGAATCGGCCGGGGTTTCACCGAGCGAAATACAGCTATGTGCCCGCAGGTCGTGCGGATGCTGTGGCGTACCTCTGCGACGAAGGTATTCTGGCGTGGCGCAAATAACATGGGTTACCGGCATCAGCGGTTTTCCATACAGGCCAGGAGAGGGTGTCCTGGTGATGCGTAATGCCAGATCGACACCATCCTCGATCAGATCCATGTAACGATCCTCCAGGCGCAGGCAGACGTCAATTTGCGGGTAGCGCTCCAGGAACGCCGGGATCAGCGGATGGATCACAAACCGTCCCACGGCTTTCGGCACGCTCAAGGTGAGCTTTCCCTGGGCAACGGTTTGCAGACTGCTACCGGAATCTATTGCCTGTTGCGCCGCTTCCAGCATATCCAGCGCGTGTTCATAAACCGATTTTCCGGTTTCAGTAAGGGCCAGCTTGCGCGTGGTGCGGTGCAGTAACTTACATCCCATCTCCTTTTCGAGGCGTGAAACACAGCGGCTGATCGCCGAGGGCGTTGCTCCCGTAATACGGGCAGCCGTTGAAAAGTTGCCGTGCTCTACGATGGTCACGAAGGTAGCAAGATCAGGTAAGAGTGCAGGTTTCATTTGTGTCTGCCAGGCAATAGTGCATTGTTTGAAAGCAGGATTATCGATGCGGAAGTAATGAATATACTGTCAGGGTACAGAGGAGGACAACCATGACAGAACGACTTTATTACATAAGTGACGCGACAGAAGGCCACGCGAAGGTGGTCCGATGCACATCCGAGCCTGATGGCCGCTACGCCGTTGAGCTGGAGCGGACCCTTTTCCATCCGCAGGGTGGCGGACAGCCAGCGGATCGGGGTGCGATCGCGGGGATTGCGGTGGAGGGAGTGAGCCTGCGTGGGGAGTCTGTTATTCACATTCTGGCTCAACCGCTTGCGCCAGGCGCGGTGGTGGAAATGCAGATCGATAAAAGTACGCGAGCGCGTCATTCCCGCTGGCACAGCGCAGGCCATTTGATTGGTTACGCCGGTGAGCGGTTTGGTTGGGAGCCAGTAAAAGCCCATCACTGGCCCGGTGAAGGACGAATTACTTTTATCCCCCGGGAGCAACAGATATCGATGCCTGATGCCAACGCGCTGCTCGCGATGATTAAAGGCTGGCAAGCGGACAACCTGCTTCTTTATACCGACATTGAAGCGGGCAGGCGCAAGGTTCGCTTTGGCGATCTTCCTGCCTATTCGTGTGGTGGAACGCATGTTAAACAGCTGGCTGAAACCGATGGGATGCAGATCCTAGGGCTGAAAATGAAAAAAGGGCAGCTGGTGGTGACTTATGCCCTCCATGAGCAGGCATAACAGGCGTGTGATTAACCCGACAAAGCGGGCGGCTTCTCAGGAGGGTAACGGGTTAATCTGGTAAGCTTGTCATGTTGTTCTCCTCGGGCCGGAGATAAACATGAATCCTGACGTAATCCTGCCACCCCAGGTGGCGTGGGCCAGCGGTGTATTCGCTAATGCTCCACTGATCCGCAAGACGACACGCCTCGCCGATCTGCCAGACTTTTTCAGTGATAACAACGCCTGGCGTGGCTGCGATCCGCAGCAGCGCCTCTATGACGTTGAAACGATCGACTCCCCGTCGGGTGAAGGGGCGCTGTACGTCGGCGTTACCCATCTGTATGCGGGCAAAATCGGTGACGAGTTTTTTATGACGCGCGGTCATTTTCACCAGCGCCGTGAACAGGGCGAGGTCTATTTTGGCCTGTGCGGACGCGGCCTGCTGCTGCTTCAGACGGCGTCCGGTGAGGCGCGCCTTGAGCGCGTGAAGCCCGGCTCTGTGCACATCATCCCCTCCTTTACTGCGCACCGTCTGATTAACACCGGCGATGAGACGCTTTCTGCGCTGGCGGTCTGGCCCAGCGTGGCCGGGCATGACTATGCGGCTTTGGCCGGTGGTTTTGCGCTTCGCGTATTTGCCTCTGACCATCACTTGCAGGAATGGGAGGCGCGCAATGATTAATTTCGGACTGGATATGACCATTGCGCATCGACCATTGGGCTTCAGCTACGGAGATGACGTTACCGGCCCGATGCCGGAAATTCGCACCCTGGATCAGATCCGTCCGTCGCTGCGCAATCCCGACTGCGAAGGGCCGGAGCAGGTTTATGCTATCGCGATGGACGTGGCGCGCCTGGCGGACAGGCCAGAGCTCGAAAAACGGATGCTGCTGTTTGGCGTGGTCACCTACGCCGCAGGCACGCTCGGCGATGAGCCGGTCCGCAGCCAGGGGCATGTGCACTGTATCAGCCAACACAGCGGATGGTCGCCCCCTGAGCTGTATGAAATCTGGCAGGGTAAAGCGATTATCTATATGCAGGAGTTTGTTGATGACGATCCGGGACGCTGCTTTGCGGTGCTGGCGGGACCGGGTGAAAAAGTGCTGGTTCCGCCCGGATGGGGCCATGCGACCATTTCAGCCTCTGCCGGGGAGCCGCTGACCTTTGGCGCGTGGTGCGATCGGGAATACGGCTTTGAGTATGACGCCGTGCGTGCGCGCAAAGGGCTGGCATGGTATCCCCTGGTTCAGGGCGATCATATTGTCTGGCAGCAAAATAGCCACTACAGGCCGGGGCGATTACAGATGATTACGCCGCGCGGTTATTCGGAATTCGGTATTACCGATGCCCCTATTTATCAGCAGTTTATCGACGATCCGGCGCGGTTTCAGTTTATCTCGCGACCGGATAAAACCGCCGGGCTGTGGGAAAACTTCCATCCATAAAGTGACCGGGGCCTCGCCCCGGTTCTCTTATCCGGCGAACAAACCTGACGCCACGCCAAGCGCGGCCAGAACCAGCAGTAATAGCATGGCCTTAACCGGCGACACGCCGCGTTTTGCCATCAGATACCAGGTTCCCAGCACCACCGTCAGCGGAAGCAGCTGTGGGAAAATACCGTCCAGCATCTGCTGCACGTGAATGTTAACCCCGTCCCGGGTGATGAACTCCAGGCCGGTGCCGAGCTTCACGTAGCTGGCCGCCACGCCGCCCATAACGAACACCCCGAGGAGGGAGAGCGCCTCCCGAAGCCGGGTGGATTTACTGCTGACCAGCATCTCCACGGAGCCTGAGCCCATCTGGTAGCCTTTGAGAAACAGAAACCAGGAGCCAGGAATGATAATGGCCAGCCAGGCGACGGTGTAAAACAGCGGGCCGAGGATGTTTCCGCCTGCCGCCAGCGCCATCCCGATACTGAGGAGGATCGGGATCAGCATGCCCGGGATCATAGAATCGCCGATGCCGGCGATGGGTCCCATCAGGCCTACCTTCAGGGTGTTAATGGTTTCACCATCAATTGGCTCGCCGTTGGCTTTTTTCTCCTCCAGACCCAGCGCCATACCGTTGACGATCGCGCCAATTTGCGGCTCTGTGTTGTAGAACGACGCGTGACGGCGCAGCATTTCAGTGCGTTGAGCCGCATCAGGATAGAGTTTTTTTGCCACCGGCAGCATGCTCAGGCAGAAGCCGAAGGATTCCAGACGTTCAAAGCTCATGGAGGAGAGGTTATGCATCATCCACGCCCGCCAGCAGCGGCGCAGATCTCTGCGGGTAAGTTTATGTTCTTCCATCAGAATTCATCCTCGTCGTCAGCGACCGGCGCAGAAGCCACGGCCTGCGGCGTTTCAGGTTTGTAGTTGTAATGGATGAGTGCCAGCAGGGCGCCCACGATCACCAGCGCAACCATATTGAGTTTGAGAAATACGATGCAGACGAAGCCCACCAGGAAGTAGATGAGCATGGTATAGCTTTTGATGATCTGCTTAAGCAGGATGGCGATACCGACGGCGGGTAAAATACCGCCCAGCACGTTCATGGTGGAGAGGACGATCTGCGGCAGGCTATCCATAAAGCCGCTGATGTACTGCGCGCCGAAAAAGACGGCAATAAAGGTCGGGACAAAGCGCAGTACAAAGTTCATCGCCTGCGGCCAGATGGCGCTGTTGAGGTAGATCCCGCGCTCGTCGCCGTGCTCAAGCGCCACATCCGCCCGATGGTTCCAGAATGAGTTTAGTACCATCATCGCATTAAACAGAATGGTGCCAGCGATGCCGATAGTGGCAGCCAGCGCCACCGCGACCTCTGGCCCTTTGCCGGAGAGGATCCCCAGCGCGATGGCCGGATAGGCCACGAAGTTTAAATCTGCTGGCATCGAGCCGCCGGGGGTCACCATCGCGATATAGACCGCCTGCACGGCTACGCCAATGATAATCCCGGTTTTGATATCGCCCAGGATCAGGCCAACCAGCATCCCGGAGATGAGCGGGCGGGAGATGAGATACCAGCCGCCAGTCAGCCCCAGAAGCCACGGGCTGCTGAGGGCGCCCAGATAACAGAGCAAACCAATTAACGCCGCTTCGATAATCATGATCCGCTCCTTATTTCAGCTTCAGTCTGGCGTCCTGCCAGCGGTAAAAACTGGCATCGGGAACCAGGCGAAATTCAATTTCGTGCCCCTGGCCGGTTAGCCACTCGAAGGCCACGGCTTCCTCGTTCGTTACCGACTGATTCGGGCCGATGGTAATCGTGTTCGCCCGGGCGCTCATCGGCCCTACGTTAATTTTGCCATTGCTGTTTTTCAGGCTGATACCCGCCTGTTCAATGCGCTGTAGCGTGAGCGGCGATCTACCAATCACAAAATAGCGTTTCTCGCTGGCGATCACTTTTGGCAGTTTTTCAATGGCCGTTGCCGTATCAAAAAGCCACACTTTGGTGTCAGAGACGGCTCCTTTCATGACTGACGACAGCAGCGGATCGGCCGCAACGGCATCGTCAATGGCAACGATGCCGTCACAGGGCAGCTCCCTGGCCCAGCGTGTAATGAGCTGCCCGTGGATGACGCGATCGTCAATACGTACAAAAGAAATACTCATATGCGGCTCCTCAAAAATCGTCTGTCTGTACAGACTCTGTCGGCGTTGCCTGAACCAGCGTCGGCAGAGTGAGTTCGATTAGTTGCGCGGCGGCGTGATGGACATCGCTTGCCGCCATCACCTCGTCGGTTTGCAGTAGCATCGGTAAGTTGACCCCCGCCACCACGGCGACCGGGGGCTGCGTTTGCGGATTAAAGGCGACCTCGCACGCCACGTTCCACGGCGTGCCGCTTTGCATATCGCACAGCACCAGCACGCCGTCGGCATCGGCGCTTGCGGCTTCCAGCGTGGCGCAAAAATCCCGGCGAAAACCCTCAATTCCCGCCTGTTCGCTCAGGCAGACGGCGTGCACGCCGGGCAGGTCGCCGTACACCATCCGGCCACTCTCAAGCAGCGCGGCGGCAAGCGGGCCGTGGGTTGCAACTATAAAATGAATCATCGTTAGCTCCTCACCCAGGCTTTGATGGTGGCCAGCTGCTGTCCAGACGCGCTGGCGGCAGGCGAAATGCGGTATTCACCCACCCTTGCCGGGATAATGAAAGTTTCGGCGTAATGGACGGTAAACGGCGCGAAAGCGCCGGTAGGGCTGTCGACAATCGCTTCGTCGCCCTCAATAAGATTGAGCACATTCACACCACCCGCGGTGTTATGGATAACGGGTTCGCTAAACCAGTGGCGACGCGTTTCGATAAATTCACGCTCGTGCAGGCCGGTGCGTTCTTCGCGCCAGCGCTCTCCTTGCGCAATGGGTTCAAACTGATTCACCAGATGCTGATGGACCCACTGCGTGTCGCGCTGCCAGTCGATGACCTGTTCACCATGTTCCAGATGTACCGGACGCGGCTGGCCGTCCAGGCCCAGGCGGCCCCAGTCCCACAGTTTGAAGGTGAAGATGTATGGCGTGGCGCTGATCTCCAGCACCATTGTTCCAGCGCCGGAGCAGTGCACCGTACCTGCAGGGATCAGAAAATGGTCGTGTTTTTTCGCCGGGATCTGATTAACGAACCGGGCGTCATCAAAAGATTTTTCACCGCGCCCGGCACGCCTGAGGTCGTCCATCATTGCCCGGGGATCGGTACCGGTTTTGGTGCCCAGGTAGACCACGGCACCCGGCCCGGCTTCCAGGATGTAATAGCTCTCATCCTGGGTGTAGTGCATCCCAAACTGCTGCTGGATGTACTCGGTAACAGGGTGGACCTGGAAGCTCAGGTTCTGGCCACCGATGGTATCCAGGAAGTCAAAACGGATCGGGAACTCCGCGCCGAAACGCGCGTGAACTTTCTCGCCCAGCAGCGCACGAGGCTCAAGTAAAACCAGGTCCTGAGAGGGGATCTCGATCCGCACCGCGCCAAAACGCAGTAACAGGCTGTTTTCCTCGGGCACGCAGTCAAAACACCATGCGTAATTGGGTGCAGAGGGATCGAGATCGAATTGCTGTTTCATCCACTGGCCGCCCCAGACGCCGGGATCGAAAAATGGCACCACGCGAAATGGCTGGGCAGTGGTCTGGGCCAGACCGGCCCGCAGCGCCTTGCCGGTGACCATCGCAGGAAGCGCTTTGCGGGTGGTATCCAGTAAAAAATCGGCGCGCCTGAGCAGGGGGGTTTTATGGCGATCGAAGACGCGCCACTCAACAAAAAAAGCCCGCTTGTAGCGACGAAGCATATCCTCGTGCTGATTCTCTGCCCCCCAGTTGCCCATCTCACCGCTGCGCATACGCTGCTGGATCTCCCAGCGCGGAAGATCGGCGTACACCAGCACGTCACCCGGATGAATAAGCGCCGCACCGGGGCCGTAAATGACAATCAGCCCTGCGGAACACTGGCTCACCTGAGTCTGCAATGCCTCCAGACGTGCGGCGTCGAAAAATTCAACCAGCTGGTGGCAGGAGAGCACGCCAAAGACGCGATCGTCGGTGAGGTTGCGGGCAATCATCTCATGGATGGCCTGCTCACCCTGTCGTGCCTGCCCGGCATTAATCGTCAGCGCCGGGCGTAGGCGCGGCAGCACGTTGTCTTCAAGTTCGGTCATGCGCACGCCCGGATAACAATCGATCACCAGTACGGTGCGGCTGCGCGGCTGGGTTTTTGCTTCAAGGGTTCGGGTAATCGCCTCCCATCCTTGCCAGGCGCTGTCGTCATAACCCTGGATCGTCACCGTGGGGAATTTGTCGTAGGCAGTCATTCTATCCTCCATAATCGTGACTTAAGGTTATTCGATTAACCGCGTTTGAGAAGAGTGGTTAACGCGATTAACCCGCCATAAATGGCAATGTAATCCCGATCGGTAGCGGTAATGTGAAGAGACTCACAGGGAAAAATGCATAAAAAAGGTTATTCGATTAATCTTGTATGAAACGCAAGGAGACAGCATGACGGGAATGACACTGGCAGACGTCGCGAAACGCGCTGGCGTATCAACGGCAACGGTCTCAATGGTGCTCTGTAACAAAGGCCGTATTTCGCAAAGTACGCGCGAGCGCGTGCTAAAGGCGCTGGATGAGACGGGCTACGTCTATAACCAGACGGCGGCCAATTTACGTAATCGCCGCAGTAACCAGGTGGGTCTGCTTTTGCACGATATCACCAACCCTTTTTACGGAGAGATGACCGCAGGGCTAAGCCATGAAATGGAACGCCATGAGCTGCTGCTTTTTCTGGCCAACAGCGAGGAGTCCGCAGAGCGACAGCAAAAATTTGTCGATTCGCTGATGCGCAATAACGTGGGAGGGATGGTGCTGTGTGCGGCCCGCGAAACGCCCCAGGCTTTTTTTGATGGGCTAAAGCGGCGCAACATTCCGGCTATCATGGTTGTGCGCCCGCTGAAGGATCCGGATTTTGATTTTGTCGGAACGGACAACTTCCTGGGCACGCAGATGGCGACAGAGCATCTGCTCAGAATGGGCCATCGGCATATTGCGTTTATCGGGGGGAGCCAGAACTCGGGCTCGCGGGCGCAGCGTATCGGTGGTTTTACCAGCAAGCTGCTTGAATTCGGCGTGACGCCGAATCCTGCCTGGATCAGAACGTCGCAGGCCAGCCAGAGCGATGGCGCGCGCGTAGCGGAGGCGTTACTCCTTGAAAATCCAGAAATCAGCGCTGCGATTTGCTACCAGGATATTGTGGCGCTGGGGGTGATGCAAAGTTTACGCAAGATGGGCCGTGAACCGGGGCGTGACTTTGCGCTGATCGGCTTCGATGACATTACCGAAGCGGCTCTGGTCCAGCCGGCATTGACCACCGTGTCGGTGGCGGCAAAGGAGATTGGCCGCAAGGCGGGGGAGCTGCTGTACAGCCGCATCCAGGGCAATGACGAACCCGCCAAACGGATCATCCTGCCGCCTGCGCTGGTGGTGCGGGAATCATGCGGTTTTCGCTGACGATCATGTCTTTAACTGATATCTATCCCTGTTTATCATTAAATTCTAATTATTGGCGTTTTCTGTGGCGGCCTTTGCGAAGGCTGGTTAATCTGAAAACGGTTTACATCATTTTAACGTAAGAGAATAACTATGCATGATGCACAGATCCGCGTCGCCATTGCCGGCGCGGGTGGTCGTATGGGCCGCCAGTTAATTCAGGCGACATTGCAGATGGATGGCGTGGCGCTGGGGGCGGCGCTGGAGCGTGAAGGTTCCACGCTGTTGGGTGCCGATGCTGGCGAACTGGCGGGCGCAGGCAAGTCAGGCGTCACCGTCCAGAGCAGCCTTGAGGCGGTTAAAGACGACTTCGATGTCTTCATCGACTTCACTCGCCCGGAAGGCACGCTGCACCACCTGGCGTTTTGTCGTCAGCACGGCAAAGGCATGGTTATTGGTACCACCGGTTTTGATGATGCCGGTAAGCAGGCCATTCAGGATGCGGCAAAAGCGATCCCTGTCGTGTTTGCAGCCAACTTTAGTGTGGGCGTGAACGTGATGCTCAAGCTGCTGGAGAAAGCGGCGAAGGTAATGGGGGATTACACCGACATCGAGATCGTTGAAGCTCACCACCGCTATAAAGTGGATGCGCCGTCCGGCACCGCGCTGGCGATGGGCGAGGCGATTGCCCAGGCGATGGATAAAGATCTGAAAGAGTGTGCCGTCTATACCCGGGAAGGGCATACCGGTGAACGCGTTCCTGGGACCATTGGTTTTGCCACCGTGCGTGCCGGCGACATTGTTGGTGAACATACCGCCATGTTTGCCGACATCGGTGAGCGCGTTGAAATTACCCATAAGGCATCCAGTCGCATGACTTTTGCAAATGGGGCTGTTCGTTCTGCAATGTGGTTGAAAGGCAAAAAAGATGGTCTTTATGACATGCGAGATGTGCTCGATCTCAACAATTTATAATCATAGTTACCCTTCGTGATGTGGTTATTGCAGTCGTAATTACTTGATTGCAGAGGGCAATAAATTATTGCCCTTTAATTTTACAAGCTTGATGTATGTTTTTATTCCAAGCGCGATAAAAAATAACTTATACCATGATTTTTTGTTTCAATGTTGTGAATTTTGACCAGATGGTCCACTTTTTCAGGCCGGGTCAGATGTTTTAACAACAAACTTGTCTCGCAAGCGTTTTCCTGAGTGATTTAGTTGATCTTTTTAGCCATTAATAATCCTCCGCCCGGTCAGTGACACGAAAACCACAAACAAAACCCACTTTTTAAGTTGACTTCTCCCGGGTAAATCTCCAGAATGCCGCCGTTTGCCGAAAATCCACTGGCAGCAGATTTGCATTGATTCAGACTGTAGTTATGAATTAATATGCAAATAAAGTGAGTGAATATTCTCTGGAGGGTGTTTTGATTAAGTCAGCGCTATTGGTTCTGGAAGACGGAACCCAGTTTATCGGTCGGGCCATTGGGGCAACAGGTTCGGCGGTTGGGGAAGTCGTTTTCAATACTTCAATGACCGGTTATCAAGAAATCCTCACTGATCCTTCCTATTCCCGCCAAATCGTCACTTTAACTTATCCCCATATCGGTAATGTCGGCTCTAACGCCGCTGATGAAGAGTCCTCCCAGGTACATGCACAAGGTCTGATCATTCGTGACCTGCCGCTGATTGCCAGCAACTACCGCAATACTGAAGACCTCTCATCCTACCTGAAGCGCCATAACATCGTGGCGATTGCCGATATCGATACCCGTAAACTGACGCGTCTGCTGCGTGAAAAAGGTGCCCAGAACGGCTGCATTATCGCTGGCGACAACCTGGACGCGGCCCTGGCGCAAGAAAAAGCCAAAGCCTTCCCGGGTCTGAACGGCATGGATCTGGCAAAAGAAGTGACCACTGCTGAATCCTACAGCTGGACGCAGGGTAGCTGGACGCTGGCAGACGAACTGCCGGAAGCGAAAAAAGAAGACGAGCTGCCGTTCCACGTGGTGGCCTACGACTACGGCGCCAAGCGCAACATCCTGCGTATGCTGGTTGACCGCGGCTGCCGCCTGACCGTTGTGCCGGCTAAAACCCCGGCAGATGAAGTGCTGAAGATGAATCCGGACGGGATCTTCCTCTCTAACGGCCCGGGCGACCCGGCACCGTGCGACTATGCTATCGACGCGATCAAGACCTTCCTTGAAACCGACATTCCGGTGTTCGGCATCTGTCTCGGCCATCAGCTGCTGGCGCTGGCGAGCGGTGCGAAGACCGTGAAGATGAAGTTCGGTCACCACGGTGGTAACCACCCGGTGAAAGATATCGACAACAACACGGTAATGATTACCGCGCAGAACCACGGTTTTGCCGTCGATGAAGCCTCCATGCCTGCCAACCTGCGCGTTACGCACAAGTCGCTGTTCGATGGCACCCTGCAGGGCATCCATCGTACCGACAAACCGGCGTTCAGCTTCCAGGGTCACCCGGAGGCAAGCCCAGGCCCGCACGATGCCGCGCCGCTGTTCGATCACTTCATCGAACTTATCGAGCAATACCGTAAGACCGCTAAATAATCAGGAGCCGAGAAGACCATGCCAAAACGTACAGACATAAAAAGCATCCTGATCCTTGGCGCTGGCCCGATTGTTATCGGCCAGGCCTGTGAATTCGACTACTCTGGCGCACAGGCGTGTAAAGCCCTGCGCGAAGAGGGCTACCGCGTTATCCTGGTGAACTCCAACCCGGCCACCATCATGACCGACCCGGAAATGGCTGATGCCACCTACATCGAGCCAATTCACTGGGAAGTCGTGCGCAAAATCATCGAAAAAGAGCGTCCGGATGCGGTGCTGCCGACCATGGGCGGCCAGACGGCGCTGAACTGCGCGCTGGAGCTGGAGCGTCAGGGCGTGCTGGCCGAGTTCGGCGTGACCATGATTGGCGCCACTGCCGATGCGATTGATAAAGCAGAAGACCGCCGCCGTTTCGATGTGGCGATGAAAAAATCGGCCTCGACACAGCGCGCTCCGGTATCGCACACAATATGGAAGAAGCGCTGGCGGTTGCCGCTGACGTGGGTTATCCGTGCATCATCCGTCCTAGCTTCACCATGGGCGGCACCGGCGGCGGTATCGCGTACAACCGTGAAGAGTTCGAAGAGATTTGCGCCCGTGGTCTGGACCTCTCTCCAACCAACGAACTGCTGATTGACGAATCGCTGATCGGCTGGAAAGAGTACGAGATGGAAGTGGTGCGTGATAAAAACGACAACTGCATCATCGTCTGCTCCATCGAAAACTTCGACGCCATGGGGATCCACACCGGTGACTCCATCACCGTGGCACCGGCCCAGACCCTGACCGACAAAGAGTACCAAATCATGCGTAACGCCTCGATGGCGGTACTGCGTGAGATTGGCGTCGAAACCGGCGGCTCTAACGTTCAGTTCTCGGTTAACCCGAAAAACGGTCGTCTGATTGTTATCGAAATGAACCCGCGCGTATCTCGCTCTTCTGCGCTGGCATCGAAAGCCACCGGCTTCCCGATTGCCAAAGTCGCGGCGAAGCTGGCGGTAGGTTACACCCTCGACGAACTGATGAACGACATCACCGGCGGCCGTACTCCGGCATCCTTTGAGCCGTCCATCGACTACGTTGTGACCAAAATTCCTCGCTTCAACTTCGAGAAGTTTGCCGGCGCCAACGACCGTCTGACCACCCAGATGAAATCTGTTGGGGAAGTGATGGCGATTGGCCGTACCCAGCAGGAATCTCTGCAGAAAGCGCTGCGCGGCCTGGAAGTGGGCGCCACCGGTTTCGACCCGAAAGTGAGCCTGGACGACCCGGAAGCGCTGACCAAAATCCGCCGCGAGCTGAAAGACGCGGGCGCCGAGCGTATCTGGTACATTGCCGATGCCTTCCGCGCTGGCCTGTCCGTCGATGGCGTCTTCAACCTGACCAACATCGACCGCTGGTTCCTGGTGCAGATTGAAGAGCTGGTGCGTCTGGAAGAGAAAGTCGCTGAGATTGGCATCAACGGCCTTGACGCTGACTTCCTGCGCATGCTGAAGCGTAAGGGCTTCGCCGATGCGCGTCTGGCAAAACTGGCGGGCGTGCGCGAAGCGGAGATCCGCAAGCTGCGTGACCAGTATGACCTGCACCCGGTCTACAAGCGCGTGGATACCTGTGCGGCAGAATTTGCGACCGACACAGCGTACATGTACTCCACCTATGAAGACGAGTGCGAAGCGAACCCGTCCGTTGACCGCGACAAAATCATGGTGCTGGGCGGCGGTCCAAACCGTATCGGCCAGGGCATCGAGTTCGACTACTGCTGCGTACACGCCTCACTGGCGCTGCGCGAAGACGGTTACGAGACCATCATGGTCAACTGTAACCCGGAAACCGTCTCTACCGACTACGACACCTCCGACCGTCTCTACTTCGAGCCGGTAACTCTGGAAGACGTGCTGGAAATCGTGCGCATCGAGAAGCCAAAAGGCGTTATCGTGCAGTACGGCGGCCAGACGCCGCTGAAGCTGGCGCGCGCGCTGGAAGCGGCAGGCGTACCGGTTATCGGTACCAGCCCGGATGCGATTGACCGTGCGGAAGACCGCGAGCGTTTCCAGCATGCCGTTGACCGTCTGAAGCTGAAACAGCCGGCTAACGCCACCGTCACCGCCATTGAGCAGGCGGTTGAGAAGGCCAAAGAGATCACCTACCCGCTGGTGGTGCGTCCTTCCTACGTGCTGGGCGGCCGTGCGATGGAAATCGTCTACGACGAAGCCGACCTGCGCCGTTACTTCCAGACTGCGGTCAGCGTCTCTAACGACGCACCGGTACTGCTGGACCGCTTCCTGGATGACGCGGTGGAAGTGGACGTTGATGCTATCTGCGACGGCGAAATGGTGCTGATTGGCGGCATCATGGAGCACATCGAGCAGGCGGGCGTTCACTCCGGCGACTCCGCCTGTTCTCTGCCAGCCTATACGCTGAGCAAAGAGATTCAGGACGTGATGCGCGACCAGGTGAAGAAGCTGGCCTTCGAGCTGCAGGTTCGCGGTCTGATGAACGTGCAGTTTGCGGTGAAAGACAACGAAGTCTACCTGATTGAAGTCAACCCGCGTGCGGCGCGTACCGTACCGTTCGTCTCCAAAGCAACCGGCATCCCGCTGGCGAAAGTGGCGGCGCGCGTGATGGCTGGCCAGACGCTGGCACAGCAGGGCGTAACCAAAGAGATTATCCCGCCGTACTACTCGGTGAAAGAAGTGGTGCTGCCGTTCAACAAATTCCCGGGCGTTGACCCGCTGTTAGGGCCAGAAATGCGCTCTACCGGTGAAGTCATGGGCGTGGGCCGCACCTTCGCAGAAGCGTTCGCCAAGGCGCAGCTGGGCAGTAACTCCACCATGAAGAAACAGGGCCGTGCGCTGCTGTCCGTGCGTGAAGGGGATAAAGAGCGTGTGGTAGACCTGGCGGCGAAACTGCTGAAACAGGGCTTCGAGCTGGACGCCACCCACGGTACCGCGATTGTGCTGGGTGAAGCCGGTATCAACCCGCGTCTGGTGAACAAGGTGCATGAAGGTCGTCCGCACATTCAGGACCGTATCAAGAATGGTGAATACACCTACATCATCAACACCACCGAAGGACGTCAGGCGATTGAAGACTCCAAGCTGATTCGCCGCAGCGCGCTGCAGTACAAAGTACACTACGACACCACCCTGAATGGCGGTTTTGCGACAGCGATGGCGCTGAACGCGGATGCCACCGAGAAGGTGATTTCGGTGCAGGAGATGCACGCGCAGATTAACAAGTAATACGGCTGTTATCGTAGGCCCGGCAAGCGAAAGCGTCGCCGGGAAAACGGCGGGTGGCGCTTCGCTTACCCGCCCTACGATAGCGTTCTCCCTCTTCAGAACCTTCTGCTTTTCCATCTCCCGTCAGTCAGTTAGCCTAAAATTGTCAGGTCGATAATTAAATCCAACTGAAAAGCAGGGAGAACACCATGCGAAATAAACTTTTGCTGACTTCTATTTTTGCTGCCGCAGCGCTGTTCACCGTAGCCGGTTGTTCATCTAACCAGGCGGTGAAAACCACCGATGGCAAAACTATCGTCACCGACGGTAAACCGCAGGTGGATGATGATACCGGTCTGGTGTCCTATGAAAATGCGGAAACCGGGCAGACCGAGCAGATCAACCGCGATCAGGTTAAATCCATGGGTGAGCTGGATAACTGATAAAAAAATGCAGTGGCCTGGGCCACTGCATTTTTCATTACGAAACGGGAATTACCAGCGGTGATTTAACAGGATATGGCCGCCATAGGCGTCATAGCTGTTTTCGCCCCATTCGCCGCTGGCGCGCAGGGAGATCAGCGTGGTCTCGTTCAGCTTGCCGGTTACGCCCAGCTCCAGCTGGCCACGGTCATCCGGGGTGTCGTTGCTGAAGGCTTCGCCGTTGAAGGCCAGGTCATTCTGTCCGGCGCCTTTCAGCCAGTTCACCGCCACATACGGCTGCCACGCCTGTACATCTTTCTGGTTAAAGTAGCTGGATTTCACACCCAGGCGACCCAGTATGCTGTCGTTATCAAGCGCGGTGATACGTACGCCGTCGGCGTCAGTATGATCGTCCTGATCAAGATAGCTGTAGACCGCCTGGATCTGCGGCTCGATTTTCCAGGTTCTTTCGTTTTCTGAATCCACAATCCACGCATGACCTGCTTCCAGCGACACGGCAAAACCGCTGCTGTTGTAGGATTCATTGTCGCGTCCGTCGCTTCTCAGCTTGTTGTGATACCAGCCGTATGAGGCCCAGCTGTCGATATAGCTGCCTTTACGCAGCTGCTGATCTTCTTGCCAGGTGGCGTATACCCCGACGTTCACACCATCGACCTTGCCCTGCGCGGAACGCTTGCTGCCCACCGAGTTGGAGTCGGTTTTGGCCTGGCCTGCACCAAACATCATCCCGCCATGCAGCACGCCGGTATCCAGCTGCTTGCTGATGAAATCGCTGCCGACCTGCATCACGTACTGGGTGGTGTCGTAGTTGACTTTTCCGCCCGCCACGTCGTTATCATGGTAACGGCCTTTGACATACATCCAGGTATTGAGGTCTTCGCCGTTGCGCAGCGTGAGCTGATCGCGATCGTCACGTTTATGCAGGAACATCCCCTGGGCGGCCAGATAGTTCCCCAGGTAAGCACCGACTTCAGGTGCCATTACCTCAGGCGCTACCGGAGTTGTATTTCCGCCGTTATCGTTGTTTCCGCCGTTATCGGTATTAGCGCCGTTATCGTTGTCACCGTCGTTGTCGGTATTGTCGGTGCTGCTACCGTCATCATCGCCGCCGTTGTTCTGGTTATCATCTGAAGGTGGCGTTTTGGATTCAAGGTACCAGTTGCCATCGCTCTTCTGATTCAGGTTGTATTCCCACGCACCCACCACAGCAGGTTTCGCCAGGGTAAAGGCCGCATCAGAGTTTCCGCCGACGTTGATAATTTCTATCCCGTTGACCGTCTGCGCCCCGAGGCCGCCAATATTGCTGAGCTTGATACCGGACTGACCCGCGCTGTTGCCGGTAATGGTCAGATGATCGGTACGGGAACTGTCCTCGCCCAGGATGCTGTTCATGACGATCTTACTGCCGCTCTGGCCGGTATAGTCGCCGTTGATGGTGAATTTATTGCCGACATAGTCGTTGAGGCCGCTGATTTGCAGCGTGCCGCTGTTGTTAACATTGCCGTTGATGGTGTTAGCCGTGGCGGAAAGGGTGTCGCTATTGCCGGAAACCGCATTCCAGGAAGCCAGCACGCCGCCGCTCAGGATATCAACATTGTTGTTAACAGTCCCTGCGCTGGCGAAGGTGGCGCCATCCGCTACCGTCACGGTCGCGGTATTGCCTGCGCTACCCAGCGTTGCGCCTTCAGCGACCAGCGTCGTGCCGCTGTTCAGAAGCGTATTGCCGGTGTAGCTGTTGTTGCCGGTCAGCGTTAACAAATTCGCATCGATTTTTGCACATTACCGCTGCCGGTAATGTCGGTGGCAAAGGTGGAATCAGAGCCCTGGTTAAAGATAAACGTGCCGTTATTGGTCACTGTGCCGGTCAATGAACCGGTATTCGTGCCGTCACCCAACTGTAGAGCTGCATCGTTGGCAATCAGGGTGTTTCCGGCGCTGTTTTTCACATCGCCTGCGAGCGTCAGTTTGCCCGTATTGACCTTGATCGAGTCGCCGGAGCCGATGACGTCGACATTGCCGGTCAGCGCCCACTCTTCACCGCTCATGGTCAGGGAAGCGAAGCCGTCACCCGCATTCAGGCCGCGGAAGTTGCTGTCCTCTGAACCCGTACCGCGTAAAGTTAAGGTATTGGTACGTGAGTTCGTTGAGATAACGTCGCCATCAAGCTCAGACCCGGTACTCAGAGTTAATGTGTTGGTTTGGCTACTTTCAAAGGTCACTGCGCTTGCTGAACCTTTTATCAGGCCGGCGTTATTGATCAGAAGTCTGTGGTTACCGGTTGCGATAACCCCGTTCTGGGCTCCTTCGATCCTTCCGCTGTTATCAAGGTTGCTTCGGCCTGCATTATTAAGTTCTACGCCATTTCCGGCGCTGCCTTTGAAAGTGCCCGCATTATTGAAGGTGATACCCGCGTCGGCAGAAATCCCTGTTTTACCTTCGATAATTCCTGTTTTGGCATTCGCAATATTGAAGCTGCTGGAGTCTTCAAGGATCTTAATGCCATTCTCTGCCCCTCTGATGTTCCCGGCGTTGTTTATCTCCCCGCCCATATTATTGACGGTAATGCCATTGGCTGCGGTGGACTCGATCAGCGCATTTTGCTGGTTTGTCACTACGAGAGTTTGCGCTTCCGTAGAGATAAACATACCGTCGCCCGCACCCGTCAACTGCCCACCATTAAGGACACTGCGGACAATGTCGTCCGAAATAGTGACAGTAGGTGTTGTCATGGAAGGGGTGATATAGATGCCTTCAGGGATGATGTATTCACTGTCAGAGGAGAAAACCTGCGCGGTATCCGTTGAACCACTGATTGTGGTTTCTGCAGATACCATTAGTGGAGTGAATGCAATTAACGCTGATAAGGCCGGAAAAAGACTTTTAAGAAATGTTGTCGTCTGATTTAATTGCGGTGTTCTTGTTTTCATTGCCACATCCATTTTGTGATTATAAAAATATGTATTTAGATAACAACTTTTTAACTACCTGTTTTTTTAAGACTTAAACGACAGCTTAAAAGCAAAATTATTGGTTCTTAACTATTTCTTGTATAGCTATTCATTTTAAATTTTTGATTAATTTTAATTTAATTATTCCATTGCTTTTATTATTTCTGATTAATGGGTTTGAATTATAAATATTATATTTTCTTGATATATTTTTAATGGAAATGATTATTCTGACCAGAAAGTGATTTATCAATCTTTGCGGTTAACCCCGGCAAGGGCACAGAGCCCTTCAAACGCCTCCCTTTCCTGTCTACACTGACTCTTACAACAAGAAAGCAGTTAAACCAGGTTAATCATGATACTCATTGTCTATGCGCATCCTTATCCGCACCATTCCCATGCGAATAAGCGGATGCTTGATCAGGTAAGGACACTTGAAGGGGTGGAAATCCGCTCTCTTTATCAACTCTATCCGGATTTCAATATCGATATCGCCGCCGAACAAGAGGCGATATCCCGTGCCGATCTCATCGTCTGGCAGCATCCGATGCAGTGGTACAGCATACCGCCGCTGCTGAAGCTGTGGATCGATAAGGTGTTCTCTCACGGCTGGGCATACGGCCATAACGGCAGGGCGCTGAAGGGCAAAAGTCTGCTCTGGGCGGTGACCACCGGTGGCGGTGAAAGCCATTTTGATATCGGTTCTTTCCCGGGGTTTGAGGTGCTGGCGCAGCCGCTGCAGGCCACCGCGCTCTACTGTGGGCTGAACTGGCTCCCGCCGTTTGCCATGCACTGCACGTTCGTCTGCGACGACGAAACCCTTCAGGCGCAGGCGCGTCACTATAAACAACGTTTACTCGACTGGCAGGAGGCGCACCATGGATAGCCATACGCTGATTCAGGCGCTGATTTACCTGGGCGCCGCGGCGCTGATTGTGCCCGTTGCCGTGCGCCTTGGGCTTGGCTCGGTGCTGGGCTATCTGATCGCCGGCTGCGTCATTGGCCCGTGGGGGCTACGGCTGGTTACCGATGCCGAGTCGATTCTGCACTTTGCGGAAATCGGCGTGGTGCTGATGCTCTTCGTCATCGGTCTGGAGCTGGATCCGCGTCGCCTGTGGAAGCTGCGCGCCTCGGTATTTGGCGGCGGGGCGTTGCAGATGCTGGCCTGCGGCCTGCTGCTGGGCGGGTTCTGCATCCTGCTGGGCATGAACTGGAAAGTGGCGGAGCTGATCGGCATGACCCTGGCGCTCTCGTCCACGGCCATCGCCATGCAGGCCATGAATGAACGCAACCTGACGGTTTCCCAGATGGGGCGCAGCGCCTTTTCGGTGCTGTTGTTCCAGGATATTGCCGCTATTCCGCTGGTGGCGATGATCCCGCTGCTGGCTACCTCCGGAGCGTCTACGACCCTGGGCGCCTTTGCGCTTTCAGCATTAAAAGTCGTCGGGGCGCTGACCCTGGTGGTACTGCTGGGCCGGTACGTCAGTCGACCATTACTGCGTTTTGTTGCCCGTTCCGGCCTGCGGGAAGTGTTCAGCGCCGTGGCCCTGTTCCTGGTCTTCGGTTTTGGCCTGATGCTGGAAGAGGCCGGGCTCTCTATGGCGATGGGCGCGTTCCTGGCAGGCGTGCTGCTGGCGAGCTCCGAGTATCGCCACGCGCTGGAAAGCGATATCGAGCCCTTCAAGGGCCTGCTGCTGGGGCTGTTTTTCATCGGCGTGGGGATGTCCGTTGACTTCGGGACGCTGGTGACCCATCCGTTGCGCATCGCCATCCTGCTGGTGGGCTTCCTTGTCATTAAAATGGCCATGCTCTGGCTGGTGGCTCGCCCGCTGAAGGTTCCAGCAAAACAGCGTCGCTGGTTTGCGGTGCTGCTGGGCCAGGGGAGTGAGTTTGCGTTTGTGGTCTTTGGCGCAGCGAACATGGCGAACGTGCTCGATCCTGAATGGGCGAAGGCGCTGACGCTGGCGGTCGCACTGTCGATGGCGGTAACACCGCTGCTGCTGGTGGTGTTGACGCGACTGGAGGCCGCCGACAGTGGTCAGCAGCACGAGGCTGATGAAATTGACGAAGAACAGCCGCGGGTGATCATCGCCGGGTTTGGTCGCTTCGGCCAGATTGCAGGCCGTCTGCTGCTCTCCAGCGGCGTGAAGATGGTCATCCTCGATCACGATCCTGACCACGTTGAAACCTTGCGCAAGTTTGATATGAAGGTCTTTTATGGCGATGCCACGCGGGTTGATCTGCTGGAGTCCGCTGGGGCGCAGAAGGCCGAAGTGTTAATCAACGCAATAGACGATCCGAAGAACAGCCTGCAGCTGGCGGAGCTGGCGAAGACGCATTTTCCGCATCTGAAGATCATCTCCCGCGCCCGCGATGTCGATCACTACATCCAGCTCCGCCAGATGGGTATCGACGCGCCGGAGCGTGAAACCTTCGAAGGTGCGCTCAAATCCGGTCGGCTGGCGCTGGAAAGCCTCGGTCTCGGGGCTTATGAGGCCCGGGAGCGCGCCGATCTGTTCCGCCGGTTTAATACGGAGATGGTCGAAGAGATGGCGGCGATGGTTGAAAACGATGCTACCTCGCGCGCGGCAGTGGTGAAACGCACCAGCGCCATGCTGACGGAGATCATCAATGAAGACCGAAATCACCTCTCGCTGACCCAGCGCCATGGCTGGCAGGGAACCGAAGAGGGTAAGCATACCGGCGATCCGCAGGATGAGCCGGAGAGTAAACCTGTAGCGTGAAGCGGGGTTGCCAGCAAATATAAAAAATTTCCTGTTCTTTACTCTGCCGCCAGTCGACGAAAGATTAAGCTTTCCGTATAGTGGCGGCAATTTTTTGCATCCGGGAAATAACCAATGATCAGTCTGATTGCGGCGCTTGCGGTAGATCGCGTGATTGGCATGGAAAACGCCATGCCGTGGAATCTGCCTGCCGATCTCGCGTGGTTTAAACGTACAACGTTGAACAAGCCGGTAGTAATGGGTCGCCTGACCTGGGAGTCAATCGGGCGCCCGTTGCCGGGCCGTAAAAACATCGTAATAAGCAGCCAGCCCGGCACCGATGAGCGGGTTGAGTGGGTTAAATCCATTGACGAAGCCATTGCTGCCTGCGGCGATGCTGAAGAGATAATGGTGATTGGCGGGGGGCGCGTGTATGAGCAGTTCCTGCCGAAAGCGCAGAAGTTATATCTGACCCATATTGATGCTGAAGTGGAAGGGGATACCCATTTCCCGGACTACGATCCTGACGAGTGGGAATCGGTATTTAGCGAATTCCACGACGCTGACGCGCAAAATTCGCATAGCTACTGCTTCGAGATCCTTGAACGCCGCTAATCTGTTAACTGCACCTTTCCCGCCGGGAGAGGTGCAGCTCTCTTCTACGACGCTACTGCTTCATTCTCACCTGAATCCTGGTGCCGGTTCGAAGGCTGCATAAAGTAGGCTTTATCTTCCCAGCGCAGACAGGTGAGTTCTCCGCCCCAACAGCAACCCGTATCCAGCCCATAAATGCCTTCAGGCGTGCCTCTCCCTTCCAGCGATGCCCAGTGTCCGAAGATCACGCTGTACTGGTCCGTCACCGGCCCGGGGATAGCAAACCACGGCTTGAGCGGGGGCGGCGCGTTTTCCGGCACATCCTTGCAGTACATATCCAACTGACCGTTCGGGAAGCAGTAGCGCATGCGGGTGAAGGCGTTCGTGATAAAACGCAGGCGCGCAACGCCGCTCAGCTCCGCGCTCCAGTTGTTGGGCATGTCGCCATACATCGCATCGAGGAAGAACGGGTATGAGTCGCTGGAGAGCACCGCTTCGACGTCACGGGCGCACTCTTTTGCGGTTTGCAGATCCCACTGGGGGGTAATGCCCGCGTGGGCCATCACCAGCTTTTTCTCTTCGTCGATCTGTAGCAACGGCTGGCGACGCAGCCAGTTAATCAGCTCATCGGCGTCAGGCGCATCCAGCAGCGGGGTGATCCTGTCTTTCGGTTTATTACGGCTGATCCCGGCATAGACGGCCAGCAGATGCAGGTCGTGGTTGCCAAGGACTATCCGTACGCTGTCGCCCAGAGATTTAACATAGCGCAGGACGTCCAGCGAGGCAGGGCCGCGGGCAACGAGATCGCCCGTAAGCCACAGCGTGTCTGTACCCGGGGTAAAATCCACCTGCTTTAACAATGCGATCAGTTCATCGTAGCAACCGTGAACGTCGCCAATGAGATATGTAGACATGTTTAGTGAATGAGTGTTGGTACAGCCAGACGGAAAACAGGAATGGCAATGCGGAATGCATTACCCTCGGCATCGACCATTTCATAATGGCCTTGCATGGTACCCAGCGGCGTTTCGATTACCGCGCCGCTGGTGTACTGATACTCTTCGCCGGGCGCAATGTGCGGCTGTTCACCCACCACACCTTCGCCCTGCACTTCAATTTCACGGCCGTTGCCGTTGGTGATAAGCCAGTAACGCCCCAGCAGCTGCACAGGGGTTCGCCCGAGATTGCGAATGGTCACGGTGTAAGCAAAAACAAAACGTTCTTCATCCGGCGTGGATTGAGACTCGATATAAAGGCTTTGCACCTGAACACATACGCGGGGCGAATTAATCATGGCTTAGCTCTCCTTCGGCGGTGCATTTTCGCTGATGTAATTAGCCAGCTTGCAGTACTGTTCTACGGAAATGTTCTCCGCACGCATTGCCGGGTCGATACCCAGCCCGGCTAACACTTCAACGGTAAACAGATTGCCAAGGCTGTTACGAATCGTTTTACGACGCTGGTTAAAGGCTTCGGTGGTGATGCGGCTCAGCACGCGCAGCTCTTTGACCGGATACGGCTTCGTTTTATGCGGCACCAGGCGCACCACCGCAGAGTCAACTTTCGGCGGCGGCGTAAACGCTGACGGCGGCACTTCGAGTACCGGGATCACGTTACAGAAATACTGTGCCATCACGCTTAAACGACCATACGCTTTACTGTTCGGCCCTGCAACCAGTCGATTAACGACCTCTTTTTGCAACATGAAGTGCATGTCGGCAATGGCATCAGTATAGCTAAACAGGTGGAACATCAGCGGCGTGGAGATGTTATACGGCAGGTTGCCGAAAACGCGCAGCGGCTGACCCATTTTCTCCGCCAGCTCGCCGAAGTTCATCGTCATGGCATCCTGCTGATAAATCGTCAGCTTTGGCCCAAGGAACGGGTGCGTCTGCAGGCGGGCTGCCAGATCGCGGTCCAGTTCGATGACGGTCAGTTCATCGAGGCGCTCGCCAACCGGTTCGGTCAGTGCAGCCAGACCCGGCCCGATCTCGACCATCGCCTGGCCTTTTTGTGGATTGATAGCCGAAACAATACTTTCGATCACGAACTGATCGTTGAGGAAGTTTTGCCCGAAACGTTTACGGGCTAAATGGCCCTGGTGGACGCGATTATTCATTGAGTATTAACAATCATTTTGATGGCGAGATTAAGCGCCGTAATAAAACTGCCGACATCCGCTTTTCCCTGGCCTGCTAAATCGAGTGCAGTACCGTGGTCAACAGAAGTTCGAATAAAGGGTAAACCGAGGGTGATATTCACGCCGCGGCCAAAGCCCTGGTATTTTAGCACGGGAAGCCCCTGATCGTGGTACATCGCCAGCACGGCGTCGGCATTATCAAGGTATTTCGGCTGGAAAAGGGTATCCGCAGGCAGCGGCCCGCTGAGATTCATTCCCTGAGCACGCATCTCATCCAGTACCGGAATGATGGTGTCGATCTCTTCCATTCCCATGTGCCCGCCTTCGCCCGCGTGCGGATTCAGGCCACACACCAGCACGTGCGGATCGGCAATACCGAATTTGGTGCGTAAATCGTGATGCAGAATGGCGATGACGTCGCGCAGCAGATCCGGCGTAATGGCGTCGGAAACGGCTTTGATCGGCAGGTGCGTGGTGGCCAGAGCAACCCGCAACTCCTCGGTTGCCAGCATCATCACCACTTTAGGGCTGTGCGAACGCTCTTCAAAAAATTCGGTATGACCGGTAAAGGCCACGCCGGCGTCGTTGATCACCCCTTTATGAACGGGGCCGGTGATCAGCGCGGCAAATTCCCCGCTCAGACAGCCATCACAGGCGCGCGCCAGCGTCTCCACCACATAATGGCCATTTTCGGTACTCAGTTGACCTGGGATAACCGGGGCACGTAGCGGAATGGGTAACAGCGTTAAGGTACCCGCTTGCTGGGGGAGGGGGGCGTTTTCAGCCTGATACGGCAGAAGCGTGAGCGGCAGATTAAGCTGCTTCGCCCGCGCTTCGAGCACGCTGGCATCGGCACAGATCACCAGTTCGACCGGCCAGCTGCGCTGGGCAAGCTGGACGACCAGGTCGGGACCAATCCCGGCGGGTTCGCCGGGAGTGATGACAACACGATGTTGTTTCATTAGTTGCTCAGAACTTTGACGTAGGCGCTGGCGCGTTGTTCCTGCATCCAGGTCGCTGCTTCTTCAGAGAACTTACGGTTGAACAGCATGCGGTAGGCGCGATCTTTTTGCGCCGCATCGGTTTTATCCACGTTACGGGTGTCCAGCAGCTCAATCAGGTGCCAGCCGAAGGTGGAGTGAACCGGGTCGCTCAACTGACCTTTGTTCATTTTCATCAGCGCATCGCGGAAGGCCGGATCGTAAATATCCGCTGCCGCCCAGCCCAGATCGCCGCCCTGATTGGCTGAACCTGGATCCTGGGAGAACTCTTTCGCCGCGTTAGCGAAGGAGGTTTTTCCGCTGCGGATGTCGGCGGCAATCTGCTGCAGTTTCGCCCGCGCCTGATCGTCATTCATCAGCGGGGAAGGTTTCAGCAGAATGTGGCGGGCATGCACTTCGGTAACGGAGATGCTCTGGCTCTGGCCGCGCAGATCGTTCACTTTCAGAATGTGGAAGCCAACGCCGGAACGGATTGGACCCACGATATCGCCTTTCTTCGCCGTGCTCAGCGCCTGGGCAAAGATAGAGGGCAGCTCCTGAATACGACCCCAGCCCATCTGGCCGCCTTTCAGCGCCTGCTGGTCAGCCGAATAGGTGATCGCCAGTTTACCGAAATCACCGCCGTTACGCGCCTGATCGACGATAGAGCGAGCCTGGCTTTCCGCCTCGGCTACCTGGTCAGAGGATGGGTTTTCTGACAGCGGGATCAGGATGTGGCTCAGGTTCAGTTCGGTGCTGGCATCGTTCTGATTGCCAACCTGCTTAGCCAGCGCATCCACTTCCTGCGGCAGGATGGTGACGCGACGACGCACTTCGTTATTACGCACTTCTGAAATCAGCATCTCTTTGCGGATCTGATTACGGTAGGTCGAATAGCTGATGCCGTCATAGGCCAGACGGCTGCGCATCTGGTCGGCGGACATATTGTTCTGCTTCGCAATGTTGGCGATAGCCTGATCGAGCTGCTCATCAGAGATCTTCACACCCATCTTCTGACCCATCTGCAGAACGATCTGATCCATGATCAGACGTTCAAGGATCTGATGACGCAGTGTGGAATCATCCGGAAGTTGCTGACCTGCCTGACCCGCGTTGAGCTTCACAGACTGCATTAAACCATCAACGTCGCTCTCAAGTACCACACCGTTGTTCACAACGGCAGCGACTTTGTCGACAACCTGTGGGGCCGCGAAGCTGGTATTCGCGACCATAGCGATACCGAGCAGCAGCGTTTTCCAGTTCTTCATACTTTTTCCATATCAATTAACCGCAAAGCGGATTACGTGTTAAATCAAGTACATCATAATGAACTACGGTACGGCAGAATCGGTGAGCGCAGCATCTGCTGAGTACCCAGACCATAGTTGGAACTCAGGCCACGCAGCTCGATGTTAAAGCCGATGACGTTATCGTACTCGCTCTGACCTTTGTCAGGATCCCAGCCGTTCAGCTTACGCTCGTAACCGACGCGGATCGCGTAACAGCAGGAGTTATACTGCAGACCCAGCATCTGATCCGCCGACTTACTCTGATTGGTGTCAAAGTAGTACGCGCCGACGATTGACCAGCGATCGGCAATAGGCCAGCTTGCCGTGCCACCCACTTGCGAAATGCCCTCTTTGTACTGTTCGGCCGTCGAGAAGTTAGGTAACGTTGCCTGGATATACTCCGGGCTGGCGTAACGGTAGCTCAGCTGCACCATACGGTCTTCATCACGGCGATACTCAACGGTGGCACTGCTGGTGGCAATGTTATCCAGACGCGTATCGTACTGCAGGCCGCCACGCAGCCCCCAGCGATCCGTCATGCGCCAGTAGGTATCACCCGCCCAGACCAGGGAGCCGGTTTTGTCGTTTTTCTCCCAGTTGATGTTGTCATCGCCAGTACGCGATTCGGTGAAATAGTAGATTTGACCAATGGAAGCATTAAAACGTTCAACCGCAGCATCATCAAATACGCGGGTTGTGACACCGGTGGTCACCTGGTTAGCCGAGGCAATGCGGTCCAGACCACCGTAAGTACGGTCGCGGAACAGGCCGCTATAGTCGGATTGCAGCAGAGAAGAGTCGTAGTTATTGATGTTGCTCTGATCGCGATACGGCACGTACAGGTACTGCGCGCGCGGCTCCAGCGTCTGGGTATAACCTTCGCTCCAGTTCATGTCGCGCTCGAAGATGAGCTTACCGTCCATCTTGAACTGCGGCAGCGTACGGTTAACGGACTCTTCCAGATGGGTACCGTTATTGGCGTTGTACGTCTCCAGATTATCCTGCTGATAGTGGGTCGCCATCAGCTTCACTTCGGTATCCAGGCTCGCCCAGTCGTTTGACACCGGCAGGTTAATGGTCGGCTCAAGGTGAATACGCGTCGCTTCCGGCATATCGGAGTTGGTATTGACGAAATGCACGGCCTGGCCGTAGATACGGGTATCAAACGGACCGACGTCGTTCTGGTACCAGTTGACGTCCAGCTGCGGTTCCGCACCATAGGTGCTGGCGTTCTGGCTGCTGAACACCTGGAACTGACGGGTCGATACGGTAGCGTCAAAGTTTTTGACCGCGTAGCCTGCGCTGAAGATCTGCGTGGCGTAGCCGTCGGTACTTGAACCGTATTTCGAGGTGAAATCGTTGAAATAGTAAGGATCGCTGACTTTGGTATAGTTAACGTTGAAGCGCCATACCTGATCCATTACCCCGGCGTGCTGCCAGTAGTACAGCCAGCGGTGTTTATCGCCTTCTGTTGGATGCTCGTCCTGGAAGACCTTATCCGATGGCAGATAGTCCAGCTCCATCAGACCTTCACCCGCTTGCGTCAGATAGCGGAACTCGTTTTCCCACATGATGTTGCCGCGCTTGTGGATATAGTGCGGCGTGATCGTGGCGTCCATGTTGGGCGCGATGTTCCAGTAGTACGGCAGATAGAACTCAAAATAGTTTGAGGTGCTGTACTTGGCGTTGGGGATCAGGAAACCTGAGCGACGTTTATCGCCCACGGGTAACTGCAGATACGGGCTGTAAAAGACCGGTACCGGGCCGAGCTTAAAGCGGGCGTTCCAGATCTCCGCCACTTGCTCTTCGCGGTCGTGGATCACTTCGCTACCGACCACGCTCCAGGTATCTGAGCCTGGCAGACAGGAGGTAAAGGTCCCGTTCTCAAGAATGGTGTAGCGGTTTTCACCGCGCTGTTTCATCAGGTCGGCTTTACCGCGGCCCTGACGGCCTACCATCTGGTAATCACCTTCCCAGACGTTAGTGTCCTTGGTATTCAGGTTTGACCAGGCTTTCGGACCTTTCAGGATGACCTGATTATCGTCATAGTGCACATTACCCAGCGCATCCACCGTTCGTACCGGTTCGGCCGCGCCTTCTGGCTGTTTCTGGTGCAACTGAACTTCATCGGCCTGCAGGCGGCTGTTGCCCTGGTTAATATCTACATTCCCGCTAAACACGGCGTCGTCAGGATAATTCCCTTTCGCGTTGTCAGCGGTGATGGTAACCGGTAGCGTGTTCGTATCACCCTGAACCAGCGGGCGATCATAGCTGGGAATACCCAACATACATTGCGAGGCGAGATCGGCTGCCAGACCCTGTTGACTATACAGAGCCGTAGCTATCATCGTGGCCAGGAGGGTGGGGATACGTTTTTTCATACGTTTTATTTATTGTTCCGTCATCAGTGGCTTATCGCTGGCAAACGGTCAGAGACTATCTTACTCATCATCACAGTGCCAGCGTTAATCCTGCCCGTAAACAAGCCATGGTGATAGGCTCGTTATTGAATGACGAGTATGATAATGCAAATTATAGGCGATGTCCTTCACTTGACCGTGGCCAGGCCACCGGAATGATGGCGTTGCGCTGGTTTAAATACATCACCATTTGGGGAGTATATGCAGTATTGGGGAAAAATTATCGGCGTGGCGTTCGCTTTACTGATGGGCGCGGGCTTCTGGGGTATCGTTCTGGGGCTGCTTATCGGCCATATGTTTGATAAAGCACGAAGTCGTAAGATGGCCTGGTTCGCCAACCAGCGTGAACGCCAGGCGCTTTTTTTTGCGACGACGTTCGAGGTTATGGGCCATCTGACCAAATCGAAAGGGCGGGTGACCGAGGCCGACATCCACATCGCCAGCCAGTTTATGGATCGCATGAACCTGCACGGCGACTCCCGGGCGGCGGCGCAACACGCATTTCGTATCGGCAAGGCGGACAACTATCCCTTGCGCGAAAAAATGCGTCAGTTCCGCAGTATCTGCTTCGGGCGCTTCGACTTAATTCGGATGTTTCTGGAGATTCAAATCCAGGCAGCGTTTGCCGACGGTTCGCTCCACCCGAACGAACGTGAGGTGCTGTATGTCATCGCCGAAGAGCTGGGCATCTCCCGAACCCAGTTCGATCAGTTCCTGCGCATGATGCAGGGCGGGGCGCAGTTTGGCGGCGGCTATCAGCAACAGCAGGCGGGCGGTGGCGGCTGGCAGCAGGCGCAGCGCGGACCAACCCTGGAAGATGCCTGTAACGTGCTGGGCGTGAAGCCGACCGATGAGCCAACGACCATCAAGCGCGCCTACCGCAAGCTGATGAGCGAGCATCACCCGGATAAGCTGGTGGCGAAAGGGTTACCGCCAGAGATGATGGAGATGGCGAAGCAAAAAGCGCAGGAAATTCAGAAAGCCTACGAGCTCATTAAAGAGCAGAAGGGTTTTAAATAAGAGGATATGCCCGGCAAGCGTCGTGCCGCCGGGCAAGTCGTCAGAAATCCGCCGGTGCCTTAAAGGTCATCGGCGTGCCATATTCCGGATGGGTGATGGTGAGCATCTCAGCGTGCAGCTGCAGGCGCGGCGCCATGGCCAGTGCTTCTGGCGTGGCATAAAAGCGATCCCCCAGAATTGGATGGCCCAGCGCCAGCATATGCACGCGCAGCTGGTGCGAGCGACCGGTAATGGGTTTTAACAGCACGCGGGCGCTGTTGTCCGCCGCGTACTCCAGCACTTCATACTCGGTTTGCGCCGCCTTGCCGGTCTCGTAGCAGACCTTCTGCTTCGGGCGATTAGGCCAGTCGCAGATGAGCGGCAGATCAACCAGCCCTTCAGACGGCTGTGGGTGTCCCCAGACGCGCGCAAGGTACTGCTTCTTCGGCTCGCGCTCACGAAACTGACGCTTCAGCTCGCGCTCTGCCGCCTTGGTCAGCGCCACCACAATCACACCGCTGGTCGCCATGTCCAGACGGTGGACGGACTCTGCCTGCGGATAATCGCGCTGCACGCGCGTCATCACGCTGTCTTTGTGCTCATCCAGCCTGCCCGGCACGGACAACAAGCCGCTCGGCTTGTTGACCACCATAATGTGCTCATCCTGATACAGAATGACCAGCCACGGATCCTGCGGCGGATTGTAGGGTTCCATCAACATGTTTCGCTCCGCTTACTGATGCGTCACAACGATAAGGCGCAGCGCATCAAGACGCCATCCTGCCTGCTCGAGGCTCTCAAGCACCTGCTGGCGATTGGTTTCAATCGCCGCCAGTTCATCGTCACGAATATTCGGATTCACCGCACGCAGGGCCTCCAGACGCGACAGCTCCGCCGACAGTTTTTCATCCGCTTCGCTACGCGCTGCGTCAATGAGGGCACGCGCCGCTTTCTCGATCTGAGGTTCACCCTGCTGGAGAATGGTATACACGTCCTGCTGCACCGCGTTTACCAGCTTGCTGCCGGTATGGCGATTCACCGCGCTCAGCTGACGGTTAAAGCTTTCAAACTCGACCTGCGCCGCCAGGTTGGTGCCGTTCTTATCCAGCAGCAGACGTACTGGCGTTGCCGGCAGGAAGCGGTTGAGCTGTAGCTGTTTCGGCGCCTGGGCTTCAACCACGTAGATCAGCTCCAGCAGCAGGGTGCCGACCGGCAGCGCCTTGTTCTTCAGCAGCGAAATGGTGCTGCTGCCGGTGTCGCCGGAGAGGATCAGATCCAGACCGTTGCGGATCAGCGGATGCTCCCAGGTAATGAACTGCGCGTCTTCGCGGGAAAGCGCCACGTCACGCTCGAAGGTGATGGTGCAGCCATCTTCCGGCAGGCCCGGGAAGTCCGGCACCAGCATATGGTCGGACGGGGTCAGCACAATCAGGTTCTCGCCGCGATCGTCCTGGTTGATACCGACGATATCAAACAGGTTCATGGCGAAGCTGATCAGGCTGGTATCGTCATCCTGCTCTTCAATGCTCTCGGCCAGCGCCTGGGCCTTTTCGCCGCCGTTGGAGTGGATCTCCAGCAGACGGTCGCGGCCCTGTTCCAGCTGCGCTTTCAGGGCGTCATGCTGTTCACGGCAGGTTTTGATCAGATCGTCGAAACCGTCGGTATTTTCCGGGGAGGCCAGATAGCCTGTCAGCTCGCTGTGCACGCTGTCGTAATGGTACGACCGGTCGGGCAGGTATGTTCAAACGCATCCAGTCCTTCGTGGAACCAGCGCACCAGCACGGACTGGGCGGTTTTTTCCAGATATGGGACGTGGATCTGAATGTCGTGCGCCTGACCGATACGATCCAGACGGCCGATACGCTGCTCCAGCAGATCCGGGTTGAACGGTAAATCGAACATCACCAGACGGCTGGCGAACTGGAAGTTACGCCCTTCGGAACCGATTTCGGAGCAGAGCAGCACCTGCGCGCCGCTGTCCTCTTCGGAGAACCATGCCGCCGCGCGGTCGCGTTCGATAATGGACATGCCTTCATGGAACACCGCCGCGCGAATACCTTCCCGCTCGCGCAGAACCTGCTCCAGCTGCAGCGCGGTGGTGGCTTTGGCGCAGATAACCAGCACCTTCTGGGAACGGTTGGCGGTCAGATAGCCCATCAGCCACTCAACGCGCGGGTCGAAGTTCCACCAGGTGCCGCTGTCGCCTTCAAATTCCTGATAAATCTGTTCCGGATAGAGCATATCCCGGGCGCGCTCTTCCGCCGTTTTGCGTGCGCCCATGATGCCGGAGACCTTGATGGCCGTCTGGTACTGGGTGGGCAGCGGCAGACGGATGGTGTGCAGCTCGCGTTTCGGGAAGCCTTTAACCCCGTTACGGGTGTTACGGAACAGGACGCGGCTGGTGCCGTGGCGGTCCATCAGCATGGAGACCAGCTCCTGGCGAGCGGCGTCGGCGCCGTCACGATCGCTGTTGGCGGCCTGCAGTAACGGCTCGATATCCTGTTCACCAATCAGATCGCTCAGGGTGTTGAGCTCTTCGTTGGAGAGGTGTTTGCCTGCCAGCAGCAGGGCAACGGCGTCCGCCACCGGGCGGTAATTTTTCTGCTCTTCGACAAAGAGGTCAAAGTCATGGAAACGGTTTGGATCCAGCAGGCGCAGACGCGCAAAGTGGCTCTCCAGACCCAGCTGTTCCGGGGTTGCGGTCAACAGCAGCACGCCAGGCACGCGCTCGGCCAGCTGTTCAATCGCCATATATTCGCGGCTTGGGGCATCGACGCTCCACACCAGATGGTGCGCTTCATCGACCACCATGATGTCCCATTCGGCATCGCACAGGTGCTCAAGACGCTGCTTGCTGCGGCGCACGAAGTCCAGGGAGCAGATCACCAGCTGTTCGGTTTCGAACGGGTTATCGGCATCGTGCTGGGCTTCGGCGTAGCGCTCGTCGTCAAACAGGGAAAAACGCAGGTTGAAGCGACGCAGCATCTCCACCAGCCACTGATGCTGCAGGGTTTCTGGCACCACAATCAGCACGCGCTCGGCCGCGCCGGAGAGCAGCTGTTGATGCAAAATCATGCCCGCTTCGATGGTTTTACCTAAGCCGACCTCATCCGCCAGCAGGACGCGCGGCGCATGGCGACGGCCCACGTCATGAGCGATGTTTAGCTGATGGGGGATCAGGCTGGTGCGCTGGCCGCGCAGGCCGCTCCAGGGCATACGGTACTGCTCGCTCTGGAACTTACGCGCGCGGTAGCGCAGCGAGAAGCGATCCATGCGGTCAATCTGACCGGCGAACAGGCGATCCTGAGGCTTGCTGAACACCAGCTTGCTGTCGAGCAGCACTTCGCGCAGCATGACATCGGTCTCGTCGGTATCAAGACGGGTACCAATATAGGCGAGCAGTCCATTCTCTTCTTTTACGTCTTCAATCTTCAGCTGCCAGCCTTCATGGCTGGTAACGGTGTCGCCCGGGTTGAACATCACGCGGGTCACAGGGGAATCATTGCGCGCATACAGACGGTTTTCACCGGTGGCGGGGAAAAGGAGAGTCACCATACGCGCATCCAGCGCCACGACAGTTCCTAACCCAAGTTCGCTTTCTGTGTCGCTGATCCAGCGTTGACCAAGTGTAAAAGGCATATTTGTTCGGCTCTAATCTTTAATTGCAGGCAATAGTTCAACCACCGTCGGGAAATGACGGTAATCGAATAATGGGTCCGGGAATGGAAAGGGCGCTATGGTACTGGATGGCAGCGATTTCGTCACCTGTCAAAATAGCCCCAACTGACCTGTCATCAGTGTAGCAAAGTCGTCGTCCATGAACGGTAAAATTCCCTCCGCGACGGGCTGTAGCTGGCGCGTAAGGTAGTGGTCATAGTCAAGGGGCGAACGCTGATAATCCACCGGTTCCGGGCCACTGGTGGTCCAGACGTACTTGATGGTGCCGCGGTTCTGATACTGCGGCGCGCGCCCGAGGCGGACGTTCTCTTCATCGGCAAGCCGGGCGGCGCGGACGTGGGGCGGGACGTTGCGCTGATACTCCGCAAGCGGGCGGCGCAGGCGCTTGCGGTAGACCAGCTGCGCATCCAGTTCGCCCGCCATCAGGCTGGCGATGGTTTCGCGCACAAACTCCTGATAGGGCTCGCGACGGAAGATTTTCAGATAAAGCTCCTGCTGGAAGCGCTGCGCCAGCGGGGTCCAGTCGGTACGCACGGTTTCCAGCCCTTTGAACACCATCCGCTGCTTTTCCCCCTCCTGGATAAGCCCGGCGTAGCGTTTCTTGCTGCCCTGATCGGTTCCCCGGATAGTGGGCATTAAAAAGCGGCAGAAGTGGGTCTCATATTCCAGCTCCAGGGCGCTGGTCAGGCCCGCGTTCTGCAGTTGGGTTCGCCACCAGCTGTTAACGTACTCCACCAGCGACTGGCCGATGGCGGCAGCCTCCGCTTCGCTTTTCGCGCCCTTCAGCCAGACGAAGGTGGAGTCGGTGTCGCCATAAATCACGTCATAGCCCTGGGACTCCACCAGCACTTTGGTCTGGCGCATGATCTCGTGGCCGCGCATGGTGATCGACGAGGCCAGACGCGGATCGAAGAAGCGGCAGGCGCTGGTGCCGAGCACGCCGTAAAAGGCGTTCATAATGATCTTCAGGGCCTGGGAGAGCGGTTTATTACCGTGGCGTTTGGCCTCTTCACGCCCGTACCAGATCTGGCTGACGATCTCCGGCAGGCAGTGTTTTTCCCGGGAGAAGCGCGCCCCGAGGAATCCTTCGGTGCTGTGCTGCTCATCCGGTTGTGCGAGGCCTTCCACCAGCCCGACCGGATCGATAAGAAAGGTGCGAATGATCGACGGATAAAGGCTTTTATAATCCAGCACCAGCACCGAGTCGTACAGGCCGGGGCGGGAGTCCATCACGTAGCCGCCGGGGCTGGCCTGGGGCGGCACGTCACCGAGATTCGGGGCCACATAGCCCGCCCGGTGCATGCGCGGAAAGTAGAGATGGCTGAAGGCGGCCACCGAGCCGCCGTGCCGGTCGACCGCCAGGCCATTGACCGTGGCGCGCTCCAGCAGAAACGGCATGATCTCGGTTTTGTGGAAAATGCGCGTGACCAGCTCGCAGTCTTTCAGGTTATAGGTGGCCAGAGCGGGTTTATCTTCCGCGAACCGGCGGTCAATTTCGTCCATCCTGTCCCACGGGTTGTCGATGGATTTGCCCTCGCCGAGCAGTTCCTGCGATACCGACTCCAGCGAAAATGACGAGAAGCTCCAGAACGCCGATTTCAGCGCCTCGATGCCGTCGATAATCAAGCGCCCGTTAGCCTGGGCAAAGAAGACGCCGTTTTTAAACCCGTGCTCGCGCCACTCCAGCTCGCTGTTGCCGCGCCCGAGCAGGAGAGGAATGCGGTAGCGTTCGGCGTGTTTTTGTAGAACCCGCAAATCGAACTGCACCACGTTCCAGCCGATGATGACGTCCGGATCGTGCTGCGCAAACCAGGCGTTAAGTTTCTCGATCAGGTGCGGGCGGCTGTTGACGTACTCCAGCTGAAAATCGAGCCCGGAGGCGTCCCCATTCGCCGGGCCCAGCATATAGACAACCCGCTGGCCGCAGCCTTCAATGCCGATGCAGTAGAGCTCGCCGTGGCGGGTGGTTTCAATGTCCACCGACGCCCATTTCAGGGGCGGGCGATAGTGTGGGTTGGGCTTGAGGCGGGCATCGATCAGCCGACTGCCCTGGGGTGTACCGTCCACCCACACCGGGGCGGTGATAAAGCGCTCCATCAGAAAGCGCTCCGGGGGACGAACATCGGCTTCGTACAGGGTCACGCCCGCCTCGCGCAGCAGTTTTTCATAGCGCATCAGCTGGCGATGGGCGCGGCAGTAGAGGCCGTACACCGGACGGCGGTGGAAATCTTTCAGTTCAAGCGGAGTCAGCCGCCAGCCGTTTTCAGCCTGCAGCATCTGGCGGGCTTTTTCGACGTCAGGCTCAGGAATAAACGCGACGGACTCCTGGGCAGGCAGGGTGACGTTCAGCGGACCGTTATCGGTCGCCAGCCAGAATTCAACTTCGGTACCCTGGGGCGTATCCCGCCAGTGCCGGGTGAGTAAAAAGCCTTGTTGCGCCTGCGCCACGCCGTTCTCTCATAAAACAAAACCAGGCCTGATTATAGCCTGGTTGCGGGTGTATTGCTGGGGTTTTATACAGTTATCCCCTCACCCCGACCCTCTCCCCAAAGGGGCGAGGGGGAAAAGACCGCACCGTGCAGTCCCCTCTCCCCTCTGGGGAGAGGGTTAGGGTGAGGGGTATTTTTACTGCCCGTAATACGCCTTCGCGCCGTGCTTGCGCAGATAATGTTTATCCAGCAGGGTTTGCTGCATATCCGGCAACTGCGGCGCCAGCTGACGGCAGAAGATGCCCATATAGGCCACCTCTTCCAGCACAATGGCGTTATGCACTGCGTCTTCGGCGTTTTTACCCCAGGCAAACGGGCCGTGAGAGTGAACCAGCACCCCCGGCATCTGCGCGGCGTCGATTCCCTGTTTCTCAAAGGTTTCGACAATCACGTTACCGGTTTCCCACTCATACTCGCCGTTGATCTCGGCATCGGTCATCTTGCGGGTGCAGGGGATGGTGCCATAGAAGTAGTCGGCGTGGGTGGTACCGGTCGCCGGGATTGGCTGCCCTGCCTGCGCCCAGATGGTGGCATGACGGGAGTGGGTGTGAACAATGCCGCCAATCGACGGGAAAGCCTGATAGAGCAGGCGATGGGTTGGCGTATCGGAGGAGGGCTTTTTCTTCCCTTCCACCACTTCGCCGGTGGCGAGACTGACCACCACCATGTCGTCGGCGGTCATCACCCGGTAGTCGACGCCGGACGGTTTAATCACGAACACGCCTGCTTCGCGGTCGACGGCACTGACGTTGCCCCAGGTCAGGGTAACGAGGTTATGTTCCGGCAGGGCCAGGTTAGCTTCAAGCACCTGACGTTTGAGATCTTCCAGCATGTATCCTCCAGGAAAAAAGGCCCGCCCTGCGGCAGGCCAAAGGTTCCCCTGTTAACGTTTTGAACCGTAGTAGACTTCGTTCCAGCGCAGCGCATCTTTAAAGGCCGGCAGACGGGTGTCGTTATCAATGACCGTCAGTTCGATGTCGTGCAGCTCCGCGAACTGACGCATGTCGTTGAGATCCAGCGCATGGCTGAAGACGGTGTGGTGCGCGCCGCCCGCCACGATCCAGGCTTCGGACGCGGTCGCCAGATCCGGCTGGGCTTTCCACAGGGCGTTGGCGACCGGCAGTTTCGGCAGGGAGTGCGGGGTTTCAACGGCGTCAACGCAGTTCACCAGCAGGCGGAAACGATCCCCCAGATCGATCAGGCTGGCGTTAATCGCCGGGCCGGTACGGGTGTTGAAGATCAGACGCGCCGGATCGGCTTTGCCGCCGATGCCAAGATGCTGAACGTCGAGGATCGGTTTTTCATCCACGGCGATCGACGGGCAGACTTCCAGCATGTGCGAGCCCAGCACCAGATCGTTGCCGTTCTCAAAGTGGTAGGTGTAATCCTCCATAAAGGAGGTGCCGCCCTGCAGACCGGTCGACATCACTTTCATGATGCGTAGCAGAGCGGCAGTTTTCCAGTCGCCTTCACCGGCAAAGCCGTAGCCCTGCTGCATCAGACGTTGTACCGCCAGGCCCGGCAGCTGCTTGAGGCCGTGCAGATCTTCGAAGGTGGTGGTGAACGCATGGAAGCCACCCTGTTCCAGGAAGCGCTTCATCCCCAGCTCAATACGGGCCGCATCCAGCACGTTCTGGCGCTTATCCCCGTTAACCTGTGCCGCCGCCGTCAGGCGATAGCTGCTTTCGTACTCATCCACCAGCGCATTAACGTCGCCGTCGCTGATTTCATTGACGACCTGCACCAGATCGCCCACCGCCCAGGTGTTGACGGAAAAACCAAACTTAATCTGCGCAGCCACTTTATCGCCGTCGGTCACCGCCACTTCGCGCATGTTGTCGCCGAAGCGCACCACTTTCAGCTGACGGGTATCCTGTTTCGATACTGCCTGGCGCATCCAGGAACCGATGCGTTGATGAGCCTGTTTGTCCTGCCAGTGGCCGGTTACCACCGCGTGCTGCTGGCGCATACGCGCGCCGATGAAGCCGAACTCACGGCCGCCGTGTGCGGTCTGGTTCAGGTTCATAAAGTCCATGTCGATGCTGTCCCACGGCAGCGCCGCGTTGAACTGGGTATGGAACTGCAGCAGCGGTTTGTTGAGGATGGAAAGACCGTTGATCCACATCTTGGCCGGGGAGAAGGTGTGCAGCCACACCACCAGGCCCGCGCATTTATCATCGTAGTTGGCGTCGCGACAGATGTGGGTGATTTCATCCGGGGAGGTCCCCAGCGGTTTAAGCACCAGCTTGCACGGCAGTTTTGCTTCCGCATTCAGGGCATTGACCACATGTTCTGCATGCTGTGTTACCTGGCGCAGGGCTTCCGGCCCGTAAAGATGCTGGCTACCAATCACAAACCACACTTCATAATTATTAAAAATCGTCATTATCGTGTCCTTAATGTGTCAGGGTTGCCGTGGATTCCGGGATGCTCTTAACCGGGGCGGCGACAGGGAGATAGTGCTGCTCAGCGCTCTTCGCCCACTGCTGGTAGCGCTGATAAAGCTGTTCAAAACGTTGCGCCTGCTGCGCGCGCGGCTGCAGGGTGCTTTCCACCTTGCTCGCCATATGCTGCTGGGCCGTCGGGATATCGGCGTGCACGCCTGCCGCCACTGCGGCGAAGATCGCCGCGCCCAGGGCACAGCACTGATCCGAGGCGACAATCTGCAGCGGACGGTTCAGCACGTCGCAGCAGGCCTGCATAATCACCGGGTTTTTACGGGCGATACCGCCCAGGGCCATCACTTCGTTAACGGCGATCCCCTGTTCGGTAAAGCACTCCATAATGGCGCGCGCGCCGAAAGCGGTGGCGGCCACCAGCCCGCCAAACAGCGCCGGAGCGTCGGTGGCGAGGTTGAGGTCGGTAATCACCCCTTTCAGGCGCTGGTTGGCATTCGGCGTACGGCGGCCGTTAAACCAGTCGAGAACCACCGGGAGATGATCAAGAGAAGGATTTTTCGCCCAGGCTTCAGTCAGCTGCGGCAGCAGCTGTTTTTTGCTCTCTGCAATCTGGGTTTTCAGTTCCGGATGCGCAGCCGCCAACTGGTCCAGCGGCCAGCCCAGCACGCGGCCAAACCAGGCGTAGATGTCGCCGAAGGCGGACTGACCCGCTTCCAGGCCGATAAAATCAGGCACCACGCTGCCATCGACCTGGCCGCAGATACCTTTCACCGCGCGATCGCCGACGCTGGCTTTATCCGCCGTCAGGATGTCGCAGGTAGAGGTGCCGATTACTTTCACCAGCGTGTTGGGCTGAGCCCCCGCGCCAACCGCGCCCATGTGGCAGTCGAAGGCGCCGCCGGAGATGGCAACGGTCTGCGGCAGACCCAGACGTTGCGCCCACTCGGCGCACAGCGTGCCGACCGGGATATCCGCAGTCCAGGTATCGGTAAACAGGGGGTAGTCCAGGCTCTGGTTGATAATCGGATCGAGTTCGTCAAAGAAGGCGGCAGGCGGCAGGCCACCCCAGCTCTCATGCCAGAGGGATTTATGCCCGGCGCTGCAGCGACCGCGACGGATATCCTGCGGGCGGGTGGTGCCGGAGAGCAGGGCCGGAACCCAGTCGCACAGCTCAATCCACGACACAGCCGCTTGCGCCACCTGCGGATCCTGACGGGTAACGTGCAGGATTTTCGCCCAGAACCACTCGCTGGAGTAAATGCCGCCAATGTAGCGGGAGTAGTCGTTTTTGCCGGGCTGATGGCACAAACGGGTGATGGCTTCGGCTTCTTCTACCGCGGTATGGTCTTTCCACAGCACGAACATGGCGTTCGGGTTATCGGCGAACGCCGGCTGCAGCGCCAGGACGTGGCCGTCGGCGTCAATCGGTGCCGGGGTTGAACCGGTACTGTCCACGCCAATCCCGACGATCTGAGCGCGCTGCGCTTCGCTTAACTCTGCCAGCACGGTTTTGATCGCCGCTTCCATCGACTCGATATAGTCACGCGGGTGATGGCGGAACTGATTGTTCGGCGCATCGCAATAGCGCCCCTCTTGCCAGCGCGGATACCACTCGACGCTGGTCGCTATCTCCTGACCCGTTGTGCACTCCACTGCCAGGGCGCGTACTGAGTCACTGCCAAAATCGAGGCCAATCGCAATTGCCATGGTGTTGCTCCATCAAAAAACAGATATGAATGAACATTAGAGAGTGAGGGGAAAAATCGTCAGGCAGGATCCGCTAATCTTATGGATGATTTTGCTGTGACATGAGAAAGTGTGACGCCGTGCAAATAATCAATGTGGACATTTCTGCCGTGGTTATAGACACTTTTGTTACCGCCGACCCGCCCGATGTTACGGATAAATCGCAACGGAAGCGTGATGATGGCGGACCTAAAAACGGGCTGATGCCTTTTGGATCTTTGAGCGCCCCGTTTTTATGCCGCTTTTGATGATATGGACAAATGGTTTCCTTCAGGACTGCCAGGAGTACTGAAAATATGGCTGAAACGCAAAGTGATCCCCTGCTGCCGGGCTACTCGTTTAACGCGCATCTGGTTGCAGGACTGACGCCCATTGAGGCGGAAGGCTATCTCGATTTTTACGTTGATCGACCGCTGGGGATGAAGGGCTATATCCTTAACCTGACCGTGCGCGGAGAGGGGGTCATCAAGAATGGCGAGCAAACCTTTGTCTGCCGTCCGGGGGATATTTTGCTCTTTCCGCCGGGTGAAATTCACCACTACGGCCGTCATCCCGATGCCCGGGAGTGGTATCACCAGTGGGTCTACTTTCGCCCCCGCGCCTACTGGCAGGAGTGGCTGGCCTGGCCGTCGATGTTTGCCCATACCGGCTTCTACCGCCCGGATGAAGCCCATCAGCCGCAGTTTCGTGAACTGTTCGCCCAGATCATCGAGGCCGGACAGGCCGGGGGACGCTATGCCGAGCTGCTGGCCATCAATCTGCTGGAACAGCTCCTGCTGCGCCGGATGGAGGCGATCAACGAATCGCTGAACCCACCGCTGGATCACCGGGTGCGCGAAGCCTGTCAGTACATTAGCGATCATCTGGCGGACAGCCAGTTCGATATCGCCAGCGTCGCCCAGCATGTTTGCCTGTCGCCGTCGCGGCTGTCTCACCTGTTCCGGCAGCAGCTGGGGGTGAGCGTGCTGAGCTGGCGCGAAGATCAGCGTATCAGCCAGGCCAAGCTGCTGCTCAGCACGACCCGCATGCCGATTGCCACCGTCGGGCGCAACGTGGGCTTTGAGGATCAGCTCTACTTTTCCCGGGTCTTTAAAAAATGCACCGGGGCCAGCCCGAGCGAATTCCGCGCGGGGTGTGAATAAAAGGTAAATAAAACTAAACAAGATCACTCGATCCTGCTCACACCCGGTAAACTATTCAGACAATTGTTGTCTTGACGCAGCAGGCCTCTGTTCGCAGAATCCCTGCTTCGTCACCTGACCGGAACTGTTATGCAGGCATTGCTGGAACATTTTATTACTCAGTCCGTTACCTATTCGCTCATCGCCGTGGCGTTAGTGGCCTTTCTGGAATCCCTGGCGCTGGTCGGACTGATCCTGCCCGGCACGGTGCTAATGGCCGGGCTCGGCGCGCTGATTGGCAGCGGCGAGGTTAACTTCTGGGAGGCGTGGCTGGCGGGGATCGTCGGTTGCCTGCTGGGGGACTGGATCTCATTCTGGCTGGGCTGGCGCTTCAAAAAGCCGCTGCACCGCTGGTCATTTATGAAGAAAAACAAAGCGCTGCTCGATAAAACCGAGCATGCCCTGCATCAACACAGCATGTTTACCATTCTGGTGGGCCGCTTTGTGGGCCCGACGCGTCCGCTGGTGCCAATGGTGGCGGGGATGCTCGATCTGCCGGTGTCGAAATTTATCGTGCCGAACCTGATTGGCTGCCTGTTGTGGCCGCCGTTTTACTTCCTGCCGGGCATTCTGGCCGGGGCAGCAATTGATATTCCTGCCGATGTGCAGAGCGGGGGCTTTAAATGGCTGTTGCTGGCAACCGCGCTGCTGCTGTGGCTGGCGGCCTGGCTCTGCTGGCGGCTGTGGCGCAGCGGAAAGGCGGCGTCGGATCGCCTGAGCGATTATCTGCCGCGTGGACGCCTGTTCTGGCTTGCGCCCGTCACCCTGGGCATAGCGGTGGCAGCGCTGGTGATGCTGATTCGCCACCCGCTGATGCCGGTCTACGGCGAGATCTTATTGAAGGTGGTCAGCCGCTGACCCTTGTCAGTGGATCCCCAGCAGGCGCGACGCGCTCGCTTTTCCACTTGCCAGCTGTTCCGTATCGCCATCCCAGGCGATACGGCCATCGGCAATCACCACCGACCGTCGGGCGATCCTGACCGCATCTTCCACGCTGTGCGACACCATCAACATCGTCAGCTGCTGACGCTCGCACACCTCTTTGACCAGCAACAGCATCTCCTGACGTAACGCGGGATCGAGGGCCGAAAAGGGCTCATCCAGCAGCAGGATGGGCTGTTCGCGCACCAGACAGCGCGCAAGGGCCACACGCTGGCGCTGACCACCCGAGAGCTCGCCCGGCAGGCGTTCCAGCAGATCGTCTATCCCCATCTGAAGCGCAATGTCGCTTAGCTTCTGCTGCTGGGCAGCGTTCAGCTTCAGGCACGGATGCATGCCGAGGCCAATGTTCTGACGCACGGTCAGATGAGTGAAAAGATTGTTTTCCTGGAACAGCATCGACACCGGGCGCTGTGACGGCGGCGTGCGGGTATGGTCATGGCCGTTAATCGTGATGCTGCCGTTGGCCGGTTGCAGAAAACCGGCGATCAGGTTGAGGAGCGTGCTTTTCCCCGCGCCGCTGGGGCCGAGCACGGCGATAAGTTCGCCCTGGCCCACGGACAGGGTAAAGCGCATCGGCAGGTGCTGATAAAGCCAGGTTACATCAGTCAGTTTTAACATCACGCCCCGGAAGTTTTTCAATTACGGTAAATAACGCAAAGCATAGCAAGAGCAGCAGCAGCGCCGTGACGGCACCGTCCTGGCTGCGATACGAGCCAATTTGCTGGTAAAGCCAGAACGGCAGGGTGCGGAAATCATCGTTGCCAAAGAGCGCCACCACGCCGAAATCACCGATAGACAGCACGCAGGCAAAGGCCAGCGCCTGGGCCAGCGGGCGTTTCAGGGCGCGCAGCTCCACCACCTTCAGCCGCTGCCAGCCGTGCATCCCCAGGGAGTCGCAGAGCAGGGTATAGCGAGCGCTGAGATCGCGCATCGGGTTTTCCAGCACTTTCAGCGCGTAGGGGATCGCCATCAGGGCGTTGGTAAAGATGACTATGCCATCGGCCGATTCAGGCAGGCCGACAGTGCTGTTGAACAACAGGAAAAACCGCTCGCCAGCACGATGCCGGGCATCGCCAGGATCAGCATGCCGCTGAGATCCAGCGCCTGTCCGGCTACGAACGCCTGGCGGGCATACAGCTCCCGGCTGGTCCACAGCAGCATCATGGTCAGCAGCACGCAGAGCAGCCCGGCACCCAGCGCAATGCGCAGTGAGGTGCCCAGCGCCTGCCAGAGGACCGGCTGTTGCAGCACCGACAGCAGGTTGAGATTCAGACCGTCGACCACCACCGCCAGCAGCGGCGGGATCAGCAGCAGTAGCGCCAGGGCGATCAGCAGGCCATCGGTCAGACGGCTACGCAGGTTGTCCTGCGGATCGCGCCAGCCCGCGAGCTGGTTACTGCCGACGGGGATGGCTTTTCCCAGCCGCTGGCTCAGCATCACCAGCCCCAGACAGCAGACCATCTGCACGATGGCAAGCAGTGCCGCGCGGCCCGGATCGTAGTCGTAGCTCAGGGCCTGATAGATAGCGAGCTCAATGGTGGTGGCCTGCGGGCCGCCGCCGAGTGAGAGCACGGTGGCGAAGCTGGCGAAGCAGAGCATAAAGATCAGCGCCGCAACCGGCGGGATCTGACGGCGCAGCCAGGGCCACTCAACGAAGCGGAAAAATGACCAGCCGCGCATCCCGAGCTGGGCCGCAAGCTGGCGCTGCTCGCCGGGGATATTCTCCAGTGCCTGCAGCAGCAGACGCGTGGCCATCGGCATGTTGAAAAAGACGTGCGCCAGCAGGATCCCCTGCAGGCCATAGGGCGAGAAGGTCCACTCAAGTCCGAGCGCCTGACACAGGGCGGCCAGCCAGCCCTGACGTCCGTAGACGCTGAGAATGCCAAATATCGCCACCAGCACCGGCAGGATCAGGGTCATGGCGCACAGGCGCAGCAGCGCCTGCCTGCCCGGAAACCGTCGCCGGTAGAGAGCGCGGGCAAGAAATATGGCGGGGGTAACCGAGAGTAGGGCGGAGAGAAACGCCTGCCAGAAAGAGAAGCGGATAACATGCCACAGATAGCTGTCGTGCAACAGCGCCGCGACGTCGGTGGCTGGCGCGTTAAACCACAGCGCCAGAAAGGCACCCAGGGCGACGGCCACCATCAGGATGGCGGCCAGCAGCCCCGGGAGTAACCAGCCGGCGATTAGCGGCTGACGGCGCGTTGCCATTCACCGATCCAGGCAGCACGTTTCCCGGCCACTTCCTGTGGGGTAAATTCCAGCGTGGTTTGCGGTTTCACCAGGGTGTCAAAACCGGCCGGTAACGTCACGTTGGTCACCGGGTACATCCAGTTGCCGGTCGGGATGGCATTCTGGAACGACGGGGAGACCATAAATTTCAGGAACTTCTCAGCCAGTTCCGGCTGTTTGCTGGCGGCAGTACGGGCGGCGACTTCCACCTGCAGATAGTGGCCTTCGGCAAAGTCCGCGGCGGCGTAGTTCTCTTTTTTCTCTGAAATAATGTGATACGCCGGAGAGGTGGTGTAGCTCAGCACCAGGTCGCTCTCACCTTTCAGGAACAGACCGTAGGCTTCGCTCCAGCCTTTGGTCACGGTGACGGTTTTAGCGGCCAGCTTCTGCCAGGCTTCCGGCGTTTTGTCGCCGTACACTTTTTGCATCCACAGCAGCAGACCCAGCCCCGGGGTGCTGGTGCGCGGATCTTCGTAGATCACGCGCCATTTTTTATCGCTCTCAACCAGCTCTTTCAGGCTTTTCGGTGGGTTTTTCAGCTTGTTTTTGTCATAGACAAAGGCGAAGTAGCCGTAATCGAAGGGCACAAAGGTGTCGTTTTTCCAGCCGCCAGGGACGTTAACCGCATCGGTCGGCACGCCGCTTTTGGCGAACAGCCCGGTCTGCGTCGCCGCTTCCAGCAGGTTGTTATCCAGACCCAGCACCACGTCGGCTTTGCTGTTTTTACCTTCCATGCGCAGGCGGTTCAGCAGCGAGACGCCATCCTCCAGCGCCACAAACTTCAGCTCGCACTTGCAGTCGGCTTCAAAGGCTTTTTTGACCGCCGGGCCAGGGCCCCAGTCGGCAGCGAAAGAGTCGTAGGTGTAGACCGTCAGCACAGGACTGGCTACGGCAGGCAGCGCAACCAGCGCCAGCAGGGGAAGAACAGTTTTGAACACTTTGCACCTCATCGTTTGAGAGTGGCAAAGGATTTTGAGCGACAGCCTCAAATCCCTTCGCCGGCGTTATCCGGATCAGGTTCGACGGGTATTTTCTCAGCACACGCTTTCGCGCAGCACCCCGTTGAGAACGGCGGTATTGTAATGATTTGGTGAATATTACGAAAGTGTTATGGTTCCGGCGGCGCAAACCACGCCGATTTAAAGTCAAACCAGCCCAGCGTATTCATGCGTAAGCCGCGCATACTGCGCTGCCCCTGGATCATCAGCCAGTGGTGGATCAGCGGGACGATCGCCTGCTGGGCCAGCAGCTGCTGGCACCAGACCGCAAGATTCATCTCCCCGGCGCGCCACTGGGCGGCGTCCTGCTGCCAGTCCCGCGCGATGCAGTTTTGCAGAAGCGGTACCTCATACAGATGGGAGAACAGCGAGAAATCCAGCGGCAGGGTGAAGTTGACGCTGTTGAGCCAGATGTCGCTTACGATCTCTCCCCGATGCCACTCCTCGTAGCTGACCTCCTGAATGTTGAGCGTCACCTGCTCGGCGGCCAGCAGTTCGCTCATCATTCTGGCGATCACCCGGTGTTCAATATGTTCACGGTAGAAGGTCAGGGTGATGCTCTCCAGCCCGGCCGGTTTATCGCCGCGTCCCGGGCGGGCATGGTGCCAGCGCGGCAGCAGGCCATACGCCGGGAACCAGTAGGACTGGTACATCTCTTCGGCCTGATAGATCAGATTGGCAGGGGAGAGGATCCGGCTTATCCACTGGCGCACCTCGCCGCTGGCACCGCGATGGGAGCGGGCATCGAACAGCAGATAGTAGCACCCCTCTTCGAGGCGGCTCTCTACCGCCTTTTCTCCCTCCGTTGGCCCTTCGAGGGTCAGGCCGACGCTCAGCTCTTCGTTGAGATCCGGCAACACCCAGACGTTCACTTCGTCAATCAAGGCCCGGTAGCCAAAGTAGTCGTCGAAGGCGCGGATCTTCAGCTGATTATTGTTGTTGCGGGAAACGGCGTAAGGCCCGGTACCCACCGGATGGGCGGCAAAGTTGGGCATGGTTTCCCACTCGCGCGGCAGGATCATCGAGGGTACATACCCCAGCAGCCACGGCAGCCAGCGGTCGGGCTGAGAGAGCTGGATGTCCAGAGTCCAGGCGGTGGGGGACTGGATCCGACTGATGTGCGAGTAAAGAGGCAATTCGCGGGCGCGCTGCAACGTGGCGATGACGTCGGCCATCTCCAGCTCGCGTCCGTGATGGAAATGGATGCCGGGCCGTAAAAAAAATCGCCAGTGCAGCGGGGAAAGCTGCTGCCAGTGGTGAGCAATGTCAGCTTCCAGTTCCCCATTTTCCTCATTTATGCGCGTCAGGCCGCTAAAAATCTGCCGCGCCATGTGGGTTTCAGATCGCCGTAATGCGCTGCCAGGTAACAGGTTTTTCATCGGACGATAGTAGAGCACGCGCAGGATGTGTTTGCCCTGGCGGAAGCTGCGTCCGAGGTGGGATACCAGCATCTGGCGCACCGCGGCTTTATCGCCCACCAGCTGCACCAGCTGTTCGATGCGATCCTGCTCGAGCAGGTCTTCCGCCCGCTGCTGCTGGAGCGCGAGGCCGGTGTAGAGGAAGGTGAGGCGCGAACGCTTGCCGCGCCCGGCTTCGGCTTCCCAGCTCAGCCATCCCTGCTGCTGCATGGTGTTAAGCAGGGTCCGCATATGGCGACGCGAACAGCTGAGCAGATCGGCCAGCTCGCTGAGCGTGGTGTCCCGGGTCTGGCCGTCACAGCACTGCCACAGGCGGATGAATTGTTGTTGCAGACGACCAGAAGGCATAAAAGGGGAACTCCTGACAAAAAATCAGCAATTTATTAATCCCTATATTAAGCCAATAATTCTCTTCGATGAAGCGAGGAGGTGAATATGAAGAGGTCTGCCACAAATCAGTTTTACCAACAGTACTTCTCAGCGACAAAGGGAGTGTCCTGGCTGGCCCGCCGGTGTGCAGAGCAGCGGCTGAAAATACTGGAAGATCTGATGCAGTGGGGGGTGACAACGTCGACCTCGGAACGCTGAATTGCTTCTATCATGTGTGACTGAGTATTGGTGCCAATCACCACGCCAGCAGGTATTATCTGCTGGCTTTTTTCGTTTTCACGTGCGCTAAAGGGAACAGTGAATGCTCTGGTTAATGACGATGGGACGCCGTCTCAACGGTGTTTATGCCGCTTTTTTAATGGTGGCTTTTATGATGGGCGTAGCCGGGGCACTGCAGGCGCCGACCCTGAGTCTGTTCCTGAGCCGCGAGGTGGGCGCTCAACCTTTCTGGGTGGGACTGTTCTATACCGTCAACGCCGTCGCCGGGATCCTGGTCAGCCTCTGGCTGGCGAAGCGTTCCGACAGCCAGGGCGATCGCCGCAAGCTAATCCTCTTTTGCTGCGCGATGGCGATTGGCAACGCGCTGCTGTTTGCCTTTAACCGTCATTATCTGACCTTATTAACCTGCGGCGTGCTGCTGGCCTCACTTGCCAACACCGCCATGCCGCAGCTGTTTGCTCTGGCGCGGGAATATGCCGACAGCTCCGCGCGTGAAGTGGTGATGTTCAGCTCGGTGATGCGTGCCCAGCTTTCGCTGGCGTGGGTTATCGGCCCGCCGCTGGCGTTTATGCTGGCGCTTAACTACGGCTTTACCGCCATGTTCTCCATTGCGGCGGCCATTTTTGCCATCAGCCTGGGGCTGATTGCCTTCGCGCTGCCTTCCGTTGCGCGGGTGGAATCGGCGACCGCCGTGCCGGTGACCGAGGTCAGCGGCTGGAAAAACAAAAATGTCCGCAGGCTGTTTATCGCCTCCACGCTGATGTGGACCTGCAACACCATGTATATCATCGACATGCCGCTGTGGATCAGCAGCGATCTGGGCCTGCCGGACAAGCTGGCCGGGATCTTAATGGGCACCGCCGCCGGGCTGGAAATCCCGGCGATGATCCTTGCAGGCTACTACGTGAAATATTTCGGCAAGCGCCGGATGATGGTGGTTGCGGTAGCTGCGGGTGTGCTGTTTTATCTGGGATTGATCCTGTTTCACAGCCGTGAAGCGCTGCTCGCCCTGCAGCTGTTTAACGCGGTCTTTATCGGCATCATCGCCGGGATCGGCATGCTCTGGTTCCAGGATTTGATGCCGGGACGTGCGGGCTCTGCCACGACGTTATTTACCAATAGCATTTCAACCGGCGTGATTCTGGCGGGGATCGTTCAGGGAGCGCTGGCGCAAAGCTACGGTCATTCTGCGGTTTACTTGGCTATTGCGGGGATTTCGCTGGTGGCGCTGGTGCTGACCTGGCGGGTGAAAGAGAGCGAAATTCTGGAAGGCGGCTTCACGAAATGAAAGCCCATTCTGACAGCAGAGCGTAATACGCATAGAGTTCACGCGGGTGCTTGAGGCTGTTTGCCTGAAGCATTGGTGGAAGGGTAGACAGAAGAAAGCCCCACTCAACTTAACATTGATGTGAGGCTACCCAACCAACACAACTGAACCCTGTGAGGTTAGCCTCTTCATCGCTGGAAAGCAATAAGGAGGCTGGAATGCCAAAACGTACTCTGCTGTTAGGTTTGTTGATGATCTGTATGACGTTACTGATCTTCACCTGGATGGTTCGCGGCTCGCTGTGTGAGCTGCGATTCAGACAGGACCATACAGAGCTGGCGGCAGTGTTGGCTTGTGATGTGAAACGTTAAGGCGAGGGCGGGGGAATTTTCCCCCGCTTTTCCAGGTTGCATGATTGGCTCAGGCACCTTTTTAATGGCCCGCATTGCGGGCCATTAACTCAACTCATAAAGGCTGGCTGTTTGTTCTCGTAGGCGGAAATCGCCTCCTCGTGCTGCAGGGTCAGCCCGATGCTGTCCAGACCGTTGATCATGCAGTGGCGGCGGAAGGCGTCGATGTTAAAGCTATAGGTTTTCTCCCCGGCTTTGACCACCTGCGCTTCCAGATCCACTTCGAAGGTGATGCCCGGGTTGCTTTGCACTAATGTAAACAGCTCATCGACCTGCTCGTCGCTTAAGGTGACCGGCAGGAGCTGGTTGTTGAAGCTGTTGCCGTAGAAGATGTCGGCAAAGCTCGGCGCAATCACCACTTTGAAACCGTAATCGGTCAGCGCCCACGGTGCATGCTCGCGCGATGAACCGCAGCCAAAGTTTTCCCGCGCCAGCAGGATCGACGCCCCTTTAAATGCCGGGAAGTTCAGCACGAACTCCGGATTTGGCACTTCGCCTTTGTCATCCAGAAAACGCCAGTCGTTAAACAGGTGGGCACCAAAACCGGTGCGGGTCACCTTCTGCAAAAACTGCTTCGGAATGATGGCGTCGGTATCGACGTTAGCCGCGTCCAGAGGGACCACCAGGCCAGTATGTTGGGTAAATTTCTCTGCCATGATGGTCTCCTTATTTCAGGCTGCGAATATCAGCGAAATGGCCGGTCACTGCGGCGGCCGCGGCCATCGCCGGGCTAACCAGATGTGTGCGCCCACCGCGCCCCTGACGACCTTCAAAGTTACGGTTGCTGGTGGAGGCGCAGCGCTCGCCCGGATTCAGGCGGTCGTTGTTCATGGCCAGACACATGGAGCAACCCGGCAGACGCCACTCGAAGCCTGCTTCGATGAAAATCTTGTCCAGGCCTTCGGCTTCTGCCTGCGCTTTTACCGGGCCGGAGCCAGGAACCACCAGTGCCTGTACGCCCGGTGCCACTTTACGGCCTTTTGCCACTTCTGCCGCCGCGCGCAGATCTTCAATGCGCGAGTTGGTGCAGGAGCCAATAAACACTTTATCAATGTTCACGTCGGTCAGCGGCACGCCCGGTTTCAGACCCATATAGGCCAGCGCTTTCTCTGCGCTGGCGCGCTCAACCGGATCGGCGAACGAGGCCGGGTCAGGAATATTGTCGTTAACGGAGATGACCTGGCCCGGGTTAGTGCCCCAGGTGACCTGAGGCGCAATCGCTTCGGCCTGCAGGGTGACAACGGTGTCGAACACTGCGCCTTCGTCGGTTTTCAGGGTTTTCCAGTATGCGACCGCGTCGTCGTAATGCTGGCCTTTAGGGGCATGCAGACGATCTTTCACATAGGCGAAAGTGGTTTCATCCGGCGCAACCAGACCGGCTTTCGCACCCATTTCAATGGCCATGTTGCACAGGGTCATACGACCTTCCATGCTCAGGGCCTGAATTGCGCTGCCGCAGAACTCCACCACATGCCCGGTACCGCCTGCGCTACCGGTTTTACCGATGATCGCCAGCACGATGTCTTTGGCGGTGATGCCCGGGGCGGCCTCGCCGGTGACTTCAATTTTCATGGTCTTCGCGCGGCCCTGTTTCAGGGTCTGAGTCGCCAGCACATGTTCTACTTCGGAGGTGCCGATACCGAACGCCAGGGCGCCGAACGCGCCGTGGGTCGCGGTATGGGAGTCGCCGCAGACGATAGTCATTCCCGGCAGGGTGATGCCCTGCTCAGGGCCCATCACGTGGACAATCCCCTGATACGGGTGATTGAGGTCGTACAGCTCAACGCCGAACTCTTTACAGTTCTTGATCAGCTCCTGCATCTGAATTCGCGCCATCTCACCGGAGGCGTTAATGTCTTTGGTCTGCGTCGAGACGTTATGGTCCATCGTCGCAAAGGTTTTACCAGGCTGACGCACCGGGCGATGGTGCGCGCGCAGACCATCAAACGCCTGCGGGGACGTCACTTCATGCACCAGGTGGCGGTCGATATAGAGCAGCGGGGTTTCGTTCGGCGCTTCGAAGACCACGTGCGCATCAAACAATTTTTCGTACAACGTCTTCGCCATGATTACACCCCTTCAGCGACATAGCGGGCGATGATATCACCCATTTCATCAGTACCGACTGCGGCCGCACCACGGGCCAAATCACCGGTGCGAATGCCTTCTTCCAGCGCGCGGTTGATGGCGTTTTCGATGGCCGTTGCCGCGTCGTCAGCGTTCAGGCTGTAGCGCAGCAGCAGCGCCAGGGAGAGGATCTGCGCAATCGGGTTAGCAATATTTTTGCCTGCGATGTCCGGTGCGGAGCCGCCTGCCGGTTCGTACAGGCCAAAACCTTCTTCGTTCAGGCTGGCGGACGGCAGCATCCCCATGGAGCCGGTGATCATCGCGCACTCGTCGGAGAGAATGTCGCCGAACAGGTTGGAGCACAGCAGTACGTCGAACTGGGACGGATCTTTAATCAGCTGCATAGTGGCATTGTCGATATACATATGCGCCAGCTGAACGTCCGGGTACTCCTGAGCGATCTCGTTGACGATTTCGCGCCACAGGATCGAAGATTGCAGCACGTTCGCTTTATCAATTGAAGTCACTTTATGGCCGCGTTTGCGGGCGGATTCGAATGCGATCCGGGCGATACGTTCGATCTCAAAACGGTGATACACCTCGGTATCAAACGCTTTTTCGTGCTGGCCGCTGCCTTCACGGCCTTTCGGCTGACCGAAGTAGATGCCGCCGGTCAGTTCACGGACGCACAGAATGTCGAAGCCGTTGGCGGCGATATCGGCGCGCAGCGGGCAGAACTCTTCCAGACCCTGATACAGTTTGGCCGGACGCAGGTTGCTGAACAGCTTGAAGTGTTTACGTAATGGCAGCAGTGCGCCGCGCTCTGGCTGCTCGGCCGGCGGCAGGTGTTCCCATTTCGGGCCACCCACGGAACCGAACAATACCGCGTCGGCATTCTCACAGCCAGTCACCGTTGCCTGCGGCAGCGGCGTACCCTGGTTATCGATCGCGATACCGCCCACGTCGTAGTGGCTGGTTGTAATTTTCATCGCAAAACGGGTGCGGACAGCTTCCAGAACCTTCAGCGCCTGTGCCATAACTTCCGGGCCAATTCCGTCACCCGGCAACACAGCAATATGGTAATTCTTCGACATTACACGGTTTCCTTATTGTTCTCTTTATTCTGAGCTTTGCGTTGCAACTCTTTTTCAACTTCCGCGCGCGCCAGATATTGTTCAGGACGTGAACCATGGCTTTAGCGGAGGATTCGACGATATCGGTCGCCAGGCCCACGCCGTGGAAGCGACGGCCGTTATAGTTGACCACGATGTCGACCTGACCCAGCGCGTTTTTGCCCTGGCCTTTCGCCGTCAGGTCATATTTGACCAGCTCAACGTCGTAATCGGTGACGCGGTTAATGGCCTGGTAGATAGCATCGACCGGACCGTTGCCGTTAGCCGCTTCGGCTTTAATCTCTTCACCGCAGGCCAGCTTGACGGAGGCGGTGGCGATATCGCTTGAACCCGACTGCACGCTGAAGTAGTCCAGACGGAAATGCTCTGGCTCTTCCTGCTGCTTGTTGATAAACGCCAGCGCTTCCAGATCGTAATCAAAGACCTGACCTTTCTTATCGGCCAGCTTCAGGAAGGCGTCGTACAGATGATCCATGTTGTAGTCGGTATCTTTGTAACCCATCTCTTCCATGCGGTGTTTTACCGCCGCACGGCCAGAGCGGGAAGTCAGGTTCAACTGCACCTGATTCAGACCGATAGATTCCGGGGTCATGATTTCGTAGTTTTCACGGTTCTTCAGCACGCCGTCCTGGTGGATACCGGAGGAGTGGGCGAAAGCACCGGTGCCAACAATCGCTTTGTTCGCCGGGACCGGCATGTTGCAGATCTGGCTGACGGTCTGGCTGGTGCGCCAGATCTCCTGGTGATTGATGCGGGTCTGCACATTCATGATGTCTTTGCGCACTTTGATCGCCATGATCACTTCTTCCAGCGAACAGTTACCGGCGCGCTCGCCGATACCGTTCATGGCGCCTTCAACCTGACGTGCGCCGGCATGGACCGCGGCAATGGCGTTGCCCACCGCCAGGCCTAAATCGTCATGGGTATGAACAGAGATAATCGCTTTATCAATGTTCGGCACGCGCTCATACAGGCCGGTGATGATATTGGAGAACTCGAACGGCATGGTGTAGCCGACGGTATCAGGGATGTTGATGGTGGTGGCACCGGCACGGATGGCCGCTTCAACCACACGGGCCAGATCGTCAATCGGCGTACGGCCTGCATCTTCACAGGAGAACTCAACGTCGTCAGTGTAATTACGGGCGCGTTTTACCATATAGATGGAGCGCTCGATCACCTCATCCAGCGTGCTGCGCAGCTTGGTGGCGATATGCATCGGCGAGGTGGCAATAAAGGTATGAATACGGAAGGCTTCGGCGACTTTCAGCGACTCCGCGGCGACATCAATATCTTTCTCGACGCAGCGAGCCAGCGCACAGACCCGGCTGTTTTTAATGGTGCGGGCGATGGTCTGAACGGACTCAAAATCACCTGGAGAAGAGACCGGGAAGCCCACTTCCATTACGTCTACGCCCATACGTTCAAGGGCCAGAGCAATCTGCAATTTCTCTTTGACGCTCAGGCTTGCCTGTAATGCCTGTTCACCGTCACGTAAGGTCGTATCGAAAATAATGACTTGCTGGCTCATGGTTTAGGTCCTTGTCTGAATTTGGGCGCCTTGCTACGAGCATAAAAAAACCCGCGCAGTGGCGCGGGTTTTTTGTCTTAACCGGGGGAACGATTCAACGCTGAATTTCGCCCGCCAGTCTACCGCGCACAGTGGATGCGTTTAGTAGTAGTAGACCGGTGAAACGAGTGCTGTGAATCATGAGTCATGCCCCAGAGAAATAAGATATGCTTTTAGTGGTACTGGATACGCAGTTTGATGTCAACCCCTCAGATGTGAAAACGGCCCTTTGCTCCCCTGACATGTCAGAATGAAATTAGCTTATTGTGCTGGTTTTTCCCTGTCAGACAATTTTGTTCTTCTGATTTATGTCGGCGAATTTAACGGTGGAATTATTTAAATATATTTAATTGCAATTGTTTAAACTTTCGAAACAATAAGTCTGGCTTTTGAATTCTTTAACTTTCATTAAGTTACCATGATGAGACAGTCGAGAAAGATGGGAAAGTAATTTTCCCGATAATGAAATGTTAATTAATTTAATTATTTTACTGTTAATCTTTCATTAGTACTTAATTGGACCTTAACGAAATGCCATGTTGTTTATTTGTGTGATCTATGGTTTCATTCGCAATATAAACTAATTGATATGTTTTGTTGTTTTTTGAACATGTTCTCTTATCTTATGCCTTAGTCCTGTCACTGCTGACGGGTATTTATATATTCCTAATTTGTAACATTTCTCTTTAGCTTGTTTTATATGCGTGATAAATCATATTTTTTAAATTTATTGTTGCACACGAGAAAAGGGAGTTCAGCGTGACAGTGGAGCAGGATATGTCTGAAGAAAGTAGCGAAAAATCGCCTGTGTCAGAGGGGACGAAACCCCAACTTCGTACGGTGGATCTGAACCTTTTAACTGTCTTTGATGCGGTGATGCAGGAGCAAAATATTACGCGCGCCGCCCAGTCTCTGGGGATGTCGCAGCCCGCTGTCAGCAATGCTGTCGCAAGACTCAAGGTCATGTTTAACGATGAATTATTTGTTCGTTATGGCCGCGGTATTCAGCCTACTGCCCGCGCCTATCAGCTGTTTGCATCGGTACGCCAGGCGCTACAGCTGGTGCAGAATGAACTGCCGGGATCGGGGTTTGACTCCAGCAGCAGCGAGCGTATTTTCCATTTATGCGTTTGTAGCCCTCTGGATAATTATCTCACCTCGCTTATTTATAATAAGGTTGAGGAGGTTGCACCTAATATTCAGCTGGTTTTCAAATCATCCCTTAACCAGAATACGGAACATCAGCTGCGGTATCAGGAAACGGAGTTTGTTATTGGCTACGAAGAGTTTCGTCGCCCGGAGTTTTCCTGCGTGCCGTTATTCAGAGATGAAATGGTGCTGGTGACCAGCAAAACCCATCCGCGCCTGAATGGTATGTTGCTGGAAAGCGATATTTATCGCGAACAGCATGCGGTTGTCGCCCTCGATCGCTACGCTTCATTTAGCCAGCCATGGTACGACACGCCAGATAAGCAGGCCTGTGTGGCCTATCAGGGAATGGCGATGGTCAGCGTATTGAATATTGTCTCGCAAACCCACCTGGTCGCCATTGCCCCGCGCTGGCTGGTTGAAGAGTTTGCCGAGTCGCTGAACCTGCGAATTATGCCGCTGCCGCTGAACCTTAACTCGCGTACCTGCTATCTCTCATGGCATGAAGCAGCCGGTCGCGATAAAGGCCATCAGTGGATGGAGGAGTTGCTGGTCAGCGTCTGCCGACGATAAACACCGTCAGGATAAATTTCAGTGTTATTGTTATTTATCCTGACTATCTGATTATTTCTGAAATTTTATTCTGTTGGTGAATTTTTTATTGTTATTGTCTGGCAGTAAAAATGCATGAATTCCTGCGCCTCCCCCTTTTCAAATGACGAACGCTCACTCCTCCTCGTTATCGTAGTAGATTTATCCATAACAAATATTAATACCTCTTATTTCTTCTTTTTGGTTTATGCGCCAGCCGAGGTTTGCTAATTGCCTGCCTTCCGGCGAGCGGTTATGGTAACTGTCACTCTGCACAATAAAAATCGCCAGGGGTAACCCTGACAAAAACGACGGCTCAGAACCTGGATCTCCTGTCCGTCTGAAACGATAAGCCTGGAGGCAAATCATGGAGATGTTGTCTGGCGCCGAAATGGTCGTCCGATCGTTAATCGATCAGGGCGTGAAGCAAGTGTTCGGTTACCCTGGGGGCGCGGTCCTCGATATTTACGACGCACTACATACCGTTGGCGGTATCGATCACGTCCTGGTGCGTCATGAGCAAGCTGCCGTGCATATGGCCGACGGACTGGCGCGTGCGACAGGTGAGGTGGGCGTTGTGCTGGTGACATCCGGTCCTGGCGCGACCAACGCTATTACCGGTATCGCCACGGCCTATATGGATTCCATCCCGATGGTGGTGCTCTCCGGTCAGGTTGCGACCTCGCTGATTGGCTACGATGCCTTTCAGGAGTGCGACATGGTTGGCATCTCGCGTCCGGTGGTGAAACACAGTTTCCTGGTCAAGCAGACGGAAGATATTCCGGGCGTGCTGAAAAAGGCCTTCTGGCTGGCGGCCAGCGGACGTCCGGGGCCGGTGGTGGTTGACCTTCCCAAAGATATTCTGAATCCGGCAAACAAATTGCCTTATGTCTGGCCAGAGTCGGTCAGCATGCGTTCTTATAACCCAACCACTCAGGGGCACAAGGGCCAGATTAAGCGCGCCCTGCAAACCCTGGCGACGGCCAAAAAGCCGGTGGTGTACGTTGGCGGCGGAGCGGTCAATGCCCAGTGTGAAACACAGCTGCGGACGCTTATCGAAAAGCTGAATCTGCCGGTAGCCTCTTCATTAATGGGACTCGGGGCGTTCCCGGCCACGCATCGCCAGGCGCTTGGTATGCTCGGCATGCATGGCACGTATGAAGCTAACATGACGATGCACAATTCCGATGTCATCTTTGCCGTGGGGGTGCGCTTTGACGATCGCACTACCAATAACCTGGCGAAATACTGCCCCAATGCCACGGTGCTGCACATCGACATCGATCCTACCTCTATTTCCAAAACCGTTCCGGCGGATGTGCCAATTGTGGGCGACGCACGTCAGGTTCTGGATCAGATGCTGGAGCTGCTGGCGCAGGAAAACTATGTCCAGCCGCTCGATGATATTCGTGACTGGTGGCTGCAAATTGAGCAGTGGCGTGCGCGTCAGTGTCTGAAGTACGACACCCAAAGCGAGAACATCAAACCGCAGGCGGTGATTGAAACCATCTGGCGGCTGACCAAAGGCGAGGCTTACGTTACGTCTGACGTCGGCCAGCACCAGATGTTCGCCGCGCTCTATTACCCGTTTGATAAGCCGCGTCGCTGGATCAACTCCGGCGGCCTCGGCACCATGGGCTTTGGCCTGCCTGCCGCGCTGGGCGTTAAGCTGGCGTTACCGGAAGAGACGGTGGTCTGCGTGACCGGCGATGGCAGTATCCAGATGAACATCCAGGAGCTCTCCACCGCGCTGCAGTATGAGCTGCCGGTGCTGGTGCTCAACCTGAATAACGGCTATCTGGGCATGGTGAAGCAGTGGCAGGACATGATCTATTCCGGTCGTCATTCGCAGTCTTACATGAACTCGTTGCCTGATTTTGTCCGTCTGGCAGAAGCTTACGGCCACATAGGTATGCGCATCAGCAATCCGGCAGAGCTGGAAGCGAAGCTCAGCGAAGCCCTTGAGCACGTTAAAAATAACCGTCTGGTCTTTGTCGATGTGGTTGTGGATGGCACTGAACATGTTTATCCGATGCATATTCGCGGCGGCGGTATGGATGAAATGTGGTTAAGCAAAACGGAGAGAACCTGATATGCGCCGGATATTATCTGTATTACTGGAAAACGAGTCCGGGGCGCTGTCTCGCGTGATTGGGCTCTTTGCACAGCGCGGCTATAACATCGAAAGCCTGACGGTTGCTCCGACGGACGATCCAACGCTTTCCCGCATGACCATTCAGACGGTGGGTGATGCCAAGGTGCTGGAGCAGATCGAAAAGCAGCTGCATAAGCTGGTGGATGTCTTACGCGTCAGCGAGCTGGGGCAGGGGGCCTACGTTGAGCGCGAGATCATGCTGGTGAAAATTCAGGCCACCGGCTACGGGCGTGAAGAGGTGAAACGCAACGCGGATATTTTCCGTGGGCAGATCATCGATGTCACCCCGTCTATCTACACCGTTCAGCTTGCCGGTACCAGCGATAAGCTGGATGCCTTCCTTGCCTCGGTGCGGGATGTGGCAAAAATTGTTGAAGTGGCGCGTTCTGGCGTCGTGGGGCTCTCTCGCGGTGACAAAGTGATGCGTTAAGGATAAAAAGTTCGCCTCTCTATTGCCCGGTGCGATTAACCGGGCTTTTTTTTGCGCACCGATGCCGTTGTACGGACAAAAGCGGTTGCCGCACAGACTATTCTGCGCTTAGATGTTACAAGATTTAGTCTTAACCCTGACAAGGTCATGGACTCTTTTATACTTTTTAAGGGGCAATTGTGAAACTGGATGAAATCGCCAGGCTCGCCGGCGTGTCGCGAACAACGGCAAGCTATGTGATTAACGGTAAAGCGAAGCAGTATCGGGTCAGCGACAAGACCGTTGAGAAAGTGATGGCCGTGGTTCGTGAACATAACTACCATCCGAATGCTGTCGCGGCAGGTTTACGCGCCGGCCGCACCCGTTCGATCGGCCTGGTGATCCCGGATCTGGAAAACACCAGTTACACCCGGATCGCAAACTACCTTGAGCGCCAGGCGCGTCAGCGCGGCTATCAACTGTTGATCGCCTGTTCGGAAGATCAGCCCGATAATGAAATGCGTTGTATTGAGCACCTGCTGCAGCGTCAGGTCGATGCCATTATCGTTTCAACTTCACTTCCCCCGGAGCATCCGTTCTACCAGCGCTGGGCCAATGATTCCTTCCCTATTGTCGCCCTCGACCGTGCATTAGACCGCGAACATTTTACAAGCGTAGTGGGTGCCGATCAGGATGATGCCGAGATGCTGGCGGCGGAGCTGCGGACCTTCCCGGCGGAAAACGTCCTCTATCTGGGCGCCTTACCTGAGCTTTCCGTGAGCTTCCTGCGCGAGCAAGGGTTCCGCACCGCATGGAAAGACGATCCCCGCGAAGTGGATTTCCTCTATGCCAACAGCTACGAGCGTGAAGCCTCGGCGCAGCTTTTTGAGAAGTGGCTGGAAACCCATCCGATGCCGCAGGCGCTGTTCACCACCTCTTTTGCGCTTCTGCAGGGGGTGATGGATGTGACGTTGCGCCGCGAGGGCAAGCTGCCTTCGGATCTGGCGATTGCGACCTTCGGCGATCACGAGCTGCTCGACTTCCTGCAGTGTCCGGTGCTGGCCGTTGCCCAGCGTCATCGCGACGTGGCAGAACGGGTGCTGGAGATCGTTCTGGCGAGCCTCGATGAGCCGCGTAAGCCTAAACCAGGGCTAACGCGCATCCGTCGTAATCTCTACCGTCGTGGCATATTAAGCCGTACGTAAGGGTAGCAGGGCAGTGAAAGCTGCCCTGTATTTATTGCCATTACTATGCGCAAGAATTCCCTTATTATTTTTAAGATAATTCTCTAAAACACATCGCCTGCTATGCTTTTTATTTCCCCTGGCTATTTAAAACTTCTTTTCATGTTTATTTAATTGCCATAGATGACATCAATTGTATTATTTTGTTACATAACCGATCGCTATTGCTGAATTATCAGCCATTTTTTTCCTTGCACTATCCCACTCTCTGTTTACGCGCCACCGGCATGGCACCCGCGTTGAATCTGGCGCTGTTATCCCCTGAGAATATGGCTTAAAATGCCGCCCGCGTCGCAAACTGACACTTTATATTTCGTTGCGATGAGATGAGTGATTTTTAACGCTGGTATGCATATCTGAGTTTTTTCTCGCAAATATTCATCACGTTAATTTTGCCTCGCCAGTTGTACGGTTAATAGCCTGATTAACTTCCGTTCGTAAATCAGTAACATTTAGACTGATGTCGCGGAAGTCCTGGCTTGACAAGCTTTTCCATCGCTCCGTAAACTCCCTTAAGTGGGAATTTGTGGGTAAAAGTGGTGAGGAGGGGTGAGACTGGCATGTTCCGTGGAGCGACGTTAGTCAATCTCGACAGCAAAGGGCGTTTATCGGTCCCAACACGATATCGCGATCGGCTGAACGAGAGCGCTTCTGGTCAAATGGTCTGCACCATTGACATCAACCACGCCTGCCTGCTGCTTTACCCCTTGCCTGAATGGGAAATCATTGAGCAAAAGCTGTCTCGACTGTCGAGCATGAACCCGCAGGAACGCCGCGTGCAGCGGCTGTTATTGGGTCATGCCAGTGAATGTCAGATGGATAGCGCGGGGCGTCTGTTGATTGCGCCTGTGCTGCGGCAACATGCCGGTCTGACAAAAGAAGTGATGCTGGTCGGACAGTTCAATAAATTTGAACTGTGGGATGAAACGGCCTGGTATCAACGGGTCAAGGAAGATATCGACGCAGAGCAGTCTGATTCCGCGACATTGTCGGAACGATTGCAGGATTTGTCTCTATAAATATGATGGAAAATTATAAACATACGACGGTGCTACTGGATGAGGCCGTCAATGGCCTGAATATTCGTCCTGATGGCATCTATATTGATGGCACTTTTGGCCGGGGTGGTCACTCACGATTGATCCTCTCCCAACTGGGAGCGGAAGGCCGTTTGCTGGCAATCGATCGCGATCCACAGGCGATTGAGGTGGCAAAAACCATCGATGACCCACGCTTTTCCATCGTTCACGGTCCTTTCTCCGCGTTGGCTGATTACGTCGGCGAGCGCGGTTTAACCGGCAAGATCGACGGTATTCTTCTCGATCTTGGCGTCTCCTCACCACAGCTTGACGATGCTGAACGCGGTTTCTCCTTTATGCGCGATGGTCCACTGGACATGCGCATGGATCCAACGCGCGGCCAGTCTGCCGCCGAGTGGCTGCAAACCGCCGATGAAGCCGATATCGCCTGGGTGATCAAAACCTTTGGCGAAGAGCGTTTTGGCAAGCGTATTGCTCGTGCCATCGTTGAGCGCAACCGCATTGAGCCGATGACCCGCACCAAAGAGCTGGCGGAAGTGATCGCCGCGGCAACCCCGGTGAAGGACAAATACAAACATCCCGCCACCCGCACCTTCCAGGCCGTTCGCATCTGGGTGAACAGCGAGCTGGATGAGATTGAGCAGGCGCTGAAGAGTTCGCTTGGCGTGCTTGCCCCGGGTGGTCGCCTGTCGATTATCAGCTTCCACTCGCTGGAAGATCGCATCGTGAAGCGCTTTATGCGCGAGCAAAGCCGCGGCCCACAGGTTCCGGCCGGCTTACCGATGACGGAAGAGCAGCTCAAAAAGCTGGGTGGTCGTCAGCTGCGCGCATTGGGCAAATTAATGCCGGGCGAAGCAGAAGTGGAAGAGAACCCACGCGCCCGTAGTTCCGTGCTGCGTATTGCAGAAAGGACGAGCGCATGATTGGCAAGGTGGCAGATACCTTCAGCAAGGTTAAAGATTCGCTTAGCAGCAACGAGCGTCATGCCTTGCCCGGCGTCATCTGGGACGATCTGTTGCGTTTCGGCAAGCTGCCACTGTGCCTGTTTATTTGCATCATTGTGTCGGCGGTCACGGTCGTGACCACCGCTCACCATACCCGTTTGTTAACGGCGCAGCGCGAACAGCTGGTGCTGGAGCGTGATGCGCTGGATATCGAGTGGCGAAATCTGATCCTCGAAGAAAATGCGCTCGGCGATCATAGCCGGGTTGAACGGATCGCAACGGAAAAGCTGCAGATGCAGCATGTTGATCCTTCTCAGGAAAATATCGTAGTACAAAAATAAGGAAAAACGCGACGCATGAAATCGGCGGCGAAGGCGCTAAAACCAAAACGTCAGGAAGAACAGGCCAGCTTTATCAGCTGGCGTTTTGCGTTGCTGTGCGGCTGCATTTTACTGGCGCTGGGTTTCCTGCTGGGACGCGTGGCGTGGCTGCAGATCATTGCGCCCGACATGCTGGTGCGTCAGGGTGATATGCGCTCCCTGCGCGTTCAGGAAGTCTCCACCTCGCGCGGGCTGATCACCGACCGCTCGGGTCGTCCGCTGGCGGTCAGCGTGCCGGTAAAAGCGATCTGGGCGGATCCTAAAGAGCTGCATGACGCCGGTGGGATCTCGCTGGATAACCGCTGGAAAGCGCTGTCAGACGCGCTGAAAATGCCGCTCGATCAGCTGGCGGCGCGCGTGAATGCCAACCCGAAAGGGCGCTTTATCTATCTTGCGCGTCAGGTTAACCCTGACATGGCCGACTACATCAAAAAACTGAAGTTGCCCGGCATTCACCTGCGTGAAGAGTCACGTCGCTACTACCCATCCGGGGAAGTGACTGCCCACCTGATCGGCTTTACCAACGTCGACAGCCAGGGTATTGAAGGCGTAGAGAAGAGCTTCGATAAGTGGCTGACCGGTCAACCGGGCGAGCGCGTGGTGCGTAAAGACCGCTACGGCCGCGTAATTGAAGATATCTCTTCAACGGATAGCCAGGCGGCGCACAACCTGGCGCTGAGCATCGACGAACGTCTGCAGGCGCTGGTGTATCGTGAGCTGAATAACGCCGTGGCCTTTAACAAAGCGGAATCCGGCAGTGCGGTACTGGTGGATGTCAGCACTGGCGAAGTGCTGGCGATGGCCAGCAGCCCGTCCTACAACCCGAACAATTTTGCCGGAACGGCCAAAGACGCCATGCGTAACCGTTCGATCACTGACGTCTTCGAGCCGGGTTCAACGGTCAAACCGATGGTGGTGATGACGGCCCTGCAGCGCGGCATCGTCAATGAAAATACCGTGCTCAACACCATTCCTTACCGAATTAACGGTCACGAAATCAAAGACGTGGCGCGTTACAGCGAATTGACCCTCACCGGGGTTTTACAGAAGTCGAGTAACGTCGGCGTTTCTAAGCTGGCGTTAGCGATGCCGTCCTCAGCGTTAGTAGAAACTTACTCACGTTTTGGGCTGGGAAAAGCGACCAATTTGGGGTTGGTCGGAGAACGCAGTGGCTTATATCCTCAAAAACAACGGTGGTCTGACATAGAGAGGGCCACCTTCTCTTTCGGCTACGGGCTAATGGTAACACCGTTACAGTTGGCGCGAGTCTATGCAACGATTGGCAGCTATGGCGTCTATCGCCCGCTCTCAATCACCAAAGTTGATCCCCCGGTTCCCGGTGAGCGCGTCTTCCCGGAATCGATCGTCCGTACCGTCGTTCACATGATGGAAAGCGTGGCGCTGCCCGGCGGCGGCGGCGTGAAGGCGGCGATCAAAGGCTATCGCATCGCGATCAAAACCGGTACGGCGAAAAAAGTCGGTCCGGACGGCCGCTACATCAATAAATACATTGCATACACCGCAGGCGTTGCGCCTGCGAGTAATCCGCGTTTTGCGCTGGTGGTGGTCATCAACGATCCACAGGCGGGTAAATACTACGGTGGCGCCGTTTCCGCGCCGGTCTTCGGTGCCATCATGGGCGGCGTACTGCGCACCATGAACATCGAGCCGGATGCGCTGGCAACGGGCGAGAAAAGTGAATTTGTAATTAATCAAGGCGAGGGAACAGGTGGCAGATCGTAATTTGCGCGACCTTCTTGCTCCGTGGGTATCAGGTTTACCTGCGCGAGTACTGCGAGAGATGGTACTCGACAGCCGTTTGGCTGCGTCGGGCGATCTTTTTGTGGCAGTAGTGGGTCATCAGGCGGACGGGCGTCGGTATATCCCGCAGGCGATAGCGCAAGGTGTAGCTGCCATTATTGCTGAGGCAAAAGATGAGGCCACTGACGGTGAAATCCGTGAAATGCACGGCGTGCCGGTCATCTACCTCAGCCAGTTGAATGAACGACTCTCTGCGCTGGCGGGACGTTTTTATAACGAACCCTCTGACCGGCTGCGTCTGGTTGGCGTCACCGGAACTAACGGTAAAACCACGACCACGCAGCTGATGGCGCAGTGGGCACAATTGTTGGGTGAAACCAGTGCGGTGATGGGGACCGTAGGCAACGGCCTGCTGGGCAAAGTGAACCCAACGGAAAACACCACAGGCTCTGCGGTCGACGTACAGCACGTGCTGGCGGGTCTGGCAGGGCAGGGCGCGACCTTCGCGGCAATGGAAGTCTCTTCCCACGGGCTAGTACAGCACCGTGTTGCGGCCCTGAAATTTGCGGCTTCCGTGTTCACTAACCTGAGCCGGGACCATCTCGATTACCATGGCGACATGGAAAACTACGAAGCGGCGAAATGGCAACTTTATGCCACGCATCACTGCGGTCAGGCGATTATCAACGCTGATGACGAAGTGGGACGCCGCTGGCTGGCTAAGCTGCCGGATGCCGTTGCGGTCTCCATGGCCGACCATATCAACCCGAACTGCCACGGCCGCTGGCTGAAAGCCACCGACGTGACCTATCACGACAGCGGGGCGACCATTCGCTTTACCTCCTCATGGGGCGAAGGCGAAATCGAAAGCCGCCTGATGGGGGCCTTCAACGTCAGCAACCTGCTGCTGGCTCTCGCCACCCTGCTGGCGCTGGATTATCCGCTGGCGGACCTGCTCAGTACCTCCGCGCGCCTGCTGCCGGTCTGTGGTCGTATGGAAGTGTTCACCGCCCCTGGCAAACCGACCGTGGTGGTGGATTATGCCCACACGCCGGACGCACTGGAAAAAGCGCTGGAAGCCGCGCGCCTGCACTGTGCCGGTAAGCTGTGGTGCGTCTTTGGCTGCGGCGGCGATCGCGACAAAGGCAAACGCCCGCTGATGGGGGCTATTGCCGAGCAGTTCGCGGACATCGCGGTAGTTACCGATGACAACCCGCGCACCGAAGAGCCGCGCGCTATCATCAACGACATTCTGACCGGTATGCTGGATGCGGGCCGCGCCCGCGTGGTGGAAGGCCGCGCAGAAGCGGTGACCAACGCCATTATGCAGGCTAACGAAAACGACGTAGTGCTGCTGGCCGGTAAAGGCCACGAAGACTATCAAATTGTCGGCACCAACCGTCTGGATTACTCCGACCGTGTGACCGCGGCGCGTCTGCTGGGAGTGGTGGCATGATTAGCGTAACGCTAAACCAGCTAGCGACGATCCTGGGCGCTGACGTCAGCGGCGACGATCTGACCTTCGATGCTGTTACCACCGACACGCGCAAAATCACTCCTGGCTGCCTGTTTGTGGCGCTGAAGGGTGAGCGTTTCGATGCCCACGATTTTGCAGAACAGGCGAAAGCCGCCGGTGCTGGCGCACTGCTGGTAAGCCGTAAGCTGGATATCGACCTGCCGCAGGCGGTAGTGAAAGATACCCGTCTGGCGTTTGGTGAGCTGGCGGCATGGGTTCGCCAGCAGGTTCCGGCGCGCGTTGTGGCGCTGACCGGCTCCTCCGGTAAAACCTCCGTTAAGGAGATGACCGCCGCCATCCTCTCGCAGTGTGGCAACACGCTTTATACCGCAGGCAATCTGAACAACGACATCGGCGTGCCAATGACGCTGCTGCGCCTGACGCCCGAGCACGAGTTTGCGGTGATCGAGCTTGGGGCTAATCACCAGGGTGAAATCGCCTGGACCGTCAACCTGACCCGTCCGGAAGCGGCGCTGGTGAACAACCTTGCTGCGGCGCACCTCGAAGGTTTCGGCTCACTTGAAGGCGTGGCGAAAGCGAAAGGCGAGATTTATACCGGCCTGCCGGCAAACGGCATCGCCATCATGAATGCCGATAACAACGACTGGCTGAACTGGAAAAGCGTCATCGGGGATCGTAAAACCTGGCGCTTCTCGCCGAATGCTGCCAACAGCGACTTCACCGCGACCAACATCCACGTGACCTCCCACGGCACCGAATTTACGCTCCAGACCCCAACCGGCAATGTGGATGTGCTGCTGCCCCTGCCGGGTCGCCACAACATCGCCAATGCCCTGGCGGCAAGTTCGCTGGCGATGGCCGTCGGCGCGCCGCTGTCGGCTATCAAAGCCGGGCTGGCAAACCTCAAAGCCGTCCCTGGACGCCTGTTCCCTGTTCAGTTGGCAGAAAACAAACTGCTGCTGGATGACTCCTACAACGCCAACGTCGGCTCTATGACCGCTGCCGTACAGGTGCTGTCTGAGATGCCGGGCTATCGCGTGATGGTGGTCGGGGATATGGCCGAGCTGGGTGATGAGAGCGAGGCCTGCCACACCGAGGTGGGTGAGGCGGCGAAAGCCTCCGGTATCGATCGCGTGTTAAGCGCCGGTCATCTCAGTAAAAATATCAGCCAGGCCAGCGGCGTCGGTGAGCATTTTGCCGATAAAGCGGCGTTGATCGCCCGCCTCAAGGCGCTGGTTGCAGAACAACAAATAGTGACAGTTTTAGTGAAAGGTTCACGCAGTGCCGCCATGGAAGAGGTTGTGCACGCTTTACAGGAGAATGGGACATGTTAGTTTGGCTGGCCGAGCATTTGGTCAAATATTATTCCGGCTTTAACGTCTTTTCCTATCTGACGTTTCGCGCCATCGTCAGCCTGCTGACTGCGCTGTTCATCTCGCTGTGGATGGGCCCGCGCATGATTGCCCGTCTGCAAAAACTCTCTTTCGGTCAGGTTGTGCGTAACGACGGTCCGGAATCACACTTCAGCAAACGCGGTACGCCGACCATGGGCGGCATTATGATCCTTACCGCGATTGTGGTGTCGGTGCTGCTGTGGGCTTATCCGTCAAACCCGTACGTCTGGTGCGTGCTGGTGGTGCTGGTCGGGTACGGGATTATCGGTTTCGTCGATGACTACCGCAAAGTGGTGCGCAAGGACACCAAAGGCCTGATCGCCCGCTGGAAGTATTTCTGGATGTCGGTGATTGCGCTGGGCGTGGCGTTTGCGCTCTATCTGGCAGGCAAAGACACGCCAGCCACCGAACTGGTGGTGCCGTTCTTCAAAGACGTGATGCCGCAGTTGGGCCTGTTCTACATCCTGCTGGCCTACTTCGTGATTGTCGGTACCGGTAACGCAGTAAACCTGACTGACGGCCTCGACGGCCTGGCGATTATGCCTACCGTCTTCGTGGCGGCGGGCTTTGCGCTGGTGGCGTGGGCGAGCGGCAACATGAACTTCGCCAGCTATCTGCACATTCCTTATCTGCGTCATGCCGGTGAACTGGTGATCGTCTGCACGGCGATTGTCGGGGCAGGTTTAGGGTTCCTGTGGTTTAACACCTATCCGGCGCAGGTCTTTATGGGCGACGTGGGTTCGCTGGCGCTGGGCGGCGCGCTGGGCATTATCGCCGTGCTGCTGCGCCAGGAGTTCCTGCTGGTGATCATGGGCGGCGTGTTTGTGGTTGAAACCCTGTCGGTGATCCTGCAGGTGGGTTCATTCAAGCTGCGCGGACAGCGCATCTTCCGGATGGCCCCTATCCATCACCACTATGAACTGAAAGGCTGGCCGGAACCGCGCGTCATCGTGCGCTTCTGGATTATTTCGCTGATGCTGGTGCTGATTGGCCTGGCAACGCTGAAGGTACGTTAATCATGGCAGATTACCAGGGTAAAAAAGTCGTTATCATCGGGTTAGGCTTAACCGGCCTCTCCTGCGTGGACTTTTTCCTCGCGCGCGGCGTCACGCCTCGCGTGATGGATACGCGTGTCTCTCCGCCTGGTCTGGACAAACTGCCGGAACAGGTTGAACGCCACCTTGGTGGTCTGAATGAAGAGTGGCTGAACGCCGCCGATCTGATTGTCGCAAGCCCGGGTATCGCCCTGGCGCACTCGGCCCTCAGCGCTGCCGCCGAGGCGGGCGTTGAGATCGTCGGCGATATCGAACTGTTCTGCCGTGAAGCCCAGGCGCCAGTTATTGCCATTACCGGTTCAAACGGTAAAAGCACCGTCACTACGCTGGTCGGTGAGATGGCGAAAGCGGCGGGCGTCAATGTGGGGGTCGGCGGCAACATCGGCCTACCGGCACTGATGCTGCTCGATCCCGCGCGTGAGCTCTATATCCTTGAGCTCTCCAGCTTCCAGCTGGAAACCACTTCAAGCCTGCAGGCGGTGGCGGCGACCATCCTCAACGTCACCGAAGATCATATGGATCGCTATCCGTTTGGTCTGCAGCAGTACCGCGCCGCCAAGCTGCGCATCTATGAAAATGCCCGCGTATGCGTGGTGAACGCCGATGATGCGCTGACCATGCCGGTACGCGGCGCAGATGAGCGCTGCGTGAGCTTTGGCATCAATATGGGCGACTATCACCTGAACCGTCAGCAGGGCGAAACCTGGCTACGGGCAAACGGTGAGAAGGTGCTGAACGTCAAAGAGATGCCGCTTTCGGGCCAGCACAACTACACCAACGCCCTTGCGGCGCTGGCGCTGGCGGACGCTGCGGGATTACCCCGCGCCACCAGCCTGAAAGCCCTGACCACCTTTACGGGCCTGGCGCACCGTTTCCAGCTGGCGCTGGAGCATAACGGCGTGCGCTGGATCAACGATTCAAAAGCCACCAACGTCGGCAGTACGGAAGCGGCGCTGAATGGCCTGCACATCGACGGCACCCTGCACCTGCTGCTGGGTGGCGACGGTAAATCCGCCGATTTCTCTTCGCTGAAACAGTATCTCAGCGGCGATAACGTGCGTCTTTACTGCTTTGGCCGTGACGGTGCCGAACTTGCAGCGCTGCGTCCGGACATCGCCGAACAAACCGGGACCATGGAACAGGCGATGCGGCTGATCGCTCCGCGCGTGAAGCCAGGCGATATGGTGCTGCTCTCTCCGGCCTGCGCCAGCCTCGATCAGTTTAAGAATTTCGAACAGCGGGGCGATCTCTTCACCCGCCTGGCGAAGGAGTTAGGCTGATGCGCTTCTCTCTCCCTCGCCCGAAAATGCCGCGCCTGCCAGGATTTGGCATCCTGGTGTGGATCTCGTCGGCGTTAAAAGGCTGGGTCATGGGCTCCCGGGATAAAGATTCCGATAGCCTGGTGATGTACGACCGCATGCTGCTCTGGCTAACGCTGGGGCTGGCGGCGATTGGTTTTATTATGGTGACGTCGGCCTCGATGCCCGTCGGGCAGCGTCTGGCGAACGATCCCTTCCTGTTTGCCAAGCGTGACGGGCTGTACATCATCCTCGCGTTCTGTCTGGCGATGGTGACCTTACGTCTGCCGATGGCGTTCTGGCAGCGCCACAGTACCGCGATGCTGATCGCCTCGATCGTCATGCTGCTGATCGTACTGGTGGTGGGTAGCTCGGTGAACGGGGCATCGCGCTGGATTGCCTTCGGCCCGCTGCGTATCCAGCCGGCGGAATTTACCAAGCTGTCGCTGTTCTGCTATCTCGCCAACTACCTGGTACGTAAGGTTGATGAGGTGCGTAACAACCTGCGCGGCTTCTTAAAACCGATGGGCGTGATTCTGGTGCTGGCGGTTCTGCTGCTGGCCCAGCCTGACCTCGGTACCGTGGTAGTACTGTTCGTCACTACGCTGGCGATGCTGTTCCTGGCGGGGGCGAAACTGTGGCAGTTCATCGCCATCATCGGAATGGGGATCTCCGCGGTCGTGCTGCTGATCCTCGCCGAGCCGTATCGTATCCGCCGCGTGACCTCTTTCTGGAACCCCTGGGAAGATCCGTTTGGCAGCGGTTATCAGCTGACACAGTCGCTGATGGCGTTTGGCCGCGGTGAAATGTGGGGCCAGGGGCTGGGGAATTCAGTCCAGAAACTGGAGTATTTACCCGAGGCACATACCGACTTTATCTTCTCCATTATTGGGGAAGAACTGGGTTATATCGGTGTGGTATTGGCGCTTTTAATGGTATTCTTCGTCGCTTTCCGTGCAATGTCGATCGGTCGTAAAGCGCTGGTGATTGACCACCGTTTCTCGGGTTTTTTAGCCTGTTCGATCGGTATCTGGTTCAGTTTTCAGGCATTAGTCAACGTAGGTGCAGCAGCAGGTATGCTGCCGACCAAAGGTCTGACGTTGCCGTTAATCAGTTACGGTGGTTCGAGTCTGTTGATCATGTCGACCGCCATTATGTTTTTGTTGCGCATAGATTATGAAACGCGTCTGGAGAATGCCCAGGCGTTTACACGAGGTTCACGATGAATCAACCGAAGCGGTTAATGGTGATGGCGGGCGGTACCGGCGGACATGTTTTCCCGGGGCTCGCGGTTGCACACCATTTAATGGATCAGGGCTGGCAGGTACGCTGGCTGGGAACCGCAGACCGCATGGAAGCCGATCTGGTGCCAAAACACGGTATTGAGATCGACTTTATTCGTATTTCTGGCCTGCGCGGAAAAGGGATCAAAGCCCTGGCGCTGGCACCGGTGCGTATTTTCAATGCCTGGCGTCAGGCGCGGGCGATCATGAAGCGTTTTAAGCCGGACGTGGTGCTGGGAATGGGCGGTTATGTCTCGGGTCCTGGCGGACTGGCGGCGTGGTCGCTGGGGATCCCGGTTGTGCTCCACGAGCAGAACGGTATTGCGGGCCTCACCAATAAATGGCTGGCAAAAATCGCCAGCAAAGTGATGCAGGCATTCCCGGGCGCATTCCCGAAAGCCGACGTGGTGGGTAACCCGGTGCGCGTCGACGTGCTGGCGCTGCCATTGCCGCAGGAGCGACTCACCGGCCGTGAAGGGCCGGTACGCGTGCTGGTGGTAGGGGGATCGCAGGGCGCGCGCGTCCTGAATCAGACCATGCCGCAGGTGGCCGCAAAGCTTAACGATAGCGTGACGATCTGGCATCAAAGCGGAAAGGGCGCTCAGCAATCGGTAGAGCAGGCCTATGCCGATGCGGGCCAGCCGCAGCACAAAGTAACCGAATTTATCGACGACATGGCGGCGGCATATGCCTGGGCCGATGTCGTTGTCTGCCGCTCCGGCGCGCTGACGGTGAGCGAGATCGCCGCCGCCGGTTTGCCGGCGCTGTTTGTGCCCTTCCAGCACAAAGACCGTCAGCAGTACTGGAATGCGCTGCCGCTTGAAAAAGCCGGGGCAGCCAAAATTTTTGAACAGCCGCAGTTTACCGCCGAGGCGGTCGCCACCACCCTGGCGGGCTGGGACCGGGAGACATTACTGGCGATGGCGCAGCACGCACGTGCGGCGGCGATCCCGGATGCAACGGAGCGGGTGGCGAAAGAAGTGAGCCTGGCAGCCCAGGTTTAATCCTCGCAGCGCGTGTTGCGCTGCAAGATTTTTTTGAAGTAGTCGATGGCGTTTAGAGAATGAATACACAACAACTGGCGAAACTGCGTTCAATCGTGCCCGAGATGCGTCGCGTCCGGCACATTCACTTTGTTGGCATCGGCGGCGCCGGTATGGGCGGTATTGCCGAGGTGCTGGCGAATGAAGGCTACCAGATCAGCGGGTCCGATCTGGCGCCGAACCCTGTTACGCAACAGTTGGCGTCCCTGGGTGCGACAATCTATTTCAACCATCGCCCGGAAAACGTTCTTGATGCGAGCGTGGTGGTGGTCTCCAGCGCCATTTCTGCCGATAACCCGGAAATCGTTGCGGCACACGAAGCGCGTATTCCGGTGATCCGCCGCGCAGAGATGCTGGCAGAACTGATGCGTTTTCGTCACGGCATTGCCATTGCCGGTACCCACGGCAAAACCACGACCACGGCGATGGTCTCCAGCATTTATGCTGAAGCGGGCCTCGATCCGACCTTCGTTAACGGCGGCCTGGTGAAAGCTGCGGGCGTTCACGCTCGCCTGGGGCACAGCCGCTATCTCATCGCTGAAGCGGATGAAAGCGACGCGTCGTTCCTGCACCTGCAGCCGATGGTCGCGATTGTGACCAACATCGAAGCCGACCATATGGATACCTACCAGGGCGATTTCGAAAATTTAAAGCAAACCTTTATAAACTTTTTGCACAACCTGCCGTTTTATGGACGTGCCGTAATGTGCGTTGACGATCCGGTGATCCGCGAGCTGCTGCCGCGCGTAGGACGTCAGATCACCACCTACGGTTTCAGCGAAGATGCTGATGTCCGCGTGGAGAGTTACAGGCAGGTTGGTGCGCAGGGGCATTTCACCCTGGCGCGTCAGGACAAAGAGCTGTTGCAGGTGACGCTTAACGCGCCGGGACGCCATAACGCACTGAACGCGGCGGCGGCCGTTGCGGTCGCCACGGAAGAGGGCATTGACGACGAGGATATCCTGCGGGCGCTCGAAAGCTTCCAGGGGACCGGTCGTCGTTTTGATTTCCTCGGCGAGTTCCCGCTGGAAAGCGTTAACGGGAAAAGCGGTACCGCAATGCTGGTGGATGACTACGGCCATCACCCGACGGAAGTGGACGCCACGATCAAAGCGGCGCGCGCAGGCTGGCCGGACAAAAATCTGGTTATGCTGTTCCAGCCACACCGTTACACCCGTACGCGTGACTTATACGACGATTTCGCTAATGTGCTGTCACAGGTTGATACGCTGCTGATGCTGGAAGTGTACGCGGCAGGTGAGGCGGCCATTCCGGGTGCCGACAGCCGTTCGCTGTGCCGTACCATTCGTGGTCGCGGCAAGATCGATCCGATTCTGGTCTCCGATCACGCCCAGGCGGCAGCGATGCTTGCCCCGGTATTGACCGGCAATGATTTGATTCTGGTGCAGGGTGCCGGAAATATCGGCAAAATCGCCCGTACGCTGGCCGAAATCAAACTTAAGCCGCAAATTTCGGAGGAAGAGCGCCATGGCTGATAAGATTGCGGTCCTCTCTGGCGGCACCTCTGCCGAGCGCGAGGTTTCCCTGAATTCCGGCGCGGCCGTGCTGGCAGGGCTGCGCGAAGGCGGCGTTAATGCGCACCTGGTCGATCCGAGAGAGACCGACGTGACGCGCCTGAAAGAGCTGGGCTTTGATAAAGTTTTTATCGCGCTGCACGGTCGCGGCGGTGAGGATGGCACGCTGCAAGGCTTGTTGGACATCATCGGCCTGCCTTACACCGGCAGCGGTGTGATGGCGTCGGCCATTTCCATGGACAAACTGCGCAGCAAACTGCTGTGGCAGGGTGCCGGTTTACCGGTTGCCCCCTGGGTGGCACTGACGCGTCGTGAATTTGAGCAGGGCCTGACAGCCAGCGTTAGCGGGCACATTGCCGCGCTGGGTTTACCGGTGATTGTTAAGCCCAGCCGTGAGGGCTCAAGCGTAGGAATGTCTAAAGTTGATAAAGCTGACGATATATCATCAGCATTAGCGCTGGCTTTTCAACATGATGAAGAAGTTCTGGTGGAAAAATGGCTAAGCGGACCGGAATTTACCGTCGCGATGCTCGGTGAAGAAATTTTACCGTCAATTCGTATCCAACCAGCCGGAACCTTCTATGATTATGAGGCGAAGTATCTCTCTGATGAGACGCAATATTTCTGCCCAAGTGGTCTGGATGCCGGGCGTGAAGCTCAAATCAACGCGCTGGTGCTTAAAGCCTGGCAAGTTCTTGGCTGCCATGGATGGGGAAGAATCGACGTCATGCAGGATAGCGACGGACAGTTTTATCTGCTGGAAGCCAATACCTCACCGGGTATGACCAGTCATAGCCTGGTGCCAATGGCGGCTCGCCAGGCTGGCATGAGCTTCTCGCAGCTGGTAGTCCGCATTCTGGATCAGGCGGGCTGATATGTCTCAGGCTGCGCTGAACACGCGAAACCGCGAAGAGGAAGAAGAATATTCTTCACGGCGGAGTAATGGAACGCGTCTTGCAGGGATCACCTTCCTGCTTGCCGTGCTGTGTACTGTGTTTGTCAGCGGCTGGATGGTGCTCGGCTGGATGGAAGATGCACAGCGTCTGCCTCTGTCGAAACTGGTGGTGACCGGCGACCGTCACTACACGCGTAATGACGATATCCGTCAGTCGATCCTGGCATTAGGGTCGCCTGGCACCTTCATGACGCAGGATGTGAACATCATCCAGAGTCAGATTGAGCGCCTGCCCTGGATTAAACAGGCGAGCGTCAGAAAGCAGTGGCCCGATGAATTGAAGATTCATCTGGTTGAATATGTACCCATTGCGCGTTGGAATGATCAGCATATGGTTGACGTAGATGGAGTTTCTTTCAGCGTCCCGGCCGATCGTGTCAGCAAGCAAAATTTACCTATGTTGTATGGGCCGGAAGGCAGCGAAAACGAAGTACTGGAAGGTTTTCGTAGCATGGGTAAAGTGCTGGCTAAGGATCGTTTTACCCTGAAACAGGCTGCAATGACGGCGCGTCGTTCCTGGCAGTTAACGCTGACGAACGATATCAAGCTGAATCTGGGGCGGGGTGACACGATGAAGCGTCTGGAACGTTTTGTAGAACTTTATCCCGTTCTGCAGCAGCAGGCGCAGGCTGAAGGCAAAAGGATTAGCTACGTTGATTTGCGCTATGACTCAGGCGCATCGGTCGGGTGGTCCCCGGCCCCGGTTGAGGAACCTAATCAGCAACAGAATCAGGCTCAGGTACAGGCAGAATAACAATGATCAAGGCGACGGACAGAAAACTGGTAGTAGGACTGGAGATTGGCACTGCGAAGGTTGCCGCTTTAGTAGGGGAAGTTCTGCCCGACGGTGTGGTCAATATCATTGGTGTGGGTAGCTGCCCGTCCCGTGGTATGGATAAAGGTGGGGTAAACGACCTCGAGTCGGTGGTGAAATGCGTACAGCGCGCCATCGATCAGGCCGAACTGATGGCAGATTGCCAGATTTCCTCCGTGTATCTGGCACTCTCTGGCAAGCACATCAGCTGCCAGAACGAGATCGGTATGGTGCCGATCTCAGAAGAAGAAGTCTCGCAGGAAGACGTCGAGAACGTAGTGCATACTGCGAAGTCGGTACGTGTTCGCGACGAGCATCGCGTCCTGCATGTGATCCCGCAGGAATATGCGATCGACTACCAGGAAGGTATTAAGAATCCGGTAGGACTTTCAGGCGTGCGTATGCAGGCAAAAGTGCACTTGATCACATGTCACAACGATATGGCGAAGAACATCGTCAAAGCCGTTGAACGTTGTGGCCTGAAAGTTGACCAACTTATTTTCGCCGGTCTGGCGGCAAGTTATTCGGTGCTGACGGAAGACGAACGTGAACTGGGCGTCTGTGTCGTCGATATCGGCGGTGGTACTATGGACATGGCCGTCTACACCGGTGGCGCACTGCGCCACACCAAGGTTATCCCTTATGCAGGGAATGTGGTCACCAGCGATATCGCGTACGCCTTCGGTACGCCACCGAGCGATGCCGAGGCAATTAAAGTGCGCCACGGTTGTGCACTGGGCTCCATCGTGGGTAAAGATGAGAGCGTTGAAGTGCCGAGCGTCGGTGGTCGTCCGCCGCGCAGCCTGCAGCGCCAGACCTTAGCCGAGGTGATTGAGCCGCGTTATACCGAGCTGCTTAACCTGGTGAACGAAGAGATTTTGCAATTACAGGAACAGCTTCGCCAGCAGGGTGTTAAACATCATCTTGCGGCGGGGATTGTATTAACCGGCGGCGCGGCGCAAATTGAAGGTCTTGCGGCCTGCGCTCAGCGGGTGTTTCATACGCAGGTGCGTATTGGTGCACCGCTGAACATCACCGGTCTGACGGATTATGCTCAGGAGCCGTATTACTCAACGGCAGTGGGCTTGCTTCATTACGGGAAGGAAACCCATCTCAGTGGCGAAGCAGAAGTAGAAAAACGTACGTCGGTAGGTTCGTGGTTTAAGCGAATCAATACCTGGCTGCGAAAAGAATTTTAATTTTAGTAAGAGACCGGAGAGAATTTACGGTTTCAGGCGACAGGCACAAAACGGAGAGAAATTATGTTTGAACCTATGGAACTGACCAACGACGCGGTGATTAAAGTCATCGGCGTCGGTGGCGGCGGCGGTAATGCTGTAGAGCACATGGTGCGCGAGCGCATCGAAGGTGTTGAGTTCTTCGCGGTGAACACCGATGCGCAGGCACTGCGTAAGACGGCTGTTGGCCAGACAATCCAGATCGGTGGCGGCATCACCAAAGGGCTGGGGGCTGGGGCAAACCCGGAAGTCGGCCGTAATGCTGCAGAAGAAGACCGTGAAGCACTGCGTGCTGCGCTGGATGGTGCAGACATGGTGTTTATCGCCGCAGGTATGGGCGGTGGTACCGGAACCGGTGCTGCGCCAGTTGTTGCGGAAGTGGCTAAAGATTTAGGTATCCTGACTGTTGCCGTAGTGACCAAGCCTTTCAACTTTGAAGGCAAGAAGCGTATGGCGTTTGCAGAGCAGGGTATCACCGAGCTGTCCAAGCACGTGGACTCGCTGATCACCATTCCAAACGACAAGCTGCTTAAAGTGCTGGGCCGTGGCATCTCTCTGCTGGACGCTTTTGGCGCGGCGAACGATGTCCTTAAAGGCGCAGTCCAGGGTATTGCCGAGCTGATTACCCGTCCTGGCCTGATGAACGTCGACTTTGCTGACGTGCGCACCGTGATGTCCGAAATGGGCTACGCGATGATGGGCTCCGGCGTGGCGAAAGGTGAAGACCGTGCAGAAGAAGCCGCTGAAATGGCGATCTCTTCTCCGCTGCTGGAAGATATCGATCTGTCCGGCGCGCGCGGCGTGCTGGTTAACATCACTGCGGGCTTCGACCTGCGTCTGGATGAGTTCGAAACCGTGGGTAACACCATCCGTGCGTTCGCTTCTGACAACGCCACCGTGGTAATCGGTACTTCCCTTGATCCGGAAATGAACGATGAACTGCGCGTAACGGTTGTTGCGACCGGTATTGGCATGGACAAACGTCCTGAGATCACTCTGGTGACCAACAAACCTGCTCAGCAGCCGGTGATGGATCGTTACCAGCAGCACGGCATGGCACCGCTGACCCAGGAGCAGAAACCAGCCGCTAAGGTGGTTAATGACAATACTCCACAAACTCAGAAAGAGCCGGATTATCTGGACATTCCCGCGTTCCTGCGTAAGCAAGCTGATTAAGAATTAGCTGGAATTAGGGGATTTACGCTCTTTGTGCTAAACTGGCCGCCCGATAGTGATGTACACTCTCGGTTGGATAAGTAACTTGGCGAGATTATACGATGATCAAACAAAGGACATCAAAACGTATCGTTCAGGCGACAGGTGTCGGTTTACATACCGGCAAGAAAGTCACCCTGACGTTGCGCCCTGCGCCGGCCAACACCGGGGTCATCTATCGTCGCACCGACTTGAATCCACCGGTAGATTTCCCGGCTGATGCCAAATCTGTGCGTGATACCATGCTCTGTACTTGCCTGGTAAATGAGCATGACGTGCGGATCTCTACCGTAGAGCACCTGAATGCCGCCCTGGCGGGTCTGGGTATCGACAACATCGTTATTGAAGTCGATGCGCCAGAAATCCCAATCATGGATGGCAGTGCTGCACCGTTTGTCTATCTGTTGCTGGATGCCGGCATCGAAGAGCTGAATAGCGCGAAGAAATTCGTACGCATTAAAGAGACCGTTCGTGTCCAGGATGGCGACAAATGGGCAGAATTCAAGCCGTTTAATGGTTTTTCGTTGGATTTCACCATCGATTTTAACCACCCGGCGATTGATTCCAGCACTCAGCGCTATGCGATGAACTTCTCTGCTGATGCGTTTATGCGTCAGATCAGTCGAGCTCGTACGTTTGGTTTCATGCGTGATATCGAATATCTGCAGTCCCGTGGCCTGTGCCTGGGCGGCAGCTTCGATTGTGCCATCGTTGTTGACGATTATCGCGTACTGAACGAAGACGGCCTGCGTTTTGAAGATGAATTCGTTCGTCACAAAATGCTGGATGCGATCGGCGACCTGTTCATGTGTGGTCACAACATCATTGGTGCGTTTACCGCGTATAAATCCGGTCACGCGCTGAACAACAAACTGTTGCAGGCTGTTCTGGCAAAACAGGAAGCCTGGGAATATGTGACCTTCGAAGACGAAGCTGAACTGCCACTGGCATTCAAAGCACCGAGCACGGTTCTGGCGTAACGGCACACTCCGTTATTTAAATTCGACTGGTTGACCTGGCACTCTCTCCGGCCAGGAAGACCAGTCGTTTTTGTTTTTGCCTTTCCCGAATCGCTGTAGTCAATGGCGCGTTTGCTGATTTCATCACCATTTTTAACCTCCCCGGTGCCTCAATACTGCTGCTGTGAAGTAGCTTTAGTGGTACTATCTTGGCGCGAAAATATAAAAATCATACGGTGAGCCTGAAAGCTTACTTACTTGTGGTGGGGCAATTGAGCGGAATTCTGACGCGCTGGCGACAATTTGGCAGACGTTACTTCTGGCCGCATCTCCTTCTGGGGATGGTCGCGGCGAGTCTTGGCCTGCCCGCGCTCAGCAGTAACGCTGAAGCCGCCAGTACTGCCAGGACCACCACCACCCGCCACGATCTGAACACGCGGGTTAATTTCACCAATCTTGCCCTGCTGGAAGCGAACCGCCGACCGAATTTCACGGTAGATTACTGGCATCAGCATGCCATTCGTACCGTCATCCGGCATCTCTCCTTTGCCATGGCGCCGCAGGCGTTACCTGCTGTTGAAGAGTCTTTACCGGTTCAGGCGCACCATCTGGCGCTGCTGGATACGCTCAATACGCTTCTGACGCAACAGAGCAAGCCGCCGGTTATTGTCCGTCAGGTCGCGCTTGCTGCATTCGAGCCACACACCGCTTTCTCCGTGTCCGCCTGGATTAGCCAGGTACAGGGCATCCGCGCCGGACCTCAACGCCTCAGCTAAATTAACCGTCTTTCAATACCTTAATTTAACTGCCCATGATGGGGCGTTTGAGAATTTATTATGTTAATCAAATTACTAACTAAAGTTTTCGGTAGCCGTAACGATCGTACCCTGCGCCGCATGCGTAAAGCTGTCAGCGTCATCAATGGCCTCGAGCCAGCGATGGAAAAACTTTCTGATGATGAGCTGAAAGCCAAAACCGCTGAATTCCGTGCCCGCCTTGAAAAAGGTGAAACCGTTGAAAGCCTGATCCCGGAAGCGTTCGCCGTTGTGCGCGAAGCGAGTAAGCGCGTGTTCGGCATGCGTCACTTCGACGTGCAGCTGTTGGGCGGTATGGTTCTGAACGACCGCTGCATCGCCGAGATGCGTACCGGTGAAGGTAAAACCCTGACCGCGACTCTGCCAGCCTACGTTAACGCCCTGTCGGGTAAAGGCGTGCACGTGGTGACCGTCAACGACTATCTGGCCCAGCGTGACGCCGAAAACAACCGTCCTCTGTTCGAATTCCTCGGTATGAGCGTCGGGATCAACATGTCAGGCCTGCCGGCTCCCGCTAAACGCGAAGCCTACAACGCTGACATCACCTACGGTACCAACAACGAATACGGCTTCGACTACCTGCGCGATAACATGGCGTTCAGCCCTGAAGAGCGCGTCCAGCGCAAACTGCACTATGCGCTGGTGGATGAGGTGGACTCCATCCTGATCGACGAAGCGCGTACGCCGCTGATCATCTCCGGCCCGGCTGAAGACAGCTCCGAGATGTATCGCAAAGTCGACAAAATCATTCCGCACCTGATCCGTCAGGAAAAAGAGGACTCCGACACCTTCCAGGGTGAAGGTCACTTCTCCGTGGACGAAAAAGCCCGTCAGGTGAACCTGACCGAGCGTGGCCTGGTCCAGATTGAAGAGCTGCTGGTTGCCCAGGGCATTATGGAAGAGGGCGAGTCGCTCTACTCTCCGGGCAACATCATGCTGATGCACCACGTGACTGCCGCCCTGCGCGCGCACGTGCTCTTTACCCGTGACGTGGACTACATCGTTAAGGATGGCGAAGTCATCATCGTCGACGAACACACCGGTCGTACCATGCAGGGTCGCCGCTGGTCCGATGGTCTGCATCAGGCGGTTGAAGCCAAAGAGAACGTCGATATCCAGAACGAGAACCAGACCCTGGCATCGATCACCTTCCAGAACTACTTCCGTCTGTACGAGAAGCTGGCAGGGATGACCGGTACGGCAGATACCGAAGCCTTCGAATTCAGCTCCATCTATAAGCTGGATACCGTGGTGGTGCCAACCAACCGTCCGATGATCCGTAAAGATATGCCGGACCTGGTCTACATGACCGAAGCGGAAAAAATTCAGGCCATCATCGAAGATATCCGCGATCGTACCGCTGCGGGCCAGCCGGTGCTGGTAGGGACTATCTCCATCGAAAAATCGGAAGTGGTCTCCGAAGAGCTGACCAAAGCCGGTATTAAGCACAACGTGCTCAACGCCAAATTCCACGCCAAAGAAGCAGATATCGTTGCGCAGGCGGGTTATCCGTCAGCCGTGACCATCGCCACCAACATGGCGGGTCGTGGTACTGACATCATGCTGGGCGGTAGCTGGCAGGCAGAAGTGGCCGCGCTGGAAAACCCAACGCCGGAGCAGATCGCACAGATCAAAGCCGACTGGCAGGTTCGTCACGATGCGGTGCTGGCTGCGGGCGGTCTGCACATCATTGGTACTGAGCGCCATGAATCCCGCCGTATCGATAACCAGCTGCGCGGCCGTGCGGGTCGTCAGGGTGATGCCGGTTCTTCACGCTTCTACCTGTCGATGGAAGATGCGCTGATGCGTATTTTCGCCTCTGACCGTGTGTCAGGTATGATGCGTAAGCTGGGCATGAAGCCGGGCGAAGCGATTGAACACCCGTGGGTGACCAAAGCCATCGCTAACGCCCAGCGCAAAGTGGAAAGCCGTAACTTCGATATTCGTAAGCAGCTGCTTGAGTATGATGATGTGGCCAACGATCAGCGTCGCGCGATCTACACCCAGCGTAACGAGCTGCTGGACGTTTCCGACGTGAGCGAAACCATTAACAGCATCCGCGAAGACGTGTTTAAAGCCACCATCGATGGGCACATTCCTCCGCAGTCCCTGGAAGAGATGTGGGATGTTGAAGGTCTGCAGGCGCGTCTGAAAAACGACTTCGACCTGGATCTGCCGATTCAGGAGTGGCTGGATAAAGAGCCGGAGCTGCACGAAGAGACCCTGCGCGAGCGTATTTTTGCTAACGCCCTTGAGGTGTATAAGCGCAAAGAAGAAGTTGTTGGCGCAGAGATGATGCGTCACTTCGAAAAAGGCGTGATGCTGCAAACCCTGGACTCCCTGTGGAAAGAGCACCTGGCGGCGATGGACTACCTGCGTCAGGGCATCCACCTGCGTGGCTATGCGCAAAAAGATCCGAAGCAGGAGTACAAGCGCGAATCCTTTGCGATGTTTGCCTCCATGCTTGAATCACTGAAGTATGAAGTGATCAGCACTCTGAGCAAAGTTCAGGTGCGCATGCCGGAAGAAGTGGAAGAGATGGAGCAGCAGCGTCGTGAAGAAGCTGAGCGTCTGGCCCAGATGCAGCAGCTCAGCCATCAGGACGACGAAGAAGCCGCAGCCGCCGCGATTGCCGCGCAGTCCGGTGAGCGTAAGGTCGGTCGTAACGATCCGTGCCCATGCGGTTCCGGTAAAAAATACAAACAGTGCCATGGCCGTCTGAGCTAAGCCTGAAACACACCTGAAAGGCGCAGATATCTGCGCCTTTTTTATGGACGTAAGACAATGAAAATACTGCAAATCGCTGTCGGGATCATTCGCAATTCAGATAACCAAATCTTTATTACCCAGCGTGCAGCGGATGCGCACATGGCAAATAAATGGGAGTTTCCGGGCGGCAAAATCGAGTCTGGCGAGACGCCGGAACAGGCGCTGGCCCGCGAACTTCAGGAAGAGGTGGGGATCACCCCGCTCGGTGCGACCCTGTTCGACAAACTGGAATATACCTTCCCCGATCGCCATATCACGCTGTGGTTCTGGCTGGTGGAAAGCTGGGAGGGGGAGCCCTGGGGCAAAGAGGGACAGCCTGGAAACTGGGTGACGCTGAGCGCGCAGGATGCCGATAAATTCCCACCGGCAAACGCGCCTGTCATTGCCCGTTTAGTGGACAATCTGTAAGCCTGCCGGACAAAGCGCCAGCAGGCATTAAACGTTACTGCTGGCTTTCACTCCAGTCGTCGCTGTCAGAGAGATCGCCTTCGCTTGGAATGCGTTTCTCTTCCGCGGCCCACTCACCCAGATCGATCAGCTGACAACGCTTGCTGCAAAAAGGACGCAACGGGCTCTGCTCGCCCCAGACGACGGGCTTCCCACAGGTGGGGCAGTTCACGGTAGTAACATCAGACATCTTAACTCCTTAACAACAGGCCAGTTCAAAGTCGAGGCGTTCCGGCACCAGGCCATGTTCACTGTCGAGCGGCATGAAACGAATCGCAAAGCGGCTTTTATGGCCTGAAATCTGCGGATAAAGCTGAGCGGCAAGGGGCAACTGCAGGCGCAGCAGATCGGCATCTTCCCCATTATCCTGATAAAAACCGTTCAGGCTGGTTTGTTTGCGGAACGGCGCGGAGTTGCGGATCAGGTCAAGGATCAGCGTCAACGCCTGGTTCAACGGCTCAAGGCTGACCAGCCAGTTTTGTACCTGGATATCGCGCTGCTCCTGCGACATATGCAGCCAGATGTGCAGGGTCGGTAAATCGAAACTGCAGCAGCCGCCGGGAATGCTCAGACGCTGACGCACCAGCGCTACCAGGCGGTCTTCCCGCAGAAACTGGCCGATACGGGGTGCGGCCATTAACACTCCGCTGCTGTTTTTCAGCTGCTGGCGCAGGCTGTCGATGCGGCTGTTGTCCACTCCCGGCACTTCTGCCCAGGCCTGCAATTTACGCTGCTGACGCTCCAGCTCTTTCACTAAATCAGTGCGGACTTCGCCACGCTCTAACACATCCAGCAGGTCGCCCACGTTACGGAAAAAATGCAGCGCCGTGGTGTGGTCGTGAACCGGAAGCAGGCTCGAAAGCTGCTGGATTAAAAACTCAATGCGCAGCCAGGTGCGCATTTTTTCATTGAGGGGATGCTCAAAAAGAACGTGGGTGTGCATTAGGCTTTTTCCTGTAAAACGGCCTGCGCCAGGTATTGCTGATGCAGGCGAGCCACATCCGATGCAATGGCATCCGGTGCGCCGTTATTATCAATAACATCATCCGCGACGGCCAGACGCGCTTCACGCGTGGCCTGCGCGGCAAGAATTTGTTCCGCATGTTCACGCCCGACATTATCGCGGGCAATGGTGCGCTGAATTTGTGTTGCCGGGGAGACGTCCACCACCAGCACCCGGTCCGCTTTGTCATGGAGATTATTTTCCACAAGAAGCGGGACAACCCAGAGCACATAGGGTGACGTTGCTTGTGCTATCTGCTTCTGCGTCTCCTGCTGGATAAGCGGGTGAAGCAGGGCGTTAAGCCAGGCTTTCTCTTCAGGGTGGGCAAAAATGCGTTCGCGCAGCTTACGGCGATTAAGGGTGCCGTCAGGGGCGATCGTATCGTTGCCGAAATGTTCTGCGATAGCGCGTAATGCGGGTGTACCGGGCTCTACCACCTGGCGGGCAAGGATGTCGGCATCAATTATTGTGACGCCCAGACGAGAGAAGGCATCTGCCACAGTGCTTTTGCCACTGCCAATGCCTCCCGTTAGTGCAACGATGTACCCCATTAAATAAAATCCTGGGAAATATTCATTATTGATATCAATTACTTAAGATTTAATCTTTTATCAGCAAAGATTAAGCTCTGCTTACGTACTTTTTACCAGGTAAATTTATAGGATTGTAGCGTAAAAAAAGTGATTTTCGCAGTCTTGCGCAACAGGTATTAGTGCGTATGATAGCGTCACTGGAGTTGTGTGTTACGTTTTTTCGACATTTACCCCAGTACCCCAGGAATCCGCAAATGCGTATCGAAGAAGATCTGAAGTTAGGTTTCAAAGACGTTCTTATCCGCCCTAAACGTTCTACTCTGAAAAGTCGCTCCGACGTTGAACTTGAACGTCAATTCACCTTTAAGCATTCCGGTCAGACCTGGTCTGGCGTACCTGTTATCGCCGCGAATATGGATACCGTCGGGACGTTTGCCATGGCAAAAGCGCTGGCCTCCTTCGACATTCTGACCGCTGTGCACAAGCATTACAGTGTTGAGGAGTGGAATGCGTTTGCAGGTTCCGTATCTGAAAACGTACTGAAGCACGTGATGGTTTCCACCGGCACCTCTGATGCCGATTTCGAAAAAACAAAACAGATCCTGATTGCGAATCCAAACCTGAACTTCGTCTGTATTGACGTGGCGAATGGTTACTCCGAGCACTTCGTTCAGTTCGTCAGCAAGGCGCGTCAGGCCTGGCCGACCAAAACCATTATTGCGGGTAACGTGGTTACCGGTGAAATGTGTGAAGAGCTGATCCTCTCCGGCGCAGACATCGTGAAAGTGGGCATCGGCCCGGGCTCCGTCTGCACAACGCGTGTAAAAACTGGCGTTGGCTATCCGCAGCTGTCAGCAGTGATCGAGTGTGCTGATGCAGCCCACGGCCTGGGCGGCCAGATCATCAGTGACGGTGGATGCACCATGCCGGGCGACGTGGCGAAAGCCTTCGGCGGCGGCGCAGACTTCGTGATGCTGGGCGGTATGCTGGCGGGCCACGAAGAGAGCGGCGGTACCGTGGTTGACGAAAACGGTGAAAAATTCATGCTCTTCTACGGCATGAGCTCTGAATCTGCGATGAACCGCCACGTGGGTGGTGTTGCGCAGTATCGTGCCGCGGAAGGTAAAACCGTTAAGCTGCCTCTGCGCGGCCCGGTTGAGAATACCGCGCGTGACATCCTGGGTGGCCTGCGTTCCGCATGCACCTACGTGGGTGCATCCCGCCTGAAAGAGCTGACCAAGCGCACGACCTTTATCCGCGTTCAGGAACAGGAAAACCGCGTCTTCAACAGCCTGTAATGCCTCTCGCTGGCGCGTCCCGCGCCAGCGTTATCCCGCACTCATCGCATCCCCCAGATGGAAAATCGGCAGATACATCGCCACCACCAGCGTGCCAATAATCAGTCCCGTCACAATCAACAGTAATGGCTCCAGCAGCGAGGCAAGATTGTCCGCCTGCTGAAAGGTCTGCTCATTGTGATGCTGCGCCAGATTGCTCAGCATGGTATCCAGCGCTCCCGATGCCTCGCCGGTGCGAACCAGCTGAATGCAGAGTGGCGTAAAAATTGCGGCGTCGTTCAGGGCTGACCAGATGGGCATACCCTGCATAATGCGATGCCGTATCGTCTGTAATTTCTCCCGCCAGAAGGGGCACTCCAGCGTCTCCTCCGTACTTTCCAGCCCCTGTATAAAAGCGATGCCCGCCTGTTGCGTGAGGGACAGAACGGTAAAGATCTGGCTAAGCTTTTGCCCCCGCACCAGCGGGCCAATCACCGGGCTGGTCAGGAGCAGACGCTGGGTGGCGTACTGCCATCGTCGTTTGCGCCGAAGAAACAGCAGGCCCGATATGATTGCCAGCAGGCTTAACAGCAGTACAGCGCCCTGCTCCTGGAGCGCATTTGCCAGCCCCATGACTGCCCGGGTCAGGGCAGGTAAGGGGGTGTTAAAGGTTTTGTAGATCGCAGCAAACTCCGGCAACACCAGCGTCACCATTGCCAGCACCACGGCGACAGCCAGACTGAGAATAATCACCGGATAGCGCAGCGCTTTTTTTACCTTTGCGCTGAGCTGCTGCTGGGTTTTTTGCTGATGCGCCAGCTGACGACAACATTCATCCAGCTTGCCGGTTAGCTCCCCGGTTTTAATCATCGAGATATAGAGCGGCGGGAAGACGTGCGGCCACTTTTTCAGGGCGTCAGAGAAGGCGCACCCGGCGCTGAGGTCGTCGGCGACGCTTTGCAACAGCGCCTGCCATTGCCGGGCCGGATGCTGCTGCGCCAGAAGCGACAGCCCTGCCGACAGCGTTAAGCCCGCCTGCAGCAGCGTCGCCAGCTGGTGGATAACATCGTAGCGATGCTGCGCCTGCCAGCGACTCTGCTGCGCGCATCGTCTGAGCTCAAGGGGGACGAGCTCTTTGCCCTGCAGGACTGTCCATGCCGTTTGTTTGTCGGGCGCCCAAAGTGCGCCCGCCAGGCGCTCCCCTTGTGGGCTGAGTGCCCGCCAGCGCCAGAGCTGATTACCTGCCATCCGGGGCACCCAGCATCTGCACCACCTCTTCGAGGGTGGTGTGGCCCTGTTCTACCGCCATGCAGCCATGTTCAAACAGCGTGACCATGCCCGTCTGTCGGGCCAGTTTTTCGATCTCTTCCACCGCAGCTCCGCTGGCAATGGCCGAGCGCAGTTCGCGGGTAATAACCATTACCTCGAAGATGGCCACACGGCCATAAAAACCGTGATAGCAGCGGTCGCAACCCACCGGCAGCCAGTGCGGCAGAGGGCGAGGCCACAGCGCCTGCGGTAGCGGCGTATCCCTTAGGGCCTCCTGACGACAGTGCGGACACAGCCGACGGACCAGCCGCTGGGCAATCACCAGAGACAACGCCGAGGAGATCATCCAGCGCGCCACCCCCATCTGCTGCAGACGTACCAGCGTTTCGGCGGTGGAGTTGGTATGCAGCGTCGACAGCACCAGATGGCCGGTTTGGGCGGCGTTGATGGCGATCTCCGCCGTTTCGCCATCGCGTATTTCGCCCACCATGATGATGTCCGGATCCTGACGTAACAGCGCGCGCAGAACGCTCTGGAAGGTTAACCCCGCCCGGGGGTTAATGGGGGTCTGGTTTAGCCCATCAAGCGGGATTTCGACAGGATCTTCGACGCTGCAGATGTTCACTGCGGGCGTGTTACGGGCCTGCAACGCGCTGTACAGGGTGACGGTTTTGCCGCTTCCGGTGGGCCCGGTCACCAGAATCAGCCCCTGGGATTTATGCAGCGCTCCGGTGAATAATCGCTGCTGGGTTGTGCTCATGCCCAGCTGATCGAGCAAAAGTGCCTGTTGCTCCTGCTGCAGAAGCCGCAGGACGATTTTTTCTCCGCTGCGACAGGGGAGCGTGGCAATACGAAACGAGACGGGAGCCCCTGAAAGTTCAACCGTAAATTGCCCATCCTGGGGTAAGCGCCGCTCGGCGATATCCAGGTTGCCCAGCACCTTCAGCCTGGCGATAAGCGTTGTGCCCAGCTCGGATGAGAGGGGCTGTTGCGGGTACAGCACGCCATCGATGCGCAAGCGGATCTGCCAGCTCTCGTCGGCGGGCTCGATATGAATATCCGAGGCCCGCTGACTCATCGCCTGTATCAGGGTGCGGTTAAGGATCTCAATGGCGGAGCTCGTGGCGCTGGCGACGGCGGGCAGATGCGATTCTGACGCGGTTTGCCGGTGTTTTTCCATTCTCTCGCTGGTCCAGCATTCGATATCGATCCTTTTCTGTGTGGCGAAACGTAGCGCCTCCAGTAGCTCAGACGGCGGGTTACCGACAACCGCGATAGTGATTTTGTCCGGATCGCGGTTCAGCAGCTGGGCGTTATGACGCTGACACAGGGCCATTAACCGATCAGGATTCATTGCCTTTCTCCTCACCGGCCGTAAAGCGGAACACCTCTTCACAGGCCTGCTTCAGGGCACCGTCTGCGGCAATGGTACAGACGCGCTTCCAGCCGGTGATGCCATTGCCGTTATCCCACTGCGGCGTCATGACCACCTCCAGACCGTTCAGGCTCTCCTGTCCCGTCAGGGTGATGGCACCTTTGGCGATGCTCATGCCTGAGACATAGCGGGATGTCGCGGGGGAGGGGACACCGTTCACGCCCGCATCGCAGCTATCCGTCCCGCCATGATCGAGCGCGCAGAGTTCGACGGCGGTACGGTAGGGCAGGAAGGTTTGCAGCATATCGGTGAGGGCGGCTTTACGCAGGTAGTTCTGATAGGCCGGAATGCCGATGGCGCTAAGAATGGCGACAATGCCGATGACAACCATTAATTCGATGAGGGTAAATCCTTTTTGTCTTTCCATGATTCGCTCCTTGTTTAGACTGGCGCTACTGTGGCAGGCAGACAAACAGGGGGCGAGCGGCAAAACGCGTTTCGTGAAGCGGGATTCAGAGGGATGTGCTGGCGTTTCAGTGAGGTGCAACGGGCGTGCGAGAGAGGTCGTAAATCGGGCAAGCCCGGTCGGTGCAGACCGGGCTTAATGTAATGTCACTTAGCGAAAGCGCATCGACAGGTCGAGGGCGCGAATGTGTTTGGTCAGCGCGCCAACGGAGATGAAATCGACGCCGGTTTCGGCAAATTCACGTAAGGTTTCACGCGTCACGTTGCCAGAGACCTCCAGGCGGGCCTGGCCGTTGGTGCGTTTCACGGCTTCACGCATTTGCTCAGTTTCGAAGTTATCCAGCATGATGATGTCAGCGCCGGCTTTCAGCGCATCCTCCAGCTCCTGCAGGCTTTCCACTTCCACTTCGACCGGCACGTCCGGATGCAGCCAGAAGGCTTTCTCCACCGCCTGGCGTACGGAGCCGGAGGCAATAATATGGTTCTCTTTGATCAGGAACGCATCGGACAGCCCCAGACGGTGGTTCGCACCGCCGCCGCACAGCACGGCGTATTTCAGCGCGGTGCGCAGGCCCGGCAGGGTTTTACGCGTATCCAGCAGCTGGGTGTTGGTGCCTTCGAGCAGGTCAACATAGCTGCGCACTTCGCTTGCCACGCCGGAGAGCGTCTGGACAAAGTTAAGCGCGGTGCGTTCACCGGTGAGCAGCACGCGTGAAGGCCCCTCAAGTTCAAACAGCGGCTGGTTAGCCTTGATGCTGTCGCCGTCTTCAACATGCCACGTCACCTGGACCCGATCCCCGGCCAGTTGCGTAAAGACCTCTTCCACCCAACGTTTACCACAGAAAACCCCGTCCTCACGGGTAATAACGACGGCATGCGAACGGGCATCTTCCGCCAGCAGCTGGGCGGTAATGTCGTTGTCAGCGTTGACGTCTCCGCCCAGATCTTCGCGCAGCGCGTTGGCGACGCTTGCCGGAATATCCATATTTATACGTTCCAGCAGTACGTTACGTCTGTGGTCGGGGTTGTAGCGGCGTGGCGGCATGTTAAAACTCCAAATTGGTAACGAATCATAAGATTGAAACATGCTACTCTGAACCGGGAATCAGCACCATATATAAGGAGATCCTGCATGCACTCAGAACATGGCTGGCTGGCAGATGCACGGCACGTTCCTTCGCCACACCACGATTGCCGCCCGGAAGATGAAATTCCGTCGCTGCTGGTTGTGCATAACATCAGCCTGCCGCCCGGCGAATTTGGCGGCCCGTGGATTGACGCATTATTCACCGGGACAATCGATCCTGATGCTCACCCCTTCTTCGCGGAAATCGCCCACCTGCGCGTTTCTGCCCATTGTCTGATTCGTCGTGACGGCGAGATCGTCCAGTATGTTCCTTTCGATAAACGAGCCTGGCATGCGGGCGTGTCTCAGTATCAGGGGCGTGAACGCTGCAATGACTTTTCTATCGGCATCGAGCTTGAAGGGACAGATACGCTGCCCTACACCGACGCGCAATATGAGCAGTTGGCCGCGGTAACGCGCACGCTGATTTCGCTCTATCCGGCTATCGCCCGCAACCTGACCGGGCATAGCGATATTGCGCCGCAGCGCAAGACCGATCCCGGCCCAGCGTTTGACTGGGAAAGATTTAAAACCTTGCTTACCGCCCTGTCAGAAAAGGAGATGACATGACGTTATTTACCATGCTGCTGGTGATGATTGCTGAGCGTTTATTTAAGCTGGGCGAACACTGGCATCTGGATCATCGGATGGAAGTGCTGTTTCGTCGCATCCGCCACTTTTCCATGATCCGCACGATGCTGATGACGGCGGGCGTGATGGTGGTGGTGTTCCTGCTGCTGCGCTCGCTGTATGGCCTGTTCTTCAACGTGCCGCTGCTGGTGGTGTGGATCCTGCTCGGCGTGCTCTGTATTGGCGCAGGGAAGGTGCGTCTGCATTATCATGCCTATCTGAAGGCCGCCACCAACAATGATGCTCATGCCCGTGGGGCAATGGCTAGCGAGCTAACGCTTATTCACGGTATCCCGCCGGAGTGCGATGAACGCGAATTTTTACGCGAACTACAGAACGCGCTGCTGTGGATTAACTTCCGCTATTATCTGGCGCCGTTGTTCTGGTTTGTGGTGGGGGGCGCATGGGGCCCGGTGCTGCTGATGGGCTATGCGTTCTTACGTGCCTGGCAGAGCTGGCTGGCACGCTATCTGACCCCGCACGAGCGTTTACAGTCCGGTATCGACGCGATCCTGCACGTGGTGGACTGGTTGCCGGTACGGCTGTTCGGCGTGGTGTATGCCCTGATTGGCCACGGCGAGAAAGCCCTGCCGGCGTGGTTCGCTTCGCTGGGGGATCGCCATACCTCACAATATCTGGTGTTAACGCGTCTGGCGCAGTTCTCTCTGGCGCGTGAGCCGCATACGGATAAGATCGAAACGCCAAAAGCGGCCGTTTCGATGGCCAAGAAAACCTCTTTTGTGGTGGTGGTGATTGTGGCGCTGCTGACCATTTACGGCACGCTGATCTAAACCAGCGTGCCGCAGGCCTTACACTGTATCAGCTGACGGGATGCCGAAATCGGGCATCCCGTTTTCTTTCCAGACAACGGTTTTCAGGCGGGTGTGGCGGTTCGGATCGTACAGCGGATCGCCCTCGATCTCGGTGTAGTTGCGCGCATGGTAAACCAGTACGTCTTCACCGTCCGGCGTTTGGGTAAAGCTGTTGTGCCCCGGCCCGTACTGGCGGTTCTCGTAGCTGGTGGTGAATACCGGCTGCGGGGATTTATGCCAGTTCGCCGGGTTGCGTGGGTCGGCATTGAGGTCGATCCACAGCAGCCCCATGCAGTAGTTTTCATCGGTGGCGCTGGCGGAGTAGCTGATAAACAAGCGGTCACCGTGGAACAGAACCGCCGGGCCTTCATTGACCCAGAACCCACGGCACTCCCAGTCATATTCCGGTTTACTGAGCATCACCGGTTCGCCTTTGAGCGTCCACGGATTTTCCATTTCGCACAGATAAAGGTTCGAGTTACCGGCGATGTCCGGGGCTTTTTGTGCCCAGAGATACCAGCGTTTGCCCTGGTGAACAAAGGTGGTCGCATCCAGCGCAAAGGTGTCGAACGGGGTGGTGATTTGCCCTTTCTCTACCCAGGTACCGGTGAGCGGATCGTTGTCGCTACATTCCAGGGCAAACATCCGGTGCTGGAACATACCGAGCTTGTCCAGCGCCTGGGTATGGGTGGCGGCAAAGTAGATGTACCATTGCCGTCGATACAGTGCAGTTCCGGCGCCCAGATAAGCTCACTCATCGGGCCGGTCTCAGGCTTGCGCCAGACCACGACCTGCTCCGCGCTGCGCAGTCCGTCCAGCGATTCGGCGCGGCGGATCTCCAGCCGGTCGTACTCCGGGACCGAGGCAATAAAGTAGTACTCTCCTTCATGGCGAAGAATGTACGGATCGGCGCGTTGTTCAATAAACGGGTTTGGCCAGGTTTGCATTTGGCTCTCCTTATTTAGTCTCAGCGGCTTTGAGTTCCTGATAGTCGTTCAGCTCGCGATAGTTGTTCCGGCGTTTCTCCAGATCTTGCTGAATCTGCTTCATGGTTTCGCGGTCCACCTTCAGCAGACGCACCACGCCTGCGGTAATGAGATACCCGACGCCAGGGATCACAGTGAAGAGCAGGACGATGCCGTTGATGGCGTCAGCGCTTTGCGCTTTTGCACCCGCATCATAACCGTACCAGGAGAGCAGGAAGCCCACCATGGCACCGGCAATCGCCAGCCCGAGCTTGAGGAAGAAGATGTTGCCGGAGAAGCTGATCCCGGTGATGCGTTTGCCGGTTTTCCATTCGCCGTAGTCATCCACGTCGGCCATCAGGGACCAGTGCAGCGGAGACGGGATCTGGTGCAGGATGTTCAGCAGGAAGTAGAGCACCACGATGGTTACGGTGGCTTTCGGATCGAAGAAATAGAAGGCGGTTGAGAAGATCGCCAGCACGATGTTGGTCCAGAAGAAGACCTTCAGCTTACACCAGCGGTCGGTCAGCACTTTTGCCAGCACGCTGCCCAGCATCATCCCTACCACGCCCAGGCTGATAAACAGGGTCGCGAAGTGGGTGCTCTGGCCCATCACCCAGGTGACGTAGTACATGGTGGCCGCCATGCGGATAAAGCCCGGGCAGACGTTGCAGAGGGTCAGCAGCAAAATGCGCACCCACTGGTCGTTCTTCCACACGTCCTTGAGATCGTTTTTCAGTTCGTCATTGGTTTGTACCGCCGGTTGCACACGCTCGCGCACGGTAGAGAAGCTGAACAGGAACATGCAGGTGCCAATCAGCGCCAGCACGGTCATCGCCATCTGGTAGCCTTTGGCCTTGTCCTCACCGCCGAACCAGTCGGCCATCGGCAGCAGGGTCAGGGACAGCAGCAGGGTGGCAATACCCACCAGCACAAAGCGGTAGGACTGACAGGCAACACGCTCTTTCGGATCGTTGGTGATAACCCCGCCCAGCGAGCAGTAAGGAATATTAATCGCCGTATAGGTCAGAGAAAGCAGGAAATAGGTGACAAAGGCATAGATAACTTTGCTGTTGTAGGTCCAGTCCGGGGTGGTGAACATCAGGATACTGAACAGCGCATAAGGGAAAGCAATCCACAGCAGCCATGGACGAAATCGCCCATACTTACTGCGGGTACGGTCGGCGATAGCGCCCATGATCGGGTCGGTAACGGCATCGATGACGCGCACCGAGAGCAGCAGGACGCCCACCAGCGCAGGGGCCAGGCCGAAAATGTCCGTATAAAAATAGTTCACAAACAACATGATGGCGCCAAAGATGATGTTGCACCCGGCATCACCCATCCCATAGCCGATCTTTTCTTTCACTGATAGTTTATTGTTATCCATCGACGTTTCTCCGAGTAACGGTATGGAGAGAATTATTCGCTGGCAAAGCAAAATATGCGTTGCAGTATAACGTCGGTGATATGGATAAAATTGCTGTAGACGGGAAAGTGTGAGGAAGGTAACAACCCTCTGCACCCGGTAAAGGTGCAGAGGGGAGGGGATTAGTGCGCTTTTACCGTTTTGGCATTTTTCTGTTTACACATGTAGCCCACCCCGAGGACCACAATCCAGACCGGGATCAGGTAGACCGAAATGGCCATGCCTGGGGTCATCAGCATGATAATCAGTACGGCCGCCATAAACAGCAGGCAAACCCAGTTACCCAGCGGGTAGAGCAGGGCAGGGAAGCGTGTTTTCACGCCCTGCTGCTGCTTGGCACGACGGAACTTCATGTGCGCCAGGCTAATCATCGCCCAGTTGATCACCAGAGCAGATACCACCAGCGCCATCAGCAGGCCGAAGGCCGATTCCGGTGCCAGGTAGTTGATCAGCACGCACAGTGCGGTCACCACAGCCGACACGATAATGGTATTCACCGGCACGCCACGCTTATCCACGTTGAGCAGCGCTTTCGGGGCGTTGCCCTGCTGGGCCAGGCCGAACAGCATACGGCTGTTACAGTAAACGCAGCTGTTGTAAACCGACAGTGCCGCGGTCAGTACCACCACGTTCAGCGCGTTCGCCACGAAGGTGTCGCCCAGCTCGTGGAAGATCAGGACAAACGGGCTGGTGTCAGCGGTAACGCGGGTCCACGGCAGCAGCGAGAGCAGCACGGCCAGCGAGCCCACATAGAAGATCAGGATACGGTAGATAACCTGGTTAGTGGCTTTCGGGATGCTCTGCTCCGGGTTGTCGGCTTCCGCAGCGGTGATACCCACCAGTTCCAGACCGCCGAAGGAGAACATGATGATCGCCATCATCATCACCAGCCCGGTCATGCCGTGCGGCAGGAATCCGCCCTGATCCCAGAGGTTGCTCACGGAAGCCTGCGGGCCGCCGTTGCCGCTGAACAGCAGCCAGCCGCCGAACAGGATCATCGCCACAACCGCGATAACTTTAATAATGGCGAACCAGAACTCCATCTCCCCGAACACTTTGACGTTGGTCAGGTTGATGGCGTTGATCACCACAAAGAAGACCGCCGCTGAGGCCCAGGTTGGGATTTCAGGCCACCAGAACTGGATGTATTTCCCGACCGCGGTCAGTTCCGCCATCGCGACAAGGACGTACAGCACCCAGTAGTTCCAGCCGGACGCAAAACCGGCAAAGCTACCCCAGTATTTGTAAGCAAAATGGCTGAAGGAACCGGCTACCGGCTCTTCGACCACCATTTCACCCAGCTGACGCATAATAAGGAATGCAATAAAACCGGCAATGGCGTAGCCCAGAATAATTCCCGGACCGGCAGACTGAATGACCGATGCGCTACCCAGGAACAGGCCTGTGCCAATAGCGCCACCAAGAGCAATAAGCTGTATATGGCGGTTTTTGAGGCCGCGCTTTAGCTGATCGCCGTGCTGTTGACCTTCCATTATAAAACCTCGTGTGTGGTTGTTATGTTCACGCTCGGGCGTGTGTAATTATGAAATTCCATTTCATGTATTTATAAGTTTACGGTTCAATTGGCTGAAATAAACGGATGTGTCTTCCGTAATCGGAAGAATAGTGGTAAGCGACAGCGAATGCACCTGCTTTATGCGAGGAGAAAGCGAGTTCGAATAAAAAGAAAGCATTTGTAAATCGTCCCGTTTAAGTCCCTTTATCAACCTATAGAATAAAAATGCTCCATAAGTGGGCAGATTTTCATTTTTTACTCCGCTAAATCGGTTCAGATCGCACTTTCCACCGTTTCATTAAAGTTAAAACTGCCTCTTTTGGGGTAATCAATTCATTTGTGCAGAGTTACATTTTTGAAACGTTATTTCTGTAAGGTTGTTAAAATAAGCAGGGTTTAATGATTTCAATCAAAACCAATATGGACACAAGGTGAATACTTTGTTACTTTAGCGATACGAACATGAAATTGGTAAGACCAATTGACTCCGGGCAAAAAGGCGTAAGACAGGGAATATGGCCTACAGCAAAATTCGCCAACCAAAATTATCCGATGTGATTGAGCAGCAGCTGGAGTTTTTGATCCTTGAGGGGACCCTGCGCCCCGGTGAAAAACTACCACCTGAACGCGAACTGGCTAAACAGTTCGACGTTTCCCGTCCCTCGCTGCGTGAGGCGATCCAACGCCTCGAAGCCAAGGGCCTTCTGCTTCGTCGCCAGGGTGGCGGAACCTTTGTGCAAAACAGCCTGTGGCAGAGTTTCAGCGACCCGTTAGTGGAGCTGCTCTCCGACCACCCAGAATCCCAGTTTGATCTGCTTGAGACCCGTCACGCGCTTGAAGGCATCGCGGCCTATTACGCGGCGCTGCGCAGCAATGATGCCGATCGCGAGCGTATCCGCGAGCTGCATCAGGCCATCGAACGGGCCCAGGAATCCGGCGATCTCGACGCCGAATCCGACGCCGTTGTCCAGTATCAAATTGCCGTCACCGAAGCTGCCCACAACGTGGTGCTACTCCATCTGCTACGCTGCATGGAGCCAATGCTTGCCCAAAACGTTCGTCAGAATTTTGAATTGTTGTATGCCCGCCGGGAGATGCTTCCGCTGGTCAGCAACCATCGCACCCGAATCTTCGAGGCGATAATGGCCGGGGAGCCGGAGCAGGCGCGTGAAGCGTCGCACCGTCACCTGGCTTTCATTGAGGAAATCTTGCTGGACCGCAGCCGTGAACAGTCGCGTCGCGAACGTTCATTACGCCGCATACAGCAACGAAAGGATTAAGCGCCAGTTTTTTAGAGCGCGGCAACTAAACGCAGAACCTGTCTTATTGCGCTTTTAGTTTTCGAAATAGTTCGGGTTGTATCGCGGCGGCAAGCGCGCGAATCCCCAGGAGCATAGTTAACTATGTGACTGGGGTGAGGAAGCGCAGCCAACAAAGAGACAGCCTGAAATATGAAGAAAAGAAAGTGCAATGGGACAGGTTCCAGACAAATCAACGTATTAGATAGATAAGGAATACCCCCATGTCAGAACGTCTCCAAAATGACGTGGATCCGATCGAAACTCGCGACTGGCAACAGGCGATCGAATCGGTCATCCGTGAAGAAGGTGTTGAGCGCGCTCAGTATCTGATTGAACAGATGCTTTCTGAAGCCCGCAAAGGCGGCGTGAAAGTAGCTGCAGGTGCAGGGGCTAACAACTACGTAAACACGATTGCCGTCGAAGACGAACCGGAATACCCGGGCAATCTGGATCTGGAACGCCGCATCCGTTCTGCAATTCGCTGGAACGCCATCATGACCGTTCTGCGCGCGTCCAAAAAAGATCTGGAGCTGGGCGGCCACATGGCTTCCTTCCAGTCTTCTGCAACCGTTTATGAAGTGTGCTTCAACCACTTCTTCCGCGCGCGCACCGAAAAAGACGGCGGCGACCTGGTGTACTTCCAGGGCCACATCTCTCCGGGCGTCTACGCACGTGCTTTCCTGGAAGGTCGTCTGACTGAAGAGCAGATGAACAACTTCCGTCAGGAAGTTCACGGTAAAGGTCTGTCTTCTTACCCGCACCCGAAACTGATGCCAGAATTCTGGCAGTTCCCGACCGTATCTATGGGTCTGGGTCCAATCGGTGCGATCTACCAGGCTAAATTCCTGAAATATCTGGAACACCGTGGCCTGAAAGACACCTCCCAGCAGACCGTATACGCCTTCCTGGGCGACGGCGAGATGGATGAGCCAGAATCTAAAGGTGCGATCACCATCGCAACCCGTGAGAAGCTGGACAACCTGTGCTTCATCATCAACTGTAACCTGCAGCGTCTGGATGGTCCGGTAACCGGTAACGGCAAGATCATCAACGAACTGGAAGGCATCTTCGCAGGTGCTGGCTGGAACGTGATTAAAGTCATGTGGGGCGGTCGTTGGGATGAGCTGCTGCGTAAAGACACCAGCGGTAAACTGCTCCAGCTGATGCAGGAAACCGTTGACGGCGACTACCAGACCTTCAAATCCAAAGACGGTGCCTATGTACGTGAGCACTTCTTCGGTAAATACCCTGAGACCGCAGCCCTGGTTGCAGACTGGACTGACGATCAGATCTGGGCCCTGAACCGTGGTGGTCACGATCCGAAGAAAGTCTACGCTGCACTGAAAAAAGCGCAGGACACCAAAGGCAAAGCAACTGTAATCCTGGCGCATACCGTTAAAGGTTATGGCATGGGTGACACTGCCGAAGGTAAAAACATCGCGCACCAGGTTAAGAAAATGAACATGGACGGCGTGCGTTATATCCGCGACCGTTTCAACGTTCCAGTGACCGACGAGCAGGTTGAAAACCTCTCTTACATCACCTTCCCGGAAGGTTCTGAAGAGCACACCTATCTGCACGCCCAGCGTCAGAAGCTGAACGGCTACCTGCCGTCTCGCCAGGTGAACTTCACAGAGAAACTGGAACTGCCAGCGCTGGAAGACTTCTCTCAGCTGCTGGAAGAGCAGAACAAAGAGATCTCCACCACTATCGCCTTCGTGCGTGCCCTGAACGTGATGCTGAAGAACAAGTCGATCAAAGATCGTCTGGTTCCAATCATCGCTGACGAAGCGCGTACCTTTGGTATGGAAGGTCTGTTCCGTCAGATCGGTATCTACAGCCCGAACGGTCAGCAGTACACCCCGCAGGACCGCGAGCAGGTTGCATACTACAAAGAAGACGAGAAAGGTCAGATCCTGCAGGAAGGTATCAACGAGCTGGGCGCAGGCGCATCCTGGCTGGCTGCTGCGACCTCTTACAGCACCAACAACCTGCCGATGATCCCGTTCTACATCTACTACTCCATGTTCGGTTTCCAGCGTATCGGTGACCTGTGCTGGCAGGCTGGCGACCAACAGGCTCGCGGCTTCCTGGTAGGTGGTACTTCCGGTCGTACGACCCTGAACGGTGAAGGTCTGCAGCACGAAGATGGTCACAGCCACATTCAGTCTCTGACTATCCCTAACTGTATCTCTTACGACCCGTCTTACGCGTACGAAGTGGCAGTCATCATGCATGACGGTCTGACCCGTATGTACGGTGAAGCACAAGAGAACATTTACTACTACATCACCACCCTGAACGAAAACTACCATATGCCGGCTATGCCAGCAGGTGCCGAGGAAGGTATCCGTAAAGGTATCTACAAACTCGAAACCATCGAAGGTAGTAAAGGTAAAGTTCAGCTGCTGGGCTCCGGTTCTATCCTGCGTCACGTCCGTGAAGCAGCGCAGATCCTGGCGAACGACTACGGCGTAGGTTCTGACGTGTACAGCGTCACCTCCTTCACCGAACTGGCGCGTGATGGCCAGGATTGCGAGCGCTGGAACATGCTGCACCCACTGGAAACTCCACGCGTTCCTTACATCGCTCAGGTGATGAACGACGCGCCAGCGGTTGCGTCTACTGACTATATGAAACTGTTCGCTGAGCAGGTTCGTACTTACGTTCCAGCTGATGATTATCGCGTACTGGGTACTGACGGCTTCGGCCGTTCTGACAGCCGCGAAAACCTGCGTCACCACTTCGAAGTTGATGCTTCTTATGTGGTTGTAGCAGCACTGGGCGAACTGGCTAAACGTGGCGAAATCGATAAGAAAGTGGTTGCGGAAGCAATTACCAAATTCAACATCGATGCAGAAAAAGTTAACCCGCGTCTGGCGTAAGAGGTAAAAGAATAATGGCTATCGAAATCAATGTACCGGACATCGGGGCTGATGAAGTTGAAATCACCGAGATCCTGGTCAAAGTAGGCGACAAAGTTGAAGCTGAACAGTCGCTGATCACCGTAGAAGGCGACAAAGCCTCTATGGAAGTCCCGTCTCCTCAGGCTGGCATCGTCAAAGAGATCAAAGTCTCTGTGGGCGATAAAACCGAGACTGGCAAACTGATCATGATTTTCGATTCCGCCGACGGTGCAGCAGCTGCTGCACCTGCGCAGGAAGAGAAGAAAGAAGCTGCTCCGGCTGCCGCTGCTCCAGCAGCTGCCGCGGCAGCAAAAGAAGTGAACGTGCCTGACATCGGCGGTGATGAAGTTGAAGTCACTGAAATCCTGGTGAAAGTGGGCGATACCGTTGCGGCTGAGCAGTCACTGATCACCGTAGAAGGCGACAAAGCCTCTATGGAAGTGCCGGCGCCGTTCGCGGGTACCGTTAAAGAGATCAAGATCAACACCGGTGACAAAGTCTCTACCGGCTCCCTGATCATGGTCTTCGAAGTGGCGGGCGCAGCGCCTGCTGCTGCTCCTGCACAGGCTGCCGCTCCGGCACCTGCTGCTGCTCCGGCTGCGGCTGGCGGCGCGAAAGACGTTAACGTACCAGACATCGGCGGTGACGAAGTTGAAGTGACCGAAGTGATGGTGAAAGTGGGCGACAAAGTTGCCGCTGAGCAGTCACTGATCACCGTTGAAGGCGACAAGGCTTCTATGGAAGTTCCTGCGCCATTCGCCGGTACCGTTAAAGAGATCAAAATCAGCACCGGCGACAAAGTCTCTACCGGTTCCCTGATTATGGTCTTCGAAGTAGAAGGCGCTGCGCCTGCAGCAGCTCCGGCTGCCGCTGCTGCTCCAGCACCTGCTGCTGCACCGGCTCAGGCGGCTAAACCTGCTGCTGCTCCGGCTGCTAAAGCGGAAGGCAAATCAGAGTTCGCTGAAAACGACGCTTACGTCCACGCTACCCCACTGATTCGTCGCCTGGCGCGTGAATTCGGTGTGAACCTGGCGAAAGTGAAAGGGACTGGCCGTAAAGGTCGTATCCTGCGCGAAGACGTTCAGGCTTACGTTAAAGAAGCGGTGAAACGCGCTGAAGCGGCTCCTGCTGCTGCCACCGGCGGCGGTATCCCGGGCATGCTGCCATGGCCGAAAGTGGACTTCAGCAAGTTCGGCGAAATCGAAGAAGTGGAACTGGGCCGTATCCAGAAAATCTCTGGTGCCAACCTGAGCCGTAACTGGGTGATGATCCCGCACGTTACGCACTTCGACAAAACCGATATCACCGATCTGGAAGCGTTCCGTAAACAGCAGAACGCCGAAGCTGAGAAGCGTAAACTGGACGTGAAATTCACCCCAGTGGTCTTCATCATGAAAGCCGTTGCTGCGGCACTTGAGCAGATGCCACGCTTCAACAGCTCCCTGTCCGAAGATGGCCAGAAGCTGACGCTGAAGAAATACATCAACATCGGTGTTGCGGTTGATACGCCAAATGGTCTGGTTGTTCCGGTCTTCAAAGACGTGAACAAGAAGAGCATTACTGAGCTGTCTCGCGAACTGACCACCATCTCCAAAAAAGCGCGTGATGGCAAGCTGACTGCTGGCGAAATGCAGGGCGGTTGCTTCACCATCTCCAGCATCGGCGGCCTGGGTACTACCCACTTCGCACCGATTGTTAACGCGCCGGAAGTGGCGATCCTCGGTGTGTCCAAGTCCGCGATGGAGCCGGTATGGAATGGCAAAGAGTTCATGCCGCGTCTGATGATGCCAATCTCTCTGTCCTTCGACCACCGCGTGATCGACGGTGCTGATGGTGCTCGCTTCATTACCATCATCAACAACACCCTGAGCGACATTCGCCGCCTGGTGATGTAATCGAAGAGCCGGCCTGACGGCCGGCTTTTTTCTGGTAATCTCATGAAGTTTGTGGGGTTATTAGCGAAAGCGACAATTCGTGAGCCGTTTGTTGTTTCAAAATTGTTAACAATTTTGTAAACTGCGGGCGGATTGAACGACCCGGTGGACGACGGGTATAAATTAAGAGGTCATGATGAGCACAGAAATCAAAACTCAGGTCGTAGTACTTGGGGCAGGCCCGGCAGGTTATTCCGCAGCATTCCGTGCCGCGGATTTAGGTCTGGAAACCGTCATCGTAGAGCGTTACAACACCCTCGGCGGTGTTTGTCTGAACGTCGGCTGTATCCCTTCTAAAGCGCTGCTGCACGTTGCTAAAGTTATCGAAGAAGCCAAAGCGCTGGCTGAGCACGGTATCGTCTTCGGCGAGCCGAAAACCGATATCGACAAAATTCGTACCTGGAAAGAGAAAGTTATCACCCAACTGACCGGTGGTCTGGCCGGTATGGCCAAAGGCCGTAAGGTGAAAGTGGTAAACGGTCTGGGTAAATTTACCGGGGCAAACACCCTGGAAGTGGAAGGCGAAAACGGCAAAACCGTAATCAACTTCGACAACGCGATCATCGCGGCGGGCTCCCGTCCGATCGAACTGCCGTTCATTCCACATGAAGATCCGCGCGTGTGGGATTCCACCGATGCGCTGGAACTGAAAACCGTTCCAAAACGCCTGCTGGTTATGGGTGGCGGTATCATCGGTCTGGAAATGGGTACCGTGTACCATGCGCTGGGTTCAGAGATTGACGTGGTTGAAATGTTCGACCAGGTTATCCCGGCTGCTGACAAAGACATCGTTAAAGTCTTCACCAAACGCATCAGCAAGAAGTTCAACCTGATGCTGGAAACCAAAGTGACTGCCGTTGAAGCGAAAGAAGACGGTATTTACGTTTCCATGGAAGGCAAAAAAGCCCCTGCGGAAGCACAGCGTTATGACGCGGTGCTGGTGGCTATCGGTCGTGTACCGAACGGTAAAAACCTCAATGCAGGTGCAGCGGGCGTGGAAGTTGACGACCGCGGCTTTATCCGCGTTGATAAACAGCTGCGCACCAACGTGCCGCACATCTTTGCTATCGGCGATATCGTCGGTCAGCCAATGCTGGCACACAAAGGTGTTCACGAAGGCCACGTTGCCGCAGAAGTTATCGCCGGCATGAAGCACTACTTCGACCCGAAAGTGATCCCATCTATCGCGTACACCGAGCCAGAAGTTGCATGGGTTGGTCTGACCGAGAAAGAAGCGAAAGAGAAAGGCATCAGCTACGAAACCGCCACCTTCCCGTGGGCTGCTTCTGGCCGTGCTATCGCTTCCGACTGCGCAGATGGTATGACCAAACTGATCTTCGACAAAGAGACTCACCGTGTGATCGGTGGTGCGATTGTCGGCACCAACGGCGGCGAGCTGCTGGGTGAGATCGGCCTGGCGATCGAAATGGGCTGTGACGCTGAGGACATCGCGCTGACCATCCACGCTCACCCGACTCTGCACGAGTCAGTTGGCCTGGCGGCAGAAGTGTTTGAAGGCAGCATCACCGACCTGCCAAACGCGAAAGCGAAGAAGAAGTAATTCTTCCGGCATGAAAAAAGCGGCTCAAGGGCCGCTTTTTTTATGCCTGAAAGGTTACTGCGCGACCAGCTGCCAGCGGTCGTCCGGTTTAAACGCCGACATCGCTTTCGCTTCCTCTGCCGACTTCTCGCCGAGATTCGCCTGCCACACCCGATCGTCGCCGTTGATCATAAAGCTCATCACCCCGGTTTCGCCGTAGCTTACCGGCCAGGCGATCATCGCGAAGCCTGATTTGGTATCCGGCAGAATACGGAAGTGATAGCCGTGATAGCCCTGACCGGGCTCTTTCGGGCTGAAGGCCGGGCCAAGCGGGCTGGGCGCTTCGCCGGGTTTTACCGGCCAGTACAGACCATCTTTTTTGCCCTCGCTGCTGACAATCTTCTGCGCGTAGTGCGTGGTGAGGGCGTAGTAGCTGTCCTGGGCATCCACATAGGCATGCAGCGCTTCAATGGCGGCGAGCTCGTTGCGACCCACCTCGCGATTCAGGATCTCCTCTTTGGCTTCCTGCATGTCGAAATGCCAGCCTTTGTCGGTTTTCACCACCGGGATCGGCAGCTGCCAGTGGTACTCCCCGACGGTCAGCCATGCCATGTCGCCGTCTATCACCGTATGGTGGTTTACCTGCCAGTCGCGTTTAAAGCGATCCACGGCCTCGGGGTCGACGCCATCCGCCGGTAAGAAGCTTCGCCAGTCTTCTCCGAGAAGGTCGCCCAGTGCCGTTTCGTTCTGCTCGTTAATGGCTTTTGCCAGCGCATCGGTCGCCTGTTCGGGCGTGCTGAAATGGTGTTGGGCAAAGACGCCGGTCGATACCATGAACAACATCATTCCGCTGAGTAGTTTACTTTTCATTGTCGTCTCCCTTAACGATGACGGAATTCACGGTGTTCGCCACCACTGCGGCGCTCAGACATCTGCGCCCGGCCGCCGCTGCGTTCGACATTACGTGCCGTCTGCTGACGGCTCTGCATGCCGCGCTGCTGCTGCGCCTGCCAGTTGGCTGAACGGCTGTCGTTGCCGCTGAGCGCATTGGCCCGCTGGTGAGTCTGCGTCACACGCTGTTGGTTCTGTGCGGTACGCTGCTGAGTTTGTACCTTGCGGGTGGTCTCCTGGCGTGCCGCCGTACGCTGCGTATCGCGCTGGGTGCTGGTAGCCCGTTTCGCCGTTTGCGGTCGATCGTTGTCGTATCCGCGGTAGTTGTTGCGCTGGGAGATTTGATTCAGCTGCTTATTTGCCGCCTGACGCTGCACGTCGCGGGTGGGAGGCGCGCCGTCTGGGACAGGTTTTTCCCCGTTGAACGTTCCATCTGCGTCATTGCCGCCTAGCGCTGGGCGTCGCGGTTGACGCTGCCCTGCGGCGTGGCTGCGCTGAGGCTGGTGGTATTCCGGCGCACCGCAGGCGTGTTCTGCGCGTAGCGGTTATTCAGCTGGCTGGAGGCATAAGGCACGCCGCCGCGATAGGCCGGGTTGTGCTGCCAGCCCCGGTTGGCATCAAGTCGCTCACCGCTGATTTTATTGAAGTTATCCACGTTGATATTGATGTTGTTATCACCGTTTCGCGAATAACCGCCGTGGTGATCGTCATCGTGGTGATGGTGATCCCAGTCGTCATCGTCATCCCAGTCGATGTTGCTGAAGATGGCGTAGGTCGTCGCCACGCCGAGACTAAAGCCAAGCCCTTTGACCAGGCTGTCGGTGAACTGCTCCCCCGGAGGCGGCGGCAGATAGACCGGCGGATAGCTGGTGTTAGGCCAGGTGCCGTAGACCGTGCTGGGGTTGTAGGTCGGGACGTAAACTACCTGTGGATCGGCGGATTCAATCTTGATGACCGTCGGGGCAGGGGCCGGGGTTGATGTGGTCGATGTGGATGTGGTGGACGATGAGCTCACTTTGGCGGGCTCGGTTTTCGTCACGGTGGTCACCTTCTGCTGCGGCGTGGACTGCAGCGCGCCGGTCTGCTGCGCCAGCAGACGTAAGCGCTGAACGGAGTCCATCACATCCTTCGGCTGGGCCAGAAACGCATCGCCGAGACTCTGCACCCACGGCGGGTTTTCCCCCATCAGCGACATCAGTTGCGGGAAGGCGACCAGCGATTTCACGCTCGGATCCCAGGGCTGCCCGGCGACGGCCTGAATCGCCGCATCCCCCTGCATTCGCGGGTTATCACGCGACCACTGCGCCGCCTGTATCACGTTCGTCGGATAGGTTGCGGCCATCAAGATTTGCGACAGCAGGGCATCCGGATAGAGTGCAATGGGTGCCACCCACTGGTCGATCTGCGCGGCGGTATAGACCACCGGCGCGGTTTGCCCCTGGGCCGGTGCAGGGGCTGGTGAGGTCAGTGCGGTCGGCGCGGGCTGTGCTGGCTGAGTGACGGTCTCTGGCGCACGGCTGTTGACGTAGACAACGCCAGATGCGGCTAACAGCCCGGCGCTACACAGGAGAACAAGCAGATGTGGCTTAAAGGGCAACTTCATAGTAAGACTCCGACGAAAGCGAGGCCGTGAGGCGTTTACGTTGCCGCGAGTATATGCACCCGGGTATTACTTTTTTGACTTAAACTGGGAACCGTTGCGAATGGCCTGATAAAGAGTGTGAGCAGTTATTACACAGATTATATCCGATAGCGAAAAACGCGTTGGGGTATTCAAACGGCCGCTCTTGCGAGCGGCCAACAGCTAGTTGCCGAGGTTAATGACAAACAGCACTGTGATGTCGGATATGCTCCAGCCACCGTGCAGTGCCGTCAGCAGTAAACCGATCACAACGATCAGCGTATAGAATCGCATCTCCATTGCGAGCGTTCCTTTGCAGGCTACGCGGGTTCATTCTTCACCGGGAAAGGCAGAACCAGGCAAATTGGGACTTTGCCACGTAGGTTACGGAACTGCTCCCGGGCCCGGTGACTGGTTGCTACACCAGCGAAGCAGGCCGATCGAAACAATAGCGGAATCATGTTCAGCCCAGAAGCAGGAAGGGATAATTACATGTGGTTTCATCCGAAACTGGATAAGGCTACGCAATAGTGAAATTACAGGTTGCAAATGAACAAGCCTGGGAGCAAAATCTTTTTCGTTGGGACTTTGCCGCAAATCTGCCAACCCGGTGTGCTACCACCGCAAGGCAACAAACTAACCGCTTAAGGGCGGTTTTTTTGTGCCTGAAATTCTTCCCGCCTCGCCGCTATACCATGCTTAACGATTCAGCAAACAATTTAATGTTGCTTTTTTGTAAACGGATTAACACTGTCTGAAAATCCTGCTATGCTGCCCGACGCGGTATCGGGCATATACCCTACAAACTGCTGTCTCACAGGAGCGTGAAGAGAACGCCCGCCGCATATGACAATGAGAGCGAGGAGAACCGTCGTGCTAGAAGAATACCGTAAGCACGTAGCAGAACGTGCCGCCGAGGGGATTGTACCCAAACCTTTAGATGCAACCCAAATGGCCGCGCTCGTCGAGCTGCTGAAGAATCCGCCAAAAGGCGAAGAAGAATTCCTGTTAGATCTGTTGATCAACCGCGTACCGCCAGGCGTAGATGAAGCTGCCTACGTAAAAGCCGGTTTCCTTGCTGCGATTGCCAAAGGCGAAGCAACCTCCCCACTGGTTACCCCTGAAAAAGCGATTGAACTGCTCGGCACCATGCAGGGTGGTTACAACATTCATCCGCTGATTGATGCCCTGGACAGCGACACGCTGGCACCGATTGCCGCTAAAGCCCTGTCCCACACGCTGCTGATGTTCGATAACTTCTACGACGTAGAAGAGAAAGCCAAAGCGGGCAACCGCTATGCGAAGCAGGTTATGCAGTCCTGGGCTGATGCCGAATGGTTCCTGAGCCGCCCTGCGCTTGCAGAAAAAATGACCGTCACCGTCTTCAAGGTGACCGGTGAAACCAACACCGATGACCTGTCTCCGGCACCGGATGCCTGGTCACGCCCGGATATCCCACTGCACGCCCTGGCGATGCTGAAAAACGCCCGTGAAGGCATTGAGCCGGATCAGCCAGGCGTGGTCGGCCCGATCAAACAGATCGAAGCGCTGGCACAGAAAGGCTTCCCGCTGGCGTACGTCGGTGACGTGGTCGGGACCGGTTCTTCCCGTAAATCGGCAACCAACTCCGTGCTGTGGTTCATGGGTGATGATATCCCGAACGTGCCGAACAAACGCGGCGGCGGCCTGTGCCTCGGCGGTAAAATCGCACCTATCTTCTTCAACACCATGGAAGATGCCGGCGCACTGCCAATTGAAGTGGACGTTAACAACCTGAACATGGGCGACGTGATTGACGTGTACCCGTTCAAAGGTGAAGTGCGTAACCACGAAACCAACGAGCTGCTGGCGAGCTTTGAACTGAAAACCGACGTACTGATCGACGAAGTGCGTGCTGGTGGCCGTATCCCGCTGATCATCGGTCGTGGCCTGACCACCAAGGCGCGTGAAGCGCTGGGTCTGCCGCACTCAGACGTATTCCGTCAGGCGAAAGACGTGGCGGAAAGCGACCGTGGTTACTCTCTGGCGCAGAAAATGGTAGGCCGCGCGTGCGGCGTAGCCGGTATCCGTCCGGGTGCCTACTGCGAGCCGAAGATGACCTCCGTGGGCTCTCAGGACACCACCGGTCCAATGACCCGTGACGAACTGAAAGACCTGGCGTGCCTGGGCTTCTCTTCTGATCTGGTGATGCAGTCCTTCTGCCATACAGCGGCCTATCCGAAGCCGGTTGACGTGACCACCCACCACACCCTGCCAGACTTCATCATGAACCGCGGCGGTGTCTCCCTGCGTCCGGGCGACGGCGTTATCCACTCCTGGCTGAACCGTATGCTGCTGCCAGATACCGTGGGTACCGGTGGTGACTCCCACACCCGTTTCCCGATTGGGATCTCCTTCCCGGCGGGCTCCGGCCTGGTGGCGTTTGCCGCTGCGACCGGCGTAATGCCGCTGGACATGCCGGAATCCGTGCTGGTGCGTTTCAAAGGTAAAATGCAGCCGGGCATCACCCTGCGCGACCTGGTGCATGCGATCCCGCTGTACGCTATCAAGCAGGGCCTGCTGACCGTTGAGAAGAAGGGCAAAAAGAACATCTTCTCTGGCCGTATCCTCGAGATCGAAGGTCTGCCGGATCTGAAAGTGGAGCAGGCGTTCGAACTGACCGATGCGTCCGCTGAGCGTTCTGCTGCCGGCTGTACCATCAAGCTGAACCAGGCGCCAATCGAAGAGTACCTGACCTCCAACATCGTGCTGCTGAAGTGGATGATTGCAGAAGGCTATGGCGACCGCCGTACCCTGGAACGTCGTATTCAGGGCATGGAGAAATGGCTGGCGGATCCACAGCTGCTGGAAGCCGACGCTGATGCAGAATATGCCGCAGTGATCGACATCGATCTGGCCGACATTAAAGAGCCAATCCTGTGTGCGCCGAACGATCCGGACGACGCGCGTCTGCTCTCTGACGTTCAGGGCGACAAGATTGACGAAGTGTTCATCGGCTCCTGCATGACCAACATCGGTCACTTCCGTGCGGCCGGTAAGCTGCTGGATACCCATAAAGGCCAGCTGCCAACTCGTCTGTGGGTGGCTCCGCCAACCCGTATGGACGCGGCGCAGCTGACCGAAGAGGGTTACTACAGCGTGTTTGGTAAGAGCGGTGCGCGTATCGAAATCCCTGGCTGTTCCCTGTGTATGGGTAACCAGGCGCGCGTGGCGGACGGTGCGACGGTGGTTTCCACCTCTACCCGTAACTTCCCGAACCGTTTAGGTACGGGGGCAAACGTCTACCTGGCCTCTGCGGAGCTGGCGGCGGTTGCGGCGCTGATTGGCAAACTGCCAACGCCGGAAGAGTACCAGACCTTTGTGGCTCAGGTTGATAAGACTGCGGTGGATACCTATCGCTATCTGAACTTCGACCAGCTCTCTCAGTACACCGAGAAAGCGGACGGGGTTATCTTCCAGACCGCAGTATAAAACCTGACCCCTCACCCTAACCCTCTCCCCATAGGGGAGAGGGAACAATTACACCCTCTCCCCTTTGGGGAGAGGGCCAGGGTGAGGGGTATTTTTTATTTTCATTCCTTCCACCCGTTCCGCTTTTTTTCTTCCTCCGGGCTGCGATAATTACTGCAAGAGCTTTGCAGAGGAAAATACTATGGATTACGAATTTCTGCGTGATATCACCGGTGTGGTGAAAGTGCGTATGTCGATGGGCCACGAAGTGGTCGGTCACTGGTTCAATGAGGAAGTGAAAGAGAACCTGAGCCTGCTCGATGAAGTGGAACAGGCTGCACGCACGGTAAAAGGCAGTGAACGATCCTGGCAACGTGCCGGCCATGAATACACGCTGTGGATGGACGGCGAAGAGGTCATGGTTCGCGCCAATCAGCTGGAGTTTTCCGGCGACGAGATGGAAGAGGGGATGAGCTACTACGATGAAGAGAGTCTGTCGCTGTGCGGCGTAGAGGATTTTCTGCAGGTGGTAGCGGCCTACCGCGAGTTTGTGAAACAGAAATAATATCAGGAGCGTCCCTGCTCCAGACGGGTCTTATACGGTCGCGATATTGCGGCCGTAGTAAATTTCACGCATCTCTTTCCACAGCAGGTCGGTAATGACCTTGCGCTCTTCTTCGCTTAAATCTTCCGGCCGGGTATGGAACATGTAGTGCTTAAGATCGAACTCCTTAAGCAGCATCTTGGTATGGAAGATATTCTCCTGATAGACGTTTACATCCATCATGTCATACAGCGCTTTCATATCCTCGGACATGAAGTTCTGAATCGAGTTAATTTCATGATCGATAAAGTGCTTCATACCGTTGATATCACGGGTAAAGCCGCGCACGCGATAGTCGATGGTCACGATGTCAGACTCAAGCTGATGAATTAAGTAATTCAGCGCATTGAGCGGGGAGATCACGCCGCAGGTCGAGACTTCTATATCGGCGCGGAAGGTACATAACCCGCCCTCAGGATGGCTCTCCGGGTAGGTATGCACGCAGATATGGCTCTTATCGAGATGGGCAACCACCGCCTCCGGCAGCGGGCCGGGGTGCTCGGTATGGTCGATGAGCCCAGGATCAACGGGCTCTTCGCTGACCAGAATGGTCACGCTGGCACCCTGGGGTTCATAATCCTGACGGGCGATGTTCAGGATATTGGCGCCGATAATAGAGCAGGTTTCTGACAGGATCTCGGTCAGTCGGTTGGCGTTATAGAGTTCATCGATATAGGCGATATAACCATCGCGCTCTTCCGCCGTTTTTACATAGCAGATATCGTAAATACAAAAACTCAGGCTTTTGGTCAGGTTGTTAAAGCCATGCAGTTTCAGCTTTTTCAATTCATTCACCCCCTCAGAGCATCTTGCAAATATTGTGGTAAGGCAAAGGCTGCGGTATGCACGGCCGGATTGTAGTAGCGGCAGGCCAGATTCGCTTGCTGGAAGCGCGCCTGAATAATGCCGGTAGAGAGATGGCGCAGGGCTTCGTTGTCCGTCGCCCAGGCAAAGGTCATCACGCCGCCGTAGTAAGTCGGGATCGCCGCCTGGTAGAAGCTGACGTCAGTAAAGTAGTGGCTCAGCTTACGGTGGCTGTCGATGGCCTCGTCCTGCTGCAGGAAGCAGACGCCGTTCTGGGCCACAAAGACACCGCCGGGATTCAGGCAGCGTTTGCAGCCCTCGTAGAACGCCGAGGTAAACAGGCTCTCCCCTGGCCCAATCGGGTCGGTGCAGTCGGAGATGATCACATCGAAGGTGCGCGTCGTCTGGTTAACAAAATTAACGCCATCGTCGATGACCAGCGTGAAGCGCGGATCGTCGTAGCTACCGGCATTGTGGTTAGGCAGATACTGGCGACAGAAGGAGACCACGCCAGCGTCGATCTCGACCATGGTGATGCTTTCGATGGATTTGTGGCGGGACACTTCGCGCAGCATAGCGCCGTCGCCGCCGCCGATGATCAGCACGTGTTTCGCATTGCCGTGTGCCAGTAGCGGGACGTGAGTCATCATTTCATGATAGATGAATTCATCACGTTCTGTGGTTTGCACCACGCCATCCAGCGCCATCACCCGGCCAAAGGCCGCGTTTTCGAAAATGATCAGATCCTGATGATCGGTTTTCTCATGATAGAGCACGTTATCAATGGCAAAGTACTGCCCAAAATGGTCATGCAGCGTTTCATGCCACACATTTTTTTCGGCCATGGGATGATACCTCCTTTGTTAACACCCGCTTAAAACGGGGGCAACATCATAGCTAACAATGACCGTGGTTGCACGGTCATAAATTCAGCAAAGGGGCATCGGGAGAAGAGTTACTTAACGTAGGCGAGGAGGCTCAGCGAGTCGCGAGCCAGGGCTTTACATTTTTTTGCCGTAGGGATGCCGATGCCGCTGAGATCGCGGTAGCTGTCTTCACCGAGGGTTTTCATATCGAAACTGTCGTAGTTGCTCAGATCCCACTGGTTCTGCTGAGCAAAAAAGACCAGTGCGCGACGAATCTGGCCGTTGGGTAAGTTCTGGTAGCCGCAGTCGTTTTTCAGAAACACAAACACCGCCGTTAAATCCGCCATATCTTCGGCTTCATTTTCACTCAGCGCATAGCTGTTTGCGCAGCCCATCATTAGTGTGGTGAACAGGATTGTTCGGAAAAACGTCTTCATTGCTTCTACCAATACGTCACGGAAATTCAACGTTAGCACACTTCCCGCCGGTGCGACGATCTTTATTATTGCTGCTTTTCTTGACCTTCCGGCAAGGGGAGGGTTTATGCTCAGGAGATCGACTGCTGCGAATAAGGAGATGAACATGCAACGCCGTGATTTTTTAAAATATTCTGCCGCCCTGGGTGTCGCCAGTGCGCTTCCGCTCTGGAGCCGCGCGGCTTTTGCCGCCGACCGGCCCGTTTTGCCGATCCCCAATTTACTCACCCCGGATGCGCGTAATCAGGTGCGCCTGGTGGTGCAGGCGGGCAAAACCACGTTTGGACCACACAACGCCACCACCTGGGGCTACAACGGCAACCTGCTGGGCCCGGCTATCCAGCTGCGCAAGGGAAAAGCGCTGACCGTTAACATCCACAACACCCTGAACGAAGAGACCACCGTCCACTGGCACGGTCTGGAAGTGCCGGGAGAGGTAGACGGCGGCCCGCACGGCATCATTAAGCCAGGCGGCCAGCGGACGGTGACCTTTACGCCGGATCAGCGGGCGGCAACCTGCTGGTTCCATCCCCATCAGCACGGCAAGACCGGGCATCAGGTGGCGATGGGATTAGCCGGGTTGGTCCTGATTGATGATGACGAAAGCCGCCTGCTGCGCCTGCCGAAGCAGTGGGGCATCGACGATGTGCCGGTTGTCGTGCAGGACAAGAAATTTACCGCCGACGGGCAAATTGACTATCAGCTGGATGTGATGAGCGCCGCGGTGGGCTGGTTTGGCGACACCCTGCTGACCAACGGGGCGATTTACCCCCAGCACAATGCGCCGAAAGGCTGGCTGCGCCTGCGACTGCTAAACGGCTGTAACGCCCGCTCGCTCAACTTCGCGGCCAGCGATAAGCGACCGCTATACGTCGTTGCCAGCGACGGCGGACTGCTGGCTGAGCCGGTTAAAGTGACCGAACTGCCGATGCTGATGGGCGAGCGTTTTGAAGTGCTGGTGGACATCAGCGACGGCAAGCCGTTTGACCTGATTACTCTGCCGGTGAGCCAGATGGGGATGGCGGTGGCGCCATTCGATAAACCGCAGCCGGTGCTGCGCATTCAGCCGCTGCTGGTCACCGCCTCGGGCGCGTTGCCGGATACGCTGACCAAAATGCCCGCTCTGCCGTCGCTCGAAGGCCTGACCCAGCGCAAGCTCCAGCTGTCGATGGATCCGATGCTCGATATGATGGGCATGCAGGCATTGATGAAGAAGTATGGCGACCAGGCGATGGCGGGGATGCATCACGGCCAGATGGGCCATATGAATCACGGCCAGATGGATCACAGCATGCACGGGTTTGATTTCCATAACGGCAACCGGATTAACGGCAAAGCCTTCGATATGCACACCCCGCAGTTTGCTGCTGCCAAAGGGCAGTACGAGCGCTGGGTGATCTCAGGCGAGGGCGACATGATGCTGCATCCATTCCATATTCACGGTACCCAGTTCCGCATCCTGACGGAAAACGGCAGGCCGCCAGCGGTACATCGTGCGGGCTGGAAGGATACGGTGCGCGTAGAGGGTGGAGTCAGCGAGGTGCTAGTGAAGTTCGATCATGACGCGCCGAAAGAGTACGCCTATATGGCGCACTGCCATCTGCTGGAGCATGAAGATACCGGGATGATGCTGGGGTTCACGGTGTAAAAAAGCCCGGTGGCGCTAACGCTTACCGGGCCTACAAAACAAGATGTGCACGAACCGTAGGCCGGGTAAGGCGTAGCCGCCACCCGGCTTTTAGTTACTTCGCGTCGTCAGGCAGCGCATAAGCAACAATGTAGTCGCCCATCTTCGTACCAAACGAACCGTGACCACCGGCAGAGATGACAACGAACTGCTTGCCATTCACTTCATAGGTCATCGGTGTGGCCTGTCCACCGGCTGGCAGACGTCCCTGCCACAGCTTTTCACCGTTGCTCATGTTGTATGCGCGCAGGTAGTTATCCGCGGTCGCACCAATGAACAGCACGTTACCGGCGGTGGAGATTGGGCCACCCAGCATCGGCATACCCATATTGAACGGCACCGGGATCGGCATCGGGAACGGCATGCTGTCCTGTGGCGTACCAATACGTTTTTTCCAGACGACCTGGTTGGTTTTCAGATCCAGCGCTGAAATATAACCCCAGGCAGGCTGTTTACACGGCAGGCCAAACGGAGACAGGAACGGGTTCAGCGTTACGCCGTACGGCACGCCATACTGCGGCTGAATGCCGGATTCTGTACCGGTACCCTGCGCGTCTTTCGGCTGTTCCATCGGATTGCCCGGGCCGCGTGGGATCAGCTTAGAGACAAACGGCAGCGCCATCGGGTTGGCAATCGCCACCTGACGGTTCGGGTCAACGGAGATACCGCCCCATTCGAACATCCCCAGGTTACCCGGGAACACCAGCGTACCCTGCTCGGACGGCGGGGTGAAGATGCCTTCATAGCGCATCTGATGGAACATTACGCGGCACACCAGCTGGTCGAACATGGTGGCGCCCCACATGTCCGCCCCGCTGAGATCTTTCTTCGGACGGAAGCTCAGATCGGAGAACGGCTGGGTTTTAGTGACGTAGTCGCCTTTCGCCGCACCCTGCGGAACCGGTTTTTCCGGTGCCGGTACGACCAGCTCGCCGTTACGACGGTCCAGTACGAAGATGTTGCCGGTTTTAGCCGGAGCATAGATCACCGGTACGGTTTTACCGTTAACGGTAATGTCGGCCAGCGTCGGCTGGGACGGCATGTCCATATCCCACAGATCGTGGTGAACGGTCTGGTAGCTCCACGCCAGTTTCCCGGTTGTCGCATTCAGGGCCACGACAGAGCTGGCGTAACGCTCCTGCTCCGGCGTACGGTTGCCACCCCAGATATCCGGCGTGGTCACGCCCATCGGCAGATAAACCAGGTCCAGCTTCGCGTCATAGGCAGCAGGTGCCCAGGAGTTTGGCGAGTTGAAGGTGAAGGTGTGTTCATCCGACGGGATAGCGTTTGGATCTTTCGCACCCGGATCGAAGGCCCACAGCAGCTTACCGGTGTTGACGTCAAAGCCGCGGATCACGCCAGAGGTTTCGCGAACGGAGAAGTTATCCGTTACCGAACCGGCAATCACGATGGTTTTATCGGTGATGATCGGCGGGGAAGTCGGCTCATACAGACCCGGGGTCTGATCCGGCATGTTGGTCTGCAGGTTCAGCACGCCTTTGTTGGCAAAGGTTTCGCACAGCTTGCCGGTTTCAGCGTTAAGGGCAAACAGACGACCGTCGTTCACCGGCAGCATGATGCGACGCGGACAGTCGGCGATAACTTCCGGGCTGGCGTTATCAGCGCGTGCTTCGTGATAAGAGACGCCACGGCAGGTCACGTGCTGGAACTGATTGTTTGTTTTCAGCTGCGGATCGAAGTGCCATTTCTCTTTACCGGTGGCCGCATCAAGCGCAAACAGACGCTGGTGGGCGGTACACAGGTAGAGCATGTTGCCCACTTTAATCGGGGTCACTTCGTTGGTCAGTTCGCCCGGATCGTTCGCTTGTTTCAGATCGCCGGTACGGAATACCCAGGCTTCTTTCAGATTGTGCACGTTATCGGCATTAATCTGTTTCAGCGGGGAGTAGCGCTGACCTTCCTGGTTACGCCCGTAGGCAGGCCAGTCGGCATCGGCTACCTCAGAGATCGCCGCTGCAGGGGTTGAATCCGCATTCAGGGTACCTTTCACCTCCTGCGGATCGTTAAAGCCCGCCCAGGTCAGCATTCCGCCGGTGATCAGCAATGCCACCACCAGCGCGGCAACCGCACCGCTGGAGCGCACCAGCAGGCGACGCCAGACGAAGGGCAGGATCAGCCAGATACCGAAGAAGACCAGAATATCGCTACGCGGCGTCAGGGCCCAGAAGTCGAAGCCGACTTCCCATACGCCCCAAATCATCGTAGCCAGCAGCAGAGCAGCGTAGAGCCACAGTGCCGATTGTTTACTGCGCCATAGAAGGAACGTCACGCCAAGCATGACGATGCCTGCAACCGGGTAGTACCAGGAGCCACCAATGGCCACCAGCCACACCCCGCCGATTAACAGATACAGTCCGCAGAATGCAGCGAACAGCGCTGTTAGCCTCACGAGTAAACGTGAATGTTGGATTTTTGTTTCCGCCATAAAAGACACTCTATAAGTTTGTTAATTATTTAGTAGCAATTAATTATAGGCTTTAACAAGTGTGATCGGAATCACAAATCTGGCTTTTATGAACTGATGCGCCAGGAGGATTCATTTGCTGGTATACTTCAGGGCTTATGAAGCGATGCCGGACGCGAATCCATCGGCATTGAGAAATTCGTTATAAAATCATACGGTTAGTAAAATGAAACATACTGTTGAAGTGATGATCCCGGAAGCGGAGATCAAAGCGCGTATCGCCGAACTCGGTCGTCAGATCACCGAACACTACAAAGACAGCGGCAGCGAAATGGTGCTGGTGGGTCTGTTACGCGGTTCCTTCATGTTTATGGCCGATCTCTGCCGCGAAGTGCAGGTATCCCATGAAGTCGATTTTATGACCGCCTCCAGCTATGGCAGCGGCATGTCGACCACCCGTGATGTGAAAATTCTCAAAGACCTGGATGAAGACATTCGCGGTAAAGATGTCCTGATCGTGGAAGACATCATCGATTCCGGTAACACCCTGTCAAAAGTGCGCGAAATTCTCAGCCTGCGTGGCCCTAAATCGCTGGCGATTTGCACCCTGCTGGACAAACCGACCCGCCGTGAGGTGAACGTTCCCGTGGAGTTTGTCGGTTTCTCAATCCCGGATGAATTCGTGGTGGGTTACGGCATTGACTACGCCCAACGCTATCGCCATCTGCCGTATGTCGGCAAAGTGGTGCTGCTGGACGAGTAAGGTAAGTATTGCTCTCCCACGGGGAGAGGGAGAACACCGTAGGCCGGGTAAGGCGAAGCCGCCACCCGGCTTTTTTATTTGTGGTTATCGTGCTTCTGGGTAAGGTTGGACAGGCCCTGACGGTAGCGTTGCTCCAGGGTTTCCCGGTTGGTGGCGGTCACGTCCAGATCCCGCAACAGGCCATCATGAATACCGTAGGCCCAGCCGTGGATCGTCACTTTCTGCCCGCGTTTCCAGGCTGAGCGCATAATAGTGGAGTGGCCCAGGTTGTAGACCTGTTCCATCACGTTCAGTTCGCACAGGGTATCCAGGCGACGCTCCTGCGGCATTTGCCCCAGCAGTGAGCTATGTTTGAACCAGATATCACGAATGTGCAGCAGCCAGTTGTCGATAAGACCCAGTTCCGTATTTTCAACCGCCGCCTGGACGCCGCCGCAGCCGTAGTGACCGCAAATAATGATGTGTTCCACTTCAAGAACATCAACGGCATACTGCACCACCGACAGGCAGTTCAGGTCGGTGTGGATCACCAGGTTTGCAACGTTGCGGTGGACGAACAGTTCGCCAGGTTCGAGGCCGGTCAGACGTTCAGCCGGCACGCGGCTGTCGGAGCATCCAATCCAGAGAAAGCGGGGTTTCTGCGCTTTAGACAGTTTCTCAAAAAATCCGGAATCTTCTTCCAGCAGCATCTTTGACCATAGTGCGTTATTGCTGATGAGTGTATCTATGTCATTCATGGAGGCTAACGGCCTGTAACCGAGTGATTGCGTTGCGCTACTATAGGGTAACCCGACTTTTAATGAAACCACACAACGTGTGTCAGAACTATAGGTAAGTTTAATTCATGGCGATTGCACTTGAGCTTGAGCAACTTAAAAAAACCTATCCGGGGGGCGTCCAGGCGCTGCGCGGCATAGATCTCAAAGTAGAAGCCGGTGATTTTTATGCGCTTCTGGGGCCTAACGGGGCAGGTAAATCGACCACCATCGGGATTATCAGCTCGCTGGTGAATAAAACCTCCGGCCGGGTAAGCGTGTTTGGCTACGACCTGGAGAAAGACGTGGTCAACGCCAAACGCCAGCTGGGGCTGGTGCCGCAGGAGTTTAACTTCAATCCGTTTGAGACCGTTCAGCAGATTGTGGTGAACCAGGCGGGCTACTACGGCGTGGAGCGTAAAGAGGCGGTCGAGCGCAGCGAAAAATACCTTAAACAGCTCGATCTGTGGGAAAAGTGCAACGAACGTGCGCGGATGTTATCCGGCGGCATGAAGCGTCGTCTGATGATTGCCCGCGCCCTGATGCATGAGCCTAAACTGCTGATACTGGATGAGCCTACCGCCGGGGTGGATATTGAACTTCGCCGCTCGATGTGGGGTTTTTTGAAGGATTTGAATGACAAAGGCACCACGATCATCCTCACCACCCACTATCTGGAAGAGGCTGAGATGCTTTGTCGTAACATCGGCATCATTCAGCACGGCGAGCTGGTGGAAAACACCTCGATGAAAGCGCTGCTCTCCAAGCTGAAATCAGAAACCTTTATTCTCGATCTGGCGGCGAAAAGCCCGCTGCCGAAGCTGGAAGGCTATCAGTACCGCCTTGTGGATACCTCAACGCTGGAAGTGGAAGTGCTGCGCGAGCAGGGGATCAACAGCGTCTTCAGCCAGCTGAGCCAGCAGGGGATTCAGGTATTAAGTATGCGTAACAAAGCAAACCGACTGGAAGAGCTGTTCGTCTCGCTGGTCCATGAGAAACAAGGAGATCGCGCATGATGCAGCTTTACTGGGTGGCGCTGAAAAGTATCTGGGCCAAAGAGATCAACCGCTTTATGCGCATCTGGATCCAGACCCTGGTGCCGCCGGTGATCACCATGACCCTCTACTTTATTATCTTCGGCAACCTGATCGGCTCGCGGATCGGTGAGATGCACGGCTTCACCTACATGCAGTTTATCGTGCCGGGCCTGATCATGATGGCGGTGATCACCAACGCTTACGCCAACGTGGCATCGTCATTTTTCAGCGCCAAGTTCCAGCGCAACATTGAGGAGCTGCTGGTGGCCCCGGTGCCTACGCACGTTATCATCGCCGGTTACGTCGGCGGTGGGGTGGCGCGCGGGCTTTGCGTCGGCGTGCTGGTCACGGCTATTTCGCTGTTCTTCGTGCCGTTCCAGGTTCACTCCTGGCTGTTTGTCGGCCTGACGCTGCTGCTGACGGCGGTACTGTTCTCGCTGGCGGGCCTGCTGAACGCGGTGTTCGCCAAAACCTTTGACGACATCAGCCTGATCCCGACCTTCGTCCTGACGCCGCTGACCTATCTCGGCGGGGTGTTCTACTCCCTGACGCTGCTGCCGCCGTTCTGGCAGGGGCTGTCACACCTGAACCCGATCGTCTATATGATCAGCGGCTTCCGCTTTGGCTTCCTCGGGATTTCCGACGTGCCGCTGGCGACCACCGTTGGCGTGCTGGTGATCTTTATCGTTGCCTTCTACCTGCTGTGCTGGAACCTGATCCAGCGCGGACGCGGACTGCGCAGCTAATCCTCTGGCCCGGCGGCGTTCTGCTGCCGGGCTGCTTTATTGACCACAGTCACCCCCGAATCTTTTCCCTGCCGCTAAACTACCCCTTTCTGATGAGAGGTGACGATGCTGGGTTGGGTAATAACGTGTCATGATGAACATGCGCAGCAGATGGCGGATCAACTCGCCGTCCGCTTTGGGCCGCTGGCGCAGTGCCAGGTGGTGAATTTCTGGCGCGGCCTCAGCTGCAATATGCTCAGCCGCATGCTGTGCGATGCCCAGCATCAGGTCGACAGCGGTGACGGGGTGATCTTTCTGACCGATATCTCCGGCGCGGCGCCGTATCGCGCGGCAGCGTTACTGAGCCACAAACATGAGAACTGCGAAGTGATCTCCGGCATCAGCTTGCCGCTGCTGGAGATGATGTATCCCCTGCGCGAAATGACCGACAGCAGCGGCTTTCGCGACACCATCGTGGCCCGCGGCGCGCCGGACGTCAGCAGCCTGTGGCATCAGCAGCAGAAAAACCCGCCCTTTGTCCTGCTCCACGGGCTGGAGAAATATTAAGCATTGGTATTGCTGACGCTTTTGTTACAATGGCGTCCGATTTTCGTCCTGAATAACTTTCAACTATGTCCGCGCGCATCCTTTTCCTGCTTCTGCTGCTGATCTCCGGCGGCGCATCTGCCAGTCTGTTAAGCCAGCAAGGGGCTCCGGCCCGCTATATGCAAACCACCGAAGATGCGGCTATCTGGGCGCAGGTGGGCAACAACGTCGTGACGGTGGGCAACGTGCGTGCCGGGCAGATCGTGGCGGTCGTTCCTACGTCGGCGGATTACTATGAGTTTCGCTTTGGCTTTGGCACCGGCTTTATCGACAAAGGGCATCTGGGCGAGGTGCAGGGGAAACAGCGGGTGGAGGATAGCCTTGGCGATCTGAACAAGCCGCTCAGCAACCAGAACTTGATCACCTGGAAGGATACTCCGGTCTACAACGCGCCCAGCGCAGGCAGCGCCCCGTTCGGCACCCTGGCGGACAATCTACGTTATCCGATCCTCAACAAGCTCAAAGATCGCCTGAATCAGACCTGGTATCAGATCCGCATCGCCAACCGCCTGGCCTGGGTCAGCAGCCTGGATGCGCAGCAGGATAACGGCCTGCCGGTGCTGACCTATCACCATATTCTGCGTGACGAAGAGAACACCCGTTTCCGCCATACCTCAACCACCACCAGCGTGCGCGCCTTCAACAACCAGATGGCCTGGCTACGTGACCAGGGGTACGCCACGCTGACCCTGTATCAGCTCGAAGGCTACGTGCGCAATAAGATGAACCTGCCGGCCCGGGCGGTGGTGATCACCTTTGACGACGGTCTGAAATCGGTCAGCCGCTACGCCTGGCCGATCCTCAGGCAGTACGGCTTTCACGCCACGGCGTTTATTATCTCCTCGCGGATCAAAGCCCATCCTTTGAAATGGGATCCGAAGTCGCTGCAGTTTATGAGCATTTCCGAGCTGCGGGAGATCCAGGATGTGTTTGACGTGCAGTCGCACACCCATTTCCTGCACCGGGTGGATGCGAATCGCCATCCGATCCTGCTGAGCCGCAGCTATCACAATATCCTGATGGATTTCAAACACTCCCGCCGGGCGCTGTCGCAGTTTAACCCGCACGTGCTCTACCTCTCGTACCCGTTTGGCGGCTACAACGATATCGCGGTGAAAGCGGCGAATGATGCCGGTTTCCACCTGGCGGTGACGACGGTAAAAGGCAAGGTGAAACCGGGAGATAATCCGTTCTTACTGAAGCGCTTATACGTTCTCAGAACGGATTCTTTAGAGACCATGTCGCGGCTGATCAGCAATCAGCCGCGGGGGTAGGATCAGGCAACCTGGACAGGGATCGCTTTCGCGGTGCGTTTCATCTCGTTGTCGCCTTCGAAGTAGGCGACTTTCGGCTGCCAGCGGCGGGCTTCTTCGTCGGACATCATGACAAAGCTCGCGATGATGACGATGTCACCCACGTTGGCACAGTGCGCTGCCGCACCGTTCACGGAGATGATTTTAGAGCCCCGTTCTGCCGCGATAGCATAGGTTGAGAAACGATTGCCGTTGCTCACATTCCAGATATCAATGGCTTCGTTTTCAAGAATACCCGCCGCGTCAAGAAAATCCTGATCGATCGCGCAGGAGCCTTCATAGTGCAGATCGGCCTGAGTGACCTTCACACGGTGAAGCTTACCTTGCAGCATTTTGCGAATCATGATGTTACCTTTACTCTTCTTCGTAACCCACTTGCCCGCAAGTGGGGAGGGAAACTAATCCGTTAGCTATCTAGCAGCTCAATAGTTACTGAGCCAGTTCAACGACAGTATTGTCGATCAGGCGCGCCTGACCGAGCCACGCAGCAACCAGGATCACCGCGCGTTTGCTGGTGGCAGACAGTTCCAGCAGCGTATCGGCATCGCGGATCTGAATATCATCAGCCCGGAAACCTTTTTCATTCAGCTCTTGTTCGGCAATGGCGATAATCTCTTCGCTGCTGAGCGCTTTCTGCTGCAGCTTTTCGACCATGGCACTCATCACTTTGTACAGGCCCGGCGCGATTTTGCGCTGGTCTGGCGTCAGATAGCCATTGCGCGAGCTCAGCGCCAGGCCGTCTTTGGCGCGCACGATGGGCACGCCAACGATGTCGATGTCGTAGCCCATATCGGCCACCATCTTGCGGATCAGCGCCAGCTGCTGGAAGTCTTTCTCACCGAAGCAGGCGATATCCGGCTGCACCAGGTTAAACAGCTTGCTGACGATGGTAGAGACGCCGCGGAAATGACCCGGTCGGCTGGCCCCTTCGAGCATGGTGGAGATGCCCGGCACATCCACAAAGGTGGTCTCTTCGGTGCCCTTCGGATAGACATCATTCGGGGCCGGGGAGAAGACGAAATCAACCTGATGCTTTTTCAGCTTCTCGCAATCTTCCTGCAGCGTGCGCGGGTAGCGGGCCAGGTCGTCGGCGCGGTCAAACTGCATCGGGTTGACGAAAATACTCACCACCACCACATCGGCGCGGGCTTTGGCTTCGTCCACCAGCTTCATATGACCGTCATGCAGGTTGCCCATGGTAGGCACCAGCGCGATACGTTTACCTTCCTGGCGCAGGCGGCGAATATGCTGGCGCAGCAGCGGCAGGGTTTCAATGATTAGCACAACAAGACTCCTTACTGGAAACTGTGTTCTTCACCCGGGTAAACACCCGATTCAACGTCGGCAATATACTGCCTGACTGCGCCGCGCATGTCGCCTGCGTCGATAAGGAAATTCTTCGCAAATTTCGGGATGTGCCCGCCGGTAATACCAAACGCATCGTGCATCACCAGGATCTGGCCGTCAGTGACGTTACCGGCACCAATGCCGATCACCGGAATAGAGAGCGCCTCGGTGATGCGTTTCGCCAGCGCCACCGGTACGCACTCCAGCACCAGCAGCTGTGCGCCTGCGGCTTCTAAGGCCAGCGCATCATCAAACAGCGTCTGGGCGGCGTCACCGCGCCCCTGCACCTTGTAGCCGCCAAAGATATTGACCGACTGCGGGGTTAATCCCAGATGACCGCAAACCGGCACCGCGCGCTCGGTCAGCATGCGGACGGTGTCAACCAGCCAGGCGCCGCCTTCCACTTTGACCATGTTGGCCCCGGCGCGCATCACGGTGGCGGCACTTTCAAACGCCTGCTCCGGCGTGGCGTAGGCCATAAACGGCAGATCGGCGAGCAGCAGGCAGGCCGGTGCCCCGCGGCGCACCGCCCGGATGTGATAAGCAATATCGTCTACCGTCACTGGCAGGGTGGAGTCATGTCCCTGGACCGTCATCCCTAACGAGTCGCCGACCAGCATGACGTTGATACCCTCTTCGGCAAAGAGTTTTGCGAAGCTGTAGTCATAGGCCGTAATGGTGGCGAAGCGCTGCTTGTCCTGCTTGCATTTCTGCAAGGTGGCGATGGTGGTTGGTTTCATACTGTTTCCTGATAGCCCAAAGCGAATCTTTGCGCATTCTAACAGTAACATTCGAGGGAACAATGATTTTAGGCAACCGATTAACCACAAATATTTCGTGGTTAATCAACAGAAATTTGCTGTTACCAGCGGGCAAGTTTTTCGGCGTTCAGCTGCGCCAGCAGGGCGCTGAGGCTTTCACCGTCGGGGAAGAGCAGATCGGGGGCAATTTCAAACAGCGGCCAGAGCATAAAGCCGCGATTTTTCATGTCGTAATGCGGCACAATCAGGCGTTCGGTGTTAATCACCGCATCGCCAAACAGCATGATGTCGAGATCCAGAGTACGCGGTCCCCAGCGCTCTTCCTTACGTACGCGCCCCTGCTGCAGCTCGATGCGCTGGGTGTTGTCCAGCAGCGCGTCGGCGCTAAGGTTCGTTTCCAGCGCGATGGCAGCGTTCAGGTAGTCGGGCTGATCCTGCGGGCCCAGCGGAGGGGTGCGGTAAAAGGCGGAGAGGGCGACAACGCGGGACTGCGGGACGTCGCCCAGCGCCTGGACGGCAGCATTAACCTGCTCCAGCGGAGAGGCCAGATTGCTGCCGATGGCGATATACGCAAGCGTCATGCCGCGCCTTCGCGACGTGGGGCGCGCTTGCGTGGACGACGGTGACGACGACGCGGGGCTGGCTCTTCATCGAGGTCGGTGAGCATGTCTTTCTGCGCCGGCGGGGCGGAAACCTGGAATTCACCCCACCACTGCACCAGAAGCTGCAGCTCGCGGTTGTTTTCGGCTTCGGCACGCAGGGCCATCAGATCGTAAGCGGCGCGGAATTTTGGATGCTCCATTAACTTCCAGGCGCGTTTACCCTGACGACGGGACATCCGCAGCTGAAGCTGCCAGATATCACGCACCAGCGTGGTAATGCGTTTCGGGATCGCCAGCGAACGGCAGGCTTCATCGAGCACGTCGTTGGCGGCCAGCGCGAAGGCATCGTAGTAGGCAAGGCCGCTTTCCTGGGCAATCTTCTGCGCCGTTTCAAGCAGCGGATACCAGAACATCGCCGCAAAGAGGAACGCCGGATTAACGCGCATATCGTTCTGAATGCGGTTATCGGTATTCTTCAGCACCTGGTCGATGATGCGTTCCATCGCGCTGTCACCTTGTTCGGTGAAGTTGCGCGTAATGGTCGGGAACAGGGGCTGGAACAGGCTGTATTCGCGCAGCAGCTGGTAGGTGGCAAAGCCGTGGCCCGCCTGGAGCAGCTTCAGCGCCTCTTCAAACAGACGCGCCGGAGGCACATCGTTGATCAGCGTCGCCAGACGCGGGATCGGCTCGGCGGTCTCAGGGCTGATGCGCATATCCAGCTTGGCGGCGAACCGCACGGCACGCAGCATACGCACCGGATCTTCACGGTAGCGCGTCTCCGGGTTGCCGATCAGGCGGATCACGCCGGCTTTCAGATCCGGTACGCCACCGACGAAATCGCGGACGGTAAAGTCAGCCACGCTGTAATAAAGGCTGTTGATGGTGAAATCGCGACGCTGGGCATCTTCTTCGATAGAACCAAAGATGTTGTCACGCAGCAGCATGCCGTTCTGACCCTGTTGAGAGGTCGTACGGTCTGATGGGGTGCCTTCGTGATGACCACGGAAGGTGGCCACTTCGATGATCTCCGGCCCAAACATGACGTGGGCAAGACGGAAGCGGCGGCCAACCAGACGGCAGTTGCGGAATAATTTGCGCACCTGCTCAGGCGTGGCGCTGGTGGTCACGTCAAAATCTTTTGGCTTTTTGCCTAACAGTAAGTCACGCACCCCGCCACCAACGAGATACGCCTCATAGCCAGCTTTATTCAGACGATAAAGGACCTTCAGGGCGTTTTCACTGATATCTTTGCGGGAAATAGCATGCTGCTCGCGCGGAATAACCGACATCGTATTTTGAACAATGACGTCGTCCGCCATGCTCTCATCGCGGCTCAGCACCTTACGGCAAAAATTAGCGACTCGGGTAAAAATAGTACACCTCGGTAGTGTGTGTTTCAGAATTCAGGACAAAAAATAGCGGCTAATCATAGCTCAGCGAGACGCATTTGAGAATGCTGGATTTTCGGCACGCTATTTAGCGACCAGCGGGAGACCGCTTTTTCCAGCAATTCGTCGGTGCGCAGATCCTGCCACTCATTTGTTACATCCTGGTTTAGAAATTGTAAAGCATTGATAAGAACAGGGCGAGGATCGCCGGTCGGTAATGCGGGGGCATGATTCTGTTTCGAGAGTTTCATCCCTTTTTCATTCACCACCAGCGGCAGATGAATATAGTCAGGAACCGGCCAGCCAAACAGCTGGTAGAGCGAAATCTGCCGCACGGTAGGTTCAATCAGATCCGCCCCGCGAACAATTTCGGTCACCCCCTGGAAATGGTCATCCACCACGACCGCCAGGTTATAGGCAAACAGCCCGTCCCGCCGGTGGATAATAAAATCCTCTCCCGCCAGGCGCGCATTGGCGTGGAGTTCACCCTGTAGGCGATCGGTAAAGCGGGTCACCGGATGCTCCTGCACCACTCTCACCGCCGCGTTTTCCGGGCCGTGATGCAGCGTGCGGCAGTGGCCGTCATAGACGCCCCCGACGCTCTGAATGCGGGCGCGGGTACAGGTGCAGTAATACGAGAGGCCCTGGGCGTGCAGCCAGGCAAGGCGTTCGCGATAGGCGTCGTGCCGTTGGGACTGCCACAGCACGTCGCCGTCCCAGTGCAGGCCGTAATGTTCCAGCTGACGCAGAATGGTCTCTGCTGCACCGGGAACTTCACGAGGAGGGTCGATATCTTCAATTCGCACACGCCAGATACCCTGTCGGGAACGGGCTTGCAGATAGCTGCCAAGCGCGGCAATGAGCGAGCCAAAATGCAGTTCGCCAGAAGGGGATGGCGCGAAGCGCCCAATATAGTCAGCAGGCATAATTATACAGCGCAGAAAGTAATCAGGCGGGAGAGGACTCCCGCCTGTGATAGCGTTATGACAGAGCTGGAATTAACCGGCCATCTGTTTTTCGCGGATTTCTGCCAGCGTTTTGCAGTCGATGCACAGGTCGGCTGTTGGACGGGCTTCCAGACGACGAATGCCGATTTCGACACCGCAGGACTCGCAGAAGCCGAAATCTTCGTCTTCGACTTTTTTCAGCGTCTTCTCAATCTTCTTAATCAGTTTGCGTTCGCGGTCACGGTTACGCAGTTCGAGGCTGAACTCTTCTTCCTGGGCGGCACGGTCTACCGGATCCGGGAAGTTAGCCGCTTCGTCCTGCATATGTGTAACGGTGCGATCGACTTCATCCCTGAGTTGATTACGCCATGCTTCAAGAATTCGCTTGAAGTGCGACAGCTGGGCTTCGTTCATATACTCTTCGCCCGGCTTCTCTTGATACGGCTCCACCCCAGCGATGGCGAGAATACTCAGGGACGATGTTTTACGGTTTTGCCCTTCTTGCATGTTGCTTCTCCTTAACACGCACTATCGATCCCCGTGTTGGGGGAAAAATCAGGCCGCTATAAATAGCAGATGCTTTTCCAGATGGCAATTATCTAAACGTAACACTTGACAAGCCTGTGAGGAAAAGCGTATTTGCGCACACGACCAGAATACTTATTAGCCAACGCTCAGCCCCCTTTATAACGAGACGGGAAGAGCGGATCTCAGAGTCATATTATCGGCAGAAAGTTCCGCTTTATAAGCCAAAACCTCCACCCCCTGCTTTTGTGCCTCATTCAACAGTTGCGCGTACTTAGGGTCAATATGGCGGGCAGGTGAAAATCGTGCAATTGCGCTATGTAAAACCGCAAACAACAGCACGGCGCGTTTGCCCGCCGCCGCTACACTTATGAGCTCCCGGAGGTGCTTCTGCCCTCGCAGCGTCACCGCGTCCGGAAAATAGCCATTGTCCTTTTCAGCTAACGTCACTGATTTCACTTCAATATAGCACTCGGGGCGATCGTCTGCCTGCAACATAAAGTCAATTCTGCTGCTTTCGCTGCCATATTTCACTTCGCTTTTTAGGGTCTTATAGCCGCACAGCTCAGGAATTAAATCCAGACTAATCGCTTCTTTGACCAACTGGTTTGCCCGCAGCGTATTTACGCAAATATATTCTCCGTCGGCGGTCTGGGTTATTTCCCAGGTGTACGGGTATTTGCGCTTGATATTGGTGGAGGTGGAGTACCACACCGTGTCGCCAGGCGTGGCGCAGCCGGTCATTGCCCCGGTATTGGGGCAGTGCAGCGTCAGGGCAACGCCCTCAGGTGTCACCACGTCGGCCAGAAAACGTTTATAGCGTTGCACCAGCGTGGCGGGTTGTAGGGCAGGGGTAAACTGCATGCAGATTCCTTGTTATTCGGTCAGCGTCCAGCGCTGAAGCGGCGTATAGCGCGTGCGCCCGCCGGCAAAACGGCTCTCATAGAGGACAAATTCCTTCACCGGAAACGTCCACTGAAAACCCGGCGGCGGAATGGCGACGGCATGGCTGGCGTCGCGCAGTAACGTGATATGCGGATGGAAGGGCTGCGGGCTCTGATAGCAGCCGCTGCGCGCCGCCTGGGCCCGCAGCATGTTGGCCAGCTGCAATAGCCCCCGCGGCGGCTGGCGGGTTCCCAGCCACACTACGCGGGAGCGCAGCCACTGTCCGGCATCGTCCAGAGTCAGGGTAAATCCCGGCTGGCGGATGCGTCCGGCCATCGCCGCCAGCGCCTGCTGCTTTTCAGGGCTGACATCCCCTAAAAACGCCAGCGTCAGGTGCAGGTTGGCGGCAGCCACCGGGCGGCCCGCTTCCGGCGCAAAATGGTCGGCGCGCCAGCGGACGATCTGCCGCTGGATCGGGGCAGGCATTTCAATGGCAAAGAACAACCTTTTTGACTCGGACATACGGGGTACTCGGTAATGAATTGTGGCGATGCTACAATGTACGCCGTCTAAAGTTAACCCTCTGGAGCCATTCGTGTCCTTGTTGCCGGTCGCTGCTGTCCTTCCCGATCTCCTTCTCGCGTTACAACACGCCCCCCAGGTTCTGCTGAACGCGCCAACCGGCGCGGGGAAGTCGACGTGGCTGCCGCTGCAAATTCTGGCCGGGGGGGCGGTCAACGGCAAAATCATCTTGCTTGAACCGCGCCGGATCGCGGCCCGTAACGTGGCGCAGCGTCTGGCGGAGCTGCTGGGCGAAAAGCCCGGGGAGACGGTTGGCTACCGGATGCGGGCCGAAACCTGCGTCGGGGAGAACACCCGGCTGGAGGTGGTCACCGAAGGGATCCTCACCCGCATGCTACAGCACGATCCCGAGCTGACCGGCGTGGGGCTGGTGATCCTCGATGAATTCCACGAGCGCAGCCTGCAGGCGGATCTTGCCCTGGCGCTGCTGCTGGACGTTCAGCAGGGGCTGCGCGACGATCTTAAGCTGCTGATCATGTCCGCGACGCTGGATAACGAGCGGCTCCAGCGCCTGCTGCCGGACGCGCCGACCCTTATCTCTGAGGGCCGCACCTTCCCGGTGGAGCGCCGCTATCAGTCGCTGTCGTCCCAGCTGCGCTTTGACGAGGCGGTGGCAGTGGCGACCGCCGAGCTGCTGCGTCAGGAGCCGGGCTCGCTGCTGCTGTTTTTACCGGGCGTGATTGAGATCCAGCGCGTGCAGGAGCAGCTGGCGCGTCGCGTGGGCGATGACGTGGTGCTCTGCCCACTGTATGGCGCGCTGTCGCTTGCCGAGCAGCGGAAAGCGATCCTGCCCGCCCCGGCAGGGCAGCGCAAAGTGGTGCTGGCGACCAATATCGCCGAAACCAGCCTGACCATCGAAGGCATCCGGCTGGTGGTGGACTCCGCCCAGGAGCGGGTGGCGAATTTCGACCCTCGCACCGGCCTGACCCGCCTGCTGACCCAGCGCGTCAGCCAGGCGTCGATGACCCAGCGCGCCGGGCGTGCCGGGCGACTGGAGCCGGGCATCTGCCTGCATCTCACGCCGTTTGAGCAGGCTGAGCGCGCTGCGGCGCAGGGTACAGCTGAAATCATGCAAAGCGATCTCAGCGGCCTGCTGATGGAGCTGCTGCAGTGGGGCTGCCGGGATCCGTCGCAGTTAAACTGGCTGGATCTGCCGCCAGCGACTAACCTTGCGGCGGCCCGTCGTTTGTTAACCCAGCTTGGGGCGCTGGCCGGGGAGCAGCTTACCGCCTTTGGTCAGAAGATGGCGAAGCTCGGCAACGATCCGCGGCTGGCGGCGATGCTGGCCAGCGCGTCGGATGAGGATGATATTGCGACGGCGGCAAAACTGGCCGCTATCCTTGAACAGCCGCCGCGCGGGGCCAGCAGCGATCTGGCTCAGGCCTTCTCCCGCAATCAGCCGGAGTGGCAGCAGCGCGCCCGGCAGCTGAGTTCGCGACTGAACAGCCGGGGCGGGGCGCCGGACAGCGACCGGGTGCCCGCGCTGCTGGCGAAGGCGTTTCCCGACCGCATCGCCCGGCGTCGCGGGTTGGATGGCCGCTACCAGCTGGCAAACGGCATGGGGGCGATGCTGCAGAGCGACGACGCCATGACCCGTCACGAGTGGCTGATTGCCCCGCTGTTGTTGCAGGGCAGCCAGTCGCCGGACGCGCGCATTTTGTTGGGCCTGGCCGTGGATATCGATGCCCTGATCGGTGCTTGCCCCGATCTGGTGGAGCAGTCCGACACCGTGGAGTGGGATGAGGCGCAGGGCACCCTGAAGGCGCTGCGGCGCACGCAGATTGGCCGCCTGACGGTGAACGTCAGACCGCTGGCGAAGCCCTCGGAAGAGGAGCTGCATCAGGCGATGCTCAACGGCATCCGCGACAGAGGGCTCAGCGTGCTGAACTGGACCCCGGAGGCGGAGCAGTTCCGGATCCGTTTACACTGTGCGGCTAAGTGGCTGCCGGAGTACGACTGGCCCGCGGTGGACGATGCCTCGCTGCTGGCAGATCTGGAAAACTGGTTACTGCCGCAAATGAGTGGCGTACACTCCCTGCGCGCGCTGAAAGCGCTGGATGTGAAGGCGGCGTTACAGAACTTAACCGACTGGTCGTTACGTCAACGTCTGGATACCGAGCTTCCGGGGCATTACACTGTGCCGACCGGCAGCCGGATAGCCATTCGTTATCATGAAGATAATCCTCCGGCGCTGGCGGTACGGATGCAGGAGATGTTTGGCGAGGCGACCACGCCTGCCATTGCGCAGGGGCGGGTGCCGCTGGTGCTGGAGCTACTGTCACCGGCCCAGCGCCCGCTGCAGATCACCCGCGATTTGGGTGCTTTCTGGGCCGGGAGCTATCGCGAGGTGCAAAAAGAGATGAAAGGGCGTTATCCCAAACATGTCTGGCCGGACGATCCGGCAAATACCGCGCCCACCCGGCGCACGAAGAAGTATTCGTAGTATTTGTAGGCCGGGTAAGCGCAGCGCCACCCGGCGATGGGGACCATGCGGCCTGATGCCCTCACCCCGGCCCTCTCCCACAGGGAGAGGGAGAAACACGGTTTATTTTGAGAGATTTCTTCTTCCTCCATCAGGGGGAAGAACTGAGAATCGGGCCTTTGCGCCTGATAGTTGCGGAGAGAGAGCATGGCGGGGAATGACCGCGAGCCAATTGGACGTAAAGGAAGACCTGCACGTCCGGCAAAAGAAAAGGCAGGGCGTCGACGCCTCAGAGATGAGGAGTACGACGATGATGTCGACAATGAGTATGACGATGACGCACCTGCGCCACGTAAAGGGAAAGGCAAAAAGGGTAAACCTCGTGGCAAGCGCGGCTGGTTCTGGCTGCTGCTGAAGCTGTTTATTGTTTTCGTCGTCCTGCTGGCGATCTATGGCGTCTATCTGGATCAGAAGATCCGCAGCCGTATCGACGGGAAAGTCTGGCAGCTGCCTGCGGCGGTCTATGGCCGGATGGTTAACCTTGAGCCGGACATGTCCATCAGCAAGAACGAGATGGTCAAGCTGCTGGAGGCGACCCAGTACCGCCAGGTGACGAAGATGACCCGTCCCGGCGAGTTTACGGTGCAGGCGAAAAGCATTGAGATGATCCGCCGTCCGTTTGACTTCCCGGACAGCAAAGAGGGGCAGGTGCGCGCGCGTCTGACCTTCGACGGCGATCGTCTGGAAACCATCGAGAACATGGAGAACAACCGTCAGTTCGGTTTCTTCCGTCTCGATCCGCGGCTGATCACCATGCTCTCCTCGCCAAACGGCGAGCAGCGCCTGTTTGTCGCGCGTAACGGCTTCCCGGATCTGCTGGTGGATACCCTGCTGGCGACCGAAGACCGTCACTTCTATGAGCACGATGGCGTCAGCCTGTACTCCATTGGCCGTGCGGTGCTGGCGAACCTGACCGCCGGACGGACGGTGCAGGGGGCAAGTACCCTGACCCAGCAGCTGGTGAAGAACCTGTTCCTCTCCAGCGAGCGCTCCTACTGGCGTAAGGCCAACGAAGCGTACATGGCCGTGCTGATGGATGCCCGCTACAGCAAAGACCGCATCCTTGAGCTGTATATGAACGAGGTCTACCTCGGTCAGAGCGGCGACAATGAGATCCGCGGCTTCCCGCTGGCGAGCCTCTACTACTTTGGTCGTCCGGTGGAAGAGCTGAGCCTCGATCAGCAGGCGCTGCTGGTGGGCATGGTGAAGGGCGCGTCCATCTACAACCCGTGGCGTAACCCGAAACTGGCGCTGGAGCGGCGTAATCTGGTGCTGCGTCTGCTGCAACAGCAGCAGGTGATTGACCAGGAGCTGTACGACATGCTCAGCGCGCGTCCGTTAGGCGTGCAGCCGCGCGGCGGCGTGATCTCCCCGCAGCCTGCCTTTATGCAGATGGTGCGTCAGGAGCTGCAGACCAAACTGGGCGATAAAGTTAAAGATCTCTCCGGCGTGAAGATCTTCACCACCTTTGACTCCGTGGCGCAGGATGCCGCAGAGAAGGCGGCGGTGGAAGGCATTCCGGCGCTGAAAAAACAGCGCAAGCTGAGCGATCTGGAGACCGCGATGGTGGTGGTCGATCGTACCACCGGCGAAGTGCGGGCGATGGTCGGCGGGGCGGAGCCGCAGTTCGCGGGCTACAACCGCGCGATGCAGGCACGCCGTTCGATCGGCTCCCTGGCAAAACCGGCGACCTATCTCACCGCCCTGAGCCAGCCGAACCAGTATCGTCTGAACACCTGGATCGCCGATGCCCCGATTGCCCTGCGCCAGCCGAATGGCCAGGTGTGGTCGCCGCAGAACGACGATAAGCAGTACAGCGGACAGGTGATGCTGGTGGATGCCCTGACGCGTTCCATGAACGTGCCGACGGTTAACCTCGGGATGGCGCTGGGTCTGCCAGCGGTCACCGATACCTGGCTGAAGCTGGGCGTGCCGAAAGATCAGCTGCATCCGGTTCCGGCCATGCTGCTGGGGGCCCTGAACCTGACGCCAATCGAAGTGGCGCAGGCGTTCCAGACCATCGCCAGCGGCGGCAACCGTGCCCAGCTCTCTGCGCTGCGTTCCGTGATCGCAGAAGACGGCACCCCTCTGTACCAGAGCTTCCCACAGGCGGAGCGTGCTGTACCGGCGCAGGCGGCCTATATGACGCTCTGGACCATGCAGCAGGTTGTGCAGCGCGGCACTGGCCGTCAGCTTGGGGCGAAGTATCCTGGCCTGCATCTGGCGGGTAAAACCGGGACCACCAACAACAACGTCGATACCTGGTTTGCGGGCATCGACGGGCGTGAAGTGGTGATCACCTGGGTAGGGCGCGACAACAACCAGCCGACGAAGCTGTACGGTGCCAGCGGGGCGATGTCGATTTACCAGCGCTATCTGGCTAACCAGTCGCCGGTTCCGCTGACCCTGACGCCACCGGAAGATATCGTGGATATGGGCGTAGATCAGTCGGGCAACTTCGTGTGTGGCGGCGGGATGCGTAGCGTGCCGGTCTGGACCACCAATCCGGACTCCCTGTGCCAGGCGCCAGCGCCGCAGCCAACGGGCAACCCGTTTGAGCAGTCTTCTCCTCAGCAGCAGCAACAGCCGCAACAGCAGCAGCAGCCGCAGCAGCAGAATGAGAAGAAGGACAGCGACGGCGTCGCCGGCTGGATCAAGGATATGTTCGGCGGTAATTAATACTGTTTCCCTCTCCTGCGGGAGAGGGAATTTTCACCTCAATTAAACATCCCACCAACAGTAACATCCCCGTTTATTAACCCTGTATTTTCCATTGTTTAATTCTTATACCCTCAATTCCTGTAGGGGCGCATATCACTTGCTATGCCGTGAATGTTTCGCATAATATGCTGCGGTCATAATAATAATTCTCGTTTACGTTATCATTCACGCTTTCATCAGAGACATACCAATGGCGCATTCTAAAACTGCTCAGCCAATGCAATCTTCGCTGCGTAAAATCGCAGTTGTTGTAGCCACAGCGGTTAGCGGCATGTCTGCTTACGCTCAGGCTGCAGAAACCCCTAAAAAAGAAGAAACTATCACCGTTACCGCAGCGCCTGCTCCACAGGAGAGCGCCTGGGGTCCGGCGGCGACCATCGCAGCACGTCAGTCTGCTACCGGCACTAAGACGGATACCTCCATTGAGAAGGTTCCGCAGTCGGTCTCCGTGGTCACCGCGGAAGAGATGGCCCTTCACCAGCCACGCTCGGTAAAAGAAGCCCTGAGCTACACCCCTGGGGTGGCCGTCGGCACGCGTGGGGCGTCTAACACTTATGACTACCTGATTATTCGTGGCTTTGCGGCCGATGGCCAAAGCCAGAACAACTACCTCGACGGTATGAAGATGCAGGGCAACTTCTACAACGACGCGGTAATTGACCCTTATATGATCGAACGCGCGGAAGTGATGCGCGGGCCGACCTCCGTTCTGTACGGCAAAAGCAGCCCGGGCGGCCTGCTTAACATGGTCAGCAAACGTCCGCTGACCGAGCCGCTGAAAGAGGTTCAGTTCAAGGTAGGTACTGACAGCCTGTTCCAGACCGGCTTTGACTTCAGCGACGCGCTGGATGACGACGGCGTTTACTCCTATCGCCTGACCGGACTGGCGCGTTCCAATAATTCGCAGCAGGAAGGTAAGGGCGAGCAGCGTTACACCATTGCGCCGTCCTTCTCCTGGCGTCCGGATGATAAAACGAATTTCACCTTCCTCTCCTATTTCCAGAACGAGCCGGAGACCGGTTATTACGGCTGGCTGCCGAAAGAGGGTACCGTTGATCCGCTGCCAAACGGCGATCGCCTGTCGACCGACTTCAACGAAGGTGCAAAAAACAACACCTACTCCCGTAACCAGAAGATGGTCGGGTATAGCTTCGATCACGAGTTTAACGACACCTTCACCGTGCGTCAGAACCTGCGTTTTGCGCAGAATAAAACCTCGCAAAACAGCGTCTACGGCTACGGCATGTGTTCCGATCCACTCTATTCGAGTAACCCGGCATCCAGCCCTTGCGCGAGCGTTCCTCAATCGCAGTGGGGACACACGCTGACTCGCCAGTATGTAATTGATAACGAGAAGCTGGAAAACTTCACTGTTGATACGCAGTTGCAGAGCAAGTTCGCGACGGGCTCTCTCGATCATACTCTGCTGACTGGCGTTGATTTCATGCGCATGCGTAATGACATCGACTCGTGGTTTGGCTATGCCGGTTCCGTAGCTCCATCTGATATCTATAACCTTGATCGTAGCGACTTCGATTTCGGTTCACATCCTGGCCCGTCAGGCGCCTATCAGGTACTGAACAAGCAGAAACAGACCGGTCTCTACGTTCAGGATCAGGCGCAGTGGGATAAAGTGCTGGTTACCCTGGGCGGCCGTTATGACTGGGCTGAGCAGGACTCCCTCAACCGCGTCACGAGCACCACGGCATCACGTGATGACAACCAGTTTACCTGGCGTGGCGGCGTTAACTACCTGTTCGATAACGGCGTTACCCCGTACTTCAGCTACAGCGAATCCTTCGAGCCGTCCTCCCAGAGCGACGCACAAGGTAAGCCGTTTGCCCCTTCAAAAGGCAAGCAGTACGAAGTGGGCGTGAAGTATGTACCGAGCGATCGTCCGATCGTGCTGACCGGTGCGCTGTACCAGCTGACCAAAACCAACAACCTGATGGCCGATCCTGCGGGCTCGTTCTTCTCGGTTGAAGGTGGCGAGATCCGCGCCCGCGGCGTGGAAATTGAAGCCAAAGCGGCGCTGTCCGCCAGCGTCAACGTGGTGGGTTCCTATACTTACACCGACGTGGAGTACACCACCGACACCAACTACAAAGGCAACACGCCGGCACAGGTGCCTGAGCACATGGCCTCCCTGTGGGGTGATTACACCTTCTATGATGGTGCGCTTTCTGGCCTGACGCTGGGTACCGGCGGTCGCTTCTCCAGCTCCAGCTATGGCGATCCGGCGAACTCCTTCAAGGTCGGCAGCTACGCGGTGATGGATGCCCTGGTGCGTTACGACCTGGCGCGCGTTGGCATGGCGGGCTCGAACGTGGCGCTGCACGTGAACAACCTGCTGGATCGTGAATACGTCGCCAGCTGCTTCAACACCTATGGCTGCTTCTGGGGTGCTGAACGTCAGGTTGTCGCGACTGCGACCTTCCGCTTCTAATCTCTAAATTTGGGCACGTTTTTCGTGCCCTTTTCTTTACTTAAGTTGGCTGACATGCAGGAAAACAACCCGCAATCCGATACCACCTTTGCCCTTGATGGCGTCTCCTTTCGCGTTCCTGGACGTACGCTGCTGCATCCGCTTTCGCTGACCTTTCCCGCAGGCCAGGTGACCGGCCTTATCGGTCATAACGGCTCCGGCAAATCCACCTTACTGAAAATGCTTGGCCGCCATCAGTCGCCGTCAGAGGGCGATATCCTGCTCGACGGACAACCGCTGGAGAGCTGGAACAGCAAAGCCTTTGCCCGCAAGGTGGCCTATCTGCCGCAGCAGCTGCCGCAGGCGGAAGGGATGACCGTCCGCGAACTGGTGGCGATTGGCCGCTATCCGTGGCATGGCGCGCTGGGTCGTTTTGGCGTGGCCGACCGCGAGAAAGTGGAAGAAGCAATTGCGCTGGTGGGCTTAAAGCCGCTGGCCCATCGTCTGGTGGATAGCCTGTCCGGCGGCGAGCGCCAGCGGGCGTGGATCGCCATGCTGGTGGCGCAGGACAGCCGTTGTTTACTGCTGGATGAACCCACATCCGCCCTTGATATCGCCCATCAGGTGGACGTGCTGGCGCTGGTGCATCGCTTAAGCCAGCAGCGCGGCCTGACCGTGATTGCGGTGCTGCATGACATCAACATGGCGGCGCGCTACTGCGATTATCTGGTGGCGCTGCGGGGCGGAGAGATGATCGCCCGTGGCACGCCGGATGAGCTGATGCAGAGCGAGACGCTGGAAACCATTTACGGAATTCCAATGGGTATTCTGCCGCATCCGGCCGGAGCGGCACCGGTGAGCTTTGTCTATTGATGCCTGATTTTATGATTAGCCGTCGCCGCCTGCTGACGGCCATGGCCCTTTCGCCGCTGCTGTGGAAAATGAACGCCGCGCAGGCTGCCGCCATCGATCCGCAGCGCATTGTGGCCCTCGAGTGGCTCCCGGTTGAGCTGCTGCTGGCGCTCGGCGTCACCCCCTACGGCGTGGCCGATATTCCCAACTACACCCTGTGGGTGAACGAGCCGCGTCTGCCGGAGTCGGTTATCGACATCGGCCTGCGTACCGAGCCCAACCTCGAACTGCTCACCCAGATGAAACCCTCTTACCTGGTCTGGTCGGCCGGGTATGGTCCGTCAGAAGAGAAGCTGGCGCGGATTGCGCCGGGACGGGGTTTTGCCTTCAGCGACGGGAAAAAGCCGCTGACCAATGCCCGTAAATCGTTAAGCGAGATGGCCCAGCTGCTGAATCTGGAAAGCGCGGCCCGTTCGCATCTGGATCACTTCGACAGCGTGATAGACAGCTACAAACCGCGCTTTGCCGGTCGCGGCGATCGCCCGCTGCTGATGGTCACTCTGCTCGATGCCCGCCATATGCTGGTGTTTGGCAATAACTGCCTGTTCCAGGAAGTGCTGGATCGCTATGGAATTAAAAACGCCTGGGAAGGGGAGATGACCTTCTGGGGCAGTACCGCCGTTGGCATCGATCGTCTGGCGGCGTTTAAGGATGTGGATGTGCTCTGCTTCGATCACGGCAATGAACGCGAAATGCAGACCCTGATGGCGACGCCGCTGTGGCAGGCGATGCCGTTTGTTCGCCAGCAGCGCGTCAAGCGCGTACCGGCGGTGTGGTTCTACGGCGCGACGCTGTCGGCCATGCACTTTGCCCGCGTACTGGATAGCGCACTGGGAGGCCAGGCATGAGATCCCGGATCGCCCTTTACCCGGCGCTGTTCATAGTGATGCTGCTGGCCGTTGCGCTGGGTTTAACCTGGTGGAACCTCAATCTGGCCCTGCCGCGCACGCAGTGGGGCGCCGCGCTGGTCGCCCCCGATATCGATAATATTCAACAGATGCTGTTCCACTACAGCCTGCTGCCACGGCTGGCGATCTCGCTGCTGGTGGGGGCAGGGCTTGGGCTGGTGGGCGTGCTGTTCCAGCAGGTGCTGCGTAATCCGCTGGCGGAGCCGACCACCCTGGGTGTGGCAACCGGCGCTCAACTGGGGATGACCATCATCACCCTGTGGACGCTACCGGGCGCGCTGGCACCGCAGTTCGCCGCCCTGGTAGGCGCCTGCGTGGTAGGCGCGATCGTCTTTGGCGTGGCCTGGGGCAAACGTCTCTCGCCGGTCACCCTGATCCTCGCCGGGCTGGTGGTGAGTCTCTACTGCGGGGCGGTGAACCAGCTGTTGGTGATCTTCCATCACGACCAGCTGCAAAGCATGTTCCTCTGGAGCACCGGAACCCTGACGCAGACCGACTGGAGTATCGTCCAGCGCCTGTGGCCGCAGCTGCTGGGCGGCGTGCTGCTGACCCTGCTGCTGCTGCGCCCGCTGACTCTGATGGGGCTGGACGATGGCGTGGCGCGCAACCTCGGGCTGGCGCTGTCGCTGGCGCGTCTGGCGGCGCTGACGCTGGCGATTGTCATCAGCGCCCTGCTGGTGAACGCCGTGGGCATTATCGGCTTTATCGGCCTCTTCGCGCCGCTGCTGGCGAAAATGCTCGGTGCGCGGCGTTTGCTCTCCCGGCTGATGCTGGCTCCGCTGATTGGGGCGCTGATCCTCTGGCTCTCTGACCAGGTGATCCTCTGGCTGACCCGGGTGTGGATGGAAGTCTCTACCGGTTCCGTGACCGCCCTGATTGGCGCGCCGCTGCTGCTGTGGCTGCTGCCGCGTTTGCGAAGCATGAGCGCCCCGGCGATGAACGCGGGTGACAAAGTGCAGGCCGAACGTCATCACGTGGTGTGGTTTGCCGTGGTGGGCGGCGCGGTGCTGTTGCTGGCGGTGATAACGGCGATGGCGTTTGGCCGCGATGCGCAGGGCTGGCACTGGGCGAGCGGGGCGATGCTCGATGAACTTCTGCCGTGGCGCACACCGCGTATTTTTGCCGCCCTGATGGCCGGGGTGATGCTGGCGGTGGCGGGCTGCATCATTCAGCGCCTGACCGGTAACCCGATGGCGAGCCCGGAAGTGCTGGGGATCAGCTCCGGGGCGGCGTTCGGCGTGGTGCTGATGCTCTTCTTTGTGCCGGGCAATGCTTTCGGCTGGCTGATGCCTGCGGGCAGCCTTGGCGCTGCGGCGACGCTGCTGATTATCCTCGTCTCCGCCGGACGCGGGGGCTTCTCGCCGCACCGGATGCTGCTGGCGGGGATGGCGCTGAGCACCGCCTTCACCATGCTGCTGATGATGCTACAGGCCAGTGGCGATCCGCGCATGGCTCAGATCCTGACCTGGATCTCGGGTTCAACTTACAACGCGACGACCGAGCAGGTTGTGAGCACCGGGATAGCCATGATCGTCCTGCTGGCGCTGGTGCCGCTGTGCCGTCGCTGGCTGACGGTGCTGCCGCTGGGTGGCGACACCGCCCGCTCGGTGGGCATGGCGTTGAATACCTCGCGCATCGGCCTGCTGCTGCTGGCGGCGGCGCTGACCGCAACGGCGACCCTGACCATCGGTCCGCTGAGTTTTATCGGACTGATGGCGCCGCATATCGCGCGGATGATGGGCTTTCGTCGGACGATGCCACACATTGTGATGTCGGCGTTAATCGGGGGGATCATGCTGGTGATAGCCGACTGGTGCGGACGGATGGTGCTGTTCCCGTACCAGATCCCGGCAGGGCTGTTATCCACCTTTATCGGCGCGCCGTACTTTATCTATCTGCTGCGGAAACAGAGCCGATAAAAAAGCCGGGTGGCGGCTTCGCCTTACCCGGCCTACAAAACCCTCGAACCGTAGGCCGGGTAAGGCGAAGCCGCCACCCGGCATATCACAACTCAAAGCTTCGCAAACACCCGACGCGCCGCGTCGATGGTGTTGTTGATATCCTCTTCGCTGTGCGCGACTGACATAAAGCCCGCCTCAAACGCCGACGGTGCCAGGTAAACGCCCTCGTCCAGCATCAGATGGAAGAAACGCTTGAAGCGTTCAACGTCGCACTGCACTACATCCTGATAGCAGGTTACGGTTTTGGCTTCGGTGAAGAAGATGCCGAACATGCCGCCGACGTGGTTCACCACCAGCGGGATACCCGCGTCTTCTGCCGCTTCCAGCAGGCCGTTTGCCAGCTGGGTGGTGCGCTCGGTCAGGGTGGTATGGATACCCGGTTGCGCCACTTCGGTGAGACAGGCGAAACCGGCGGCCATGGCAATCGGGTTACCGGACAAGGTACCTGCCTGGTACACCGGACCGGTTGGGGCCAGCGCGTCCATCACCTCTCTGCGGCCACCAAAGGCGCCCACCGGCATACCGCCGCCGATGATTTTGCCCAGACAGGTCAGATCCGGTACCACGTCGTAATAAGACTGGGCGCCCGCCAGTGCAACGCGGAAGCCGGTCATCACTTCGTCGATGATCAGCAGCGCGCCGAACTCGTCGCACAGCGCACGCAGGCCCTGCAGGAAGCCCGGCTGAGGTGGAATGCAGTTCATGTTGCCCGCTACCGGCTCAACGATGATGCAGGCGATCTCCTGTGGATACTGCTCAAAGGCGGCACGCACGGAATCCAGATCGTTATAGGTGCAGGTCAGGGTGTGCTTCGCGAAGTCCGCCGGAACGCCCGGGGAGTTTGGCTGCCCGAGGGTCAGCGCGCCGGAACCCGCTTTCACCAGCAGGCAGTCGGCGTGGCCGTGGTAGCAGCCTTCGAATTTGATGATTTTGTCGCGGCCGGTAAAGCCGCGCGCCAGACGGATGGCGCTCATGGTCGCTTCGGTACCGGAGTTCACCATACGTACCATATCCATGGTCGGCACCAGTTCAGTCACCAGCTCCGCCATTTTGACTTCCATTTCGGTCGGCGCGCCGAAGCTTAAGCCGCGCTCCGCCGCTTCGATCACCGCGTTACGGATAGCCGGATGGTTATGCCCTAAAACCATCGGGCCCCATGAGCCGACATAGTCGATATAGGCTTTGCCATCCACGTCATACAGATATGCGCCATCGGCACGTTCGATAAACAGCGGTGTACCGCCCACGCCGGTAAAGGCACGGACCGGGGAGTTAACACCGCCAGGGATAAGCTCGCGGGCTGCACTGTAGAGGTTTTCAGACTTGCTCATGGCGTGGTTCCTGGCTCGTATAAAATGATTAAGCCCACTATTCTAAGTTATTCGTGGAAGGTTATGAAATTTTTGCCCCATTAATCCATTAACAATTGTTAAGTAATTTTCCAGAGACGGCAGGGCGGTCTCTGGTAAACTCCCTGCGGCGATTTGTATGACGAAAAATTACAGGCAATGAAAGCAGATTCTCCCTCATTTGAAGAACAACAGTTTGCGCGTGCGCAACACCGTATCAGCATCCGTCGGCTGCTCAACCGCGACAAGACACCGCTGGCGATTTTACTGGGCGCGGCGGTTGTTGGCACGCTGGCGGGGCTGGTGGGCGTCGCGTTCGAAAAGGCCGTCAATGGCGTCCTTAACTGGCGTATTGGCACCGTGGCGGGTTACGCCGATCGTGAATGGCTGGTGTGGATCCTGGCCTTTGGTTTATCAGCCCTGTTCGCGATGGTGGGGTATTTTCTGGTGCGTAAATTCGCTCCGGAAGCGGGCGGCTCGGGGATCCCTGAGATAGAAGGGGCGCTCGAAGAGCTGCGCCCGGTCCGCTGGTGGCGCGTACTTCCGGTTAAGTTTATTGGCGGGATGGGCACGCTGGGGGCGGGGATGGTGCTCGGGCGCGAGGGGCCGACCGTACAGCTGGGCGGCAATGTGGGCCGTATGGTCAGCGATCTGTTCAGGATGCGCAGCGCTGAAGCACGCCATACGCTGCTGGCAACCGGTGCCGCCGCGGGCCTTTCCGCCGCGTTCAACGCCCCGCTGGCGGGGATCCTGTTTATCATCGAAGAGATGCGCGCGCAGTTTCGCTATAACCTGATCTCGATTAAAGCGGTCTTTACCGGCGTGATTATGTCGAGCATTGTCTTTCGGTTATTTAATGGCGAAGGGGCGGTGATTGAGGTCGGTAAGTTAACCAACGCGCCGGTCAATACGCTGTGGCTCTATCTGATCCTCGGCATGATTTTTGGCATTGTCGGCCCGCTGTTTAATGCCCTTATTATTCGCGCGCAGGATATGTTCCAGCGGATCCACGGCGGTAACACCACCAGATGGGTGCTGGTGGGCGGCCTGCTGGGGGGCGTGTGCGGTGTGCTGGGCTTTATTGAACCCAACGCGGCAGGCGGTGGCTTTGGGCTGATCCCCATTGCAGCTGCGGGTAACTTCAGCATCGGCCTGCTGCTGTTTATGTTCATCTCCAGGGTCATCACCACCGTACTCTGCTTCTCCTCCGGCGCGCCCGGCGGCATTTTTGCCCCCATGCTGGCGTTGGGCACGTTGCTGGGCACGGCCTTTGGCATGGCCGCTGCCGCAGGTTTCCCGGCATATCATCTTGAGGCTGGCACCTTTGCCGTCGCCGGAATGGGGGCGCTGCTGGCGGCGTCGCTGCGCGCGCCGCTCACCGGGATCGTGCTGGTGCTGGAGATGACCGACAATTACCAGCTCATTTTGCCAATGATCATTACCTGCCTGGGGGCCACACTATTAGCCCAGTTCCTCGGCGGAAAACCGCTATACTCCACCATTCTTGCCCGTACCCTGGCGAAGCAGAATACTTGAATGAATTACCAGGGTATTAGATAATGACAACAAGAATTGGGTGATTTTTACCCACTAGCAGTATTCATGGGAGCATAAGATGAGTGATGACGTAGCGCTGCCGTTGCAGTTTACCGAAGCAGCAGCCAAAAAAGTAAAAGACCTGATTTCCGATGAAGACAATCCGGAGCTGAAACTGCGTGTGTACATTACCGGCGGCGGCTGCAGCGGCTTCCAGTATGGATTCACCTTTGACGATCAGGTTAACGATGGTGACATGACCATTGAGAAGCAGGGCGTCGCGCTGGTCGTTGACCCGATGAGCCTGCAGTATCTGGTGGGTGGCTCTGTTGATTACACCGAAGGTCTGGAAGGTTCGCGCTTTGTGGTAACCAACCCGAACGCGACAAGCACCTGCGGGTGTGGTTCTTCGTTCAGTATCTGATGGTATGGCCGGGTGCCCTCACCCCAGCCCTCTCCCACAAGGAGAGGGAGCAAACACTAAAAACGGGAACCTTGAGGTTCCCGTTTTGCTTTTATTACCGCCCGTTTTCGTCCAGCGCGAAGGTCGGTAGCTTCAGGTGCCAGCGGATTGCCGCCAGCCTGATGGCCAGCGTGACCACCATTCCCAGCATCGCCGCCTGTTCCAGCGGAACATTAAAGGTGTACCACGCCGTGGCGTGGACGATCCCGCCCAGAATGCAGGCCGTGGCGTAGATTTCCGTTCGCAGGATCATCGGCACTTCGCGCGCCAGAATATCGCGGATAATCCCGCCGCCCACGCCGGTGACCACCCCCATACAGATCGCCACCATCGGGCCGGTTCCGGCCATAAACGCCTTGTTGACCCCAATCCCGACAAACACCGCGAGACCCACCGCATCCAGCACCGGCAGCAGCCATTTCGGCAGGCGGCGCGGCTGGCGGACCAGGATAATGGTTAACATGCAGGTGACCATCGCCACCACCAGGTCGGTGGGATCTTTGACCCAGAATACCGGGCCATGATCGAGGGCCATATCGCGGATGGTTCCTCCGCCAACGGCGGTGACCACGCCCAACACCAGGACGCCAAATGGGTCCATGCGTAATTTACCGGCGAGCAGAACGCCGGAGATCGCAAAAACGGCTGTGCCAAGAATATCCAGCCAGTAAACGAGCATCGTAATCCTCGAGAAAATTAGTGGCTCTGCGACAGCGCAGAGCAGAGTTGTTTTGCGGCGAGGATAATACGCGGGCTCGCGCGCTCAAACCAGTCACTCTTAAGGGCAATTACCGGTATTTTTAACTGACTTTTCCAGTACTGCTCTATTTTGGGAATATCGCCTGCGGAACCGGCTACAACAATGGCCTGCGGCTGGCGCGCCAGAACCTGCTCGCGGCTCACCTGGGGCCAGGGCACCCGGCTGGCAGCAAAGATATTTTCTCCACCACAGAGTTCCAGTACCTGATGTTGCAAAGAGCCTTTGCTGGTAGTGAACAGGGGTTGCTGGCCAAACTGGATAAACACCCGCTTTTTCGACAGTGCGCCGTAGGTAGCCTTCAGGGCGGCATACTCCGTCAGCATCTGCTGCGCGGCCTGCTGCGCTTTTTGTGGTTCCGGGCTCCAGGGGGCCAGATCGCGAAGGGCCTGGGCGACCTGCTCAATGCTGGTGGCATCGATCCACTGCACTTTTATCCCCAGCGAGGCCAACTGGTTTACCTGACGTTCGGCATTGCCACCGCGCCAGGCCAGCACCAGATCGGGCTTAAGCGCGACGATGCGTTCAACGTTCATGCCTTGCCAGGTGGCAACCTGTTCAATTTTAGCCGCTTCGGGGGGATAGTCGGAATAGCTGCTGACCCCGACAGGGACGATCCCGGCGGCAAACGCCAGCTCGGTATTGGCGGGGGAGAGGGTAATAACACGCGGCGCGGCCAGAAGCCACGCCGGTGTCAGCAGAAACAGCGCAACAAGCGCTCTGATGAGCGGCTTAGCCACGCGCCAGTTTCTGTACCAGCGTCTCAACCATCAGGCTGGACTGTTTGGCGGCAACCACGAGGAACTCGTCGAAGCTCAGGTGAGACTGCTGATCGGCCACGTCGGAGATGGCGCGAACCACCACGAACGGCACGTTGAAGTTATGACAAACGTGAGCGATGGCGGTGGCTTCCATTTCCACGGCAACCGCCTGCGGGAAGTTGTGACGGATTTTCGCCAGATTCACGGAGCCGTTAATAAACGCATCACCGCTGACAATCAGGCCACGTACGGCGTTGAGGTTCAGCTCGGCGATGCAGCTTTCTGCGGCGGCAACCAGTTTGTCATCCGCTTTAAAGCCCGCCGGGCAGCCCGGAAGCTGGCCGTACTCGTAACCAAAGGCGGTCACATCGGCGTCGTGGTAGCGTGCTTCATCAGAAACCACGATGTCGCCCACTTTCAGGGTTGGCGCGAGACCGCCCGCAGAGCCGGTGTTAATGATCAGATCTGGCTTGCAGCGTTCCAGCAGCAGGGTAGCGCCCAGCGCGGCAGAAACTTTACCGATACCTGATTTCAGCAGAGCAACTTCAGTACCGTTCAGCGTGCCGGTGTAAATCTCACAGCCGCCCAGAGAGAGGGTCTGACGGTTCTCAATTTTGTCACGCAGCAGCGTAACTTCTTCTTCCATTGCTCCAATAATACCGATTTTCATAGATTTACTCGCGATGTGCCTTGTTAAGATGCATAGTCTATCATGCGGTTAAGGGGAAACGCATTCTCACGCGGGGGAGCACATGGCACCAATCGATTTTCGCACCAAAATTAACTGGCACCGTCGCTACCGCTCCCCACAGGGGAACAAGAGCGAACATGAGATCCTGCGGATCTTCGAAAGCGATCGCGGGCGCATCATTAACTCTCCGGCAATCCGTCGATTGCAGCAAAAAACCCAGGTCTTTCCACTCGAACGCAACGCGGCCGTGCGCACCCGGCTCACCCACTCGCTGGAGGTGCAGCAGGTTGGCCGCTATATCGCAAAAGAGATTTTAAGCAGGCTCAAAGAGCAGCGCCTGCTGCAAACCTACGGACTGGACGAGCTGACGGGGCCGTTTGAAAGCATCGTTGAGATGGCGTGCCTGATGCACGACATCGGCAATCCGCCTTTTGGTCATTTTGGTGAAGCGGCGATCAATGACTGGTTCCGCCAGCGTCTTTATCCCGCCGATGCGGCCAGCCAGCCGCTGAGCGACGATCGTTGCCTGGTGCAGGATCTGCGGCTGCGCGAGGGCGAAGAGGCGCTGAACGCGCTGCGTCGCAAGGTGCGTCAGGATCTCTGTCATTTTGAGGGCAACGCGCAGGGCATCCGGCTGGTGCACTCCCTGATGCGCATGAACCTCACCTGGGCGCAGGTGGGGTGCATTCTGAAATATACCCGTCCCGCCTGGTGGCAGGGCGATCCCCCCGCGACGCACAATTATTTGATGAAAAAGCCGGGGTATTATTTCTCTGAAGAGAGCTATATCGAGCGCCTTCGTCAGGAACTCTCCCTGCCGCAGTATGGTCGTTTTCCATTAACCTGGATTATGGAAGCGGCGGATGATATCTCCTATTGCGTTGCCGATCTGGAAGATGCGGTCGAAAAAAGAATATTCAGCGTCGAGGGGCTTTATCAGCATCTTTATGATGCCTGGGGCAACCACGAAAAAGGGTCTTTATTTTCGCAGGTTGTCGAAAACGCCTGGGAGAAATCGCGCTCTAACACCCTGAGTCGGAGTACTGAAGATCAGTTCTTTATGTATTTACGCGTCAACACCCTGAATAAACTGGTGCCCTATGCGGCTGAGCGTTTTATAGACAATATCGAACAGATTTACCGCGGTGAATTTAATCATGCGCTGCTGGAAGACGACAGCGGATTCAGCCAACTTCTTGAACTGTATAAGAATGTCGCCATGCGGCATGTGTTCAGTCATCCGGATGTTGAGCAGCTGGAATTACAGGGCTATCGGGTTATAACCGGCCTGCTGGAGATCTACCGTCCGCTGCTGCAATTATCCGTGGACGACTTTAGCGAGCTGGTAGAAAAAGAACGGGTACGCCGTTTTCCCATTGAAACCCGGCTATTTCATAAACTTTCAACACGCCACCGGCTGGCGTATGTGGAATCGATCGGTAAATTAGACCGTCAGCGGACGGACTGGCCGGTGCTGGAGTTTTATTATCGCTGCCGCCTGATCCAGGACTATATCAGTGGAATGACGGACTTATATGCATGGGATGAATACCGCAAGTTGATGGCGGTGGAATAAAGGTGAGTTTTGTAAAGACGGCCAATAAATTTTTACTTTTTCCAGAAACTTAATACCGGAACTAAGCGCAGCAAAACGAATCTGATATACACAGCAATTGTGCGTGACCTGTAAATCGAGATTAAGAAACATGAAAAAAACCACTTTAGCAATGAGTGCACTGGCTCTGAGTTTAGGATTAGCGTTGTCTCCTCTGTCTGCTAGCGCAGCGGAGACCGGATCGTCGGCAGCCACTGCGCAGCAGATGCCAAGCCTGGCGCCGATGCTGGAAAAAGTGATGCCATCGGTGGTCAGTATCAATGTCGAGGGCAGCACCACCGTCAACACGCCACGCATGCCACGTAACTTCCAGCAGTTCTTCGGCGATAACTCGCCGTTCTGCCAGGACGGTTCACCGTTCCAGAGCTCACCATTCTGTCAGGGCGGCGATGGCGGCGGCAACGGCGGCGGCCAGCAGCAGAAATTTATGGCGCTGGGTTCTGGCGTGATCATTGATGCGGCCAAAGGCTATGTTGTCACCAACAACCACGTGGTGGATAACGCCACCAGCATTAAAGTGCAGCTGAGCGACGGGCGTAAGCTCGACGCCAAAATGGTCGGGAAAGATCCGCGCTCTGACATCGCCCTGATTCAGATCCAGGATCCAAAAAACCTGACCGCGATTAAGCTCGCCGACTCTGACGCGCTGCGCGTGGGCGACTATACCGTGGCGATCGGTAACCCGTTCGGTCTGGGTGAGACGGTGACCTCCGGTATCGTTTCTGCCCTTGGTCGTAGCGGTCTGAATGCGGAAAACTACGAAAACTTTATCCAGACGGATGCGGCGATTAACCGTGGTAACTCCGGTGGCGCGCTGGTGAACCTCAACGGCGAGCTGATCGGGATTAACACCGCGATCCTCGCCCCTGACGGCGGCAACATCGGCATTGGCTTCGCCATCCCAAGCAACATGGTGAAAAACCTGACGGCGCAGATGGTCGAGTTTGGCCAGGTGAAACGCGGCGAGCTGGGAATTTTGGGTACCGAGCTGAACTCCGAGCTGGCGAAAGCCATGAAGGTTGATGCCCAGCGCGGTGCCTTTGTCAGCCAGGTGATGCCAAACTCCTCTGCGGCAAAAGCGGGGATCAAAGCCGGGGACGTGATCACCACCCTGAACGGCAAACCGGTGAGCAGCTTCGCGGCACTGCGTGCAGAAGTGGGCTCTATGCCGGTCGGCAGCAAAGTGAGCCTGGGCCTGCTGCGTGAAGGTAAACCGGTAACCGTAAATCTGGAACTGCAGCAGAGCAGCCAGAACCAGGTGGATGCCGGAACCATCTTCAGTGGTATCGAAGGTGCGGATATGAGCAACAAGGGCCAGGATAAAGGCGTGTCGGTGGACAACGTTAAAGCCAATAGCCCGGCTGCCCGTATCGGCCTGAAGAAAGGGGATGTGATTATCGGTGCTAACCAGCAGCCGGTTAAGAACATCGCTGAACTTCGCAAAATTCTCGACAGCAAACCGTCGGTGCTGGCGCTGAATATCCAGCGTGGCGACACCTCTCTCTATCTGCTGATGCAGTAACCCGTTCAGCCCCTGTTTCTGCCTGGAAACAGGGGCTTTTACTTTCCTTTCTGTGAACCCTTCCACAAGTCCATACTTCTCCCTGTGAGTTTGTGCATTCGCACAATGCGGCCCTGATTAATCTTCCTTATGCTTGAGCTCTGCTCAGAGGAGGGCGACATGGCTGGCTGGCATCTTGATACCAAAATGGCGCAGGATATCGTGGCACGAACGATGCGCATCATTGACACCAATATCAACGTGATGGACGCTCGCGGCCGGATCATTGGCAGCGGCGATCGCGAGCGTATTGGGGAATTGCACGAAGGTGCGCTGCTGGTGCTCTCCCAGGGGCGCGTGGTGGATATTGATGACGCGGTGGCGCGACATCTTCACGGCGTGCGCCAGGGGATCAACCTGCCGCTGCGTCTGGAGGGGGAAATCGTCGGGGTTATTGGCCTGACCGGTGAGCCGGAATCCCTGCGCAAATACGGTGAGCTGGTCTGCATGACCGCAGAGATGATGCTGGAGCAGTCCCGCCTGATGCACTTGCTGGCGCAGGACAGCCGCCTGCGTGAAGAGCTGGTGATGAACCTGATCCAGGCGGAAGAGCATACCCCGGCATTAACAGAGTGGGCGCAACGTCTGGGCATCGATCTCAACCAGCCCCGCGTGGTGGCGGTGATCGAGGTCGACAGCGGCCAGCTGGGCGTCGACAGCGCCATGGTGGAGTTGCAGCAGCTGCAGAACGCGCTGGCCACGCCGGAGCGTAATAACCTGGTGGCGATCGTCTCGTTAACCGAGATGGTGGTGCTGAAACCGGCGTTGAACCAGTTTGGCCGCTGGGATGCGGAAGATCATCGTCGGCGCGTGGAACAGCTGATTGCGCGGATGAAAGAGAACGGCCAGCTGCGTTTTCGCGTGGCGCTAGGCAACTACTTTACCGGGCCGGGGAGCATTGCCCGTTCGTGGCGTACGGCCCGCACGACTATGATGGTTGGCAAGCAGCGTATGCCGGAAAACCGCAGCTATTTTTACCAGGATTTGATGCTGCCGGTGCTGCTCGACAGCCTGCGCGGCGGCTGGCAGGCCAACGAACTGGCGCGCCCGCTGGTGCGGCTGAAGGCTATGGATAACAACGGCCTGCTGCGGCGCACGCTGCAGGCGTGGTTCCGTCATAACGTGCAGCCGCTGGCCACGTCGAAGGCGCTCTTTATCCACCGTAATACGCTGGAGTACCGCCTGAACCGCATTTCGGAGCTGACGGGGCTGGATCTGGGGAATTTTGACGACCGGCTGTTGCTGTATGTTGCGTTGCAGTTGGACGAGCAGCGGTGACGTTGTTTGCCGGGTGGCGGCTGCGCCTTACCCGGCCAAGGTAAAAGCAAAACGGCAACCCAAGGTTGCCGTTTTTAGTGTTTGCACCCTCCCCCGGTGGGAGAGGGCCGGGGTGAGGGCATCATGCCGCACCGGGAATTACTTATTACGGGTCAGCTTCTCAAGATCCGCTTCGATTTCCGTGATCTTGTGGGCAACGACGCTTTCCAGATGACGCAGGTCATCAAGGATCTTACGTTTCAGATCCACTTCAGTGCGATCGCGCTGGCAAATCTGATCCAGTTCATCAATCACATAGCGCAGATTCGGGCTGATCTCCTGCACCTCTTTGTAACCCTGACCGATGCCATCGGCAACGACAGTTTTACGCTGGCGCGGGTATTTAAACTTTACGCTCTTGGCGAAGAACTCGCCCTTATCCTTGTGGAAATAGATTTTCAGGATATCGTTATTGGCTTCCTGACGGAGGCTGTAACGGTCAATTTCATCAGGATTAGTAATGCCCAGACTTTTCAGATTATCGTACATAGCGGTACCCTTGATCTCAACATAACCCATGAATAATTCACGAAAAAATCTATTTTCGCCACCCTCAGATATAAAAAAAGCGGGGTTGCCCCCGCTTTTTGTTATACCCGATTAATCGATGGTACGCAGCAGTTCGTTGATGCCCACTTTGCCGCGGGTTTTCGCATCGACTTTTTTGACGATAACCGCACAGTACAGGCTGTATTTGCCATCTTTTGATGGCAGGTTGCCGGAAACCACCACGGAACCCGCCGGTACGCGACCGTAATGCACTTCACCGGTTTCACGATCGTAAATACGGGTGCTCTGGCCGATGTAGACGCCCATGGAGATCACGGAGCCTTCTTCGACGATCACGCCTTCAACCACTTCGGAACGTGCGCCGATGAAGCAGTTGTCTTCGATGATGGTTGGGTTCGCCTGCAGCGGCTCAAGAACACCACCGATACCCACGCCGCCAGAGAGGTGGACGTTTTTACCGATCTGCGCGCAGGAACCTACGGTCGCCCAGGTATCCACCATGGTACCTTCGTCAACGTAAGCACCGATGTTCACGTAAGATGGCATCAGCACGGTGTTACGGGCAATGAATGCACCCTGACGAACAGCTGCCGGTGGCACCACGCGGAAACCTTCTTTCTGGAAACGCGCTTCGTCGTAATCAGCGAATTTCATGGGTACTTTATCGAAGTAGCGGCTTTCCGCACCGTCGATAACCTGGTTATCGTTAATACGGAAAGAGAGCAGTACCGCTTTCTTCAGCCACTGATGAGTGACCCACTGACCGTCGATTTTTTCCGCTACACGCAGTGCGCCGGAATCAAGCAGAGAAATAACCTGATTAACCGCCTCACGGGTCACGGTGTCTACATTTGCCGGCGTAATGTCGGCGCGACGCTCAAAAGCGGACTCAATAACGTTCTGTAACTGCTGCATAGTTCAACTCTTTCCAGGTAAAAAAAACATCACCCTTTATCGTTTGGATTGAGGGCTGCTGTCAACCGTTGTTGCACTTCCTGTTGCAGGGCATTATTAAGCCCACGACGGTCGGCGGTGGCGATTATAAATAAATCTTCTACTCGCTCGCCAATGGTTGTAATTCTGGCGCCGTGCAGCGAAATTCCCAGATCGGCAAAAACCTGCCCGACCCGGGCGAGGAGCCCTGGCTGGTCGAGCGCGATCAGCTCCAGGAACGATTTGCGGTCGGTATGGGTCGGTAGGAAATTGACCTCGGTATCGACGGTAAAGTGGCGCAGTTTTGCCGGCTGTCGACGCGGCTGCGGTGGCTGCCAGCTGCGCTGGGTAATCGCCTGCTCTAGTCCGTAGCGAATGGGCTCGTGTCGGTCGGCCGACAGCGGGCTGCCGTCCGGCTCCAGTACAATAAAGGTATCCATCGCCATGCCGTCGCGGGTCGTGAAGATCTGCGCGTCGTGCACGCTAAGGTTACGTCTGTCGAGTTCAGCACACACCGCCGCGAAGAGGTAAGGGCGGTCGGGGCTCCAGATGAAAATCTCGGTTCCACCACGGGTCGCCTGCGGGCTCAGCAGGATCAGCGGCTTCGTCAGATCGTGCTGCAGCAGATGGCGCGCGTGCCAGGCCAGCTGGTTTGGACTGTGGCGGACAAAATAGTTGGCGCGACAGCGGGCCCAAATCAGATGCAGCGCCTCCTCTTTGATATTTTCCATCCGCAACAGCGCCAGAGCCTGCATCTGGTGATGGCGCACGCGCTCACGCATGTCCGGCGTGCTCTGCATTCCGCGACGCAGCTGTTTTTCGGTAGCGAAATAGAGCTCGCGCAGCAGGCTCTGCTTCCAGCTGTTCCACAGCGTTTCGTTGGTGGCGCAGATGTCGGCTACCGTCAGGCAGACCAGGAAACGCAGGCGGTTCTCCGTCTGCACCGCTTCGGCGAACTGCTTGATCACTTCCGGATCCTGAATATCACGACGCTGGGCGGTCACGGACATCAGCAGATGGTGACGAACCAGCCAGGCCACCAGCTGCGTTTCACGTGAATTAAGCCCGTGTAGCTCGGCGAATTTCAGGACGTCTTCCGCGCCGAGGACCGAATGGTCGCCGCCGCGCCCTTTGGCGATGTCGTGGAACAGGGCGGCAATCAGGATCAGCTCCGGGTTGGTCAGGCGAGGCCAGAGCTCAACGCAGAGCGGGTGGCGGCTGCGCACCTCTTCCTGAGCAAAACTTTCCAGCTTCAGCATCACGCGGATGGTGTGTTCATCAACGGTATAGGCATGGAAAAGGTCAAACTGCATCTGACCGACAATATGCGACCACTGCGGCATATAGGCCCAGAGCACGCTGTGACGGTGCATTGGCAGCAGCCCGCGTCTTACCGCGCCCGGATGACGCAGCATGCTCAGAAACAGCGAACGCGCCTCGGGGATGTAGCACAGCGGCTGAGTCAGATGGCGGCGGGCGTGGCGCAGATGACGCAGGGTGGTGGAGTAGATCCCGGTAATGGAACTGTTACGCACCATGGCGTAGAACATCCGCAGGATCGCTTCCGGTTTGCGGATAAACAGCGTCTCGTCGCGCAGGTCGATCAGCGCGCCGCGCAGCTGGAATTCATCATCAATCGGGCGCGGTTTTTCATCGGCGGTCAGGGCGAGGATGGCCTCATCAAACAGCTGTAACAGCATCTGATTCAGCTCACCCACGCGGCGGGTGACGCGGAAGAAATCTTTCATCATCTGCTCAACCGGTTCGTTGCCTTCACCGCTGTAGTGCAGGCGCTGGGCGACGCTTAACTGACGGTCGAACAGCAGGCGGTTGTCGTAGCGGGTCACTTCCAGATGCAACGCAAAACGGATGCGCCACAGCAGATGCAGACACTCATTCAGCTCGGTGCGCTCCGCTTCGGTGAGGAAACCAAAGCCGACCATCTCATCCAGCGAGGTGGCGCCGAAATGGCGGCGGGCCACCCACTGCAGGGTATGGATATCGCGCAGGCCGCCCGGGCTGCTTTTTATGTCGGGCTCCAGGTTATAGCTGGTGCCGTGGTAGCGCTGGTGGCGCACCTGCTGCTCATCGACCTTCGCGGCGAAGAACTTCTCCGACGGCCAGAAGCCGTCGCTGAAGATGTGCTTTTGCAGCTCAAGGAACAGCGCGACGTCGCCGATCAGCAGGCGTGATTCAATCAGGTTAGTGGCGACGGTGAGATCGGACAGCCCCTCCAGCAGACACTCTTCCAGAGTGCGCACGCTGTGGCCGACCTCCAGCTTGACGTCCCACAGCAGGGTCAGCAGCTCGCCGATTTTTTGCGCCTGTTCGTCAGGCAGCTTTTTGCGACTCAGGATCAGCAGGTCGATATCCGACAGCGGGTGCAGTTCGCCACGGCCATAGCCGCCGACGGCCACCAGCGCCACGTCGCCTAACTGACCAAAACCGTAATCAATCCATAAACGCTGCAGAAGCTGGTCAATAAATTCCGTGCGGGCTTCAATCAGCGCTTCGGCGGAGATCCCGCTGTCAAAGGCGTCACCCAGCCAGCGCTGAAAAATGTCGATATGCGCTTTGATGCCCGCGCAGGTCAGCTCGGCCGTGGGCCAGACGCCGGGGTTATCCGGCTGGCCAGGCAGGGTGGGGAGTGCCGTATTGGCATACTGTTCGGGTAAAAGGTTACTCATTGCGCGCCACCCATAAGAAAAAACGATAGCCATTAAAAAAGCCGGCATTTGCCGGCTTCTTATCATGCGTCTTGCGAGAGTATCGCCGGGATGGTGTCATCCTTGCGTAACGTCAGAATTTCGCAGCCGTTGTCTGTCACCACAATAGTATGCTCGTACTGGGCAGACAAGCTCCGGTCTTTGGTTTTCACCGTCCAGCCGTCTTTCATGGTACGGATGCGGTAATCACCTGAGTTGACCATCGGCTCGATGGTAAAGGTCATGCCCGCCTGCAGCACCACGCCGCCGTCATCGGCATCATAGTGCAGAACCTGTGGCTCTTCGTGGAAGACACGGCCAATGCCGTGACCGCAGTATTCGCGCACCACAGAGAAGCCCTGGGCTTCAACGAATTTCTGGATAGCCGCACCAAGGGTACGCAGGCGAATGCCGGGTTTAACCATCTTCAGCGCCAGGTAGAGGCTCTCCTGGGTCACTTTGCACAGACGCTCACCCAGAATGGTCGGTTTACCGACGATGAACATCTTAGAGGTGTCACCGTGGTATTCATCTTTAATGACGGTGACGTCGATGTTTACGATATCGCCATCTTTCAGCAGTTTTTCGTCATCCGGAATGCCGTGGCAGACCACTTCATTAATAGAGATGCAAACGGATTTCGGGAAGCCGTGATAGCCGAGGCAGGCGGAAACCGCATGTTGCTCGTTCACGATATAGTCGTTACAGATACGATCCAGCTCGCCGGTGCTGACGCCAGGCTTAACGAATGGCTCGATCATTTCCAGCACTTCAGCGGCCAGACGACCGGCGACGCGCATCTTTTCAATTTCTTCAGGTGTCTTAATAGAGATAGCCATGTAATCTGTCCATCAGTGTCGTTTTTTTCGACAATACTAGTCTAAGTGTTGTCAATGGTATCAGTCTGGCGCACATGCTGCCAAATTGAGATTCCTTTACCGCACACACGGCCAACAATTGTTGGTTTCGGATAGCGTTTTGTGGTATAAAGCGCGCCGGACTTCCGATCCATTTCAGATACACAGGATGGACGGGAGCGACAAATCTCACTTTGTGTAACAACACACACGTATCGGCACATATTCCGGGGTGCCCTTTGGGGTCGGTAATATGGGATACGTGGAGGCATAACCCCAACTTTTAAATAGAGGTTTTAAAACATGGCAACTGTTTCCATGCGCGACATGCTCAAGGCTGGTGTTCACTTCGGTCACCAGACCCGTTACTGGAACCCGAAAATGAAGCCTTTCATCTTCGGCGCACGTAACAAAGTTCACATCATCAACCTTGAGAAAACTGTCCCAATGTTCAACGAAGCCCTGGCTGAGCTGAACAAGATCTCTTCCCGTAAAGGTAAGATTCTGTTCGTTGGTACTAAGCGCGCTGCAAGCGAAGCTGTGAAAGAAGCTGCTAACAGCTGCGACCAGTTCTTCGTGAACCATCGCTGGCTGGGCGGTATGCTGACTAACTGGAAAACCGTTCGTCAGTCTATCAAGCGCCTGAAAGATCTGGAAACCCAGTCTCAGGACGGTACTTTCGAAAAGCTGACCAAAAAAGAAGCGCTGATGCGCACTCGTGAGCTGGACAAGCTGGAAAACAGCCTGGGCGGTATCAAAGATATGGGCGGCCTGCCAGACGCGCTGTTCGTAATCGATGCTGACCACGAGCACATCGCAATCAAAGAAGCTAACAACCTGGGTATCCCAGTATTCGCAATCGTTGATACCAACTCCGATCCGGACGGTGTTGACTTCGTTATCCCGGGTAACGACGATGCAATCCGTGCTGTTAGCCTGTACCTGAGCGCTGTAGCTACTACCGTTCGTGAAGGCCGTTCCCAGGATCTGGCTTCTCAGGCGGAAGAAAGCTTCGTAGAAGCTGAATAATAAGGTTCTACCCCTTATTAGTACCGTGTATGAATAGGGGCCCATTATCGGCCCCTTTTTTCAATTTATACTGTTTGGCCGCTGGCCGGGCAGTTCACATCTCCCGAGGATTTAAGAATGGCTGAAATTACCGCATCCCTGGTAAAAGAGCTGCGTGAGCGTACTGGCGCAGGCATGATGGATTGCAAAAAAGCGCTGACTGAAGCGAACGGCGACATCGAGCTGGCAATCGAAAACATGCGTAAATCCGGTGCGATCAAAGCAGCTAAGAAAGCAGGCAACGTTGCTGCTGACGGCGTGATCATCACTAAGATCGACGGCACCTACGGCATCATTCTGGAAGTTAACTGCCAGACTGACTTCGTTGCTAAAGATGGCGGTTTCCAGGCATTTGCTAACAAAGTTCTGGACGCAGCTATTGCTGGCAAAATCACTGACGTTGAAGTTCTGAAAGCACAGTTCGAAGAAGAACGTGTTGCTCTGGTTGCTAAAATCGGTGAGAACATCAACATCCGTCGCGTTTCTTCTCTGGAAGGCGACGTTCTGGGTTCATACCAGCACGGCGCACGTATCGGTGTTCTGGTTGCTGCTAAAGGCGCTGACGAAGAGCTGGTTAAACAGCTGGCAATGCACATCGCTGCAAGCAAGCCAGAATTCGTTAAGCCAGAAGACGTGTCTGCTGAAGTAGTAGAAAAAGAGTACCAGGTTCAGCTGGACATCGCCATGCAGTCTGGCAAGCCAAAAGAAATCGCAGAGAAAATGGTTGAAGGCCGCATGAAGAAATTCACCGGCGAAGTTTCTCTGACTGGCCAGCCATTCGTTATGGATCCAAGCAAAACTGTTGCTCAGCTGCTGAAAGAGCACAACGCTGACGTAACTGGCTTCATCCGCTTCGAAGTGGGCGAAGGCATCGAGAAAGTTGAGACTGACTTCGCAGCAGAAGTTGCTGCAATGTCCAAGCAGTCTTAATCAGCGAAAAGAAGCCGCCTGAGGGCGGCTTCTTTTTGTGTACGTCTGTATAAATCAGCCAGGCGCCTATAGAGTCTGTGTTGAATTGCGATATAACATGTCGCCAGAATTAACCCCCATCTTAATCGTTGACAGTCCCAGGAAAGAAATATGGCTACCAATGCAAAACCCGTTTACAAACGCATTCTGCTTAAGCTGAGTGGCGAAGCGCTGCAGGGGTCGGAAGGCTTCGGTATTGACGCAAGCATCCTTGACCGCATGGCGCAGGAGATCAAAGAACTGGTTGAACTGGGCATCCAGGTTGGCGTAGTCATTGGCGGTGGTAACCTTTTCCGTGGCGCAGGTCTGGCAAAAGCCGGCATGAACCGCGTTGTGGGCGATCACATGGGTATGCTGGCAACGGTCATGAATGGCCTGGCAATGCGTGATGCCCTGCATCGTGCCTATGTGAATGCGCGCCTGATGTCCGCTATTCCGCTGAATGGCGTATGTGATAACTACAGCTGGGCCGAAGCGATCAGCCTGCTGCGCAATAACCGCGTGGTGATCCTCTCCGCCGGTACGGGTAATCCGTTCTTTACGACCGACTCCGCAGCCTGCCTGCGCGGTATCGAAATCGAAGCCGATGTGGTACTGAAAGCCACCAAAGTGGATGGCGTGTTTACTGCCGATCCGGCAAAAGATCCTGCTGCAACCATGTACGATCAGCTGACCTACAGCGAAGTACTGGATAAAGAGCTGAAAGTGATGGATCTTGCCGCCTTCACGCTGGCCCGCGACCACAAATTGCCGATTCGTGTCTTCAACATGAACAAGCCTGGCGCACTGCGCCGCGTTGTTATGGGTGAAAAAGAAGGCACTTTGATCACGGAGTAATTTCCGTTGACGATAAATACAGGTAAGATTCCGCTCTACATTGTAGTGATATCTTACCTGGACGCGCCTTTGGCGTTGTCATGAATTAAACGCGACTATACTTAGCACACCTGTAGCAGCTGTGCTGGCGGATAGTCTGCCTGAGACAAGTTTTCAAGGATTCGTAACGTGATTAACGACATCAGAAAAGATGCTGAAGTACGCATGGACAAATGTGTAGAAGCGTTCAAAACCCAAATCAGCAAAATTCGTACTGGCCGTGCTTCTCCAAGCCTGCTGGATGGCATCGTCGTGGAATACTACGGTACGCCAACTCCGCTGCGTCAGTTGGCGCAGGTTACGGTTGAAGATACCCGTACGCTGAAAATCAACGTGTTCGACCGCTCTATGGGTCCGGCCGTTGAGAAAGCGATCATGGCGTCCGATCTGGGTCTGAACCCCAGCTCAGCAGGCACCGATATTCGCGTTCCGCTGCCACCGCTGACCGAAGAGCGTCGTAAAGACCTGATCAAAGTGGTTCGTGGCGAAGCCGAGCAGGGCCGTGTTTCCGTGCGTAACGTTCGTCGTGACGCGAACGATAAAGTAAAGGCGCTGCTGAAAGAGAAAGAGATCAGTGAAGACGACGATCGCCGTTCTCAGGACGACGTTCAGAAACTGACTGATGCCGCTATCAAGAAAATTGACGCGGCGCTGGCAGAAAAAGAAGCAGAGCTGATGCAGTTCTGATTTCTGTCGTAATCTGATAAAACGCCGTACAGAAGGCCTTTGGGCTTTGCTGGCGGCGTTTTGCTTTTCTGGTTCACTATTCCGGGCATCTCATGAAGCAATTAACTCTCCTTGGCTCGACCGGCTCCATTGGTTGCAGCACTCTCGATGTTGTTCGCCATAACCCAGACCACTACGCGGTGGCCGCTCTTGTCGCAGGCAAAAACGTTCACCGTATGGTGGAACAGTGTCTGGAGTTCACCCCGCGCTATGCGGTGATGGATGATGAAGCGAGCGCCCGGCAGGTTAAGGCGTTGCTGGCGGAGAAGGGGAGTCGCACCGAGGTGTTAAGCGGGCCAAAGGCTGCCTGCGAAATGGCCGCGCTGGATGACGTCGACCAGGTAATGGCCGCTATCGTGGGTGCGGCGGGACTGCTGCCGACGCTTGCCGCCATCGATGCCGGAAAATCCGTTTTGCTGGCAAACAAAGAGTCCCTTGTGACCTGTGGTCGTCTGTTTATGGATGCCGTGAAGCGCAATGGCGCGCGTCTTTTGCCGGTAGATAGCGAACATAACGCGATTTTTCAGAGTTTACCGCAACCCTTTCAGGAGAACCTGGGGTACGCTGATCTCGAGCAGAATGGCGTCTCTTCTATCCTGCTTACCGGGTCTGGTGGCCCGTTCCGTGACGCACCGCTGTCTGAACTGGTCTCAATGACCCCGGATCAGGCATGCCGTCACCCGAACTGGTCGATGGGGCGTAAAATCTCCGTTGATTCGGCCACCATGATGAATAAAGGTCTGGAATATATTGAAGCCCGCTGGTTGTTCAACGCCTCGGCAGCGCAGATGGAAGTGTTGATTCACCCGCAGTCGGTGATCCACTCCATGGTACGTTATCGTGATGGCAGCGTGATGGCACAGTTAGGTGAACCCGATATGCGTACGCCTATCGCCCATACCATGGCCTGGCCGAACCGCGTGCTTTCAGGCGTTAAGCCGCTCGATTTCTGTAAACTGAGTGCGCTGACCTTCAGCGCGCCTGATTATCAGCGCTATCCGTGCCTGAAGCTGGCGATGGAAGCCTTCGAGCAGGGGCAGGCGGCAACGACCGCACTCAACGCGGCGAACGAAATCGCTGTCGCCGCCTTCCTCGATAATCGGATCCGCTTTACGGATATCGCTACGCTGAACCTGTCTGTTCTTGAGGTGATGGATTTACGCGAACCGCAAAGTGTGGATGACGTATTGACCGTCGATGCGAACGCCAGAGCCACGGCGCAAAAAGCGGTGACGCACCTCGCAAGCTGGTGATAATCCACCCGCAGGTGGTCATGCTATTTGTTAGCGTTGGGCTTCAGTGATATAGTCTGCGCCACCTGATTGCGGGTTGTTGACGTTACGTGGTCAGGTAAGCCGTGGTATGACACGGCTTTTTTACGTAAAGGCTTCAGTATTCCTGAGTACCGTTAAATCCTTTCAGGGACCAAAAACGCGTTATGTTGTCTGCGAACCAACCAATAAGCGAAAACTTGCCAGCTCATGGCTGTCGTCATGTAGCAATCATCATGGATGGCAATGGCCGCTGGGCGAAAAGACAAGGGAAGATCCGAGCCTTTGGGCATAAAGCTGGGGCAAAATCTGTGCGCCGCGCTGTTTCTTTTGCCGCCAATAACGGCATTGACGCGTTAACGCTCTATGCTTTCAGCAGTGAAAACTGGAATCGACCTGCGCAGGAAGTTAGCGCGTTGATGGAATTGTTCGTGTGGGCGCTCGACAGCGAAGTAAAAAGCCTGCACCGCCACAACGTTCGCCTGCGGATTATCGGCGATACCAGTCGTTTTAACTCACGTCTGCAGGAACGCATTCGTAAAGCGGAAGCATTAACCGGGCAAAACACCGGCTTAACGCTCAATATCGCGGCGAATTATGGCGGACGTTGGGATATTGTCCAGGGTGTGCGGCAATTGGCTGAACAGGTTCAGGAAGGGCTCATAAGGCCGGACCAGATTGATGAAGAGGCGCTGAGCAAGCAAATCTGCATGAGTGAACTGACACCCGTGGATTTAGTAATTAGGACAGGGGGAGAACATCGCATCAGTAACTTTTTGCTGTGGCAAATTGCCTATGCCGAACTTTACTTTACAGATGTTCTTTGGCCCGATTTTGATGAACAAGACTTTGAAGGTGCGCTGCATGCCTTTGCCAATCGAGAGCGTCGTTTCGGTGGTACCGAGCCTGGTGGCGACAACGCCTGATGGGGGTAGCTTTTGCTGAAGTATCGCCTGATTTCTGCGTTTGTTTTAATACCTGTTGTCATCGCGGCGCTGTTTTTACTGCCTCCGGTGGGATTTGCTATTGTCACACTGGTCGTCTGCATGCTGGCGGCGTGGGAATGGGGACAGCTTAGCGGCTTTACATCGCGTTCCCAGCGGGTATGGCTGGCGGTGCTGTGCGGCCTGATGCTGGCGCTGATGCTCTTTATGCTGCCAGAGTACCATCACAATATTCATCAGCCGATCATTGCAGGTTCGCTCTGGCTTTCGCTAGGATGGTGGCTGGCAGCGTTGCTGCTGGTGCTTTTTTATCCGGGCTCTGCCTCGCTGTGGCGTAACTCTAAAGTGTTGCGCCTCTGTTTTGGGCTGTTCACCATCGTTCCTTTCTTCTGGGGAATGCTTGCTCTCCGTACCTGGCACTACGACGACAACCCTTACAGCGGCGCGTTATGGCTGCTCTATGTCATGATTCTCGTCTGGGGGGCTGACTCTGGCGCCTATATGTTTGGTAAACTGTTTGGCAAACATAAACTGGCCCCGAAGGTCTCCCCGGGTAAAACCTGGCAGGGCTTTATCGGCGGTCTGTTTACGGCGGCGATTATCTCCTGGGGTTATGGTGTATGGGCCAACCTCGAGGTCGCACCGGCAACATTACTGGTCTGTTCAATCGTTGCAGCGCTGGCTTCCGTGCTGGGTGATTTGACCGAGAGTATGTTTAAGCGTGAAGCAGGGATCAAAGACAGTGGCAATCTCATTCCAGGGCACGGCGGTATCCTGGATCGCATAGACAGCCTGACGGCAGCAGTTCCCGTGTTTGCCTGCCTGTTTTTACTGGTGTTTGGGACGATTTAACGGAAGGTTTTATGCTTAGCATTCTCTGGAATCTGGCGGCGTTCATTGTTGCACTGGGTGTACTAATCACGGTGCATGAATTTGGCCATTTCTGGGTTGCTCGGCGCTGTGGCGTGCGTGTTGAGCGCTTTTCCATTGGCTTTGGTAAAGCGCTCTGGCGTCGTAACGACCGCCACGGCACAGAATTTGTTATTGCCCTTATCCCCTTAGGCGGCTACGTCAAAATGCTGGATGAACGCGTAGAGCCGGTTGCGCCTGAAGTGCGCCACTACGCGTTCAACAACAAAACGGTTGGCCAGCGCGCCGCTATTATTGCTGCCGGTCCGGTTGCAAACTTCATCTTCGCCATCTTTGCTTACTGGCTGGTGTTTATCATCGGTGTCCCTGGTGTTCGTCCGGTTGTTGGTGAAATTACGCCCAACTCCATCGCGGCAAGCGCGCAAATTAATCCGGGCATGGAACTTAAAGCAATTGATGGTATCGAAACCCCTGATTGGGATGCCGTTCGGTTGCAACTGGTGGCTAAAATTGGCGATGAGAAGACGACCGTCAGCGTGTCGCCTTTCGGTTCTGACCAGCGTCAGGACAAAATTCTGGATTTACGCCACTGGACCTTTGAGCCGGATAAAGAAGATCCCGTTGCGGCATTAGGCATTCGGCCACGTGGCGCACAGATTGAACCGGTGCTGGCAGAAGTCCAGGCTGATTCAGCGGCGCGTAAAGCAGGTTTGCAAGCAGGCGACAGGATCGTTAAAGTCGATGGTCAGCCTTTAACGCAATGGATGACTTTTGTTACTCTGGTGCGCGATAACCCAGGTACGCCACTGGCGCTGGAGATAGAAAGGCAGGGGAGTCCGCTCTCCTTAACGTTGATTCCGGATACCAAACCGGGCGGCGGTAAGGCTGAAGGGTTCGCAGGCGTGGTGCCTAAAGTGATCCCGCTGCCTGATGAGTACAAGACAATACGCCAGTATGGGCCGTTCAGCGCCATCCTTGAAGCCACGGATAAAACATGGCAACTGATGAAGCTGACCGTGCAGATGCTGGGTAAATTGATTACCGGTGACGTAAAACTGAACAACCTCAGTGGGCCGATCTCGATCGCTCAGGGGGCTGGGATGTCAGCAGAGTTCGGGGTGATTTACTATCTGATGTTTTTGGCGCTCATTAGCGTGAACCTCGGGATAATCAACCTGTTCCCACTTCCCGTCTTAGACGGGGGTCATCTGCTGTTTTTAGCGATAGAGAAGCTAAAAGGCGGGCCGGTATCCGAGCGAGTTCAAGACTTTAGTTATCGCATTGGTTCGATTTTACTGGTGCTGTTAATGGGGCTTGCACTTTTCAATGATTTCTCTCGGTTGTAAGAGAGTGTTAGGAAGAACGCATAATAACGATGGCGATGAAAAAGTTGCTCATAGCGTCGCTGCTGTTTAGCAGCGCGACCGTATACGGTGCTGACGGGTTCGTAGTGAGAGATATTCATTTCGAAGGCCTTCAGCGAGTCGCCGTTGGTGCGGCCCTCCTCAGTATGCCAGTGCGCCCAGGCGACACGGTTAATGATGAAGACATTAGTAATACCATTCGCGCCCTGTTTGCCACCGGCAACTTCGAGGACGTACGCGTTCTGCGCGATGGTGATACGCTGCTCGTTCAGGTAAAAGAGCGTCCGACAATTGCCAGCATCACCTTCTCCGGCAACAAGTCGGTGAAAGACGATATGCTCAAGCAGAACCTCGAGGCCTCTGGCGTCCGTGTCGGCGAATCCCTGGATCGCACCACCCTGTCTGATATCGAGAAAGGGCTGGAAGATTTCTACTACAGCGTCGGTAAATACAGCGCGAGCGTAAAAGCGGTTGTGACGCCACTGCCGCGTAACCGTGTCGATCTGAAACTGGTCTTCCAGGAAGGTGTTTCCGCGAAGATTCAGCAGATCAACATCGTGGGTAACCACGCGTTCAGCACCGATGAACTGATCTCAACGTTCCAGCTGCGTGACGAAGTGCCGTGGTGGAACGTGGTGGGCGACCGTAAATACCAGAAACAGAAACTGGCGGGCGATCTCGAGACCCTGCGCAGCTACTATCTGGACCGTGGTTATGCCCGTTTCAACATCGACTCGACTCAGGTTAGCCTGACGCCGGACAAGAAGGGTATCTACATCACGGTCAACATTACCGAAGGCGATCAGTACAAGCTTTCAGGTGTTGAAGTGAGTGGCAACCTGGCGGGTCACTCTGCTGAGATCGAAAGCCTGACCAAATTGCAGCCGGGTGAACTCTATAGCGGTTCGAAAGTGACCAAAATGGAAGACGGCATTAAAAAGCTGCTCGGCCGTTATGGTTATGCTTACCCGCGCGTTCAGACCCAGCCTGAAATTAACGATACGGATAAAACCGTTAAGCTCCACGTTAACGTCGATGCGGGCAACCGTTTCTACGTGCGTAAGATCCGCTTTGAGGGTAATGATACCTCCAAAGATGCCGTACTGCGCCGCGAAATGCGCCAGATGGAAGGGGCCTGGCTGGGCAGCGACCTGGTCGATCAGGGTAAAGAGCGTCTGAACCGTCTGGGCTACTTCGAAACGGTTGATACCGACACCCAGCGTGTTCCAGGTAAACCGGATCAGGTCGACGTCGTTTACAAGGTTAAAGAGCGTAACACCGGTAGCTTTAACTTTGGTGTCGGTTACGGCACAGAGAGTGGCGTCAGCTTCCAGGTGGGCGTACAGCAGGATAACTGGTTAGGTACAGGTTACTCCGTCGGTATCAACGGAACCAAAAACGACTACCAGACTTACTCTGAACTCTCCGTGACAAACCCTTACTTCACCGTTGATGGTGTGAGTCTGGGCGGTCGTATTTTCTATAACGACTTTAAAGCGGATGATGCGGACCTGTCTTCGTATACCAACAAAAGTTACGGCTTAGACGGTACGCTCGGATTCCCGATCAACGAATACAACACCTTGCGTGCGGGCTTAGGTTATGTGCATAACGACCTGTCCAACATGCAGCCGCAGGTGGCAATGTGGCGTTATCTGGACTCTATCGGACAGCCTGCCAGCACCTCGAATGATGACAACGGCTTTGCCGCCGATGACTTCACCTTCAACTATGGCTGGACGTACAACCGCCTCGACCGTGGTTTCTTCCCGACCGAAGGTTCGCGCGTCAACCTGAACGGTAAAGTGACAATCCCGGGCTCGGATAACGAGTTCTACAAGGTTACGCTGGATACTGCGTCCTACTTCCCGATCGACGAAGATCATAAATGGGTGGTTCTGGGTCGTACGCGTTGGGGTTACGGCGATGGCTTAGGTGGCAAAGAACTGCCATTCTATGAGAACTTCTACGCCGGTGGTTCCAGCACCGTACGTGGCTTCCAGTCCAACAACATCGGTCCGAAAGCGGCCTACTACGGCGGCAACGACGAAGATAACTGCGATAAGGCGTCTTCTAGCGAAGTATGTAGCTCTGATGATGCAGTGGGCGGTAACGCCATGGGTGTCGCCAGCCTGGAGTTTATTACTCCTACGCCGTTCATCAGCGATAAGTATGCCAATTCCGTACGAACCTCGTTCTTCCTGGATGCAGGTACCGTATGGGATACTAACTGGCAGAATACGGCTGAAACGAGAGCTGCGGGCATTCCTGACTACAGCGATCCGAGCAATATTCGTATGTCTGCCGGTCTCGCACTACAATGGATGTCACCGCTGGGGCCGTTGGTCTTCTCCTACGCCCAGCCGTTTAAGAAATACGAGGGAGACAAAGCGGAGCAGTTCCAGTTTAACATTGGTAAAACCTGGTAATTGTCCGTTGCAACGGAATGCGTTGGCAGTGTAGCGCTGACAACTGGCGATCGCAGGATCGCCTTGCCACGCAAAGAACGGTACCCTCGGGTACCAATGGGATGGTAAGGAGTTAATTGTGAAAAAGTGGTTATTAGCTGCAGGTCTCGGTTTAGCGATGGCAACTTCTGCTCAGGCAGCGGACAAAATTGCAATCGTCAATATGGGTAACTTGTTCCAGCAGGTTGCGCAGAAAACCGGTGTTTCTGCCAAGCTGGAAGGCGAGTTCAAAAGCCGTGCAAGCGAACTGCAGGGTATGGAAAACGATCTGCAATCCAAAATGCAGCGTCTGCAGCGCGATGGTTCTACCATGAAAGCGAGCGACCGCAGCAAGCTGGAAAAAGACGTAATGGCTCAGCGTCAGACTTTCTCTCAGAAAGCGCAAGCTTTTGAGCAGGATCGTCAGCGTCGTTCTAACGAAGAACGCGGCAAGCTGGTTACCCGTATCCAGTCCGCTGTAAAAGCTGTTGCTGCCGATCAGAGCATCGATCTGGTTGTTGATGCTAATGCCGTTGCATTCAACAGCAGCGATGTTAAAGACATCACCGCTGATGTCCTGAAACAGGTTAAATAAGTAATGCCTTCAATTCGACTCGCTGATTTAGCTCAGCAGTTGGATGCAGAATTACACGGTGATGGCGATATCGTCATCACCGCTGTTGCGTCCATGCAATCTGCTAAAGCAGGCAATATCACCTTCATGGTAAGCCCTAAGTACCGTGAACATCTGGCCCTTTGCCAGGCGTCTGCTGTCGTCATGACGCAGGACGATTTGCCGTTTGCCGCAGGTGCTGCGCTGGTAGTGAAGAACCCCTACCTGACGTATGCCCGTATGGCACAAATTCTGGATACCACGCCGCAGCCGGCGCAAAACATCGCACCCAGTGCGGTGATTGACCCGACGGCACAGCTGGGTAACAACGTATCAATTGGTGCAAATGCGGTTATCGAATCAGACGTGGTGCTGGGCGATAATGTGGTCATTGGCGCCGGTTGCTTCGTCGGTAAAAAAACAAAAATTGGTGCAGGCTCTCGCCTGTGGGCCAATGTCTCCGTATATCATGAGATCGAAATTGGCGAAAATTGCCTGATCCAGTCCAGCACCGTCATCGGTTCGGATGGTTTCGGTTATGCCAACGATCGTGGTAACTGGATTAAGATCCCGCAACTTGGCCGGGTGATCATCGGCGATCGCGTCGAAATCGGCGCCTGCACGACAATTGACCGTGGTGCGCTTGATGATACGATTATCGGTAATGGTGTTATCATCGATAACCAGTGCCAGATTGCACATAACGTTGTGATTGGCGACAATACTGCGGTTGCCGGTGGCGTTATTATGGCTGGCAGCCTGAAGATTGGCCGTTACTGTATGATTGGCGGTGCCAGCGTAATTAACGGGCATATGGAAATATGCGACAAGGTCACGGTTACCGGTATGGGCATGGTTATGCGTCCTATCACCGAACCGGGCGTCTACTCCTCAGGTATTCCGTTGCAGCCTAACAAGGTGTGGCGTAAAACTGCCGCCCTGGTGATGAATATTGATGATATGAGTAAGCGCCTCAAGGCCATTGAGCGCAAAATCGATCAACAAGACTAAGCGTTCACCCGTTTAACGCACACTTCCCGGCCTGTCGGCTTTCTTATAAACCGGCAGGCCGTGTTATTATTGCCATTCAGATATTTTGACAGGAAGAGTATTTTGACTACTGACACTCATACTCTGCATATTGAAGAGATTTTAGAACTTCTGCCGCACCGCTACCCGTTTTTGCTGGTAGACCGTGTGCTGGATTTTGAAGAAGGTCGTTTTCTGCGCGCAGTGAAAAATGTTTCTGTAAACGAGCCATTCTTCCAGGGGCATTTCCCTGGGAAGCCTATCTTCCCGGGCGTATTGATCCTGGAAGCGATGGCTCAGGCTACCGGTATTCTGGCGTTTAAAAGCGTTGGTAAACTGGAGCCGGGTGAGCTGTATTACTTCGCAGGTATCGACGAAGCGCGCTTCAAGCGCCCGGTTGTGCCTGGTGATCAGATGATCATGGAAGTGACTTTTGAAAAAACGCGTCGCGGCCTGACTCGCTTCAAAGGCGTAGCTCTGGTTGACGGCAAAGTTGTTTGCGAAGCTACCATGATGTGTGCGCGTAGCCGGGAGGCCTGATACGTGATTGATAAAACCGCCTTTATTCATCCAACCGCCATTGTGGAAGAGGGTGCCGTTATCGGCGCTAACGTCCACATTGGTCCATTTTGTATTGTTGGACCCCATGTCGAAATTGGTGAGGGTACCGTACTGAAATCTCACGTCGTTGTGAATGGTCATACGACCATTGGCCGCGACAACGTGATCTATCAGTTCGCCTCCATCGGTGAAGTTAACCAGGATCTGAAATATGCTGGCGAACCAACCCGTGTGGAAATTGGCGATCGTAACCGCATTCGCGAAAGCGTCACCATTCATCGTGGCACAGTACAGGGTGGTGAGTTGACGAAGGTGGGCAGCGATAACCTGTTTATGGTCAACGCGCACATCGCGCATGACTGTACCGTCGGTAACCGCTGTATTCTCGCCAACAATGCAACGCTGGCGGGACACGTATCAGTTGACGATCATGCCATCATTGGCGGCATGACCGCAGTCCATCAGTTCTGCATCATTGGTGCGCACGTGATGGTCGGCGGCTGCTCCGGCGTGGCGCAGGACGTCCCGCCGTATGTGATTGCGCAGGGTAACCATGCGACGCCGTTTGGCGTTAACATCGAAGGCCTTAAGCGTCGCGGTTTCAGCCGTGAAGCGATTATGGCAATCCGTAACGCCTACAGGCAGTTGTACCGTAACGGTAAAACGCTGGAAGAGGCTAAGCCGGAAATTGCCGAACTGGCGAAACAGCATCCTGAGGTGAACGCGTTCGTGGAGTTCTTCGCACGCTCAACTCGTGGTCTGATTCGTTAATGGTTGATAGTCGCCCGCTTACGATCGCCCTTGTCGCCGGAGAAACCTCCGGCGATATTCTTGGTGCAGGTCTGATTCGAGCGCTCAAAGCGCGCGTTCCCAATGCGCGCTTTGTCGGCGTTGCCGGTCCATTGATGCAGGCTGAAGGATGTGAAGCCTGGTACGAAATGGAAGAGCTGGCGGTGATGGGCATCGTTGAGGTGCTGGGTCGCCTGCGCCGGTTACTGCATATTCGCGCCGATCTGACGCGTCGCTTTACCGAGCTTCAGCCCGATGTGTTTGTGGGTATTGATGCACCTGACTTCAATATTACCCTCGAAGGTAATCTGAAAAAGCAGGGGATCAAAACCATCCACTATGTCAGTCCGTCCGTCTGGGCGTGGCGACAGAAACGCGTTTTCAAAATAGGCAGATCGACGAATCTGGTACTGGCCTTCCTGCCTTTCGAAAAAGCGTTTTACGATAAATTCAACGTTCCGTGCCGCTTTATCGGTCACACCATGGCCGATGCCATGCCGCTTGATCCCGATAAAAATGCCGCACGTGACCAGCTTGGCATTCCGCATGACGCCCACTGTCTGGCCCTGCTGCCGGGGAGCCGGGGTGCAGAAGTGGAAATGCTCAGCGCTGATTTTCTGAAAACCGCACAAATCCTGCGTCAGACTTACCCTGACCTGGAAGTGGTCGTGCCGCTGGTAAATGCCAAACGCCGCGAGCAGTTTGAGCGCATTAAGGCAGAGGTCGCCCCGGATTTGCATGTTCATCTTTTAGATGGCAAAGGTCGTGAAGCGATGGTGGCCAGCGATGCCGCCTTGCTGGCATCGGGCACTGCTGCGCTGGAGTGCATGCTGGCGAAATGCCCGATGGTCGTAGGCTATCGTATGAAGTCCTTTACCTTCTGGCTGGCAAAACGGCTGGTGAAAACGGATTACGTCTCCCTGCCCAACCTGCTTGCCCGCCGCGAGCTGGTGAAAGAGCTGCTGCAGGATGAGTGCGAGCCGCAGGCCTTAGCCGCTGCGCTGCTGCCGCTGCTGGCAGACGGCAAAACCAGCCACGAAATGCATGACACATTCCGGGAACTGCATCAGCAGATCCGCTGCAATGCCGACGAGCAGGCAGCTGACGCGGTGCTGGAGTTAGCGAAATGATGGAATTTGTTTACCCTCACACCCATCTGGTGGCGGGTGTGGATGAAGTAGGACGTGGCCCGCTGGTGGGGGCAGTAGTGACTGCCGCGGTGATCCTCGATCCTGCCCGGCCGATAATCGGTCTGAATGATTCGAAGAAATTATCCGAAAAGCGCCGCCTGGCGTTATTCGATGAAATCAAAGAGAAAGCACTGTCCTGGAGCGTTGGGCGTGCGGAACCGCATGAGATCGACGAGCTGAACATTCTGCATGCCACTATGCTGGCGATGCAGCGTGCCGTAGCCGGGCTGAGCGTGGTGCCGGAGTATGTGCTGATTGACGGTAATCGTTGTCCGGCGCTGCCCATGCCGTCGTTGGCGGTGGTAAAGGGCGACAGCCGGGTAGCCGAAATCAGCGCCGCCTCGATCATCGCTAAAGTCACGCGCGATGCCGAAATGGCCGCGCTGGATCTCACTTATCCCCTGTATGGCTTTGCCCAGCATAAGGGGTATCCTACCCCTTTCCATCTGGAAAGACTGGCAGAACACGGCGCAACTGAGCACCACCGCCGCAGTTTTGGACCGGTAAAACGCGCACTGGGACTGATGTCCTGAATCAAGACGCTAATAAGTAACGCGGAATCTGAAGATGGCTGAACCACGTTTCGTACACCTGCGGGTGCACAGCGACTATTCCATGATTGATGGGCTGGCGAAAACCGGGCCGCTGGTGAAAAAGGCGGCCGCGCTTGGCATGCCTGCGCTGGCGATCACCGACTTCACTAACCTGTGCGGTCTGGTGAAGTTCTACGGAACGGCGCATGGCGCAGGAATGAAACCGGTGATTGGTGCCGATTTTCACGTTCAGAGCGAACTGCTCGCCGATGAAATGACGCAAATCACCGTCCTGGCGATGAATAACACCGGCTACCAGAACCTGACGCTGCTGATCTCCCGTGCCTATCAGCGCGGCTACGGCCCGCAGGGCCCGTGGATCGATCGCGAGTGGCTGGCGGAGCTGAATGAAGGGTTGCTGCTTATCTCCGGTGGCCGGATGGGCGACATCGGCAGATGCCTGCTGCGCGGTAACACCGCGCTGGTGGAGCAGTGCGTCGATTTTTATAAAGAGTACTTCCCGGATCGCTTCTATCTGGAGCTGATCCGCACCGGCCGTCCGGATGAAGAAAACTATCTGCACGCCGCGGTGGCGCTTGCAGAGGAGCACGGGTTGCCCGTTGTGGCATCCAATGACGTGCGCTTCATTAACCCCGACGATTTTGACGCCCATGAAATTCGCGTCGCAATCCACGATGGCTTTACCCTCGACGATCCGAAACGCCCGCGCAACTATTCGCCGCAGCAATATATGCGCAGCGAAGAGGAGATGTGCGAGCTGTTTTCCGATATTCCGGAAGCGCTGGAGAACAGCGTAGAGATCGCGAAGCGCTGTAACGTCACCGTTCGTCTGGGCGAATACTTCCTGCCGCAGTTCCCGACCGGCGACATGACCACCGAAGACTTCCTGGTCATGAAATCGAAAGAGGGTCTGGAAGAGCGTCTTGAATTCCTCTTCCCGGATCCGGCCGTTCGCGCCGAGAAGCGCCCGGAATATGATGAACGTCTGGATATTGAACTCCAGGTGATCAACCAGATGGGGTTCCCCGGCTACTTCCTGATCGTTATGGAGTTTATCCAGTGGTCGAAGGATAACGGCGTGCCGGTAGGACCGGGCCGTGGTTCCGGTGCCGGCTCGCTGGTGGCCTATGCGCTGAAAATTACCGATCTCGATCCACTGGAATTTGACCTGCTGTTCGAACGCTTCCTGAACCCGGAACGTGTCTCGATGCCTGACTTCGACGTTGACTTCTGTATGGAGAAACGCGACCAGGTTATTGAACACGTGGCGGACATGTACGGTCGTGACGCGGTATCGCAGATCATTACCTTTGGTACCATGGCGGCAAAAGCGGTTATCCGCGACGTGGGCCGCGTACTGGGGCATCCGTACGGCTTTGTCGATCGCATCTCGAAGCTGGTGCCACCCGATCCGGGCATGACCCTGGCGAAAGCGTTCGAAGCGGAACCGCAGCTGCCGGAGATCTACGAGGCGGACGAAGAGGTCAAAGCGCTGATCGACATGGCGCGCAAGCTGGAAGGGGTCACCCGTAACGCCGGTAAACACGCCGGTGGCGTGGTTATTGCCCCGACCAAAATCACCGACTTTGCGCCGCTCTACTGCGACGAAACCGGCTCGCACCCGGTCACCCAGTTCGACAAGAACGACGTGGAATACGCGGGTCTGGTGAAGTTTGACTTCCTCGGCCTGCGTACGCTCACCATCATCGACTGGGCGCTGAAGATGATCAACCCGCGCCGGGCCAAACAGGGCCTGGAGCCGATTGATATCGCCGCGATCCCGCTGGATGACAATAAAAGCTTTGATATGCTGCAGCGCTCGGAGACCACGGCGGTCTTCCAGCTTGAATCCCGCGGCATGAAAGATCTGATCAAGCGCCTGCAGCCTGACTGTTTCGAAGATATGATCGCCCTTGTGGCGCTGTTTCGTCCGGGGCCGCTGCAGTCAGGGATGGTAGATAACTTTATTGACCGTAAGCACGGCCGTGAAGAGCTCTCTTATCCGGATGTACAGTGGCAGCACGAAAGCCTGAAACCGGTACTGGAGCCGACCTACGGCATCATCCTGTATCAGGAACAGGTTATGCAGATTGCCCAGGTGCTCTCTGGCTACACCCTGGGCGGCGCGGACATGCTGCGTCGTGCGATGGGTAAGAAAAAGCCGGAAGAGATGGCCAAGCAGCGCGGCACCTTCGAAGAAGGGGCGAAGAAAAACGGCGTTGACGGCGAACTGGCGATGAAAATCTTCGATCTGGTAGAAAAATTCGCCGGATACGGGTTCAACAAGTCACACTCCGCGGCCTATGCGCTGGTCTCTTATCAGACGCTGTGGCTGAAGGCGCACTATCCGGCTGAGTTTATGGCCGCGGTAATGACCGCCGATATGGACAACACCGAGAAGGTGGTCGGGCTGGTGGACGAGTGCTGGCGCATGGGGCTGAAAATCCTGCCGCCGGACATCAACTCCGGGCAGTACCATTTCCACGTCAACGACGATGGCGAGATCGTTTACGGTATCGGCGCGATTAAAGGCGTGGGTGAAGGCCCGATTGAAGCCATCATCGAAGCTCGTAATCAGGGCGGCTATTTCCGCGAGCTGTTTGACCTGTGCGCCCGCACCGATATCAAAAAGCTTAACCGCCGGGTGCTGGAAAAGCTGATTATGTCCGGGGCGTTTGACCGTCTCGGGCCGCATCGCGCGGCGCTGATGAACTCGCTGGCCGACGCCCTGAAGGCCGCCGACCAGCACTCAAAAGCCGAAGCCATTGGTCAGGCTGATATGTTCGGCGTGCTGGCCGAAGAGCCGGAGCAGATCGAACAGTCCTATGCCAGCTGTCAGCCGTGGCCGGAACAGACGGTGCTGGACGGCGAGCGCGAAACCCTGGGTCTGTACCTGACCGGGCACCCGATCAATCAGTACATTAAAGAAATTGAGCGCTATGTCGGAGGCTACCGGCTGAAAGACATGCATCCGACAGAACGTGGTAAGATTACCACGGCTGCGGGGCTCGTCATTGCCGCGAGGGTTATGGTCACCAAGCGCGGCAATCGTATCGGCATCTGTACGCTGGATGACCGTTCCGGGCGGCTGGAGGTGATGTTATTCACCGACGCTCTGGATAAATATCAGCAGTTGCTGGAAAAAGACCGCATACTTATCGTCAGCGGACAGGTCAGCTTTGATGACTTCAGCGGGGGGCTTAAAATGACCGCCCGCGAAGTGATGGACATTGACGAAGCCCGGGAAAAATATGCTCGCGGGCTTGCTATCTCGCTGACGGACAGGCAAATTGATGACCAGCTTTTAAACCGACTCCGTCAGTCTCTGGAACCCCACCGCTCGGGGACCATTCCAGTACATCTCTACTATCAGAGGGCGGATGCGCGTGCACGGTTGCGCTTTGGTGCGTCGTGGCGTGTCTCTCCGAGCGATCGTTTACTTAACGATCTCCGTGGCCTCATTGGTTCGGAGCAGGTGGAACTGGAGTTTGACTAATACAGGAATACTATGAGTCTGAATTTCCTTGATTTCGAACAGCCGATTGCAGAGCTGGAAGCGAAAATCGATTCTCTGACTGCCGTGGGCCGTCAGGATGAAAAACTGGATATTAACATCGACGAAGAAGTGCATCGTCTGCGTGAAAAAAGCGTAGAACTGACGCGCAAAATCTTTGCCGATCTCGGCGCATGGCAGGTAGCCCAACTGGCTCGCCATCCTCAGCGTCCGTACACCCTGGATTATGTCCGCCTGGCGTTTGATGAATTCGACGAACTGGCAGGTGACCGCGCATACGCTGACGATAAAGCTATCGTTGGCGGTATTGCACGTCTCGACGGTCGTCCGGTGATGATCATTGGCCACCAGAAAGGGCGCGAAACCAAAGAAAAAATTCGCCGCAACTTCGGTATGCCAGCACCAGAAGGCTACCGTAAAGCCCTACGTCTGATGGAGATGGCCGAGCGTTTCAATATGCCGATTATCACCTTTATCGACACCCCAGGTGCTTACCCGGGCGTGGGCGCTGAAGAGCGCGGCCAGTCTGAAGCCATTGCCCGTAACCTGCGTGAAATGTCGCGTCTGAGTGTACCGGTTATCTGTACCGTTATCGGTGAAGGTGGCTCCGGTGGTGCGCTGGCGATTGGCGTGGGCGATAAAGTGAATATGCTGCAGTACAGCACCTATTCCGTTATCTCTCCGGAAGGTTGTGCGTCCATTCTGTGGAAAAGCGCCGACAAAGCGCCGCTGGCTGCAGAAGCGATGGGCATTATCGCCCCGCGCCTGAAAGAGCTGAAGCTGATCGATACCGTTATCCCGGAACCGCTGGGTGGCGCGCATCGTAAGCCGGAAGTTATGGCTGCGTCTCTGAAGGCGCAGCTGCTGGCTGACCTCGCAGACCTCGACGTGCTGAGCAAAGAAGATCTGCTGAACCGCCGTTATCAGCGTCTGATGAGCTACGGCTACGCATAAGCTACGCAATAATCTTAAAAGCCGCACAGTGTTGCGGCTTTTTTATACCCGTTGTTTACCTCAACTATGCTTAGCTAATGTTTTTCAAGGAGGTAAACCGTGAACATCATTGCCATTATGGGGCCGCACGGCGTCTTTTATAAAGACGAACCCATCAAGGAGCTGGAGCAGGCGCTGGCATCGCGCGGGTTTCAACTTATCTGGCCGCAGAACAGCGCCGACCTACTGAAGTTTATCGAACATAACCCCCGTATCTGCGGCGTCATCTTCGACTGGGACGAGTACGATCTGGAATTATGCAGCGACATCAACCAGCTCAACGAATACCTGCCGCTGTACGCCTTTATCAATACCCACTCCACGATGGACGTCAGCGCCCATGATATGCGGATGGCGCTGTGGTTCTTTGAGTATTCCCTGGGGATTGCAGAGGATATTGCTACCCGCATTCAGCAATACACCGGCGAATACCTGGATACCATCACTCCGCCGTTTACCCGCGCGCTTTTCACCTATGTGAAAGAGGGCAAGTACACCTTCTGTACGCCGGGGCATATGGCCGGAACCGCCTATCAGAAAAGCCCGGTGGGCTGTCTGTTCTATGATTTCTTTGGCGGGAACACGCTGAAAGCGGATGTGTCGATCTCGGTGACGGAGCTGGGATCGCTGCTGGATCATACCGGTCCGCATCTCGAGGCCGAAGAGTATATTGCCCGTACTTTTGGTGCCGAGCAGAGCTATATGGTGACCAACGGCACCTCGACATCGAACAAGATCGTCGGCATGTACGCCGCCCCCGACGGCAGCACTCTGCTTATCGATCGCAACTGCCACAAATCTCTGGCGCACCTGCTGATGATGAGCGATGTCGTTCCGCTCTGGCTGTCGCCCACGAGAAATGCTTTGGGCATTCTGGGCGGGATCCCGCGCCGGGAGTTTTCCCATGCCGCCATTGAACGCAAAGTGGCTGCAGTCCCTGGAGCAAGTTGGCCGGTGCATGCGGTGATCACCAACTCCACCTACGACGGCCTGCTGTATAACACTAACTGGGTGAAACAGACCCTGGATGTGCCCTCAATCCATTTCGACTCGGCGTGGGTGCCCTATACCAATTTCCATCCGATCTATGCCGGTAAAAGCGGAATGAGCGGTGAGCGCCTCCCGGGAAAAGTGTTCTTTGAAACCCAGTCTACGCACAAAATGCTGGCGGCGTTTTCTCAGGCTTCGCTGATCCACATTAAAGGTGAGTACGACGAAGATACCTTCAACGAAGCCTTTATGATGCACACCACCACATCACCCAGCTATCCGCTGGTGGCCTCGATTGAAACCGCCGCGGCGATGCTGCGCGGCAATCCCGGTAAGCGCCTGATAAACCGCTCCGTTGAGCGCGCGCTGCATTTCCGTAAAGAGGTCCAGCGTCTTAAGGATGAGGCCGACGGCTGGTTCTTCGATATCTGGCAGCCGGACGAGATTGATGAAGCCGAATGCTGGCCTGTCGCACCGGGCGAGAGCTGGCATGGCTTTCGCGATGCCGATGCGGATCATATGTTCCTCGATCCGGTCAAAGTCACCATTTTGACGCCGGGAATGGACGAGCAGGGGGAAATGAGCGAAGAGGGGATCCCGGCGGCGCTGGTAGCGAAGTTCCTCGATGAGCGCGGCGTGGTGGTCGAAAAAACCGGGCCGTATAACCTGCTGTTCCTGTTCAGTATCGGCATCGACAAAACCCGGGCGATGGGATTGCTGCGCGGCCTGATGGAATTTAAGCGCGCCTACGATCTCAATTTGCGGGTCAGGAACATGCTGCCGGATCTCTATGCCGAGGATCCTGATTTTTACCGCAACATGCGTATCCAGGATCTGGCCAAAGGGATCCACAAGCTCATTCGTCAGCACGATCTGCCGCGGCTGATGCTACAGGCGTTTGATGTCCTGCCGGAGATGAAGCTCACCCCGCACCATGCCTGGCAGCGTCAGGTGAAAGGAGAAGTGGAAACGGTCGATCTGGAGGATCTGGTCGGGCGGGTCTCGGCCAATATGATCCTGCCTTATCCCCCCGGCGTGCCGCTGCTGATGCCCGGCGAGATGATCACCGAGAAGAGCAGGGCGGTGCTCGATTTCCTGCTCATGCTCTGCTCGATTGGCCGTCACTATCCAGGCTTCGAAACCGATATCCACGGCGCCAGACGGGATGAAAACGGCATCTATAGGGTACGGGTCTTAAAAGCGCCATGACTCCTTGCGCGGCACGGGGATTCGGATATAACGTTCAGGCACACCAATAAGGAGAGGCTATGCTGGGTTTAAAGCAGGTTCATCACATTGCAATTATTGCCACCGACTACGCCGTCAGTAAGGCGTTTTACTGCGATACGCTGGGTTTCACCCTGCAGAGTGAGTTTTATCGTGAAGAGCGTGATTCCTGGAAGGGTGACCTGGCGCTGAATGGTCAGTATGTCATTGAGCTGTTTTCGTTCCCGTTCCCGCCAGCGCGTCCATCCCGGCCTGAAGCCTGCGGTTTACGCCACCTGGCGTTCAGCGTGGATGACATCGACAGGGCGGTAGAACACCTTCAATCCCACGGCGTTAAGTGTGAAGCCATCCGTATCGATCCCTTCACCGGGAAGCGCTTCACCTTTTTCAACGATCCTGATGGCCTGCCGCTGGAGCTCTATCAGCAGTAAAGCTTGCCTCGCCAGGGAATGCCCGGTAACGTGCCGGGCACCTTTCTGTATAAATGACGACGATGACCACAACCGAACTTCAGCGAGCCCTTCACCCATACCGCCGACTGCTGGTGGGATTTAGCGGTGGCCTGGATTCCACGGTATTGCTGCATCGGCTCAAGCTCTGGCGTGAGCAGGAGCCCGGCCTCGAGCTGCGCGCTATCCATATTCATCACGGTCTGAGCCCACACGCCGACAGCTGGGTCGCTCATTGCCAGCATCTCTGCCATGAATGGAATATCCCGCTGATCGTGGTCCGGGTGACGCTGGCAGAAGAGGGGCTGGGGCTCGAGGCGCAGGCGCGTAAAGCGCGTTATGCCGCCTTTACTGATGCCCTTCTGCCGGGCGAAGCGCTGGTGACGGCGCAACATCTCGACGATCAGTGTGAGACCTTCCTGCTGGCCCTGAAGCGCGGCAGCGGCCCGGCAGGGCTCTCTGCCATGCCCGCACGGGCGCGTTTTGCCGATACCGAACAGATCCGTCCCCTTCTCGGCGAGACGCGTGAATCGCTGCAGGCATGGGCGCAGCGCTGGGATCTGCCCTGGATTGAGGACGAAAGCAACCAGGACGACAGCTATGACCGCAATTTTTTGCGTCTGCGCGTCCTGCCGCTGCTGGCAGAGCGCTGGCCGCATTTTGCAGAGGCCACGTCCCGCAGCGCCACGTTGTGCGCCGAGCAGGAGCAGTTGCTGGATGAGCTGCTGGCAGGCGAGCTAATGATATTGGTTTCGAAAGACGGGGCGCTGGCTATCGCACCGCTGCAGACGATGAGCGCGGTGCGTCGTGCTGCGCTTCTGCGCAGATGGCTGGCTCTTCACGGGGCGTTAATGCCGTCGCGCGCCATGCTTACTCGTCTCTGGGATGAGGTGGCGCTGGCCCGGGAAGATGCAACACCGCGACTGCGTTCTGGCGAAGGTGAAATCAGGCGCTTTCGGGGAGAGCTGTGGTGGGTGAAATACCATCCCTCTCTGGCTGAGCGCGTTATCGACTGGCCCTCTGTTCACCAGCCGCTGTGCCTGCCGGAAGGGCTGGGTAGGCTTTACCTCAGCGCAGGCGGCAATCTCCGTCTGCCGCACCCGGATGAGCCGGTGACGGTGCGCTTTCGCGCCAGCGGCGCGCTGCACATCGTCGGGCGAAACGGTGGTCGAAAGATCAAAAAAATCTGGCAGGAACTTAACGTTGCGCCCTGGCGTCGGGATACCACGCCATTGCTGTTTTACGGCGAAACGCTGGTAGCTGCTGCAGGTGTGTTTGTTACGCGGGAAGGGGCGGCTGAAGCGGAGCAGGGCGTACAGCTGGAATGGGAAACGTAACGGGCAGCAGGCTGCCCGTTACACAGGATCAGGACTCGCTCACCACAACGGTGCCGATTTCGGGATGACTGAAGCTGGCAATTTTATCGAGACGCAGTTCGCGCGTTGCGCCACCGTCTTCCACGACCAGATACTCCACGTTCTTTCGGGAAACCAGATCGTTGGCCTTTGCCTTCAGCACTTCGCCATCTTTTAACGCCAGCGTCAGAAGCAGGTGATGCTGGCAGGCGAGCTCGAGATTGTCGTAGTCATCGCAGTTAATTGGTTGGTATGTATCATTCATTGACATAATCGCTCACCAGTAAATTCGCAGCAGCATATGCTGCTTTTTCTCTGACCGATTCTGAAAGCGTGTCATCCGACGCCATTTCATTCAGAACTTTCAATACACAGCCCAACGCATCGGGGACATACCCCAGATCGCCGCTGGCAATTTCCGCATACCGTTTGCGAATTAGCTCACAATAATTATTCACATCCCCTCCTGCCAGCGCACTGACTTTACTGTGAGATACCTTTAAGCCTACGAAGATAAACCCGGTTTAGCAAGGTGACTATACCATACTCATTTAAGCAATATCAGCAGGTTGATGTCAGAGACATTCTTAAGCCTGTAACAGCCTTTTGGCGGAGAATTCGCTACAATGCGCACCTGATTCGAAAGGAGTTCTCTCATGGCGCTTAAAGCGACAATTTACAAAGCCGCGGTCAATGTAGCGGATTTAGACCGCAATCAGTTTCTGGATGCGACATTGACGCTGGCGCGTCATCCCTCCGAAACGCAGGAGCGCATGATGCTGCGCCTGCTGGCATGGATTAAGTATGCCAATGAGCGTCTGCAGTTTACCCGTGGATTAAGCGCGGAAGACGAGCCGGAAGCCTGGCTACTCAACGATCACTTGGGTATCGATCTGTGGATTGAGCTGGGCCTGCCGGATGAACGTCGCATTAAGAAAGCCTGCACCCAGTCTGCTGAGGTGGCGCTCTTTACCTACAACAGCCGCGCAGCGGAGATCTGGTGGCAGCAGAACAAGAATAAGTGTGCCCAGTTCGACAACCTGTCCGTCTGGTACCTGGATGATGAACAGCTCGCTAAACTGAGTGCCTTTGCCGGACGGACCATGAATCTGCAGGCGACGATTCAGGATGGCGCCATCTGGTTGTCGGATGCTGAGAATAATCTGGAAATTCATCCGGAAGCCTGGCAGTCCCGGTCATGATTGTCCTGTCCCGAAGCGTCAGCCTTCCCGATCATGAAGTCGAGATCACCGCGATCCGCGCCCAGGGAGCGGGGGGCCAGCATGTGAATAAAACCTCAACGGCTATTCATCTGCGCTTTGACATTCGGGCCTCCAGCCTGCCAGAGTATTACAAAGAACGCCTGCTCGCCGCCAGCCATCATCTGATCACCAGTGACGGCGTGATTATCATCAAGGCGCAGGAGTACCGCAGCCAGGAGATGAATCGGGAAGCCGCGCTTGCCCGGCTTGTGGCGGTCATACAGGAGTTAACGGCAGTGCAAAAAAGCCGTCGGGCAACCCGCCCGACACGTGCATCGAAAGAGCGCCGTCTGGCTTCGAAATCACAAAAATCGACCGTCAAAGCACTGCGTGGCAAAGTTCGACGCCCTCAGGATTAACGGGTGGTTGAGATAAGGAATCTAAAGTGAAAACAGCGATATTTTCAGTGGTGGCAGCCAGCGCGCTGTTCGTCCTGATGGGGTGTCATAACCGCGCAGAGATGCAGGTTCTTGAGCCGACCCACGAAGAGGCGTTAAAACCGATGCAGCAGAGCTGGCGGGGCGTTTTACCCTGCGCCGACTGCGAAGGTATTGAGACCTCACTGTTCCTGGAAAAAGACGGTACCTGGGTAATGAATCAACATTATCAGGGGGCAAAAGCGCCTTCTTCTTTTGCCAGCTACGGCACCTGGGCGCGAACGGCCGATAAGCTGGTGCTGACGGATACGAAGGGCGAAAAGCGCTATTTCCGCGCCAAAGGCGAAGGGCTGGAGATGCTCGACATCCAGGGAAATCCCATAGAATCACAGTTTAACTACACCCTGGCACCGGTAACCGCTGCACTGCCAGCAACGCCGATGGCGATGCGCGGCATGTACTTCTATATGGCCGATGCGGCGATCTTTACCGATTGCGCCACCGGCAAAAAGGTGAGCGTGGCGAATAACGCCCAGCTGGAACGGGATTACGCGGCGGCGCGCGGGAGTGATACCAAACCGGTGCTGCTCACTGTGGACGGGCATTTTACCCTTGAGGCTAACCCGGACAGCGGCGAGCGAGTCAAAACGCTGGTACCGGACAGCGACGCCCGCTTTGAAGCAGGCAAAAATTGCGACAGCAAATAGCTGAAATAAAAAACCCCGCATCAGCGGGGTTTTTTGTGGCTTATGCCTTGATGGCTTTTACCAGGTAATCCAGTACGTCACCGGTTTTAATCATCTGCTTCTCGCCGTTACGACGATATTTGTACTCGATCTCGTCGTTGTCGAGGTTACGATCGCCGATGACCACGGTGTGTGGAATACCGATCAGTTCCATATCAGCAAACATCACGCCTGGACGCTCTTTACGATCGTCCATCAGCACTTCGATACCCTGCGCACGCAGCTCGCTGTACAGTTTTTCCGCCAGCTCCTGAACGCGGTAGGACTTGTGCATGTTCATCGGCAGGATCGCGACCTGGAACGGTGCAATGTTGTCCGGCCAGACGATGCCACGCTCGTCGTAGTTCTGCTCGATAGCGGCAGCAACCACACGCGTTACCCCAATACCGTAGCAGCCCATGGTCAGAACCTGATTGCGACCATCTTCACCCTGAACGGCAGCGTTCATGGCGCGGGAGTATTTATCACCCAGCTGGAAGATATGACCGACCTCAATACCGCGTTTGATCATCAGGGTACCCTTGCCGTCCGGGCTTGGGTCGCCTGCTACCACGTTACGAATATCCGCCACTTCTGGGGTCGCGGCATCGCGATCCCAGTTAATACCGAAGTAGTGTTTACCATCGATGTTCGCGCCTGCGGAGAAGTCGCTCATCGCGGCAACAGTGCGGTCAATAACGACAGGAACTGGCATATTCACCGGGCCCAGGGAGCCAGGACCGGCGTTCACGACGGCACGGATTTCCGCTTCCGTTGCGAAGGTTAACGGGCTGGCAACCTGTGGCAGCTTCTCTGCTTTCACTTCGTTCAGCTCGTGATCGCCACGTACCAGCAGGGCAACCAGCGGGTATGCGCTGCCTTCGGTCGATTTCACCAGCAGGGTTTTGACCGTTTTTTCGATCGGCAGGTTGAACTGCTCAACCAGCTCGGCGATGGTTTTCGCGTTTGGCGTATCAACCAGCTTCATCTCTTCGGTTGCAGCAGCGCGCGGTGCTTTTGGCGCCAGTGCTTCAGCAAACTCAATGTTCGCAGCGTAATCAGAGGAATCAGAGAAGATCACATCGTCTTCACCACTCTGTGCCAGCACCTGGAATTCATGGGATGCGCTACCGCCGATAGAACCGGTATCAGCCTGCACAGCGCGGAAATCCAGACCCATACGGGAGAAGATTTTGCTGTACGCTTCGTACATCTTGTCGTAAGTCTCCTGCAGAGACTCCTGAGAAGTATGGAAAGAGTACGCATCTTTCATCAGGAATTCGCGAGAGCGCATAACGCCAAAGCGTGGGCGAACTTCGTCACGGAACTTGGTCTGGATCTGGAAGAAGTTGAGCGGCAACTGTTTGTAGGAGCTCAGCTCGTTACGGATCAGATCGGTGATGACTTCTTCATGCGTTGGGCCGAGAACGAAGGGACGATCGCCACGATCGGCAATACGCAGCAGTTCCGGACCATACTGCTCCCAGCGTCCACTCTCCTGCCATAGCTCAGAAGGCTGAACTACCGGCATTAACACCTCGATAGCACCGGCGTTGTTCATCTCTTCACGCACGATGTTTTCGACTTTTTTCAGGACGCGCACGCCGGTCGGCAGCCAGGTGTATAACCCGGAGGCCAGCTTGCGGATCATCCCGGCGCGCAGCATCAGCTGGTGGCTGATCACCTCGGCGTCGGCAGGTGTCTCCTTCAGAGTGGAGAGCAGATATTGGCTAGTACGCATGTTGTTACGGTTCCATTTCGAAGAGTGGAACAGGCTGATCGGCAGCCTGACACAAAAAAAGTGGTTTAGTTTACCAGTGTGGCAAAGATGCCAAAAGAGAAGAGGATAAAATTACTGCGGCTCGAGGGCAAACACTTCGAAGCCCGCCGCTGTGACCCGCCAGCGAACGTTAAAATCCAGCAGCAGAACGGCGTAGGTTTTTCCGGCTTCTTCCTCTTTGCGGTAGGCCGGACGGGGATCCTGGGCCAGCACGTCGACAATAAATTCCCGCAGGCGAGGGTAGCGCTTTTCCAGCTGGATTAATTGTGGGAGAAGCGCATCGCTAAACCAGACCGGCGTATCGGCCTGAGGAGCCTGCTGGGCGTAGCTGGCGCGTGCATCCGGCAGGGCTTCTGCAAAGGGCAGATACGGTTTGATATCCACCACGGGCGTACCATCCACCAGATCCAGACTGCCGAGCTCGAGGATAACCTGATCCTTCTGACAGCGGATGCCTTTCAGCTCGATGAGCGACATGCCGACAGGGTTCGGGCGAAACGTCGAGCGTGTAGCAAATACGCCCATCCTGGCATTACCGCCGAGACGAGGCGGGCGCACGGTAGGGCGCCATCCGCCAGCTATGGTCTGATGAAAGATAAACAGCACCCACAGATGGCTGAACGCTTCCAGTCCGCGCACGGCATCGGCCTGATTATAAGGCGCGAGCAGGTGAAGTTCGCCGCTACAGCTTTTACCAGCCCGGGCTGGCGCGGCACGGCAAACTTCTCTTTATACGGCGAGCGAATAACGCCTATCTGCTCGAACTGGAAGGCACTCATTTCGCCGAGACGTTAAGGGCAGAGCCTACGCAAACGGCCTGACGGTAGCAGCCAGGTGTACCGCTGGTCACTTCGCAGCTGTGCAGCAGAACCGCATTGGCCTTCATTTTCGAGGCATTGATCTGCATGCGTTTACGCGCAGTGGGAATATTGGGAGGAGAATCCTGGTTGGTGGCCTGGCAAGAATCGCCGGAGACTTCACCCAGATCGCGGAACGGTTTACCCACTAAATCTTCAGCCTTGGTATAGATCCTTACCGGCGCAGGACGCGGCGCTTTTGGCTTCTCAGGCTCCACTTTTGGCGGGGTTGCTGTGCTTTTAACAGGTTCAACAGGAGATCTGCTTAGCATAGAACAGCCGCTCAGCATCAGTGCTAAAAGACAGATCGGTAAAGCACGCATAATGTTTCCTCAATGAATTATCAAATCGTCAGATATTGAATCAGTTGCCTGCATAAATGACAAGACGGGCTTTCGCCCGTCCTGAATGATATTACACAAAGGTCAGATTACCAGCCTTTAACTGCACCGCCGTTAAAGACTTTGTTTGCTTCCTGGTAAACTTCATCAGACTGGTAGGCCTGGACGAACTTCTTCACGTTCTCCGCATCTTTGTTGTCTTCGCGGGTAACGATCAGGTTAACGTATGGAGAATCTTTATCTTCTACAAAGATACCGTCTTTCGCTGGGGTCAGGTTGATCTGGCTGGCGTAAGTGGTATTGATAACCGCCAGGGCGATCTGCGCATCGTCCAGAGAGCGTGGCAGCTGTGGCGCTTCCAGCTCAACAATTTTCAGGTTTTTTGGGTTCTCGGTTACGTCCAGAACGGTTGGCAGCAGGCCAACACTGTCTTTCAGTTTAATCAGACCCACTTTCTGCAGCAGCAGCAGGGAACGGCCAAGGTTAGTTGGGTCGTTAGGTACCGCCACCTGAGAACCGTCCTGCAGCTCTTCTAATGATTTGATTTTTTTGGAGTAGCCTGCGATTGGGTAAACAAAGGTATTACCTACCGCAACCAGCTTGTAGCCACGATCTTTGATCTGCTGATCCAGGTATGGTTTGTGCTGGAAGGCGTTAGCATCGATATCGCCTTTGCTCAGCGCTTCGTTAGGCAGAACGTAGTCGTTGAACGTAACCAGCTCGACGTCCAGGCCATATTTCTCTTTCGCCACTTTTGCTGCCGTCTCTGCAACCTGCTGCTCCGCACCGACGATAACGCCTACTTTGATATGGTTTGGATCTTTTTCGTCCTGGCCACAACCTACCAGTGCCAGAGAGCCGATCAGCGCGCCTACCGCAGCAAAGGTCTTAAATTTAAACGCCATGTTTTTATCCTTAACTCGTCGAGTTTGTGTTGTGTAACGTTATTTGTGCGTAACAGCCCGGACGATGCGATCGCCAGAGAATTGAATGAGATAAACCAGTACAACCAGCAGAACCAGCACGGTATTCATAACGGTAGCATTGTAGCCAATGTAACCATACTGATAACCGATCTGACCCAGACCGCCTGCACCGACAGCACCGCCCATCGCAGAGTAACCTACCAGGGTAATCAGCGTGATGGTGGCCGCATTGACCAGACCCGGCAGCGCTTCAGGCAGTAAGACTTTGCGTACGATCTGCATCGGCGTCGCACCCATAGCGCGAGAGGCTTCAATCAGGCCCGACGGGATCTCTAACAGCGCGTTCTCAACCATACGGGCGATAAAGGGTGCTGCGCCCACGGTCAGGGGAACGATAGCGGCCTGCAGGCCGATGGACGTGCCCACAATAACGCGGGTGAATGGAATCATCCAGACCAACAGAATAATGAAGGGAATGGAACGGAAGATGTTCACCAGCGCAGAGAGCGTGCGGTACAGTTTCGCGTTCTCAATAATCTGACCCGGACGGGTAACGTACAGCAGCACGCCCACCGGCAGACCAATGACAAAACCGAAGAAGCCGGATACGAAGGTCATCGCCAGCGTTTCCCATACGCCGCGTGCCAGCAACCACATCATTGCTTCAGACATAACCCAGTACCTCAACTTTTACATGATGCTCTTGCAGCCAGGCGATAGCAGCCTGCGTATCTTCTTGCGTGCCGTGCATTTCAGTCAGCATGATGCCGAACTTGACGCCACCGGCGTAATCCATCTGCGCGCTAATAATGTTGTTATTCACATTGAAACGGCGGGCGGTTTCGGACAGCAGCGGTGCATCCACTGACTTGCCGGTAAATTCCATCCGCAGCATCGGAACACTGTTGGCTTCAGGCTGGCTTTTCAGACGGGCCAGATAGTCTTCCGGGATATCCAGATGCAGGGTGGCCTGAATGAATTGTTGCGCCAGGGGGGTTTTAGGATGAGAGAACACTTCGCTTACGGTGTCTTGCTCAATCAGTTGCCCGTTGCTGATCACTGCCACGCAGTCGCAGATGCGTTTAACCACATCCATCTCGTGTGTAATAAGGAGAATGGTCAGTCCCAGGCGACGGTTAATGTCCTTCAACAGCTCCAGTATCGAGCGGGTTGTTGCGGGATCCAGGGCGCTGGTGGCTTCGTCACAGAGCAGCACTTTCGGGTTGCTGGCCAGGGCACGGGCAATGGCCACACGCTGTTTTTGTCCACCGGATAAGTTCGCCGGGAAGGTATCATGTTTGTCACTCAGACCGACCAGATCCAGCAGCTCGGTCACGCGGCGTTTGATTTCGTCTTTTGGCGTATTGTCCAGCTCCAGCGGCAGGGCAACGTTACCAAACACGGTGCGCGAGGAGAGCAGGTTAAAGTGCTGGAAAATCATGCCAATCTGGCGGCGTGCTTTAGTCAGTTCTGATTCGGAAAGGGTAGTCAGTTCCTTGCCATCCACCTGAACGTGACCTTCGGTCGGACGTTCAAGCAAGTTAACGCAACGAATGAGCGTACTTTTACCTGCACCTGAGGCGCCAATGACGCCATAAATCTGTCCAGCCGGGACATGCAGGCTAACGTTGTTCAACGCCTGAATGGTACGGTTCCCTTGCTGGAACACTTTGGTGATATTCGAAAGTTTAATCATTAGATTATTTTTATCGTATGTAAGTTAGCCGTGGCATTTTCTGCTGCCTGATGCGGGCGATGACCGTCAACAAAACGGATGTTAAGGCATCCAGACGTCTAAATCAATCCAACTCTGCGCGATGAGCACTTTCTTGCGCAGTGAAACATGAGATACTAAGCAGACATCCCTTTTCAGGAGCAAACCGGTGGCAAAATCAGTACCCGCAATTTTTCTCGATCGTGACGGCACAATTAATGTCGATCATGGGTATGTACATGAGATAGACGAATTTGAATTCATCGAGGGCGTAATAGAAGCCATGCGTGAATTAAAAGAGATGGGTTTTGCGCTGGTGGTGGTTACCAACCAGTCAGGCATCGCGCGCGGTAAGTTCACTGAAGCACAGTTCGAGACCTTAACAGAGTGGATGGACTGGTCGCTTGCCGATCGTGGCGTTGACCTGGACGGTATCTATTATTGCCCGCACCACCCGCAAGGCACCGTAGAAGAGTATCGTCAGACCTGTGACTGCCGTAAACCGCACCCGGGTATGTTCATCTCCGCGCAAGAGTTCCTTCATATAGATATGAGCGCTTCATATATGGTGGGCGATAAACTGGAAGATATGCAGGCAGCTGCCGCAGCAGGTGTAGGCCATAAAATTCTGGTACGCACCGGCAAACCTGTTACGCCAGAAGCAGAAAACGCAGCGGATTGCGTCATTAACAGCCTTGCAGCACTGCCAGAAACCATCAAAAAGCAGCAAAAATAGACGTTATGGCGAAAAGATGAGCGGTTGAAATAAAATTGTCTTTTTCCGCTTGTCAGTGCCGAAGAACTCCCTATAATGCGCCTCCATCGACACGGCAGATGTGAATCACTTCACACAAACAGCCGGGCCGGTTGAAGAGAAAAGCGTGAAATAATCGCTTGACTCTGAAAGAGGAAAGCGTAATATACGCCACCTC
>NZ_JAIKTT010000008.1:0-244203 GCF_023736175.1 Leclercia sp. LTM14
CTCTATCCAGCTGAGCTACGGATGCATCAGGATACTGCTTTCAGGAATAGTAAATGGTGCATCCGGGAGGATTCGAACCTCCGACCGCTCGGTTCGTAGCCGAGTACTCTATCCAGCTGAGCTACGGATGCATCGGGATTTACTACTGTACTGCTCGATATTCATATCACTTCTAAAGCAATATGAAGTAATAGATGGTGCATCCGGGAGGATTCGAACCTCCGACCGCTCGGTTCGTAGCCGAGTACTCTATCCAGCTGAGCTACGGATGCAAAATGGCGGTGAGGCGGGGATTCGAACCCCGGATGCAGCTTTTGACCGCATACTCCCTTAGCAGGGGAGCGCCTTCAGCCTCTCGGCCACCTCACCACACAACGCCTCTTTCGAGTGCTTCGAGTAACTCGTTAAGAGCTTCTCGTCGCTGCGTGGCGCATATATTACTTTCTGGGACTTATAAGTCAAACAATTTTCCACAAGCTTTTATCGTTTGCACAAATCACAGGCAATTCGCATGTAAAACCCGCAAAGAGGGTGTTTTATAAACGGATTTTGCGCTTCTTTCTGCACTCTTCTACATGAAGAAAGATGGATTTTGCCGAAGTAAAAGCGTTGGGAGTGGTTAAAAACAGAGCGAACGAAACAAAACGGTAACTTTAAGAAGGGAGAATGACAGGAGGGTTGCGTCTCGCCAGACAGCGAGACGCGATAATATCAGTAACTGGACTGCTGGGATTTTTCAGCCTGGATACGCTGGTAGATCTCTTCACGATGAACAGAGACTTCCTTAGGGGCGTTCACACCAATACGTACCTGGTTGCCCTTCACCCCTAAAACTGTCACGGTGACCTCATCCCCAATCATGAGGGTCTCACCAACTCGACGAGTCAGAATCAGCATTCTTTGCTCCTTGAAAGATTAAAAGAGTCGGGTCTCTTGTATCCCGGCATTATCCATCATATAACGCCAAAAAGTAAGCGATGACAAACACGTAATGTGTAGGTAGTCACGGCATCACAATCTGTTAAACGTAAGTTTAGCCGATATACACAAACTCAACCTGACTTTATCATTATCGATAGCGTAGAGCGCAGTACGCCATAACGTCGTCGTTATGGCGTCTGAGTACGCTTTGTAGTTATTACAGTTTCGAACTTACCCAGCTTTCTACACTGGCTAGTGCTGCCGGGAGGGCTGCTGCGTCCGTACCGCCGGCTTGCGCCATGTCTGGACGACCACCACCTTTGCCACCCACTTGCTGGGCGACCATACCAATCAGTTCCCCTGCTTTCACACGGTCGCTCACGTCCTTAGATACGCCCGCAATCAGAGAAACCTTACCTTCCGCTACCGTTGCCAGAACGATAACCGTTGAACCGAGCTGGTTCTTCAGATCGTCGACCATGGTACGAAGCATTTTCGGCTCAACGCCCGCCAGTTCGCTGACCAGCAGCTTAACGCCTTTAATTTCAACCGCTTTGCTGGAGAGGTTTGCGCTCTCGGCAACCGCAGCCTGCTCTTTCAGCTGCTGCAGCTCTTTTTCCAGCAGACGGGTGCGTTCCATTACGCTGCGCACTTTCTCGCCCAGGTTCTGGCTGTCGCCCTTCAGCAGCTGAGCGATGTCGTGCAGCTGATCGCTCTCGGCATGCAGGCTGGCAATCGCGCCTTCACCGGTGACCGCTTCGATACGACGAACGCCTGCCGCTGTACCGGATTCGGACAGAATACGGAACAGACCGATGTCGCCCGTACGGCTGGCGTGGGTACCACCACAAAGTTCGGTGGAGAAATCACCCATACTCAGCACGCGTACACGTTCGTCATACTTCTCGCCGAACAGCGCCATTGCGCCTTTATCTTTTGCCGCGTCGAGATCCATGATGTTGGTTTCGATAGGCAGGTTACGGCGGATCTGGGCATTGACCAGATCTTCCACCGCACGGATTTCAGACGGTTTCATCGCTTCAAAATGCGAGAAGTCGAAACGCAGCACTTTGTCATTCACCAGCGAGCCTTTCTGCGCAACGTGCGTGCCCAGAACCTGGCGCAGCGCGGCGTGCATCAGGTGCGTCGCGGAGTGGTTAAGACGAATACGTGCGCGGCGCGCTTCGTCAACGATAGCCTGAACGCCCTCGCCCACTTTCAGTTCGCCAGATGCCAGGGTACCCTGGTGACCAATCGCCTGACCGTATTTTTGCGTGTCGCTGACCGCAAAGCTGAAGCCATTGCCTTTCAGCTCGCCTTTATCGCCAACCTGACCGCCAGATTCAGCGTAGAACGGGGTCTTATCCAGAACCACAACGGCAGTCTGGCCCGCGCTGATGCTGTCCACGGCTTTGCCGTCAACAAACAGGGCAGTCACTGTGCCGTTGGTTTCCAGATGCTCATAGCCTTCGAATTCGCTGCTGCCATCAACGCGGATCATCGCGTTGTAGTCGGCACCAAAACCGCTGGACTCACGCGCGCGGCGGCGCTGTTCTTCCATTGCGGCTTCGAAGCCCGCTTCGTCAACTTTGATGTTGCGCTCGCGGCAAACGTCTGCCGTCAGGTCAACCGGGAAGCCATAGGTGTCGTACAGACGGAAGGCGGTTTCGCCATCCAGGGTGTCGCCTTTAAGCTTAGACAGTTCGTCGTCCAGCAGAGTCAGACCACGCTCCAGCGTACGGGCAAACTGCTCTTCTTCGGTTTTCAGAACCTGCTCAACCTGCGCCTGCTGGCGTTTCAGCTCTTCACCGGCAGCGCCCATGACGTCAACCAGCGGACCCACCAGCTTATAGAAGAAGGTGTCTTTCGCGCCCAGCATGTTGCCGTGACGGATCGCGCGACGAATGATGCGGCGCAGCACGTAGCCACGGTTTTCATTCGATGGGATCACGCCGTCAGCGATCAGGAAGGCACAGGAGCGGATATGGTCGGCAATAACGCGCAGGGATTTGTTGCTCAGATCGGTCGCGCCAGTCACTTCGGCAACGGACTTAATCAGGGTGCTGAACAGATCGATGTCGTAGTTGGAGTTAACGTGCTGCAGTACTGCGGCAATACGCTCCAGACCCATACCGGTATCGACGGATGGCTTCGGCAGCGGCTCCATGGTGCCGTCGATCTGACGGTTGAACTGCATGAAGACGATGTTCCAGATCTCGATATAGCGGTCGCCATCTTCTTCTGCGCTACCCGGAGGGCCGCCCCAGATGTGATCGCCATGATCGTAGAAGATTTCGGTACATGGACCGCATGGACCGGTGTCGCCCATCTGCCAGAAGTTGTCAGAGGCGTAAGGTGCGCCTTTGTTATCGCCGATACGAATAATACGTTCGCGCGGAATACCGACTTCTTTTTCCCAGATTTCATAGGCTTCATCGTCGGTTTCGTAGACGGTAACCCACAGACGCTCTTTCGGCAGGTTGAACCAGTTTTCACCGGTCAGCAGTTCCCATGCGTACTGGATTGCGTCATTTTTGAAATAGTCGCCGAAGCTGAAGTTACCCAGCATCTCGAAGAAGGTGTGGTGACGCGCGGTATAACCGACGTTTTCCAGATCGTTGTGTTTACCACCCGCACGTACGCAACGCTGGGAGGTGGTCGCGCGGGAATAATTACGCTTATCGAGACCAAGGAAAACATCCTTGAACTGGTTCATCCCGGCGTTGGTAAACAGTAAAGTTGGATCGTTGTTCGGTACCAGGGAGCTGCTGGCAACAACCTGATGTCCCTTACTATGGAAAAATCGAGAAACGCCTGTCGGATCTCAGCGGTGCTCTTGCTCATAATTATCCTGAAATCAAGCTAACGAAATGTCACAGCGGGCCACTACACAACCTTTGTTGGACGGACCAGCTACTGGAAAAAGTGGGAATAAGATAAGTTTTCTTTAGAGGGAAGTAAAATCCCGCATGCGTTCAATCAGTAAAATTACGCCAGATCTCCTGAATATCTTCCATAAGATACCCGCGGTAGAGCAAAAAGCGCTGGATTTTAACTTTTTCTGAAAACTCACGCGGCAGCGGTTCGCCGTACTTCCGCACCGCCTGTTCCCGCGCCAGTTCACACCAGTCAATTTCGCATTCACGCATCGCCTTTTCGCTGGTTTCGCGCGCGATACCTTTTTGATTTAGCTCCTGGCGGATACGTGCCGGGCCATAGCCCTTGCGGCTACGGCTGGCAATAAAGCGTGAGACGAAGCGGATATCGTCCAGATAGCCATGTTCATAGCACCAGGCGATCACCTTGTCGTAATCTTCTTCCGTCGCATCGATGGCTTCGGGTCCGTTTTTGCTCATAACGGGCGCGGAGAGTTTGCGACGAAGCTCCTGTTCGCTGTGGTCACGGACGGCAAGAATGCGTACCGCCCGATCCAGCAGGCGGTTATAGGCAGGACGACGTGCCGGGGATTCATTCATAGATAAACCTGCTGCAGTCAAAAAGCAAAAAGGCCGCATTAAGCGACCTTTTTATTACACTCGATTATCAGAAATCTTCGTTGGTTTCTTCAACGTCCTGACCATCAACCGCGAACTGCGGTTTAGAGTCCTGATTGCCCAGCAGCAGATCGCGTACTTTCTTCTCGATCTCTTTGGCTGCTGCCGGGTTCTCTTTCAGCCAGGAGATAGCATTCGCTTTACCCTGACCAATTTTGTCGCCGTTGTAGCTGTACCAGGCGCCCGCTTTCTCAATCAGCTTCTCTTTCACGCCGAGGTCAACCAGCTCACCGTAGAAGTTGATACCTTCACCGTAGAGGATCTGGAATTCAGCCTGTTTAAACGGCGCAGCGATTTTGTTCTTCACAACCTTCACGCGGGTTTCGCTACCCACCACGTTCTCACCGTCTTTCACGGCACCGATACGGCGGATATCCAGACGCACAGAGGCATAGAACTTCAGCGCGTTACCACCGGTGGTGGTTTCCGGGTTACCGAACATCACACCAATCTTCATACGGATCTGGTTGATGAAGATCAGCAGCGTGTTGGACTGCTTCAGGTTACCGGCCAGCTTACGCATCGCCTGGCTCATCATACGTGCCGCGAGGCCCATGTGAGAGTCGCCGATTTCGCCTTCGATTTCTGCTTTCGGGGTCAGCGCTGCAACGGAGTCGACGATGATTACGTCAACGGCGCCAGAGCGTGCCAGTGCGTCACAGATTTCCAGCGCCTGCTCGCCCGTATCCGGCTGGGAACACAGCAGGTTGTCGATATCCACACCCAGCTTACGTGCGTAGACCGGGTCCAGCGCGTGCTCGGCATCGATAAAGGCACAGGTTTTACCTTCACGCTGTGCAGCAGCCACAACCTGTAAAGTCAGGGTAGTTTTACCGGAGGATTCTGGCCCGTAGATCTCTACGATACGACCCATAGGCAGGCCGCCAGCACCCAGTGCAATATCCAGAGAAAGCGAACCGGTGGAGATAGTTTCTACATCCATGGAACGATCTTCACCCAGGCGCATGATGGAACCTTTACCGAATTGCTTTTCGATCTGGCCCAGTGCTGCCGCCAACGCTTTCTGTTTGTTTTCGTCGATAGCCATTTTTTCCTCTCATGCCGGGTGAAACAACTGCGCTTCACCGTGGATTTCTGTTCTGTTGGGGCAATTATACTGTATGCTCATACAGTATCAAGTGTTTTGTAGAAATTGTTGCCAGAGCGTTTTTAACGCATATTCTGTTGCCTGACGGCGCACGCTTTCCCGGTCGCCGCTGAAGCACTCCCGGCGGGTAATCCCCTCGCCCTGCGCGGTCGCAAAGCCAAACCAGACCGTCCCGACAGGCTTTTCCGCACTGCCACCGTCCGGCCCGGCGATACCACTAACAGAAATAGCATAATCCGCACGAGCAGCACGTAACGCGCCAATCGCCATCTCGATGACCACCGGTTCACTGACCGCGCCATGTTCGATAAGCGTGGGCTCGCGAACCCCAATCATTTGCGCTTTTGCTTCATTACTGTAGGTGACAAATCCGCGTTCAAACCAGGCGGAGCTGCCCGCAATATCGGTGATGACTTTCGCCACCCAGCCGCCGGTACAGGACTCAGCCGTCGTTACCGTTGCGCCGCGCTGTTTCAGCGCCTGCCCTACCCGCTCACTGAGCTGCATCAATTCATGGTCAGTCATGTCGTTTTGGCTCCTGAAAAACATGCAGCACAAGATAGCACTTTAGTCTGTAGATATGAGGATGAGGTGGAGGTTTTACGAGGGGGCTTCAGAAAAAATAACCTGCCAATGTGCTGAAGTTTAAAAGTGAGTGGCATGAGCCACTCACTTTTTTATCCCTTAACTGAACGGGGATGACGCCCGCGCCTGGGATACCGCGAGCCCCAGCTGCCAGACCGCCATCGCATAGTGCGTACTGTGGTTGTAGCGGGTGATGGTGTAGAAGTTTGGCAGACCGTACCAGTACTGATACCCGGTACCAATATCCAGACGCAGCAGGCTGACCTTTTGATTGCCATTCAGCGGCTGCTGTGGCGTTAACCCGGCGGCGGTAAGCTGTGCCGCGCTGTAGCTGGTTTTGAAGCCGTTCTCCAGACCCGGCGCCTGGCCGTTTGCGAGGATGGCTACCGGCTCGCCCTGCGTCCAGCCGTGGCCTTTGAAGTAGTTGGCAACGCTGCCAATCGCATCTTCAGGATCCCACAGGTTGATGTGACCGTCCCCGTTGAAATCAACCGCGTACTGCTTATAAGAGGACGGCATAAACTGGCCGTAGCCCATCGCACCGGCAAAGGAGCCTTTCAGATCCAGCGGATCGTCCTGCTCGTCGCGCGCCATCAGCAGGAAGGTCTCCAGCTCGGAGGAGAAGTACTCCGCGCGACGCGGGTAGTTAAAGGAGAGGGTCGCCAGCGCATCGAGAATGCGGGTTTTGCCCATCACCCGGCCCCAGCGGGTCTCCACGCCGATAATTCCGACGATGATCTCCGGCGGCACGCCGTAAACCTGTTGGGCGCGGGTCAGCGCATCCTGATACTGATTCCAGAACGCCACGCCGTTTTGCACGTTGTCCGGAGTAATAAACTGGTTGCGATAGCGCAGCCACGCTCCGTTCGGCCCGGCCGGGGGCTGGGTGGTCGGCGCCTGACGATCCATCAGTCGCAGCACATAGTCCAGACGTTTCGCCTGGGAGAGGATCTCCTGCAGCTGGGCTTTATTAAACCCGTGCTTGCTCACCATTTTGTCGATGAACTGTTCCGCCGCAGGGTTGTTGGCAAAGTCGCCCCCCATCTGCATCACGTTATGCTGGGGTTCCAGCAGGAAGCCGCCGGAAGGCGCTCCCGCCGTTTGCTGAACCTCTTCGGACTTCGGTTTACTACTGCAGGCAGAGAGCAGGATAAGCGCAGGGAGTAGCGCTGCGTAACGACGCTTAAACATGACACATCCATTCAACGAATTCGATAAGTGGCAAGTATGGTAAAGCATCCGGGATGCCTCAAGGAAGGGGCGCACGCGTACCCGGCAAAATCTTTACGCGCTTAAAGGCAAATTCGTTCTCTTCTGAACCATGCAACCCTCGCCTCGCCCATTATCTTTCAAAATAATCCATTTTTCTTTCATTGTGAGATCTGTTTAACACTTCAAAACCTTTCAAAGTGATTATTATTACTCCGCCAGAGAGAACTCACCCTACAGGAGAAAACAATGATAGAAACCATCACCCACGGCGCCGAGTGGTTTATCGGGCTGTTTCAGAAAGGTGGCGAGGTCTTTACCAGCATGGTCACCGGCATTCTGCCGCTGCTCATCAGCCTGCTGGTGATCATGAATGCGCTAATCAACTTTATCGGCCAGCACCGGATCGAAAAGCTGGCCCAGCGCTGCGCCGGGAATCCCGTGTCCCGCTATCTGCTGCTGCCCTGCATTGGCACCTTTGTGTTCTGCAACCCCATGACCCTGAGCCTCGGACGCTTTATGCCCGAGCGCTACAAACCGAGCTACTACGCGGCGGCATCCTACAGCTGCCACTCGATGAACGGTCTTTTTCCGCACATCAACCCCGGCGAGCTGTTCGTCTATCTGGGGATCGCCAGCGGCCTGACCACCCTCGGCCTGCCGCTCGGCCCGCTGGCGGTAAGCTACCTGCTGGTCGGCCTGGTGACCAACTTCTTCCGCGGCTGGGTGACCGATCTCACGACCGCCATTTTCGAAAAGAAAATGGGCATCCAGCTTGAACAAAACGTCCAGCTTAAGGGAGCCACAGCATGACCCGTATCCGGATTGAAAAAGGCGTTGGCGGCTGGGGCGGCCCGCTGGAGCTCGACGCCAGCGGCGAGAAAAAGATCGTCTATATCACTGCGGGCACCCGCCCGGCCATTGTCGACAAGCTGCGCGAACTCACCGGCTGGGAAGCGGTGGACGGCTTTAAGGAGGGCGAGCCGCCGGAAGCGGAGATCGGCGTGGCGGTGATCGACTGCGGTGGCACCCTGCGCTGCGGCATCTACCCGAAACGGCGCATCCCCACCGTCAATATTCATTCGACGGGCAAATCCGGCCCGCTGGCGCAACATATTCTGGAGGACATTTACGTCTCGGGCGTGAAGGAAGAGAACATCACGCGGGTGAACGACACCGCTGCGGCGAAAAAGAGCGCGCCGCGGGAATACGACACCAGCAAGAAGATCACCGAGCAGAGCGACGGCCTGCTGGCAAAAGTAGGCATGGGCATGGGCTCCGCGGTTGCCGTGCTGTTCCAGTCCGGGCGCGACACCATCGATACGGTGCTGAAAACCATCCTGCCGTTCATGGCCTTCGTCTCGGCGCTGATCGGCATCATCATGGCTTCCGGCCTTGGGGACTGGATCGCCCACGGCCTGGCCCCGCTGGCCAGCCATCCACTCGGGCTGGTGACCCTGGCGCTGATCTGCTCCTTCCCGCTGCTGTCGCCGTTCCTCGGCCCCGGCGCGGTCATCGCTCAGGTGATTGGCGTGCTGATTGGCGTGCAGATCGGGCTCGGCAATATTCCCCCGCACCTCGCCCTGCCCGCGCTGTTTGCCATTAATGCCCAGGCAGCCTGCGATTTTATCCCGGTGGGACTGTCGCTGGCCGAAGCGCGCCAGGACACCGTACGCGTCGGCGTGCCTTCGGTGCTGGTGAGCCGCTTCCTGACCGGCGCGCCAACGGTGCTGATTGCCTGGTTCGTCTCCGGCTTTATTTATCAATAAGAGGTTTATGTGATGAGCGTGATTTACCAGACCACCATTACCCGTATCGGCCAGAGCGCCCCGGATGCGCTCTGCGACCAGATGCTGATTACCTTCCGTGAAGGGGCCCCGGCAGATATCGAAGAGTTTTGCTTTATCCATTGCCACGGCGAGATGAACGGCGAGCTCAAGGCCGGTAGCCATCTGGAGCTGGGTGAGACGCGCTATGCCGTGACCGCCGTCGGCGACGTGGCCGAACAGAACCTGCGCGAGCTGGGCCACATCACCCTGCGTTTTGACGGCCAGCCGCAGGCGGAATATCCCGGGACGGTTCACGTGGATGGCCCGGTTCCGCAGGCTGTTACCCCAGGCTGCACATTAAAGTTTGTTGCGTAATTAAGGAGAGAAATATGAGTCAGGTTGCCGTTGTCATTGGTGGAGGACAAACCTTAGGCGAGTTCCTCTGCCGTGGGCTTGCCGCAGAAGGTTACCGCGTGGCGGTTGTCGATATTCAGAGTGAAAAAGCCGCCCGCGTGGCGGACGCCATCAACACCGAGTTCGGTCAGGGGATGGCCTGGGGCTTTGGCGCAGACGCCACCAGCGAGCAGAGCGTGCTGGCCCTCGCCCGCGGCGTGGACGAGATTTTTGGTCGCACCGACCTGCTGGTCTACAGCGCCGGAATCGCCAAAGCGGCGTTTATCAGCGACGTGGAGCTGGGGGATTTCGACCGCTCGTTGCAGGTGAACCTGGTGGGCTATTTCCTCTGCGCCCGGGAGTTCTCGCGCCTGATGATCCGCGACGGCATTGCCGGGCGCATCATTCAGATCAACTCCAAATCCGGCAAAGTGGGCAGCAAGCACAACTCCGGCTACAGCGCGGCCAAGTTCGGCGGCGTGGGGCTGACGCAGTCCCTGGCGCTGGATCTGGCGGAGTACGGCATCACCGTGCATTCGCTGATGCTCGGCAACCTGCTGAAATCGCCGATGTTCCAGTCCCTGCTGCCGCAGTACGCGACCAAACTGGGCATTAATGAGGATCAGGTGGAGCAGTATTACATCGATAAAGTGCCACTGAAGCGCGGGTGCGACTACCAGGACGTGTTGAATATGCTGCTGTTTTACGCCAGCCCGAAAGCATCTTATTGCACCGGGCAGTCGATAAATGTCACCGGCGGGCAGGTGATGTTCTGATTGTGCATAAACGCCCGGTGGCGCTTCGCTTACCGGGCCTGGAGAAGCCAACCGTAGGCCGGGTAAGGCGCAGCCGCCACCCGGCAATTCCACAGGAGCTACACATGGTCACTACTCTGATTACCGTCGCCGTTATCGCCTGGCTCGGCCAGCTGGCACTCGGCGGCTGGCAAATCCACCGCTTTAACCGCGCGTTTGACGCGCTGTGCCAGCGTGGTCGCGTGGGCGTCGGGCGTTCCGGCGGACGCTTCAAACCCCGGGTTATCGTCGCCATCGCGCTGGATGAAAACAACAACGTCTGCGACTCCCTGATCATGCGCGGGATGACGGTCTTTGCCCGTCCGACTAAAATCCAGGCAATCAACGGCATGTCGTGGCAGGAATTAGAGCCCGATGTGATCTTTCCCAATGATTCACTCTGCCAGGATGCACTATCATTAGCGCTTAAATTGAAACATGGATAATTTCGTTGTGAACGTTATAAGCTTGCGAAATTATCATTTCGCAACCTGAGGAATTCAACGCCTATGAAACCCCGCCAGCGGCAGGCGGCCATACTCGACCATCTGCAAAAACAGGGAAAGTGCTCGGTTGAGGATCTGGCCCACTACTTTGACACCACCGGCACCACGATCCGCAAGGACCTGGTGATTCTGGAAAATTCCGGGGCGGTGATCCGCACCTATGGCGGCGTGGTGCTGAATAAAGACGAGGCCGACCCGCCTATCGATCACAAAACGCTGATCAACACCCATCAAAAAGCGTTGATCGCCGACGCCGCGGTAAAATTTATCCACGACGGCGACTCGATTATCCTCGATGCAGGCAGTACGGTCCTGCAGATGGTGCCGATGCTGAGCCGCTTTAATAACATCACGGTAATGACCAACAGCCTGCATATCGTCAACGCCCTGTCTGAATTCGATAACGAACAGACCATCCTGATGCCCGGCGGCACCTTCCGTAAAAAATCCGCCTCGTTTCACGGCCAGCTGGCTGAAAACGCCTTCGATCATTTCAGCTTCGACCGGCTGTTTATGGGTACCGACGGTATCGATCTGAACGCGGGCGTGACGACCTTCAACGAAGTGTTCAGCGTCAGTAAAGCGATGTGCAACGCCGCCCGGGAGGTGATCCTGATGGCGGACTCGTCGAAGTTTGGCCGTAAAAGCCCGAATATTGTCTGTAGCCTGGAGAGCGTCGATAAGCTGATCACCGACGCGGGTATCGATCCGGCGTTCAAAAAAGCGCTGGAAGAGAAAGGAATCGACGTGATTGTAACCGGAGAGAGAGATGAGTGATTTTCTGTTAAACGCGGGTCGCCAGACCTTACTGCTGGAACTGCAGGAAGCCAGCCGCCTGCCGGACCGTCTGGGCGAGGAGTTTGTGCGCGCGGCCAACACCATTATTCAGTGCGAAGGGAAAGTGATTGTCTCGGGCATCGGTAAATCCGGACATATCGGCAAGAAGATTGCCGCCACGCTGGCGAGCACCGGCACGCCATCCTTTTTTGTTCATCCCGCTGAAGCGCTGCACGGCGATCTGGGGATGATCGAAAGCCGCGACGTGCTGCTGTTTATCTCCTACTCCGGCTCGGCAAAAGAGCTGGATCTGATCCTCCCCCGTCTGCAGGAAAAATCGGTGGCGCTGCTGGCGATGACCGGCAAATCCCGCTCGCCGCTGGCGCTGGCCGCCAAAGCCACGCTGGATATTTCGGTTGAGCGCGAAGCCTGCCCGATGCACCTCGCCCCGACCTCCAGCACCGTCAATACCCTGATGATGGGCGATGCGCTGGCGATGGCGGTCATGCAGGCGCGAGGCTTTAATGAAGAGGACTTTGCCCGCTCTCACCGGCCGGGGCGCTTGGGGCGCGTCTGCTGAATAAGGTGCATCACCTGATGCGTACCGACGAGGCCATCCCGCAGGTGAAACTCAACACCAGCGTGATGGATGCGATGCTGGAGCTGAGCCGTACCGGGCTGGGGCTGGTGGCGGTCTGCGATGACGACCAGCAGGTTAAAGGGGTCTTCACCGACGGCGACCTGCGCCGCTGGCTGGTGGGCGGCGGCAAGCTGGAGATTGCGGTCAGCAGCGCCATGACCACCGGCGGCCTGACGCTGAACGCCGAAAGCCGCGCCATCGAAGCCAAAGAGCAGCTGATGAAGCGCAAGATCACCGCCGCGCCGGTAGTGGACGGCAATGGCCGCCTGTGCGGCGCCATTAACCTGCAGGATTTCTACCAGGCAGGCATTCTCTAGCCCTTCAGACCCAGACGTTTAGCCAGCCGGTGCAGGTTGGCGACGTCTGTCTCCAGCGCCCGCGCGCTCGCCGCCCAGCTGCGGCTGTTCTGATCCAGCGTCCGGGCGATCATCTGACGCTGAAATTCCTCCGTCGCTTCGCGCAGGTTCTGGTTCGCAATCACCGGCGTTTCAGTCATCGTCACGGGCGTGCTCTCATCATGCAGGGCAAAATGCCGGGCGTGGATCACCACTTCATCCCCTGCCCGCGCCGCCCGGGCCAGCACTACCGCCCGGTGAATGGCATGTTCCAGCTCGCGTACGTTGCCCGGCCAGCCGTAGCTCAGCAGATGCGCGCGGGCCCCCGGGCTCAGCACCACCCGGGATAATCCCATCCGCAGCCGGCACTGCTCGCAGAAATAGCCCGCCAGCAGGACCACATCTTCGCCACGTTCGCGCAGCGGCGGCACCGAAAGCGGAAACACGCTCAGACGGTGGTACAGGTCGGCGCGGAAGTTCCCGGCCAGCACCTCTTCGCGCAGATCGCGGTTGGTGGCGGCCAGCACCCGCACGTCAACCCGCAGGCTTCGGTCATCCCCTACCCGCTGGATATCGCCATATTGCAGCACGCGCAGCAGCTTGGCCTGCAATGCCAGGGACAGCTCGCCAATCTCATCAAGGAACAGCGTGCCGTTATCGGCCATTTCAAACTTGCCGCTGCGGTTGCTGATGGCGCCGGTAAAGGCCCCTTTGACGTGGCCAAACAGCTCGCTCTCCGCCACGCTCTCCGGCAGCGCGGCGCAGTTGAGATAGACCAGCGGATTCACCGCCCGGGGAGAGGCCTCGTGAATGGCTTTGGCCACCAGCTCTTTACCGGTGCCGGTTTCGCCCTCGATCAGCACGTTGAGGTCAGAGGCGGCAACGATCTCAATCTCTTTTTTCAGGCTCACCATGCCCGGCGACAGGCCGATCATCTCGGTGCTTTTCACCGGTTCAAATCCCGCCGGGCGGGTGGAGAGGCTGTTCTGGCTCTCCAGCTGTTCAATCAGCAGGGCATTATTCAGCGCCCCGGCGGCCAGGGCGGCAATCAGCCTGAGCTCTTCATCGCTGAAGGTGTCGAACTGGTCCGGCGACATGCCGTCGAGGGTCAGGGCACCGATCAGGTTCTGCCCGGCAAACAGCGGCAGGCCGATACAGGCGTGCACTTTCAGGCTCTCCTGGCCGGGGATCAGGCCATCGTAAGGATCGGGCAGGTCGCTGTCGGCCGGGAAACGCACCACGTCCCCGGCGCGGGCGATGGTCTCCAGCCGGGGATGGCCCTCAAGGGTAAAGCGCCGCCCCAGCACGTCCTGCGCCAGCCCGTCGATGGCCAGCGGGATAAACTGCCGCCCTTCATAGCGCAGCAGCGCCGAGGCATCGCAATCCAGTACGTGGCGCAGGGTGGAGATCAGCCGCTGAAAGCGATCCTGATGACCGATTCCGCTCTGTAATTCAATGGCGATTTTCGCCAGCACCTCTACAGAAAAACTCATTCTCGCCTCACTGTCATTTTGACAATGCATAATGTCATATTGACTGTATCAGAGATAGTCAAATTGACTACCCTTAAAGCGGTATTATTTTTAAAAGCGTTATGAATTAATGAGTTAAAAAACTGGCACGCAACCTGCAATTACCCTTACATCTTTCGTTTAATTTCGCTGTATTAAGTTGAGGTTGCTATGTCTATTCTGGTTAAAAATAATATTCATTGGGTGGGTCAACGTGACTGGGAAGTTCGTGATTTTCACGGGACGGAATACAAAACGCTGCGCGGCAGCAGCTACAACAGCTATCTCATCCGGGAAGACAAAAACGTCCTGATCGATACCGTCGATCATAAATTCAGCCGTGAGTTCGTGCAGAACCTGCGCAGCGAAATCGACCTGGCCGATATCGACTACATCATCATTAACCATGCGGAAGAAGACCACGCCGGGGCGCTGACCGAACTGATGTCCTGCATCCCGGACACCCCAATCTACTGCACCGCTAACGCCATCGACTCCATCACCGGTCATCATCATCACCCGGAGTGGAATTTCAACGTGGTAAAAACCGGCGACTCACTGGATATCGGCAACGGCAAACAGCTGATCTTCGTTGAAACCCCGATGCTGCACTGGCCGGACAGCATGATGACCTACATGACCGGCGATGCGGTGCTGTTCAGTAACGACGCCTTCGGCCAGCACTACTGCGACGAGCGTCTGTTCAATGACGAAGTGGATCAGGCCGAACTGTTCGAGCAGTGCCAGCGCTACTACGCCAATATCCTGACCCCGTTCAGCCGTCTGGTCACGCCAAAAATTACCGAAATCCTCGGCTTTAACCTGCCGGTGGATATGATTGCTACCTCCCACGGGGTGGTATGGCGCGACAACCCAACCCAGATCGTCGAGCTGTACCTGAAATGGGCGGCGGACTATCAGGAAGATCGCATCACCATTTTCTACGACACCATGTCGAACAACACCCGCATGATGGCCGACGCCATTGCCCAGGGCATCAACGAAGTTGACCCGAACGTGGCGGTGAAGATCTTCAACGTGGCCCGCAGCGACAAGAACGACATTCTGACCAACGTCTTCCGCTCCAAAGGCGTGCTGGTGGGGACGTCCACTATGAACAACGTGATGATGCCGAAAATCGCTGGCCTGGTTGAAGAGATGACCGGCCTGCGCTTTCGTAACAAACGCGCCAGCGCCTTCGGCTCCCACGGCTGGAGCGGTGGCGCGGTAGACCGTCTTTCCACCCGTCTGCAGGACGCCGGTTTTGAGATGTCCATGAGCCTGAAGGCGAAGTGGCGTCCGGATCTGGATGCGCTGGAAGTCTGCCGCCAGCATGGCCGCGACATTGCACGTCAGTGGGCGCTCGCTCCACTGCCGGAAGCGACCCGCCAGGCTACACCAGCTCAGAGCGCCTGTGCCGCCGCTGCGGATCTTGGCCCGCGCATGCAGTGCAGCGTCTGCCAGTGGATCTACGATCCGGCAACCGGCGAGCCCATGCAGGATGTCCAGCCAGGCACGCCGTGGAGCGAGGTACCGGATAACTTCCTGTGCCCGGAATGTTCCCTCGGTAAAGACGTCTTTGACGAACTGGCAACGGAGGCAAAATGAGCCACGGGATCGTGATTATCGGCTCGGGCTTCGCCGCCCGCCAGCTGGTGAAAAATATCCGTAAACAGGATGAGAACGTTCCGCTGACGCTGATCGCCGCGGACAGTATGGATGAGTACAACAAGCCAGACTTAAGCCACGTTATCAGCCAGAGCCAGCATGCCGACGACCTCACCCGCCAGACGGCGGGGGAGTTTGCCGAACAGTTCAATCTGCGCCTGTTCCCGTATACCTGGGTCACCGACATCGATGCCGCAGCGCACGTGGTGAAAGGCAAAGATAACCAGTGGTCCTATGACAAACTGGTTCTGGCCACCGGGGCTTCGGCCTTTGTGCCGCCCGTTCCCGGTCGCGAGCTGATGCTGACCCTGAACAGCCAGATGGAGTACCGGGCCTGTGAAACCACCCTGCGTGACGCACAGCGCGTGATGATTGTCGGCGCGGGGCTTATCGGCAGCGAACTGGCGATGGATTTTTGCCGGGCCGGGAAAGCGGTCACCCTGGTTGACCACTCCGCCAGCATTCTGTCGGCGCTGATGCCAGCCGAAGTGAGCAGTCGCTTACAACATCGGCTGACCGATATGGGCGTGCATCTGCTGTTGAAATCGCAACTGCAAAGCCTGACCCAAACCGATAACAGAATCTGCGCCCTGCTGGACCGCGACCGCTGCATTGAGGTGGATGTGGTGATTGCCGCCACCGGCCTGCGTCCGGAAACGGCGCTGGCCCAGCGCGCGGGGGCCGAAACAAACCGCGGGGTGAAGGTCGACAGCTATCTGCAAACCACCCAGCCGGACGTCTATGCCCTGGGCGACTGCGCCGAAATTAACGGTCAGGTGCTGCCGTTCCTGCAGCCGATCCAGTTAAGCGCTATGTATCTGGCGAAGAACCTGCTCGGGGGCAACACGCCGCTGAAACTGCCCGCCATGCTGGTGAAGGTCAAAACGCCGGAACTCCCGCTGCATCTGGCGGGCGAAACCCAGCGTCAGGATTTGAACTGGCAGCTAGCCATCGAAGCGCAGGGAATGGTGGCGAAAGGCGCCGACAGCGAGGGCAATTTACGCGCCTTTGTGGTCAGTGAAGATCGCATGAAGGAGGCCTTCGCCCTTCTGAAAGCATTACCGGTTTAACCCTCAAACTCTTGCTCTTTCTCGTTGTATGCTTGTCAGTCTTTGCAATTTGCAGCCCCGGTGCCCGGGGCTTTTTTAATGCGGAACAGCTGTAAAACCGCGTCCTGTTTTAATCCTGTTTTCGGGCCTACGCTGTAGCGGTATTCCTTAGCCGGAGACCACACAAATGGCCAACTTCACCAAAGAAATAAATTATCTCGCTGCCTGGTTCAGGCAGGTAAAGCAACATGAACCTATTTTATTTCGCTGGCTGTATCTCAGCCCGGAAGCGCGCGTTGAGCGCCTGCGCGAGCTTATGATGCCGGTCAGCAAGCGTTGATTGCCTTGCATGAACCAAAGGTTTTGTAGGCCGGGTAAGGCGTAGCCGCCACCCGGCAAAACAAACCGCACTGTTTATTATCCCGCAAAAAACCCTACACTCTTCGCAACGCCATTGTCAGGGATGCCGCCATGCGCCAGCTCCAGAAGATCCGTCAGTATCAACGGCTGTATCAGCACTACGGCGCAGAGCCTGAGCTCACCACCCTCGCCGAAGTGGCCGAGGTGGCGCTGTGCAGCGAACGCCACGCCCGCACGCTGCTGCGCCAGCTGGCCGAAAGCGGCTGGCTAAGCTGGCGCGCCCAGGCGGGGCGCGGGCATCGCGCCACCCTGCACTGTCTGGTCACCACCAGCGAACTCAGCGCCCCGCTGATGCATGCCTGCCTGGAGAAAGGCGATTATCAAAGCGCATTACAGCTGGCGGACGGCGATCCGGCCAGCCTGCACCACATCATCACCCCGTTTCTCGGCGGAAAATGGCTCAAGCACCAGCCGACGCTTCGCATTCCCTGGTATCGCCCGCTCACCTCGCTGCATCCGGCTCTTCACCGACGGCGCGCCGAGCAACATATCATCTGCGCGGTCCACGCCGGACTAACCCGCTATGAACCGGGCCAGGCGCAGCCGGTAGCCGACCTGGCGCACCACTGGGCCTGCTCTGACGACGGCCTGCGCTGGCATTTTTACCTGCGCAGCGGCGCGCACTGGCATAACGGCCAGCCGGTCAGCGATGACGACATCCTGAGCGCGGTCCAGCAGCTTTTGGGCGATCCGGCCCGCAGCAGCGGATTACTGCATATCGACGCGGTCACCCTCGCCGCCCCCTGGTGTCTGGCGGTTTACCTGCATGCGCCGGATGCCCTGCTGGCCCATCGCCTGGCGCATCCTGTCTGCCGTCTGCCGCATCCCCGACAGCCTGAGGTGGGTGCCGGGCCGTTCGCCATTGCCCGCCACCACTCGCATTTTCTGCGCCTCGAGCGCCAGCCCTGGTACTTTGCCGGCCACCCGCTGCTGCACGCCATTGAGTTCTGGCGTACCGGCATGGCGACCGATAAACCGGCATGGATAACGGTGGGTAAAGGCAACGCCCCGCAGGAAGCGGTCACCTCCACCAGCGGTGGATTTGCGTGGTTGATGGTGAATGCAAAGCTGCCCGCCGCGCTTGCCGCCTGGCTGCGCCAGAGCCTGCTGACCATCAACCAGCAGTGCTTCGACTGGCGAGAAGATCTTGAGACGCAGACCGAAATTCTTCCCGGCTTGCAGGTTCCCGACCTGCAAGCCGGACCCGATATCGTGCTGCCGCCCCATTTGACGCTGGTGTGCTATAGCACGCCGGAGTTGCGCGAACTGGCAGAGAAGTGGCGGGTTCAGCTGCATCAGCGCGGCTGCGAGCTGCACACCGACTGGAAAGATCGTGACGGCTGGTATGCCCCCGATACGCTGGCGGATGCCGATCTGCTGCTGGGGGATCATCTGGCGACCGGGATGGCCGGGTTTGCGCTGGCGGAGTGGTTTATCTATGAGCCGGCCTGGGCTACGGCGCTTGGGGAGGATCGCTGGCAGCAGGAGAAAGCGCGCCTGATGCAACACAGCCACAGCGAAGCGCAGTTTGACGCGCACCTGACGCCCTTTTTCCAGCGCCTGCTGGCGGAAGGCCGCTGCACGCCGCTGTTCCACTATCGCTACCGGATCAACGCCCTGGAAAACGTGCAGGATATGGTGCTGACCGCGGGCGGCTGGCTCGACTTTACCCGCGCCTGGCTGCCCCCGGCCGCCCTGTAGATCAGCGGTGCGGACCGGGGATGGCGGAATCCCGCAGGATCAGCTCTCCGGCGAAGGTCTGGCGGAAGGTGAAGTCCCCGCCATCGAGCATAAAGATCAGACGGCTGATGGTCTCTTTCACCATCTCGGTCACCGGCACGCGCACGCTGGAGAGCGACGGCACGATGTACGGCGCCATCGCAATGTCATCGAAACCTATTACCGATACCGCTTCCGGTACGGCAACCCCGCTGTCGTGAAGCTGCTTGATGGCGCCAATCGCCATATCGTCGTTACTCGCCACCAGCGCGCTAAAGCGCTCGCCGCGCGCCAGCAGCGTCGCCACGCCAGCCGCGCCGCTGGCCGGGTTCCATTTGCCTTCGACAATCAGCGATTCGCGCAGGGGAATACGGTGCGCAGCAAGGGCGTCTTTGTAGCCGGAAAGACGTTCAATCCCGGTGGGGGAATCCAGCGATCCGGTAATAAACGCGATATCGCGATGGCCCTGTTCGATAAGGGTTGATACCGCCGCCTGGCTGGATGCTTTATGATCTGACCAGACGCAGTGGCTGCTGTTTTTGCGCAGACGACGGTTGAGCACGATCACCGGCTGCTCGTGCTTCTGGATGATCTCGTCCATCTCATCGACGCTGAGAAAACGCGGATAGATGATGATCGCATCGCAGCGCATATCCAGCAGATACTGGATCGCGGCCCGCTCTTCATCGGCGCTGTGCTTGCCGTCGGCGAGGATCAGCTGACGCCCTTTTTCCTCGGTCATTCGCGCCGCGTGGAACAGCAGTTCGCTGAAATAGACCCCGTGGTAGAGGGTGTTGGTCACCACCAGCCCGAGGGTCTGCGTGCTTTTGGTCGCCAGGTTGCGCGCCAGCAAGTTGGGCCGGTAGCCGCTCTCTTCAATCGCCTGAAAAACCCTGTCTTTTGTCTCCTGGCTCACGTAGCCATTGCCCGAAAGCACCCGGGAAACCGTCGCCTTCGAGACCCCTGCCCGCTTCGCCACTTCCAGCATCGTGGTCATGCATCTGTTCCGTCTGAATCTGATGAGCGGCAGTGTACTGCACCGCGTGAAAATTGTCGCAGCGTCGATCGCAGGCTTTTTAACGTCACAGGTGATCGCCGTCACGAATCTAAAAAATGGCTAAAACGTGATCTTGTTTGATCACATGAAACTCTTCATGATTTTGTGGAACCGGTTTCCTATATAAGTTTCATCGCTCACCCCGATGAAGACGTACCTTACTGATAAAACAGGATACAACCCGATGGCCAAAAACTATGCTGCGCTGGCGAATGCCGTTGTCAGCGCGCTCGGCGGCAAAGACAACATTGTCGCCGTCACCCACTGCATGACCCGGCTGCGCTTCGTGGCGAAAGACGAGAGCCTGATCGACAGCGCCACGCTTAAGAGCATCAGCGGCGTGCTGGGGGTAGTGCGCAACGACAACCAGTGCCAGGTGATCATCGGCAATACCGTTTCTCAGGCGTACCGCGAGGTGGTGAGCCTGCTGCCCGCCGGGCTGCAGCCTGCCGCGCCGCAGGGGCCGCAAAAGCTGACCTTCAGACGCGTTGGCGCGGGCATTCTTGATGCGCTGATCGGCACCATGTCTCCGCTGATCCCGGCGATCATCGGCGGGTCGATGGTCAAACTGCTGGCGATGATCCTTGAGATGACCGGCGTGCTGACCAAAGGCGAACCAACGCTGACCATTCTGACGGTGATCGGCGACGGCGCGTTCTTCTTCCTGCCGCTGATGGTGGCCGCCTCTGCTGCCGTGAAATTTAAAACCAACATGTCGCTGGCGATCGCCATTGCGGGCGTGCTGGTTCACCCAAGCTTTATCGAGCTGATGGCCAAAGCGGCGCAGGGCGAGCACGTTGAGTTCGCGTTTGTGCCGGTAACGGCGGTGAAATACACCTACACGGTGATCCCGGCGCTGGTCATGACCTGGTGCCTGTCGTATATCGAGCGCTGGGTGGACAGAATCACCCCGGCCGTCACCAAAAACTTCCTGAAGCCGATGCTGATCGTCCTGATCGCCGCCCCGCTCGCCATCGTCCTGATTGGACCGCTGGGGATCTGGATCGGTAGCGCCATCTCCGCGCTGGTTTACACCATTCATGGCTATCTGGGCTGGCTCTCTGTCGCCATCATGGGCGCGCTGTGGCCGCTGCTGGTGATGACCGGGATGCACCGCGTCTTTACCCCAACCATCATTCAGACCATTGCCGAAACCGGCAAAGAGGGAATGGTGATGCCGTCTGAAATCGGCGCCAACCTGTCCCTCGGCGGTTCATCGCTGGCGGTCGCATGGAAAACGAAAAACCCGGAACTGCGCCAGACGGCGCTGGCGGCAGCGGCTTCCGCCATTATGGCGGGGATCTCTGAACCGGCGCTGTACGGCGTGGCGGTTCGCCTGAAACGTCCGCTCATTGCGAGCCTGATCAGCGGCTTTATCTGCGGTGCCGTCGCCGGGATCGCCGGGCTTGCCAGCCATTCGATGGCGGCACCGGGCCTGTTTACCAGCGTCCAGTTCTTTGACCCGGCTAACCCGATGTCCATCGTCTGGGTATTCGGGGTGATGGCCCTGGCCGTGGTGCTCTCTTTCGTGCTGACCCTGATCCTGGGCTTTGAAGATATCCCGGTTGAAGACGAAGCAGAAAAAGCCCGCGCGCTGCAATCCGCACCGGTTCAGGCCAAAGCAGCACAAGCATAAATTTATAGCGAGGTAAGAATGTCAGTTTTTCCACAAGGATTTTTATGGGGCGGCGCACTGGCCGCTAACCAGAGCGAAGGCGCGTACCGCGAAGGCGGCAAGGGCCTGACCACCGTCGACATGATCCCCCACGGCGCCAACCGTCTGGCGGTGAAGGTCGGCAAGGAAAAACGCTTTTCGCTGCGTGACGACGAGTTCTATCCCAGCCACGACGCGATCGATTTTTACCATCGCTATAAGGAAGATATCGCCTTAATGGCCGAGATGGGCTTCACGGTTTTCCGCACCTCGATTGCCTGGAGCCGCCTCTACCCGAACGGCGACGAACCGCTGCCTAATAAAGAAGGGATTGCCTTCTACCGGGCGGTGTTCGAGGAGTGCAAAAAGTACAACATCGAGCCGCTGGTGACCCTGTGCCACTTCGACGTGCCGATGCATCTGGTCACCGAATACGGCTCCTGGCGCAACCGCAAGATGGTCGACTTCTTCGCCCGCTATGCGCGCACCTGTTTCGAGGAGTTTAACGGGCTGGTGAAGTACTGGCTCACCTTCAACGAGATCAACATTATGCTGCACAGCCCGTTCTCCGGTGCCGGGCTGGTGTTTGAGGAAGGTGAAAACGAAGATCAGGTGAAGTACCAGGCGGCGCACCACGAGCTGGTTGCCAGCGCGCTGGCAACCAAAATCGCCCACGAGGTCAACCCGGAGCATCAGGTCGGCTGCATGCTGGCGGGCGGCAACTTCTACCCGTACTCCTGCAAACCGGAAGACGTGTGGATGGCGCTGGAAAAAGATCGTGAAAACCTGTTCTTTATCGACGTCCAGGCCCGCGGCAGTTACCCGGCCTACTCAGCCCGCGTGTTCCGCGAAAAAGGGGTGGTGATTGTCAAAGACCCGGGCGATGACGAGCTGCTGAAAAACACCGTCGATTTTGTCTCGTTCAGCTATTACGCCTCGCGCTGCGCCTCGGCGGACATGAATGCCAACAACACCAGCGCGGCCAACATCGTTAAATCCCTGCGTAACCCGCACATCGAGGTGAGCGAGTGGGGCTGGGGCATCGACCCGCTGGGCCTGCGTATCACCATGAACATGATGTACGACCGCTACCAGAAGCCGCTGTTCCTGGTAGAGAACGGTCTGGGAGCGAAGGATGAGATTGACGCCAACGGCGAGATCAACGACGACTACCGCATCAGCTATCTGCGGGAGCATATCCGCGCGATGGGCGAGGCGATAGAAGACGGCATTCCGCTAATGGGCTACACCAGCTGGGGCTGTATCGATCTGGTGGCCGCGTCCACGGGCGAGATGAGCAAGCGCTACGGCTTTATCTATGTCGATCGCGATGATGCCGGCAACGGTACCCTCGATCGCAAACGCAAAAAATCATTCTGGTGGTATAAAAAAGTGATCGCCAGCAACGGTGCCGATCTGGATTAACCCGCCCTTTTTGCCGGGCGGCGCTCTGCTGCCCGGCTTACAAAACCCATCCAAAATTTATAATTTCAGTGCGTTACTATCATTCATTGACACCATGAATATATCATTGTATAAAACTCCGCCGTAATAAATGATATTCATTCTCAGCCAGGCTTCCGGCTGTCATACATAAATTAATGAAGGATAGCGTTTCATGAAAAAGGTCATCAGCGCATTAGGATTGCTGATCGCGACAGCCGGTTCTGCCTTTGCGACCACATACCCTCTGACGATTGAGAATTGCGGATATAAAGAAACCTTCACTAAAGCACCGGAACGCGTGGTCGCGCTGGGGCAGAACACCGTAGAGATTCTCCTGCTGCTGGGCCTGGAAGATAAGGTCGCCGCCAGCGCCTTCTGGCCGACCAAAGTGCTGCCTGAACTCGCTGAGAAGAACAAGAAAGTCAAAACGCTGACCGTCGAGATCCCGACTCTGGAATCCATCCTGGCGCAGAACCCGGACTTCGTTCCGGCGCAGCTGCCGCTGCTGCTGGGGCCAGAGAGTAAAGTCGCCAAACGCGAAGATCTCGCCACCGTCGGCGTGAACAGCTATATGTCGCCGGGCATGTGCGCCACCAAAAAAGAGATTGGCGATATGTACGGCAGCCGCCAGAAGCTGTGGGACATGAGCTTCCTGTATAAAGAGATCGAAGATTTCGCCAGAATCTTCAACGTCGAAGATCGCGGTCAGGCCCTGATCGCCGATTTCAAAAAGCGCGAAGCCGACCTGCGCGCTGAATTCAGCAAAAGCAAAAAAGACCTGTCGTTTGTCTTCTGGTTCTCCAGCTCCTCCCCTTCCTCTGACGCCTACGTCGGCGGGAAAAACAGCGCCTCCGGCTTTATCGCCAACGTGCTGGGCGGCCACAACGCCATCACCTCCGAAACCGAATGGCCGACCGTGGGCTGGGAGAGCATTATCGCCGCTAACCCGGACGTGATCGTGGTCTCCAGCCTCGACCGCAACCGCTGGGCGCTGGATAACGCCGAGGAAAAAATCAAATTCCTGAAGAGCGATCCGGCCGTCAGCCAGCTGGATGCGGTGAAGAAAGGTCACATCGTGGTGATGGACGGCCAGGCCATGAACCCGACCATCCGCACCATCTACGGCGCGGAACAGATTGCTGAACAGCTCAGAAAGATGGGACTGAATTAATGACCGCCGTGGTTCAACAGACCCGGCTGAACTGGCTGCGGCCGGCGTCGGGTTTCCTGGCGATAGTGGCGCTGCTGCTGGTTATCGCCTTCGGCGTCAGCGTGGGGGAACTGGCAATCCCCCTGCAGAGCGTGTTCTACGCCATTACCAATAAAATGGGCTTAACCGCGGAGCCGCTCAATCGCATCTACGAGAGCGTGATCTGGGATTTTCGCCTGAGCCGGGCATTGGTAGCGGCCTGCTGCGGTGCCGGTCTGGCTATCTGCGGCGCGGTGCTGCAAAGCCTGCTGAAAAACGCCCTCGCCGAACCTTATGTGCTGGGCGTGTCAGCCGGGGCGTCAACCGGTGCGGTCTCCGTGGTGGTGCTGGGCATTGGCAGCGGTGCCGTTACCCTTTCCGCCGGGGCCTTTGCCGGGGCGTTTACCGCCTTCGCGTTTGTGGCCCTGCTGACCAACGGCGCCCGTGGCGGCAGCGAGCGCACTATTCTTGCCGGGGTCGCCGCCTCGCAGCTGTTTAACGCCATTACCGCCTGGACCGTCAGCACCTCGGCCAGCGCGCAGCAGGCACGTGACGTGATGTTCTGGCTGCTGGGCAGTTTTAGCGGCGTGAGATGGCCGGAATTCCAGCTGGCACTGGTTGCTGTGCTGGTGGGTCTGGCGATCTGTCTTTATTATGCCCGGGCGCTGGACGCCTTCACCTTTGGCGACGATGCCGCCGCCTCGCTCGGGATCGCCGTGCCCTGGGTACGCCTGATCCTGTTTATCGTCACCGCCTTAATGACGGCAACCATCGTCAGCATGGCGGGCTCCATCGGCTTTGTCGGCCTGGTGGTGCCGCACATGATGCGCTTCTTCTTTGGGCCGCTGCACCGCACGCTGCTTATCGCCAGCGCGCTGGCGGGTGCCATCCTGATGGTGCTGGCGGATATCGCCTCCCGCCTGCTGATCGCCCCGCAAAGCCTGCCGGTCGGCGTCGTCACCGCGCTGGTGGGCGTGCCGTTCTTTGCCGTGATTATCTATCGTTCAAGGAATAAGTGATGAGCATCACTGCTGAAAATATCACCTGGAAGGTGGGTAAAAAGGTCATCGTCGATAATGTCTCGCTGGCGGTATCCCAGGGGCAGACCGTGGGCCTGCTGGGGCCAAACGGCTCCGGCAAATCGTCGCTGCTGCGGATCCTGGCCGGTTTGCGCCGCCCGCACAGCGGCACCGTCGCGGTGGACGGCAAAAGCATCACCGGCATCCCGAAAAAGCAGCTCGCCCGTCGGGTCGCTTTTGTGGAACAGCACGGTATGACCGACGCCAACATGCGCGTGCGTGACGTGGTCAAGCTGGGGCGTATTCCGCACCACTCCCCGTTCTCCGGCTGGACGGCGCAGGATGACGAAACGGTCACCCAGGCGCTAAAGACGGTGGATATGCTGCATCACAGCGAGCAGGGCTGGCTGAGCCTCTCCGGCGGTGAGCGCCAGCGGGTGCACATTGCCCGGGCGCTGGCGCAGATGCCGACCGAAATCCTGCTGGATGAACCCACCAACCACCTCGATATTCACCATCAGATGCAGCTGATGCAGTTGATCAGCCAGCTTCCGGTCACCAGCATCGTCGCCATTCACGATCTTAACCATGCCTCCATGTTCTGCGATGCGCTCATCGTGATGCAGAAAGGGCGCGTGGTGGCCAGCGGTACGCCGCAGGCGATCCTGACCGAAGAGCTGCTGTGGGAGATATTCCGGGTGAAAACCCGTATTGAACTCTCCCCCGACCATGGCAAAAAACATATCCACTTCCTCGTCTGAGGCGAGGTAACAGGTGACAGTGATTCGTCCCGCCACGCAACTCTGGCCGCCCGTTCTGCTGGGCAGCCAGTTTGTTTTCAACATTGGTTTTTATGCCGTCGTCCCCTTCCTGGCGATCTTTTTGCGCGACGATATGCTGCTCTCCGGGGGGCTTATCGGCCTGGTGCTCGGGCTGCGCACCTTCTCGCAGCAGGGGATGTTTATCGTCGGCGGTGCCCTCTCCGACCGCTACGGCGCGCGCGTCATTATTCTGTGCGGCTGCGTCGTGCGGGTGGTGGGCTATCTGCTGCTGGCCTTTGGCTACAGTCTGCCGGTGATTATCGCCGGGGCGTGCCTCACCGGGATCGGCGGCGCGCTCTTCTCCCCCTCCATCGAAGCGTTACTGGCAAAAGCCGGAACCCGCAGCGAGGCGCAGGGCAAACGCAGCCGCGCCGAGTGGTTCGCCCTGTTTGCGGTGTGCGGCGAGCTGGGGGCGGTGCTTGGCCCGGTGGCGGGTGCTTTGCTCACCGGTCTCGGTTTTCGCCAGGTGGCGCTGGCGGGTGCCGCGGTCTTTGTGGTGGCGCTGATTGTGCTGTTCTTCTGTCTGCCTGCGGGGACACATAAAAACCAGGCGCTGCACATCACGCCATGGTGGACCACCTTTCGCCAGCCGCGGTTCGTGGCCTTTATCATCGCCTGGAGCAGCTGGCTGTTAAGCTATAACCAGCTCTATCTGGCGCTGCCGGTGGAGATCCAGCGCGCGGGCGGCAGCGAGAAAGATCTCGGCCCGCTGTTTATGCTGGCATCCGGGCTGGTGATCCTCTTTCAACTGCCGCTGGCGCGCTTTGCCCGGCGGGTAGGCGCGGTGCGCATCCTGCCGGTGGGATTTTTGCTTATAGCAAGCGCGTTTCTGAGCGTCGCGCTGTTTGCGTCCTCAGAACCAGCAACCGGGTTACTGCGTCTGCTGCCTGCGGCCTGCTTTGTCACGCTGCTGACCACCGGGCAGATGCTGCTGGTACCTGCGGGGAAAGACGTGGTGCCATGGTTTGCCAGCGAGTCGACCTTAGGCGCGCACTATGGCGCACTGGCCACCGCAGGCGGCTGTGCGGTACTGGCGGGGAATTTACTGCTTGGCGATCTGCTCGACCAGGCGCTGACCCCGTCCGTCGGGGCAATCGTTCCGTGGCTGGTGCTGGCGGTGTTCCCGCTGTGCAGCGCCATCGCTATGGTGGTGATTTGCCGCCCAATGCGCAGACCGCGGGTCTGAGGGATTACTTTTTCGGGCGGTACTTTTCCGGAAGCTCAGGCACCGGGCGGCGATCGTCGATCAGATGGCGCACGGTTAATATCGGATGACGCCACAGCATGCGCGGCCCCGCCCAGCGCATCACCTGTTTCATCTCCTCACGTTTAGCCGGCTGATAGCAGTGGACCGGGCACTGCTTGCAGGCCGGTTTCTCTTCGCCAAAGACGCATTTATCCAGCCGCTTGTCGGCGTACTCGTTCAGCGCCGCGTAGTGCCCCGCCTCTTTCGACGCCTGCGGGCACTGCTTTTCATACAGCGAGATCATCTTACGGATGGTCTCTTTCTCACGTGCGATGCGTTTTCCTGACATAGCCTGATACCTGATTATAAGTTGCATTAATAATACGCCTTTCAGCTCCGATGTTCAGCCCGATTTCATCTTTTACATTCCATTTCCTGAAGGCGCCTCGCAGTTATGCATTTGTCGTCAGCGTGTTTTACTGGCATTTTATACAGGTGTTTTATCACCGGATCCTTGCCTGAGAAAAAGGAGTTTTTATGTCAGATATCTGTATTTCCAGACCGCACCGTCAGCTCACCGTGGGCTATTTCAGAAAGCGTCACGAAGATCGCAAGACCAAGATCCCGACGCGCTACAGCGTACACGCCGCGCTGAGCTTAAAGGGCGACTGGCTGGAGGAGGCTGGTTTTAAAACCCACTCCCGGGTACGGGTGCAGGTGGAACAGGGGAAATTAGTGATTGAACTGGTTACGGAAGAGGCCTCGTAAAGTCACGACATTTTGCTGCGCCGGGTCTTTTTTTCATGCGACAATAGCGCCATTACACGACCCTGACGTCGCCTGAAACGCACTATTTTCAAAGAAATGGACATCATCATTCCATGACCACTACTGATAATTTTGACGCCCATACCCCGATGATGCAGCAGTATCTGAAGCTGAAAGCTCAGCATCCGGAGATCCTGCTTTTTTACCGGATGGGCGACTTTTACGAGCTGTTTTATGACGATGCGAAACGCGCCTCGCAGCTGCTCGACATCTCCCTGACCAAACGCGGAGCCTCGGCAGGTGAACCTATCCCGATGGCCGGTATTCCGCACCATGCGGTAGAGAACTACCTGGCGAAGCTGGTGAATCAGGGGGAGTCGGTCGCCATCTGTGAACAGATTGGCGATCCGGCCACCTCGAAAGGCCCGGTTGAGCGCAAGGTGGTGCGCATCGTCACCCCTGGCACCATCAGCGATGAAGCGCTGTTGCAGGAGCGCCAGGATAATCTGCTCGCCGCCATCTGGCAGGACAGCAAAGGCTTCGGCTATGCCACGCTGGATATCAGCTCCGGGCGCTTTCGCCTGAGCGAACCGGCCGACCGCGAAACCATGGCCGCCGAGCTGCAGCGCACCAATCCTGCGGAGCTGCTGTATGCAGAAGATTTCGCCGAGATGGGTCTGCTTGAAGGGCGTCGCGGTCTGCGTCGCCGTCCGCTGTGGGAGTTCGAAATCGACACCGCGCGCCAGCAGCTCAACCTGCAGTTTGGCACCCGCGATCTGACCGGCTTTGGCGTTGAAAACGCGCCGCGCGGCCTGTGCGCCGCAGGCTGTCTGCTGCAGTACGTCAAAGATACCCAGCGCACCGCCCTGCCGCATATCCGCTCCATCACCATTGAGCGCCAGCAGGACAGCATCATTATGGATGCCGCCACCCGCCGCAATCTGGAGATCACCCAGAACCTCTCCGGCGGCGTGGAAAACACGCTGGCCTCGGTGCTCGACAGCACCGTCACCCCGATGGGCAGCCGCATGCTCAAACGCTGGCTGCATATGCCGGTGCGCGATACCGCCACGCTGACCGGACGCCAGCAGACCATTGGCGCACTGCAGGATCGCTACAGCGAGCTGCAGCCGGTGCTGCGTCAGGTCGGCGATCTGGAGCGTATTCTGGCGCGACTGGCGCTGCGTACCGCTCGCCCACGCGATTTAGCCCGCATGCGTCATGCCTTCCAGCAGTTGCCTGAACTGCGCAGCCAGCTGGCGGAGATCGACTGCGCCCCGGTGCAGAAACTGCGCGACACCATGGGTGAATTTAGCGAACTGCGCGAGCTGCTGGAAAAGGCCATCATCGATGCCCCACCGGTACTGGTACGCGACGGCGGCGTTATTGCCCCGGGTTACAATGAAGAGCTGGACGAGTGGCGCGCGCTGGCCGATGGCGCGACGGATTATCTGGATAAACTGGAGATCCGCGAGCGTGAGCGGCTCGGGCTCGACACCCTGAAAGTGGGTTATAACGCGGTACACGGCTACTTCATTCAGATCAGCCGCGGGCAGAGCCATCTGGCGCCTATCCACTACGTGCGCCGCCAGACGCTGAAAAACGCCGAGCGCTACATTATTCCTGAGCTGAAAGAGTACGAAGACAAGGTCCTCACCTCCAAGGGTAAAGCCCTGGCGCTGGAAAAGCAGCTGTATGACGCCCTGTTCGACATGCTGATGCCGCACCTTGCGGATTTACAGCAGAGCGCCGCTGCGCTGGCGGAGCTGGACGTGCTGGTCAACCTGGCAGAGCGCGCCGAGACGCTGAACTACTGCTGCCCGACCTTTACCGATAAGCCGGGCGTACGCATTACCGAGGGGCGACATCCGGTGGTGGAGCAGGTGCTGAACGAACCGTTTATCGCCAACCCGCTGAACCTGTCGACGCAGCGCCGGATGCTGATCATTACCGGGCCGAACATGGGCGGTAAAAGTACCTATATGCGCCAGACCGCGCTGATAGCCCTGCTGGCCTACATCGGCAGCTACGTTCCGGCGCAAAAGGTGGAGATTGGCCCGGTGGATCGCATCTTTACCCGCGTAGGCGCAGCGGACGATCTGGCGAGCGGTCGCTCCACCTTTATGGTGGAGATGACCGAAACCGCCAACATTCTGCACAACGCCACGGAATACAGCCTGGTGCTGATGGATGAGATTGGCCGCGGAACCTCTACCTATGACGGGCTCTCGCTGGCATGGGCCTGTGCCGAAAGCCTGGCCAATAAGATTAAGGCGCTGACCCTGTTTGCCACCCACTACTTCGAGCTGACGCAGCTGCCGGAGAAAATGGAGGGCGTGGCGAACGTTCATCTGGATGCGCTGGAGCACGGCGATACCATCGCCTTTATGCACACCGTGCAGGATGGCGCGGCGAGCAAAAGTTACGGCCTGGCCGTGGCGGCGCTGGCAGGGGTGCCGAAAGAGGTGATCAAGCGTGCGCGCCAGAAACTGCGCGAGCTGGAGAGCCTGGCGCCAAACGCGGCGGCCACCCAGGTGGACGGCACGCAGATGTCGTTGCTGGTGCCTGCGGAAGAGACCTCCCCGGCCCTGGAAGCGCTGGAGAACCTCGACCCGGATTCCCTGTCGCCGCGTCAGGCTCTGGAATGGATCTACCGGTTGAAGAATTTGGTATAGATCTCTGCGGTCTGTATCGCCCGGCGGCGCTGCGCTTGCCGGGCGTACGAAACTTTTGTAGGCCGGGTAAGGCGTAGCCGCCACCCGGCTTTTTTATCAGGCATTTAGTCCACAAATGATGTTTAAGGAGAAAGAGTGACCTGCTACGAAAACGAAATTATCGATGCTCACATCGCGTTAGAAAACTGGTTAGGCCAGGGAGAAGGCGATCTCGATGCCCTGCTCGCCCGTTTTCGCGAGGACTTCCTGATGATCGCCCCCAGCGGCGCACACCTGGATTATCCCGCGCTGGCGCGTTTCCTTGAAGACCAGCGCGGCAGCCGTCCGGGACTGAAAATTGCGATTGATGATTTAACGACATTACAGACCTGGGACAACGGCGCGGTGCTTCACTATCGTGAAACGCAGACCCGCCCGGATCAGCCGGTAAACGTGCGCTGGTCCAGCGCCGTTCTGAATCAGGAAGGCGATGCCATTACGTGGCGTCTGCTGCACGAAACCGCGCAACCGTGACACAAAAGAAAAAGGCCCGTCTCTCGACGGGCCTTTTTTGTCGAAAAGGTGCTTACTCGCGGAACAGCGCTTCGATATTCAGACCTTGCCCCTGCAGGATTTCACGCAGGCGACGCAGACCTTCAACCTGAATCTGACGAACACGTTCACGGGTCAGGCCGATTTCACGACCGACATCTTCCAGTGTCGCAGCTTCATACCCCAGCAGACCGAAACGACGTGCCAGCACTTCACGCTGTTTGGCGTTCAGTTCGAACAGCCATTTGACGATGCTCTGTTTCATATCATCGTCCTGCGTGGTGTCTTCCGGACCGTTGTCTTTTTCATCGGCCAGGATGTCCAGCAGCGCTTTCTCGGAATCGCCACCCAGCGGGGTGTCGACGGAGGTAATACGCTCGTTGAGACGCAGCATACGGCTGACATCATCAACAGGTTTATCAAGCTGTTCGGCAATCTCTTCCGCGCTTGGCTCGTGGTCCAGCTTATGGGACAACTCGCGTGCGGTACGCAGATAGACGTTCAACTCTTTAACAATGTGAATAGGCAGTCGGATCGTACGGGTCTGGTTCATGATTGCCCGTTCGATGGTCTGTCGGATCCACCAGGTCGCATAAGTTGAGAAACGGAACCCACGCTCTGGGTCAAATTTCTCTACTGCGCGGATCAGCCCAAGGTTGCCCTCTTCAATCAGATCCAGCAGAGCCAGACCACGATTGCTGTAACGACGGGCAATCTTAACCACCAGACGCAGGTTACTTTCAATCATGCGACGACGTGAAGCCACATCACCACGTAATGCCCGGCGCGCGAAGTAAACTTCTTCTTCGGCTGTTAACAGTGGGGAATAACCAATCTCCCCAAGGTAAAGCTGAGTCGCATCCAGCACACGTTGTGTGGCGCCCTGCGATAACAGCTCTTCTTCAGCTAAATCGTTATCACTGGGTTCCTCTTCTACTAAGGCTTTTTCGTCAAAAGCCTCTGCTCCGTTCTCATCAAACTCCGCGTCTTCATTTAAATCATGAACTTTCAGCGTATTCTGACTCATAAAGGTGGCTCCTACCCGTGATCCCTGGGCGCAACATATCAAAAGATATGTCCCGCCAAATTATCGCTGCGGCAAATACTGCAGCGGGTTTACGGATTTCCCCTTGTAACGAATTTCAAAATGCAAGCGTGTAGAACTGGTTCCGGTGCTACCCATAGTAGCTATTTTTTGCCCCGCCTTAACTTCTTGTTGTTCCCGGACCAGCATCGTATCGTTATGGGCGTAGGCACTCAGGTAATCATCGTTGTGTTTGATGATAATAAGATTACCGTAACCGCGCAGAGCGTTACCGGCGTATACAACACGACCATCTGCGGTCGCGATAATAGCCTGTCCCTTACTCCCTGCGATATCGACCCCTTTATTTCCCCCCTCGGAGGAAGAAAAGTTCTCGATAACCTTGCCTTCAGTCGGCCAGCGCCACGAAGAAATCGTTGAGCTGGACGTCACACTGCTGGCAACGGGTGCGGTAGAGCTAACCACAGGTGCCGTAACGGGCGCTGTGACAACGGTCGCAGTCCCCTTATTATTCGGCAACATCTTGTTAGCACTCTGTTCACCTGAATCCTCAGAATACGTAATTGTCGGTTGCGACGCAACCACTGTGCTTGATTTTTGCACAGGCATCACACTGTTATTTTGCGCCGTTACGTCAGCCGCAGAAACGGTGTTGCCAGGCGTGAGCGGTTTACCCGTTGCGTTACCCACCTGCAGCGTCTGGCCAACTTCCAGGCCATACGGGGCCTGGACGTTATTTCGTTGAGCAAGGTCACGGAAATCGTTCCCGGTGATCCAGGCAATATAGAAGAGGGTATCGCCGCGTTTTACGGTGTACGTGCTACCGCCGGTATAGCTTCCTTTCGGAATGTTCCCATACTTACGGTTATACACAATGCGGCCATTTTCGGTCTGAACAGGCTGATCCACTGGCTGAATCTGAGTTGGCTGGGTAACCGGTGTCTGAACAGGCTGGATTTGCGGAGTTTGCTGTGCCGCCGGAGTACCCATCTTCGGTGGAGGGGTGATCAGCATGCCGCCGGATGGATTGCCCGTACTGGTACCATTGCTGCCGCCAACCGAACTGACAGGCGCAGGGGCATTATTCGATGTACAACCGGCCAGCCAGATGGAAACCAGTGACAATGCCGCAACACGGCTGATGGTGAATTTTGGGCTTCCCGCGCTCATTTATCCCCCAGGATTATTTTTAGTTACCAGTGACTTAAAATTACCGTAGTGTCACAACGTTTTGCGCCACACCATACGCTGAATTTGCCTGAAAAACCCTGGAATAATCCGAGTCTCAGGCCAGCTCTCCTTTCACCAGAGGCACGAAACGTACGGCTTCTACGGTATCGATGATGAACTCGTTGCCCCGTCGACGAACACGCTTCAACAGCTGATGTTCATCGCCCACCGGTAAAACGAGGATCCCGCCGTCATCCAGCTGCGCCATCAGCGCATCCGGGATCTCAGGCGGTGCAGCCGTCACGATAATGGCATCAAACGGGCCGCGTGCCTTCCAGCCCTGCCAGCCATCCCCGTGACGGGTAGAAACATTGTGTAAATCGAGCTGCTTCAGGCGACGGCGCGCCTGCCACTGCAGCCCTTTGATGCGTTCAACCGAGCAGACATGATGCACCAGGTGCGCCAGAATGGCGGTCTGGTATCCCGAACCGGTGCCAATCTCCAGCACCCGCGAGTCCGGGGTCAGCTCCAGCAGCTCTGTCATGCGCGCCACCATATACGGCTGGGAGATAGTTTGCCCCTGCCCTATCGGTAACGCGACGTTTTCCCATGCTTTGTGCTCAAACGCCTCATCCACGAACTTTTCCCGCGGCACCCGCGAGATGGCGTCCAGCACCCGCTCGTCAGCAATACCCTGACTGCGTAATTGATTCAGAAGAGTTTGTACACGATTGCTTACCATTGCGAGCTCACCCCGGCACGATCCAGCCAGCCTGAAACCACATCCTGCGCGTTATGCGCGGTCAAATCTACGTGCAGCGGGGTGACGGAAACGTAGCCTTCATCCACGGCGGCAAAATCAGTATCCGGCCCGGCATCGTGTTTTTCGCCCGGCGGGCCAATCCAGTACAGCGTGTTGCCGCGCGGATCTTCCTGCGGGATCACTTTATCCGCCGGGTGGCGGCTACCGCAGCGCGTCACGCGGATGCCTTTGATTTCATCCAGCGGCAGATCCGGCACGTTGATATTGAGGATGCGTCCGGTGCGCAGCGGCTCGCGGCTCAGGGCACGCAGAATGGCGCAGGTGACTGCGGCGGCGGTGTCATAGTGCTGATGGCCGTTGAGCGAGACCGCCAGGGCAGGAAAGCCAAGGTGGCGTCCTTCCATTGCGGCGGCTACCGTTCCGGAGTAGATCACGTCATCGCCCAGGTTGGGTCCGGCATTGATGCCGGAGACCACCACGTCCGGGCGGGGACGCATCAGCGCATTGACGCCCAGAAAGACACAGTCGGTCGGAGTGCCCATCTGAACGGCGATATCGCCATTGTCGAAGGTAAAGGTGCGAAGAGACGACTCGAGGGTTAACGAGTTAGAGGCACCGCTGCGGTTACGATCGGGAGCCACCACCTGCACCTCGGCGAACTCACGTAGCGCTTTAGCCAGCGTCTGAATGCCTGGCGCATGGATCCCGTCATCGTTACTCAGCAATATTCGCATAGTCACCCGAAGTGTTGATAAGTTCCCTGACAACACTGGTGGCAAAGCTGCCAGCCGGCAGCCAGAAACGTAGCTCGACGGTTACGTCATCCCACCAGTTCCAGCTCAACTGTTGCGGATAGAGCAGCATCGCCCGGCGTGCCGCTTCGACTTTTTCCCGCACCAGCAGTGAGCATAACTCTGTTTCATCGGCGATGGCAGCCTGCTCAAAACGCAGCGCATCACCCTGCGGACCCCAGTCGCCGGTACCCGGCAGGGCCGCAGTGATCAGCAGAGTTTTCGCATTGACGCGCGCCTGCACATCGCTCATTTCTTCATCAGTGGCGACAAACCAGCTGCCGCGTCCCGCTAATTGTAGCGCATCGCCGACAACAACTTGATTCGCGTCTGTTTTTTTCAGCCGCTCGCTGACGATTTGATTAAACAACGCGCTGCGGGCTGCCGACAACCAAAAACTGCGTTTATTGCGATCCCGCACCGGGGCATTGCTTTGCGCCCAGCGCAGGGCGCCCTGCAGGTTACTGCCGCCAATGCCAAAACGCTGTGCGCCGAAATAGTTCGGCACGCCCTGCTCGTTGATTGCCGTCAGACGCTGTTCAACCTCATCGCGGTTGCTCACCTCGCGCAGCACCAGGGTAAAGGCGTTGCCCTTAAGCGCTCCGAGACGCAATTTGCGCTTGTGACGGGCGTATTCCAGCACCTGACAGCCTTCAAGCTGGAACTGGCTTAAATCGGGCATCCCATTACCCGGAACCCGGGCGCAGAGCCACTGTTCCGTGACGGCGTGTTTGTCTTTCTGCCCGGCAAAGCTCACTTCACGGGCGTGAATTTTCAGGAACTTTGCCAGCGCCTCGGCGACAAAACGGGTGTTGCAGCCGTTTTTCAGGATCCGCACCAGAATGTGCTCGCCCTCGCCGTCCGGCTCAAAGCCCAGATCTTCTACCACCACGAAATCTTCCGGATTGGCCTTCAGCAGGCCCGTGCCCTGTGGTTTACCGTGCAGGTACGTCAGGTTGTCGAAGTCGATCATTTGGCCGCCTTCACCAGCAGCGCCACGGCTTCACAGGCAATGCCTTCACCGCGACCGGTAAAGCCGAGCTTCTCGGTAGTGGTCGCTTTGACGTTGACATCGTCCATATGGCAGCCGAGATCTTCGGCGATAAACACGCGCATCTGGGGGATGTGCGGCAGCATTTTCGGAGCCTGGGCAATAATGGTCACGTCCACGTTGCCGAGGGTGTAGCCTTTGGCCTGAATCCGGCGCCAGGCTTCGCGCAGCAGCTCGCGGCTGTCGGCGCCCTTAAAGGCCGGATCGGTGTCCGGGAACAGCTTGCCGATATCGCCCAGCGCCGCCGCACCCAGCAGCGCGTCGGTTAACGCGTGCAGGGCAACATCGCCATCAGAATGCGCCAGCAGTCCTTTTTCATAAGGGATGCGTACGCCGCCAATGATAATTGGGCCCTCGCCGCCAAAGGCGTGTACGTCAAAACCATGTCCAATTCGCATTATGCCTTCTCCTGATGGGTCGAACGGGTAAGATAAAATTCTGCCAGCTGTAAATCTTCGGGGCGCGTCACTTTTATATTATCTGCGCGCCCTTCAATCAGTTCCGGATGAAAACCGCAGTACTCCAGCGCCGAAGCTTCGTCGGTGATGGTTGCGCTTTCGTTCAGCGCACGGGTTAAGCAGGCGTGCAGCAGCTCGCGAGGGAAAAATTGCGGCGTGAGCGCATGCCAGAGGTCAATGCGCTCCACGGTGTGCGCGATGGCCTGCAGCCCCGGCTCGCCGCGTTTCATGGTATCGCGAACCGGCGTCGCCAGAATGCCGCCCACGCGGCTGGTTTCGCTGATCGCCAGCAGCCGCGCCAGATCGTCCTGATGCAGACACGGACGCGCCGCATCATGCACCAGCACCCACTGCGCGTCACCGGCGGCCTGCAATCCCGCCAGCACCGAATCGGCACGCTCTGCGCCGCCGTCAACCACGGTAACCTGCGGGTGAGCTGCAAGCGGTAGCGCGGCAAAGCGGGCGTCGCCCGGGCTGATAGCGATAACGACCCGCGTCACGCGTGGGTTCGCCAGCAGCGCCGCCACGGTGTGCTCAAGGATCGTTTTATCACCAATTGAAAGGTATTGTTTAGGACATTCAGTCTGCATGCGCCGGCCAAACCCGGCGGCTGGCACAACGGCGCATACGTTCGAAAAAGTTACTGCCATGGCGTAATCCTGGGCCTGATTATCGAGTGTTTTGTACTGAGCCCTGGTTGCGTTTAGACGCATCCGGCACCAGACGATAGAAGGTTTCGCCCGGCTTAGTCATGCTGAGTTCGTTGCGCGCGCGCTCTTCAATGGCTTCCTGGCCGCCATTGAGATCGTCAATTTCCGCAAACAGTTGATCGTTTCGCGCTTTAAGTTTGCCGTTTGTAGCCTGCTGCGCCGTCACGTCATCGCTGACGCGACTGTAATCGTGAAGGCCGTTCTTACCGAACCACAGCGAATACTGAAGCCAGACCAGCAGAGCCAGCAACAGCAGCGTAAGTTTACCCATCCTGCCCCCTGAAAAACGGCATCATCATCCCATAACTTTCCCCACGACTCTACATCGGGGCTACAGAGATGCCGCAACATTGCGGGCAAATGTACCACATTTTTTTTGCAGATTCGCGCAAGCCAACAATGTCACATAGTTGGTTACGGTTTGAATTATGGATGAACTTATCCCATGAGCCACAAAAATAACAGTCCGACCATTGCCACCACCGTCATCACGGTGCAAAGCGAACTGTAGAGCAGCTTGCCGTTAAGCAGAGAGTGCAGCGCGATCCCCACCACAACGGCAACGGGCATCAGTGCAAGGAAGAAAGGCCAGGTATAAAGGAAGAAAAACAGCGTGTTGCTGCCGTAAAACAGGAAAGGGATCCCCAGTGCCATCAGCCATGACGCAAAGCCGACAAACGCCCCAGGAAAAGACCAGGTCGTCTCGTCATTTGCCGATACTGTGTCCGACCCGGTGATGATGTAGTTTTCGCTGTTCCGCATAGCTGATCCTGTGACCGTGACATATTGACGGGAGTTATTCGCTCCCCTCAATACCATCTCAGGATCTGATAATATCGCCCTGCCGGAGCAGGTCTAATAATTGGCCTACTAAATTTGTTACCAATTGTTGACCTTCGAGGTGGATATCCGGGGTTTCCGGCGCTTCGTAGACCGCATCGATGCCGGTGAAATTCTTCAGCTCGCCGGCGCGGGCCTTTTTGTAGAGCCCTTTCGGATCGCGCTGTTCGCAGATTTCCAGCGGGGTATCAACAAACACTTCAATGAAGCGGCTATTACCCACCCGCTCACGCACCATCTGCCGCTCGGCGCGATGCGGTGAGATAAAGGCGGTTAACACCACCAGCCCGGCATCGGCCATCAGGCTGGCCACTTCGCCCACCCGACGGATGTTCTCTTTGCGATCCGTATCGCTAAAGCCGAGATCGCTGCACAGCCCGTGGCGCACGTTGTCGCCATCCAGCAGATAGGTGCTGACGCCAAGTTTGTGCAGCGCCTCTTCCAGCGCGCCCGCGACGGTGGACTTACCGGAACCCGAGAGCCCGGTAAACCACAGCACAACCCCACGATGACCGTGGAGTTGTTCGCGTTCGGCCACCGTGACCGGATGAGGATGCCAGACGACGTTCTCATCATGCTGCGCCATTACTTGCCTCCCAGCAGATCGCGCGCGCCCCAGTGCGGGAAGTGTTTGCGTACCAGCGCGTTCAGCTCCAGCTCAAAGGCGCTGAATTCCGACGGCACCGCGCTCGCCTGCGATTTAGGCTCGCGCACCATCCCTGCGCCAACGGTGACGTTGGTCAGACGGTCGATAATGATTAAGCCCCCGGTCACCGGGTTCTGCTGATACCGATCCAGCACCAGCGGTTCGTCGAAGGTGAAATCCACCAGCCCGATGCCGTTCAGCGGCAGTTCAGTGACGCTGTGCTGCGCCAGGTTGTTGATGTCGACCTGGTACTGAACGCCGTCCACGCGGGCGCGGGTTTTCTTGCCGGCAATCTTGATGTCGTAGCTCTGGCCCGGGCTCAGCGGCTGTTCAGCCATCCACACCACATCCACAGAGGCGCTTTGCACCGCAGGCAGCGTCTCCTGCGCATCTACCAGCAAGTCGCCGCGACTGATATCAATTTCGTCTTTCAGCACCAGCGTTACCGCTTCCCCTGCCCCGGCTTCCTGCAGATCGCCGTCAAAGGTAACGATACGGGTAATCGCTGATTCCACGCCGGATGGCAGGACTTTCACGCGCTGGCCGACCTGCACGTTGCCGGAGGCAATAGTGCCGGAGAAGCCACGGAAATCGAGGTTCGGGCGGTTCACGTACTGCACCGGGAAGCGCATCGGCTGCGTTTCCACGCTGCGCTGGATCTCAACGGTCTCCAGCACTTCCAGCAGCGTCGGTCCGCTGTACCACGGCATGCTGACGCTCTGGGACGCCACGTTATCCCCTTCCAGCGCCGACAGCGGCACAAAGCGGATATCGAGGTTGCCCGGCAGCTGCTCGGCAAAGGTCAGGTAGCTTTCGCGGATCTCGTTAAACTTCTCTTCGCTGAAGTTGACCAGATCCATCTTGTTGACCGCCACCACCAGGTGTTTGATCCCCAGCAGCGTGGAAATAAAGCTGTGGCGACGGGTCTGATCCAGCACCCCTTTACGGGCGTCGATCAGCAGGATCGCCAGGTCGCAGGTGGAGGCGCCGGTCGCCATATTGCGGGTGTACTGCTCATGCCCCGGGGTGTCGGCGATAATAAATTTACGCTTCTCGGTGGAGAAATAGCGATAGGCCACGTCGATGGTGATGCCCTGCTCGCGCTCCGCCTGCAGGCCATCCACCAGCAGGGCCAGATCGAGTTTCTCGCCCTGGGTGCCGTGACGCTTGCTGTCGTTGTGCAGTGATGAGAGCTGATCTTCATAGATCTGACGGGTATCGTGCAGCAGACGGCCAATCAGGGTGCTTTTCCCGTCGTCCACGCTGCCGCAGGTCAGGAAACGCAGCAAACTTTTGTGCTGCTGGGCGTGCAGGTAGGCTTCGACGCCGCCTTCATTGGCAATCTGTTGAGCAATAGTGGTATTCATGGCGGCTCCTTAGAAATAACCCTGACGTTTCTTCAGCTCCATCGAGCCTGCCTGGTCGCGGTCAATCACGCGCCCCTGTCGCTCGCTGGTGGTTGAGACCAGCATCTCTTCAATGATCGAAGGCAGCGTCTGCGCGTCAGACTCCACCGCGCCGGTCAGCGGCCAGCAGCCGAGGGTACGGAAACGCACCATCCGCTTTTTGATCACTTCGCCAGGCTGCAGATCGATACGATCGTCATCCACCATCATCAGCATGCCGTCGCGCTCCAGCACCGGGCGTTCAGCCGCCAGATACAGAGGAACGATCTCGATATTTTCCAGATAGATGTACTGCCAGATATCCAGCTCGGTCCAGTTGGAGAGCGGGAACACGCGAATGCTTTCGCCTTTGTTAATCTGGCCGTTGTAGTTGTGCCACAGCTCCGGACGCTGGTTTTTTGGATCCCAGCGATGGAAGCGATCGCGGAAGGAGTAGATACGCTCCTTGGCGCGGGATTTCTCTTCATCGCGGCGGGCGCCGCCGAACGCAGCATCAAAGCCGTATTTGTTCAGCGCCTGCTTCAGCCCTTCGGTTTTCATGATATCGGTGTGTTTACCGCTGCCGTGCACGAACGGGTTAATGCCCATCGCCACCCCTTCCGGGTTTTTATGCACCAGCAGTTCGCAGCCGTACGCTTTGGCGGTGCGGTCACGGAACTCATACATCTCGCGGAATTTCCAGCCGGTATCCACATGCAGCAACGGGAACGGCAGCGTGCCCGGGTAAAACGCTTTACGCGCCAGGTGCAGCATCACGCTGGAGTCTTTCCCGATGGAGTACATCATTACCGGATTAGCAAACTCAGCGGCCACTTCGCGGATAATATGAATACTTTCCGCTTCCAGTTGCCGCAGGTGCGTCAGTCGTTTTTGATCCATAACCGTTCCTTAAGCCAAATTTACGACCGAAGAGCCAAACCCTTCGGTGTCGGTAGTGTTTTGAAACCAGGCGAGCGTGCTGTGCAGCTGCACCACTTCCCCCACCACAATCAGGGCGGGCATCGGGGCGTCTTTCGCGAGGCTTGCAAGGTGTTGTAGTGTTCCGGTGGTCACGTTCTGATCGACGCGCGTGCCGCGGGATATCACCGCCACAGGCGTAGTCGCATCGCGCCCGTGGCGAATCAGTTGTTCGCTAATTTCCGCCGCTTTCATGGTGCCCATGTAGATGGCGAGGGTCTGACGGCTTTGCGCCAGATGCGTCCAGTCAAACGGGGTGCTGTCGGCCTTGTAGTGGCCGGTGACGAAAGTGACGCTCTGGGCGTAATCACGGTGCGTGAGCGGAATACCGGCATAGGCCGTGACCGCCGAGGCTGCGGTGATCCCCGGTACCACCTGGAAAGGTACACCCGCTTCGGCTGCCGCCTGCAGCTCTTCGCCGCCGCGACCGAAGATAAAGGGATCGCCCCCTTTCAGGCGCACCACGGTTTTGCCCTCTCTGGCCGCCGCGATCAGCATCTGGTTGGTGTCGTGCTGGGGAACAGCATGTCCGCCCGCGCGTTTGCCTACGCAGATCTGCTCAGCGTCGCGACGAATCAGCTCGCGCACGCCGTCGCTCACCAGATGGTCATAGAACACCACGTCCGCATCCTGCAACACCTGCAAACCGCGCAGGGTCAGGAGGCCAGCATCACCTGGCCCCGCTCCGACGAGGATGATCTCCCCACTGGTGCTGCCCGGGTTATCCAGTTCGTCTTCGAGAAGCTGCTGTGCCGCCGTTTCATTCCCGGCCTGCATCAGGCTGGCAAAGCGCCCGCGAAACACGCGCTCCCAGAAGCGACGGCGTTCCGTCACGCTGGTCAGGCGGGTTTTCAGGTGGTTGCGCCAGTAGCTGGCCTTCTCGGCCATCCGGCCCAGGCTTGTCGGCAGCAGCGCTTCGATTTTTTCCCGCAGTACGCGGGCCAGCACCGGAGCAGTGCCGCCAGAGGAGATGGCCACCAGCAGCGGCGAGCGGTCCACAATAGACGGAAAGATAAAGGAGCAAAGCGGCTGGTCGTCCACCACGTTCACCAGACGGTGACGGGCATGGGCAGCATCCGAGACGCGCTGGTTGAGAGCCCGGTTATCAGTGGCGGCAATGACCAGCACCACATTGTCGATTTGCGACTCAGCAAAATCCGCTTCGGCGACAACCTGCACGCGCGCGCCAGCCCGGTGTAAAAAGGCAATTTTGCGCTCAGCGATTTCGCCGGTGCCGACAACCAGCACCGGGCGGTCTTTTACGGCAGCGAATAAAGGAAGGTAATCCACAATGCTACAACTCGCTAACAACCAGGAATAGTGGGACTATAGGGGGCGGCTACGAGCGAATGAAATTACGAATTGGAATGAGTAGTTACTCAATGGAATAACGCCCTGGAAAAGCTCATATCAAAAAGTGCTTAACGCGCGTGATTCCGGGCATTTAAGAGCAAATCAAATTGTGTAAGCGCAGTCACAGTTTCATACTAAGCGCGTTAAAATTTTGCGTTATTTTTTTAAGGACTCACTATGTTTTCCGCAATGCGCCACCGATACGTTGCCCTGGCGCTCGGCGTTTGCTTAATCGGAACGGTTCAGGCTAAGACCCCGCCTCTGGGCGAAGTTGCCGCGACGCAGGCGCGTCATATTGCCACCTTTTTCCCGGGTCGGATGACCGGCACCCCCGCTGAAATGCTCTCCGCTGACTATGTGCGCCAGCAGTTCGCCGGTATGGGCTACCAGAGCGATATCCGCACCTTTCAGAGCCGCTACATCTATACCTCCCGTAATCTGAGCAAGAACTGGCACAACGTGACCGGCAGCACCGTGATTGCTGCCCACGAAGGTAAAGCCGCCCAGCAGATTATTATTCTGGCGCATCTCGATACTTACGCCCCGATGAGTGACAGCGATGCCGACAACAACCTCGGCGGCCTAACCTTACAGGGTATTGATGACAACGCCGCTGGCGTCGGGGTGATGCTGGAGCTGGCCGACCAGCTGAAAGATATTCCCACCCAGTACAGCATCCGCTTTATCGCCACCAGCGGCGAAGAAGAGGGGCGGCTGGGCGCCGAGAATGTCCTCAAACGCATGAGCGCGGCAGAGAAGAAAAACACCTTGCTGGTGATCAACCTCGATAACTTAATCGTGGGGGATAAGCTCTATTTCAACAGCGGCAAAACCACGCCCGGGCCGGTGCGTAAGTTAACCCGCGACCGGGCACTGGCCATTGCCCGCGCCCACGGCATCTATGCTGCCACCAACCCGGGCGGCAACGCCGCGTATCCGAAAGGAACCGGCTGCTGCAATGATGGCGAGGTGTTCGACAAAGCCGGGATCCCGGTGCTGTATGTCGAAGCGACCAACTGGTCTCTGGGCAAAAAGGATGGTTATCAGCAGCGGGCAAAATCGAAGGCGTTTCCGGAAGGAACCAGCTGGCATGACGTCAGGCTGGATAATCTGCAACACATTGACGAGGCACTGCCGAAGCGGATTGAACACCGTAGCCGGGACGTGGTGCGGGTGATGCTGCCGCTGGTGAAAGAGCTGGCGAAGGCGGGGAAAGTGTAGCGCCGTGAGTTCCCCTCACCCCGGCCCTCTCCCCAAAGGGGCGAGGGAGAAAAGACGGCACCGAACGATCCCCTCTCCCCTTTGGGGAGAGGGTTAGGGTGAGGGGCAACAACTCACCCTTCGTGCAATCCGCACTCGCGCTTGAGGCCAAAGAAGCGGGTCTCTTCTTCTGCCATACCCGGCTCCCATTTACGGGTGGTATGGGTATCGCCCACCGACAGATAGCCCTGATCCCACAGCGGGTGATACTTCAGGCCATGCTGCTGAAGGTACTGGTAAACGGTACGGTTGTCCCAGTCGATAATCGGCAGCACTTTGAACACGCCACGCTGGATCGCCAGCACCGGCAGTGACGCCCGGCTACCGGACTGATCCCGGCGCAAACCGGCAAACCAGGTTTTGGCGTTGAGTTCAGAAAGCGCCCGGTTCATCGGCTCGACTTTGTTGATGGCGTTGTATTTCTCAATGCCCTCAACGCCCTGCTCCCACAGCTTGCCGTAGCGCGCCTCCTGCCAGGCCGGGCTCTGCTCTGCGCGATAGACCTTCAGGTTCAGCCTGAGCTTGTCCGTCAGCTCGTCAATAAACTGGTAGGTTTCCGGGAACAGGTAGCCGGTATCGGTGAGGATCACCGGAATGTCCGGGCGGATCTTATTCACCAGGTGCAGGCTGACCGCCGCCTGAATACCAAAGCTCGACGAGAGCACGTATTCACCCGGCAGGTTTTCCAGAGCCCAGGCGACGCGCCCTTCGGCGTCCAGCTTCTCCAGCTGCGCATTGGTTTCGGCCAGCGCCAGAATGCGTTCGACTTTTGGCAGATCGTTAAGGGCGTTTAGATCGAGTACGGACATAGGAACCTCATTTGCCTGTTTTGCCGGGCGGCACTGCGTTTGCCCGGCCTACAAAACCCGTGCGGTATTACTCCCAGAAATCCCGGGCGGGATCGAGCACCGGGCGAATGATGCCCGCACGCACCGTAAAGTCGCCGAAGCCTTCACCCGCTTCGCGCTCTTTCGCCCAGCGCCCGACTAACTCATCAATTGAGTTGAGAATTTCAGGTTCCGTGATGTTCTCGCGATACATACGTGGAATACGCGTTCCGCTGCGGTTACCTCCCAGGTGCAGGTTGTAACGACCCGGCGCTTTACCCACCAGGCCCAGCTCGGCCAGCATCGCGCGGCCACAGCCGTTCGGGCAGCCGGTGACGCGCATCACGATATGCTCGTCCGGAATGCCGTGTTTTTCCAGAATCGCTTCCACTTTGTCAGTAAATGACGGCAGGAAACGTTCCGCTTCGGCCATCGCCAGCGGACAGGTCGGGAACGACACGCAGGCCATGGAGTTTTCACGCTGCGGCTTCACCGCGTCCATCAGGGCATGATCCCGCGCCAGCTTCTCGATCTTCGCCTTCTGGCTTTCCGGCACGCCGGCAATAATCAGGTTCTGGTTGGCGGTGATACGGAATTCACCTTTGTGGATCTTCGCGATCTCCAGCAGGCCGGTTTTCAGCGGACGGCCCGGATAATCCAGGATACGGCCGTTTTCAATAAACAGCGTCAGGTGCCATTTATTGTCGATACCTTTAACCCAGCCAATACGATCCCCGCGACCGGTGAATTCGTACGGACGGATCGGCTCAAACTTAATGCCCGCGCGACGCTCCACTTCGGCTTTGAAGGTCTCAACGCCCACGCGCTCGAGGGTGTATTTGGTCTTGGCGTTTTTACGATCGGTACGGTTACCCCAGTCGCGCTGGGTGGTGACGACCGCTTCCGCCACCGCCAGAGTGTGCTCCAGCGGCAGATAGCCAAACTCGCTCGCGGTACGGGCGTAGGTGTTCTTGTTACCGTGCTCAATAGATAGACCGCCGCCCACCAGCAGGTTAAAGCCCACCAGCTTGCCGTTCTCGGCAATCGCCACAAAGTTCATGTCGTTGGCGTGCAGATCGATATCGTTCTGCGGCGGGATAACTACCGTCGTTTTGAACTTACGCGGCAGGTAGGTCTGGCCGAGGATCGGCTCTTCGTCCGTGGTCGCGACCTTCTCCTGGTCGAGCCAGATCTCAGCATAGGCGCGGGTACGCGGCAGCAGGTGCTCGGAGATCTTCTTCGCCCACTCGTAGGCTTCAGCGTGCAGCTCGGACTCGTACGGGTTGGAGGTGCAGAGCACGTTACGATTCATGTCGTTGGCGGTTGCCAGCGCGTCCAGCCCGACGGAGTGCAGCATCTGGTGTACCGGCTTCACGTTCTTCTTCAGAATGCCGTGGAACTGGAAGGTCTGACGGTTGGTCAGACGGATGCTGCCGTAGATAGTGTTGTCATGGGCGAACTTGTCGATCGCCTGCCACTGTTTGGTGGTGATGATCCCACCCGGCAGACGGCAGCGCAGCAGCATCGCATGACGCGGCTCCAGCTTCTGTTCAGCACGCTCGGCGCGAATATCGCGATCGTCCTGCTGGTACATACCGTGGAAACGGATCAGCAGGAAGTTGTCGCCTTTAAAACCGCCGGTCAGACCGTCATTTAAATCTTCGGCAATGGTGCCGCGCAGGTAGTTACTCTCAACCTTCATGCGCTCGGCATCAGACAGTTTGCCTTCGACCACCAGAGGGCCAGGATGTTTTTCGCTCATTAGTAGACATCTCGCTGATAACGGCGCTCGACGCGCAGCTCACTTAAATATTCATCCGCCGATTCAGTATCCATGCCACCGAATTCAGCAATCACTTCCAGCAAAGCCTGCTCAACGTCTTTCGCCATGCGATTGGCGTCGCCGCAGACATAAATGTGGGCACCGTCATTGATCCAGCGCCACAGCTCTGCGCCCTGTTCGCGCAGTTTGTCTTGTACGTAGATTTTTTCTTTTTGATCGCGGGACCAGGCCAGATCGATACGGCTCAGCACGCCCTCTTTAACGTAGCGCTGCCACTCCACCTGATAGAGGAAATCTTCGGTGAAGTGCGGGTTGCCGAAGAACAGCCAGTTTTTGCCCGGCGCTTCGTCGGCAGCACGCTGCTGCATAAAGGCGCGGAACGGCGCGATGCCGGTGCCCGGACCAATCATAATGACCGGGGTTTCCGGGTTGGCAGGCAGACGGAAGTTGTCGTTGTGCTCGATAAAGACCCGCACCTCGCCCTCTTCTTCCACGCGATCCGCCAGGAAGCTCGATGCGCCGCCGGCACGGGCACGACCTTCGATGTCGTAACGCACCACGCCTACGGTGACGTGAACTTCGCTTTCCACCTCGGCCTGCGCGGAGGCGATAGAGTACAGACGCGGCGTCAGCGGACGCAGCAGGCTGGTTAACGCCTCAGCATCCAGCTGGGCTGGCGAGAAACGAACCATATCGACGATGGGCGTCGTGGCTGCGTAGTGTTGCAGTTTGGCTTTGTCGCCCACCAGCGGCAGCAGGGATTCGCTGCGGGTCAGGGTGGCGTAATTCTCCACGATGTTCGCGGTATTCACGGTCAGCTCGAAATGCCACTGCAGCGCTTCAGAGAGCGGCAGCGTTTTGCCGTCCAGGGTGACCTGCTCGTCGCCTTTCAGCCACAGCAGCTCAACCAGCTCTTTCACCAGGGCCGGATCGTTCTGGTACCAGACACCCAGGGCATCGCCCGGCTGGTAGCGCAGGCCGGAGTCGCCCAGATCGATTTCGATGTGGCGCACGTCTTTTTCAGAATCACGACCGGTGATTTTCTGGTTCACCGACAGGCTCGCCGTCAGCGGGGCTTCTTTGGTGTACGGGCTGGTGTGAATGTCGTTGACCACGCCAGTGGCAGTGGCTGCCGCCTGGGCTGGCGTCTCGGTCGGGACGCGGGCTTTCAGCACATCGACAATACGTGCGCGCCATTCGGCCGCCGCGGTCTGGTATTCAACGTCGGTATCAACGCGATCCAGCAGGCGTTCAGCACCCAGTTCGGCCAGCTTGTTGTCAAAATCTTTGCCCGACTGGCAGAAGAATTCGTAGGAGGAGTCGCCCAGGCCGAATACCGCAAACGCGGTGCCCGCCAGTTTTGGCGCCTTTTTCGAGAACAGGAACTTATGCAGCGCAACCGCTTCTTCAGGCGGCTCACCTTCGCCCTGGGTAGAGGTCACAACGACAACCAGTTTTTCTGACGCGATTTGCTTAAATTTATAATCCCCGGCGTTCACCAGGTTCACGTTCAGTTTGGCTGCGAGCAGATCGTCGCGCAGGGCTTCAGCCACGCGGCGGGCATTGCCGGTTTGCGAGGCGGAGATAAGCGTAATCGCCGGGATCTCAACGGCCGCAGCCGGTGCACTCGCCACAGCCCCCGGCTGTTGATTGAGCATTCCCCAGAAATAACCGGATACCCAGGCAAGCTGGGTGGGCGAGAAATCAGTGGTGGCCGCCTGCAGGCGTGCCAGTTGCTCCGGGTTCAGGGGAAGCAAATTTGAAGGTGGGGCCTGTGTTGTCATGCGTCGTTATGTTCCAGTAGCAAAGCTGAATTTTTATCTGAAAGACAGAACAGAGTGTAAGGTTAACGGCGCGGATCATAACAATTAAAGAAGGGATGGAAATAATAAATAACCAAATGGACTAACCTCTTTTAGTTATTGTTCTTAACGATAAAACTGATTAATTATCCGATTGAAAAATATAGAGAAAAAGAGTGGTTATACTGGCCATCCGGTGCCCTCCCTATAATGGCCGTTTTAGTTAATGATAAAAAATGTACTTTCCGGTACTCTACGCCGGTTTTTTCCGCATTTTTGAGAGTCCACGATGTCCACCACGCTGTTTAAAGATTTTATGTTCGAAGCCGCCCACCATCTGCCTCACGTCCCGGAAGGGCATAAATGTGGTCGCCTGCATGGGCACTCCTTTATGGTGCGTCTGGAGATCACGGGTGAAGTCGATCCGCATACCGGCTGGATTATGGATTTCTCCGAACTGAAAGCGGCGTTCAAACCGACCTATGACCGCCTCGATCACTACTATCTGAATGATATTCCAGGGCTGGAAAATCCGACCAGCGAAGTGCTGGCGAAGTGGATCTGGAATGAGATGAAACCGCTGGTGCCGCTGCTGAGCGCGGTGATGATCAAAGAGACCTGCACCGCCGGCTGCATCTATCGCGGCGAGTGATCCCCCTCATGAGGAAGCAACGGCGCGAGCTCAAAGAGCATAAGCGCGTTGCTTTCCAGCGATTCCGCTATCTGCCAGCCTTCATGAAGCCGTTCATCATGCATTGACAGCATTGGACGCGCTTTATGCTCAACCCAGCGCCACATCTCTTCGTCCGGCCCCCTTTCACTGCGCACGCCTTCAATTAAGGGGTACAGCGCGCCGTTGTGCTGATCAAACAGGTGGCACTTAATCCGCCATCTGCCGCTTAACCCCTTCAACTGGACATGGTACTGCTGGCGAAAACGCTGAATAAAAGCCTCTTCGCTGGAGAGCAGCGGGTTAAATACCACCGTATTGCACAGTAACAGCTGATATCCGTTGTGGTGGCGCAACAGCAGAAGGTTCTTTTCGTTTACCAGCATTTCACCGCGCAGGCGTCGCCACAGCCAGAGCACCCAGTAGATGGGGCGAGGCAGGCCGTGGTTGTACTGCAGGGCAAGGCTCGACGTATCGATGGTGTTGTTGGCCCGCGCTTCGCCCTGTAAGCCTGAATTAAGCCAGAACCCCACCAGCCAGACCTGCTCCGAAAGCCCGAGCAGGTTTTGCATCAGCAGTGCCCCGCGGAAAAACCCGCCGTTGGTCGTCCGGGTATTCCCGGTGAGGGTGTTCCACGACAGCAGCCATAGCGGAAGAGAGATCTTGCGCTGGCGAAGCGAGGTCAGGATCTGCCGGATCTTCTGTACCGGATAATTTTCTGAGGAGGAGAGATGGGCCGGATCCAGCTGCGCCAGATCGAGAAGCTCGTTGGCATCGGCCGGACAGGCCAAAAAATCGGCCTGCGTAAGAAGAGTGGAGTTCAGCAGCGCCTCGTCATTTTGCGCACCATGGCCGGGGGAAAAGCGGTGCCAGATGCCGAACGTCGCCTGCGGCAGATACTCGCGAAGCGTCGCCCGCTGGGCCTGCCAGACCTGTGACCGCGTCTCCTCGCTCGCCTGCGTCGACCAGTGCATCACAAACTGCCAGCTGCCGGTGATATCGGGTGAAAAGTGATTAACCGACTGCTGTAAAAAGCGTGCAAGCAAATCAGTGCGGGTGGTCAGGCCGGTATGCAGCAGCACCGCCCACTGTTTTTGCCCAAGCCAGGTGAAGACCTGATGAAGGTTGTACCAGCAGGCATACCCCGCCATCTGCGGATCGTCCCAGCCGCTGGCAAACAGGCGGCTGCTGAGAAAGGGTTCCGCGATATCGATCCCGTAAACGGGCATCGCCTCCCCGAGCTTTTCCAGCTCCCGACGCACGTCCTCACGCAACAGATCGTCCAGCTCACGCACCGTCACCACCATTCGGGTATGGCGCAGCGGCGCGGAAGGTTTGAGAAGGGGCAGATCGAGTACTCTCTCCTGCACCGGATGCGGGGTTAATGACGACGGCTCCCGGCCGCGCGTTTCGGGTTGATTCAGCAGGCTGAAAAGCCTGTCCACCGCCACCGGGTAGAGCTGCTCCCCGGTGCTCTGGCGTAAACGGGGCGTACCGGGGTGAGAACGTCGTTGTTTACGAAACTCTCCCGGGGCCATCTGGTAATGACGCCGGAACAGATCGCTCATCATGCGCGTACTGGCGAATCCCTGCTCCAGCGCAATCTGGTGCAGCGGGCGACTGGTCAGGCGAAGCGCATCGGAGGCCTTTTCCAGCCGCAGGGTCGTAATGTACTGCATAAAACTGACGCCCATCTCTTTACGAAAAAGACGGGAGAGCCAGGCTTCCGAGACAAATTCACTTTCGGCGATTTCTGCCAGGGTAATGCGTCGGGTGTAGCTGGCGTTGATGCGTTCCACCACCCGGGCGATACGTTTGCTTAAGCCCGGATGGTTTTCCCGCAGGATCAGGCGGGCGGGCTGCTGGAACCGGCTGGTCAGCAGCAGCAGGATCTCGCTCAGCCAGCGGATTGCTTCCAGCCGGTAGCGATGCTGCTCGTTGATGAGGGTGCTTGCCAGCAGCTGGCGCAGGAGGTGGCGTAGCTCATCACACTGGGGCCAGCCGCCCCCGGCGTCGGACGGAATGGCGTAATCGTGGGCGAAAAAGTCGTGGCAAAGCTGCTGGATCCAGCGTCCGGAAAGCACAACGCACATCGTCGTATTCCCGCTCTCGCTGGTGAGCTGCCAGCGTTGATTACGGTTGACGATGGTCAGGCTATCCGCCTCCAGAGTCACCTGCCGCTGGTCGGTTTTCAGTTCCGCGCTGCCTTCCAGCAGCCACAGCAGGGTCAGTGCATCGTCCTCCTCCTGATGAAACTGACGAATGTCCTGCACCTTCACCGAAAATTCGCTACCCCGTTGCTCCATTTGCCCCTCCCGGGAAGACAAATAATGACGCGCTGTTTTTTGTCATAACAGAATTGTATGAAAAACAATCAGAAATAAAGCGTCGCTTCACAACAAAAAAGTGCATTTTCCGTCGCTGCGATCGGCATAAACTCGAAATTAGCATTGTTTGATAAAAAAAGGATAACAAAAATGACACATCCGATTGTTGAAGCACTGCAGCGCAACGAGGCGCAGTTTATTGAGCTGCGCCGCCATTTTCATCAGCACCCTGAGATCGGTTTCGAGGAGCAACAAACCAGCCAGCGCGTCGCAGAGTTGCTCCAGCAGTGGGGTTACGACGTGCATCGCGGAATGGCGAAAACCGGAGTGGTAGGCACCCTGAAAGTGGGCAACGGCAGCAAACGCCTGGGCCTGCGCGCCGATATGGATGCGTTACCGATGCAGGAGGACAGCGGCAAAGCCTGGAGCAGCACCGTTGCGGGCAAATTCCACGGCTGCGGCCATGACGGCCATACCACCACCCTGCTCTATGCCGCCGAATACCTGGCGCGCACCCGCAATTTTAACGGTACGCTGCACCTGATTTTCCAGCCGGCTGAAGAGCTGCTGTACGGCGGGCGGGTAATGGTCGAAGATGGCCTGTTTGATACCTTCCCCTGCGACCATATTTTCGGTCTGCATAATATGCCCGGGCAAAAGCTCGGCAAAATTGGCCTGCGCGACGGCGCCATGATGGCCTCCTCTGACACCCTGCACATTGAAGTTAACGGCGTCGGCGGGCACGGTGCCCTGCCGGAACATACCGTCGATGCCACGCTGGTGGCCTGCCACATCACCCTCGCCCTGCAGTCGATTGTGTCGCGCAATATCACCCCGTTTGAGCCTGCGGTGGTCACCGTCGGCAGTATTCAGGCCGGACATGCGCCCAATATCATCAACGAAAAAGTGCTGATGAAGCTGACCGTGCGCACGCTGAACGAGAAGGTGCGCCAGACCGTTCTGCAGCGTATCCACGACATCGCGGTTGCGCAGGCAGAAAGCTTCAACGCCACGGCCACAATCCGGCATATCAACGGCAGCCCGGTACTCACCAATAACCCCGCCGCCAATGAGATGGTGCGTACCGTCGCCCAGGATCTGTTCGGACAGGATGCGGTCGCCACCGTGGGTGCATTTATGGGCAGCGAAGATTTCGCCTTCATGCTTGAGAAGAACCCCGACGGCTGTTACTTCACCATTGGTGCCGGCGACGAAGCGGATCGCTGCATGGTGCATAACCCGGGCTATGACTTTAACGACAAGATCCTGCTCACCGGTGCCGCGCTCTGGAGCGCCCTGACCGAACACTATCTGCGTTAATCGCGTATCCCCAGGAGGGCTGCACAATGAGTACCGTTCCCCTGACAGGCACCCCGGCTTTTGCAGGTAACGATCGACTGCTGGCGGGTATTGTTCTGAGCGTTCTGACATTCTGGTTATTTGCCCAGTCGGTGATCAACGTGGTGCCGGCCATGAAAAATAGCCTCGACATTTCCCTGGAGACGCTCACGCTGGCGGTCAGCCTCAGCGCGTTATTCAGCGGCTGCTTTGTCGTTGCCAGCGGCGGCTTTGCCGATAAGTTTGGTCGCGTGCGCCTGACGGTTATCGGCCTGGTGCTGAGTATTGTCGGCAGCGGCCTGCTGTTTCTGGCCCGGGAGCCGGTGCTCTTTCTGCTGGGACGGGCGATCCAGGGGCTGTCGGCGGCCTGCATTATGCCCGCCACCCTGGCGCTGATTAAAACCTGGTACGAAGGCAAAGCGCGCCAGCGGGCGATCAGTTTCTGGGTAATTGGCTCCTGGGGTGGTAGCGGCCTGAGCTCGTTTGTGGGCGGCGCGATCGCCACCAGCCTGGGCTGGCGCTGGATATTTATTTTCTCCATCGTGATGGCTCTGGCAGCTCTGCTGCTCATCCGCGGTACGCCCGAAAGCCGGAGCGCCAGCGCTGGTCAGCATAAGCTGGATATTGGCGGGCTGTTGAGTTTTGTCTTTATGCTGGTGCTGCTCAACCTGTTTATCAGCAAAGGGCACAGCTGGGGCTGGAGTAGCGGCCTGTCGCTGGCGGTGCTGGGGGCGGCGATCCTGGCGGCGCTGGGCTTTATCATAACCGGCCTGCGTAAAGGCGATGCGGCGCTGATTGATTTTGCGCTGTTTAAAAACCGGGCCTACAGCGCGGCGGTGCTCTCCAACTTCATGCTCAACGGCTGTATTGGCACCATGATGATCACCAGCATCTGGCTGCAGCAGGGTCATCATCTGACGCCTTTGCAAACCGGGATGATGACCCTGGGGTATCTGGTGACCGTGCTCGCCATGATCCGCGTGGGGGAGAAACTGCTGCAACGCTATGGTGCCCGCCTGCCGATGATGACCGGGCCCGTGCTGACCGCGATCGGCATTACCTTTATCTCCTGCACCTTCTTAAGCAAAGAGATCTATATCGTCACCGTCTTTTTGAGCAACGTCCTGTTTGGCCTGGGGTTGGGTTGTTACGCCACGCCATCGACTGACACGGCGGTGATGAACGCGCCGGAGAGTAAAGTCGGCGTGGCGTCCGGGATCTACAAGATGGGGAGTTCGCTGGGTGGAGCAATGGGGATCGCCGTGACGGCTTCGCTGTATGCCCTGCTGCTGCCTCTGGGCATGGCCAGCGCCGCCCAATACGCGCTGCTGTTTAACAGTGCGATTTGTCTCGGCTCGGCGGTAGTGACCTGGGTGTTGTTACCCAGACTGCGGGCCCCTTAATCACAGGGGCCGCAGGGCTGTCAGGCGATATTCAGATATTTGTGCGTCTGCATCGACAGACGCCAGTTCCGCGCGATACAGGTCTCGATACACAGGCGCGTGGCATCTTCTTTCTGAGAGATCGGCTGCAGGGCAATCACCCGCTGCTTATCGTCCGTTAAGGTTTCCAGCAGTTCATCCAGCGCTTCGATATCGCGTACGCGACCAACCGGGTGTTTAATCTCGTCCGCGCGTTCCAGCGCCTGGGACAGCACGTCATACCCGCCGCGCATATTCACTTTTGGCGATACCGTCACCCAGGTGGTGTGGGAACAGCGCACTTCGTGGGTGCCGCTGGTTTCAATCTGGCAGCTAAAGCCGTTGCTTTCCAGCAGCATGGTCAGCGGCATCAGGTCGTGAATGCAGGGTTCACCGCCGGTGATCACCACATGGCGCGCCGTCCAGCCCTGACGACCAATGATCGCCAGCAGATCGTCCGGGTTTGCCGCGCCCCATTTGTCGCTCTCTTTAGTTTTCGCCAGAATGCTGAACAGTGAAACTTCCCGATCGCTGAGCGTTTCCCAGGTATGTTTGGTATCACACCAGGCACAGCCAACCGGGCATCCCTGCAGACGAATGAAGATAGCGGGAACGCCGGTGAAGTAACCCTCGCCTTGCAGGGTCTGGAACATCTCGTTAATCGGGTACTGCATAGTTATCTCTGGTCAGATTTACGGGGGGGCATTATTGCAGATCGCACATAATCAGGCAAAACAACCCCGGCCACGATTTAATTCCTGTCAGTTTAAGGATAGCCAGGCTAACGGCCTTATGGTGGAAAGCCGTTGTCAGAAGGCAATGTTAAAAACATAAAAACTTACGCTACGCTTTTAAGATATCCCCCACCCGGCTCGCGTCGACGTTAACCCCCTTGACTGAGTCGCCATCAGAATACTGGACAAGCAGAATGAGCCATTTTGCGGTAATAACGCTACCGTTATACAGCCATATGCAGGCTATGGAAGCACTGGCGAAACACCTTATCGTGCGCGGCCATCGGGTCACTTTTTTTCAGCAGGAAGAGGCTCGCTCGCTGCTCAGGGAACCGCAGGCGCACTTCATCCCGGTGGGTCACCCCACGCCGTCTGGGATGCATGAGCCGGGATTTTTTCGCCTGATATCAGGTATGGCAAGCGTTACCGATATGCTGTGCCGTGAACTGCCCCATGCCTTCAGACAACACAATATTGACGCCGTGATTGTAGATCAGATGGAGCCGGCAGGAGGGCTGGTCGCACAAGCGCTCAACCTGCCCTTTATCTCCATCTGCTGCGCCCTGCCGGTAAACCGGGATAGCACCATCCCCTTGCCGGTGATGCCTTTTCGCTATGGCACCAGCGATCGCAGCCGGAAATTATACGCCTCCAGCGCGGATGTTTATGACTGGCTGATGTCGGGACAGGGGCGGGTCATTGCCCGTCATGCCCGGGCGTTTGGTCTGCCTGCGCGTAACAGGCTGGATCAATGCCTGTCGCCATTGGCGCAAATCAGCCAGACCATCCCAGGCTTTGATTTTCCACGCACCTTGCCCGCCTGCTTCCATGCGGTAGGTCCGCTACGCCACGATCCGCCAGGGGTCTCTTCCGGCAATAAAAAGCGGTTTGTTTTTGCATCATTAGGCACGCTGCAGGGCTACCGCTATGGACTGTTCCGCAAGATTACCCGCGCCTGCCGGGAGGCTGGCGTGCCCTTGCTTATTGCCCACTGTGACGGGCTAAATGCCAGTCAAACCGCCCGGCTGGCGCGTGCGGGGGCGCAAACCGTAGGATTTACCGATCAGCTGGCGGTATTACGCGATGCCAGCGCCGTCATTACCCATGCAGGGCTGAATACGGTGATGGATGCCATCGCCACCGCCACGCCGATCCTCGCCGTGCCGCTGGCGTTTGATCAGCCAGGCGTCGCCGCCCGCGTGGTTTTCAGCGGCATTGGCCTTAAGGCCTGCCGTTTTTCGCCGAGCCATACGCTCAGCCAGCATCTTCTCGAGCTGCTGGAAAACAAGCAGTACACGCAGCGCATCACCGCCCTCCAGACTCAGCTGATAAATGCCGGAGGGGCAGCACGGGCTGCCGAAATTATTGAACAGGCGGTACGCACACGTCATAGCGTCCCGACGGCGTAATGACATAAAAAAACCCGCCGAAGCGGGTTTTTCTAAAGATTAAAGTTCAGTATGAATTACTGACCTTTGATCTCTTTACGACCGTTGTATGGTGCTTTTTCGCCCAGTGCTTCTTCGATACGAATCAGCTGGTTGTATTTAGCAACACGGTCAGAACGGCTCATAGAACCGGTTTTGATCTGGCCTGCAGCGGTACCAACAGCCAGGTCAGCGATGGTAGCGTCTTCAGTTTCGCCTGAACGGTGAGAGATAACGGCAGTGTAGCCAGCGTCTTTCGCCATTTTGATCGCAGCCAGAGTTTCGGTCAGAGAACCGATCTGGTTGAATTTGATCAGGATGGAGTTAACGATGCCTTTCTCGATACCTTCTTTCAGGATCTTGGTGTTGGTTACGAACAGATCGTCACCAACAGCTGGATTTTGTCGCCCAGTACTTTGGTCTGGTATGCGAAACCAGTCCAGTCAGACTCGTCCAGACCGTCTTCGATAGAGACGATTGGGTACTGTTTGGTCAGGTCTTCCAGGAAGTGAGTGAACTCTTCGGAGGTGAATGCTTTGTTGCCTTCGCCAGCCAGAACGTATTTACCGTCTTTGTAGAATTCAGATGCTGCACAGTCCATCGCCAGGGTGATGTCGGTGCCCAGCTCGTAGCCAGCTGCTTTAACCGCTTCAGCGATTACAGCCAGTGCTTCGGCGTTGGAGCCCAGGTTAGGTGCATAACCACCTTCGTCACCTACTGCAGTGTTCATGCCTTTAGCTTTCAGAACTTTAGCCAGGTTGTGGAACACTTCAGAACCCATACGTACTGCTTCTTTCAGGGATTTCGCGCCAACTGGCTGAATCATAAATTCCTGAATATCAACGTTGTTGTCTGCGTGCTCACCGCCGTTGATGATGTTCATCATCGGAACTGGCATAGAGTATTTGCCTGGAGTGCCGTTCAGTTCAGCAATGTGTTCGAACAGTGGCTGACCTTTAGAAGCAGCTGCTGCTTTGGCGTTCGCCAGGGAAACAGCCAGGATTGCGTTAGCACCGAAGTTAGATTTGTTTTCAGTACCGTCCAGATCGATCATGATCTTGTCAATGCCAGCCTGATCTTTGGCATCTTTGCCAAGGATTGCCTGAGCAATAGGACCGTTTACTGCGCCAACCGCTTTGGTTACGCCTTTGCCCAGGAAGCGGGATTTGTCGCCATCGCGCAGTTCCAGCGCTTCGCGGGAACCAGTAGAAGCACCTGACGGCGCAGCAGCCATACCTACGAAACCACCTTCCAGGTGTACTTCGGCTTCAACAGTCGGGTTACCACGGGAGTCGATGATTTCACGACCGATGACTTTAACGATTTTGGACATTAGATTTTCCTCAGTACAAGTTAAACTAAAACTCCAGACAAACAACGCGTACCTTTGGTACGCGTTGCCGTTCTAACTTTTCTTACTTCGCCTGACGCTTCTGGAACTCATTGGCGGCTTTTACAAAGCCAGCAAACAGCGGATGTCCATCACGCGGCGTAGAAGTAAATTCCGGGTGGAACTGACAGGCAACGAACCATGGGTGGTTCGGCACTTCGATGATCTCGACCAACTGATCGTCCCCGGAGCGGCCCGCAATACGCAGACCCGCGGCTTCAATTTGTTTCAACAGCAGGTTGTTCACTTCGTAACGGTGACGATGGCGCTCAGTGATGACCGGCGCACCGTACATCTGACGTACCAGGCTGTCGTCAGAGAGCTGGCAAGCCTGAGAACCCAGACGCATCGTGCCACCCAGATCGCTTTTCTCGGTACGGACTTCGACGTTACCTTCTTCGTCGCGCCATTCGGTAATCAGCGCCACAACAGGGTACTTACAGTCTGGCACAAATTCCGTAGAGTTCGCGTTTTCCATCCCCACCACGTTGCGTGCAAATTCAATCAGCGCAACCTGCATACCCAGGCAAATGCCGAGGTAAGGAATATTGTTTTCACGCGCATAGCGTGCGGTAGCGATCTTGCCCTCAACACCACGGTAGCCGAAGCCGCCAGGGATGAGAATAGCATCCAGATCTTTCAGAATTTCTACACCGCGGGTTTCAACATCCTGCGAATCGATCAGCTTGATGTTGACGGTAACGCGGTTCTTCAGGCCACCATGTTTCAGCGCTTCGATAACTGACTTATAGGCGTCCGGCAGTTCAATGTACTTGCCGACCATACCGATAGTCACTTCGCCTGCCGGGTTTGCTTCTTCGTAAATAACCTGTTCCCATTCAGACAGGTTAGCTTCCGGACAGTTCAAGCTGAATCGTTTACAAATATAATCGTCCAGCCCCTGTGATTTCAACAGGCCCGGGATTTTATAAATGGAATCGACATCTTTCATTGAAATAACGGCTTTTTCTGGCACGTTACAGAACAATGCAATTTTTGCACGTTCGTTGGCCGGAACCGCACGATCGGAGCGGCAAACCAGGATATCAGGCTGAATACCGATAGAGAGCAGTTCTTTAACAGAGTGCTGGGTCGGTTTAGTTTTCACTTCACCTGCGGCAGCCATGTAAGGCACCAGGGTCAGGTGCATGAACAGCGCGTGCTCGCGACCAATATCCACCGCCAGCTGGCGAATCGCTTCAAGGAACGGCAGGGATTCGATATCACCTACGGTACCACCGATTTCAACCAGCACCACGTCGTGGCCTTCGCCACCGGCAATGATGCGCTCTTTAATGGCGTTGGTGATGTGTGGGATAACCTGAACGGTTGCGCCCAGGTAGTCACCGCGACGCTCTTTACGCAGAACGTCAGAGTAGATGCGGCCAGTCGTGAAGTTGTTACGACGGGTCATTTTGGTGCGAATGAAGCGCTCATAGTGACCCAGGTCCAGGTCGGTTTCAGCGCCGTCTTCAGTAACGAACACTTCCCCGTGTTGGATTGGGCTCATGGTACCTGGATCGACGTTGATGTACGGATCCAGCTTCATCATGGTCACATTGAGGCCACGGGCTTCAAGAATGGCTGCGAGGGAGGCTGCGGCAATGCCTTTACCCAGAGAGGATACAACCCCGCCGGTCACAAAAATATAGTTCGTTGTCATGCTGAACCTGAGAAGTTAGGGTGAAACGATGGAATAACCAGGACGGGAAAGTAGTATACCCGAACACGGCGAGCGCCACAAACTTTCATTCTCCGTCTCCTGTCTCAGGCTTTGACTCACATTGGGAGTGAGAAAATAGCCCCTTTTGGGTAAATGTTTTTGACGCAAATCAAGCGCTTGTCATTTAAAAAATCACACAAATTGCGCTTGATCGCAAAAACCCGTTAGAGATCAGATTCCTGGCGTTTTACTTCCTGCCACACTTCTTCCATCGCCTCGAGGTCCACGCCGGTCATTTCCAGGCCGCGGGCAGCGATAATGCGCTCCACTTCCCGGAAGCGACGCTCGAATTTGAGGTTCGCTTTTTGCAACGCCACTTCGGCTTTTACCCCTAAATGACGCGAAAGATTGACGGTGGCAAACAGCAGATCGCCCATCTCCTCTTCCAGCTTCTCCTGATCCACAACCGCCTGTTGCGCTTCGTGCATCACCTCGTCGATCTCTTCATGCACTTTGTCGAGCACCGGGCCGAGAGTCGTCCAGTCAAACCCCACCGTCGAGCAGCGTTTCTGGATCTTGTGCGCGCGCATCAGCGCCGGCAGGCTCAGCGGGATGTCATCCAGCGCGGAATGCTGCGACTTTTCCGCCCGCTCCGCGCTTTTGATCTGCTCCCAGCGGGCCAGCACTTCGTGGCTGTTCTCAGCGGTGGCATCGCCAAAGATGTGCGGGTGACGGCGCTCCAGCTTGTCGCTGATGGCGGCGCAGATATCGTTGAAATCAAAGCGCCCCTCTTCCTGGGCCATTTGCGCGTAGAACACCACCTGGAACAGCAGGTCCCCCAGTTCGCCGCGCAGATCGTCAAAATCTTCCCGGGAGATGGCGTCCAGCACCTCATAGGTCTCTTCGAGGGTGTAGGGGGCGATGGTGGCGAAAGTCTGCTCTTTATCCCACGGGCAGCCGTTTTCCGGGTCGCGCAGGCGTTTCATAATGCCGAGCAGGCGGTCGATTTGGGTCATGTCTTATCCTGTTTGAATCGAGGTTGCCGGGTAGCGGCTGACGCCTTTCCCGGCCTATGTAAAAGCGTGGCCCCGGCAAGCGACGCGCCGCCGGGGAGATAGATCAACCGCCGTGCAGACGACGGGCGTCAATCACATCCGGCACCTGGTTCAGCTTACCGAGCACCCGGCCCAGTACCTGCAGGTTATAGATTTCGATAGTCATATCGATGGTGGCGAGCTGCTGACGGGTGTCGCTGCGGCTGGCAACTCCCAGCACGTTCACCTTTTCATTCGCCAGAATGGTGGTGATGTCGCGCAGCAGGCCGCTGCGGTCGTTGGCCGAAACCCGCACCACCAGCGAATAACCGGCAGAATAACTCTCGCCCCACACCGCATCCACGATGCGTTCCGGGGCGTGGGACTGTAAGTCGTCCAGCTGATCGCAGTCCGCACGGTGGATGGAGATCCCGCGCCCCTGGGTAATAAAGCCGACGATCTCATCCCCGGGGATCGGCTGGCAGCAGCGGGCGATGTGGTGCATCAGGTTACCGACGCCTTCCACCACCACCCTGCCGTTGTCTTTCTCTTTGCTACGGTGCTGCGGGTTGTAGCTCTTCTGCTGCAGCTGCTTCAGCGCCGCGGCATCCTGCTCTTCCGCGCTCGGTTTGTTGAACTGCGCCTGCAGGAAATTCACCATCTGGTTAAGACGGATATCCCCGCCGCCGATGGCGGCCAGCAGCTCATCCAGCTCGTTGAAGTTGTAGCGCGGCAGCAGGAATTTTTCCGCCTCTTTCAGGTGGATGCCTAAATGTTCCAGCTCGTCGTCAAGGATCTGACGCCCGGCAAGGATGTTCTTGTCACGATCCTGCTTGCGGAACCAGGCGTGAATTTTTGAGCGCCCGCGGCTGGTAGTGATATAGCCGAGGTTCGGGTTCAGCCAGTCGCGGCTCGGGTTCGGCTGCTTCTGGGTAATGATGTCCACCTGATCGCCCATCTGCAGCTGATAGGTGAACGGCACGATACGCCCGCCGATTTTGGCCCCGATGCAGCGATGCCCCACGTCACTGTGGATGTGGTAGGCAAAGTCGAGCGGCGTTGAACCCGCAGGCAGGTCAACCACGTCGCCTTTTGGCGTAAAGACGTAGACCCGGTCATCAAAGACCTGGCTGCGCACTTCGTCGAGCATTTCGCCGGAGTCGGCCATCTCCTCCTGCCACGCAATCAGCTTACGCAGCCAGGCGATGCGATCTTCGTGCCCGGAGCGCGCCCCCCCTGAGGTGCCCTCTTTGTACTTCCAGTGCGCGGCGACGCCCAGCTCGGACTCTTCGTGCATCTGTTTGGTACGGATCTGGATCTCGACCGGTTTGCCGCCCGGCCCCAGCACCACGGTGTGGATCGACTGGTAGCCGTTCGGTTTCGGGTTAGCGACGTAGTCGTCAAACTCATCCGGCATGTGGCGGTAATGGGTGTGAACAATACCCAGCGCGGCGTAGCAGTCCTGTAACCGCTCGGCCACGATACGCACGGCGCGCACGTCAAAAAGCTCGTCAAAGGCGAGATGCTTCTTCTGCATTTTGCGCCAGATGCTGTAGATATGCTTCGGACGGCCATACACTTCGGCCTTCACGCCCTCTTCTTTCATCGACTTACGCAAGCCGCCGACAAACTCGTCGATGTAGTGTTCACGGTCGATACGGCGCTCGTGCAGCAGCTTAGCAATGCGTTTGTATTCCGCCGGGTGCAGGTAGCGGAAGCAGTAATCTTCCAGCTCCCATTTCAGCTGCCCGATCCCCAGACGGTTCGCCAGCGGGGCATAGATATTGGTGCACTCTTTCGCCGCCAGCACGCGTTCATCTTCCGGCGCGTCTTTCACTTCCCGCAGATGGGCGACGCGTTCCGCAAGCTTGATCACCACGCAGCGGAAATCATCCACCATCGCCAGCAGCATACGGCGGACGTTATCGACCTGTTCAGAGGAGACCGAATCGGTGTGGGTGGCTTTAAGCTGGCGGATGGCCGCCATGTCGCGCACGCCGTGGATCAGGGCGACAACGGATTTACCCACGCTTTCGCGAAGGACATCTTCTGTGACCACCTCCGCGTCCGCCAGCGGGAACAGCAGCGCAGCCTGCAGCGTTTCGATATCCATGCTCAGCATCGAGAGGATTTCGACCATTTCAATGCCGCGCCACAGCATCAGCTCGGCGTCGGGGTGCCCCTGAGTGGTGCGCAGACAATAGGCCCATGTTTCGGTTAAGCGTTCACACGACTGCTGGCTGGCAATCCCCAGACTTGCGATCCATTTTTGTGGGTCAAACTCACCAGCTTTATTGAGATGTGCACTTCTTACCGCAACCATTGTCCTCTCCTTTAGGGACCCTTGCCTGTCGAATTCGACAAGCCGAAACTCATCAGTTGTGTTCAAACAACGCCATTGATTCCAGATGTCCAGTGTGCGGGAACATATCAAGCATTGCCAGACGCTGAATCTGGTAACCCGCCGCGAGTAACGCCTCGCTATCCCGGGCAAGCGTCGCCGGATTACAGGAAACATAGACCACGCGTTTAGGGGCGAGTTTAATAATATGCTGCATCACGCCTGGCGCGCCCGCGCGTGCCGGGTCCAGCAGGATTTTATCGAAACCGTGCGCCGCCCAGGGCTGCCTGGTGACATCCTCTTCCAGATTCTCATGAAAAAATGTCACGTTTTGCAGCGCATTGTGAACAGCGTTGTCGCGCCCCTTTTCCACCAGCGCCGCCACGCCCTCTACGCCCACGACGCTGTGCGCCCGTTTTGCCAGCGGCAGGGTAAAGTTGCCCATCCCGCAGAACAGGTCGAGCACCCGGTCTTCTGGCTGAATATCCAGCCACGCCAGCGCGGTCGCCACCATCTGCTGATTTACACCGTCATTGACCTGAATAAAATCGCGCGGACTGAACGTTAAGCGTAGCCCGTCTGAATCATACCAGGGCGTTTCACCGCTCAGTTGCTCAAGTATCTCGCTTTGCGGAGCGAGATAAAGCGCAAGGTCAAGGGAATGCGAAAAGCGTTCCAGTTTTTCACGATCCTGGGCCGACAGCGGCGCCGTATGGCGCAGAACCATCAGCGGACCGCTGTTGGCCAGCACCAGCTCAACGTGCCCGAGATGGCGAGCCCCCTGCAGCTCAGAAAGGCATTTGCGCACTTCTGGCAGCAATGCCTCAAGACGGGGCACCAGAATGGGGCACTGTTTTACGTCCACGATGTCGCTGGAGTTGGCCTTGCGAAAGCCCATCTCCAGACGCGCGGTTTTCGGCTGCCAGTTCAGGCTCAGACGCGCCCGGCGGCGGTAGCCCCAGGGCTTATCGGCGATGACTTCATCGACGTCGTGCTTTAGCAAGCGCGCCAGGGCATTGCTTTTGCTGCGCTCCTGGAGCGCAACGCTGGCGTGCTGCTGTTGGCAGCCGCCGCACACGCCGAAGTGCGGACAGCGTGGCGTTTCGCGTTCCGGGCTATCATTAAGACGACGCTTTACCTGCCCGCGTGCGTACTGACGTTTCTCTTCCGTCAGGGTGATTTCCGCACGCTCCTGGGGCAGCAGTCCGGGGATAAACACGGTCTTTCCCTCATGGCGCGCCACCCCCTGTCCGAACGGATCGAGGTCTGTCACTTCAACAGTTATGATCTGACGCGTCGTCACGCGTCGCTTTGCAGAGTAGAATTGCGCCATCGCCGGGAATTTTCTCAAATGAACATATTGACTCTAATTGTCCCATAACGGAACTCCATGACCAACTACAGCCTGCGTGCGCGCATGATGATTTTGATCCTCGCCCCTACCGTACTCATTGGTTTACTGCTGAGTACCTTCTTCGTGGTGCACCGTTATAACGACCTGCAGCGCCAGCTCGAGGACGCAGGGGCCAGCATTATTGAGCCGCTGGCAGTCTCCAGCGAATACGGCATGAACCTGCAAAATCGCGAGCCAATAGGCCAGCTCATCAGCATTCTGCATCGCCGTCATTCAGAGATTGTGCGGGCTATCTCGGTGTATGACCAAAATAATCGCCTGTTCGTCACCTCCAACATCCAGCTTGACCCGGATACCCTGAAGCTGCCGGACGGTTCCGCGTTTCCCAAGCGGCTGAGCGTGATCCGCCAGGGCGAAAAAATGATCCTGCGCACGCCGATTATCTCGGAAAGCTATTCACCGGATGAATCACCCGCGTCGGACGCCAAGCCCAATAACAACCTGCTGGGATATGTGGCCCTGGAGCTGGATCTCAAGTCCGTGCGGCTGTAGCAGTACCGGGAGATCTTTATCTCCACGGTGATGATGCTGTTTTGTATCGGCATCGCGCTGATCTTCGGCTGGCGTCTGATGCGGGATGTGACCAGCCCTATCCGCAACATGGTGAATACCGTCGACCGCATCCGCCGGGGCCAGCTCGACAGCCGCGTCGAAGGCTTTATGCTCGGCGAGCTGGATATGCTGAAAAACGGCATCAACTCGATGGCCATGTCGCTGGCGGCGTACCACGAGGAGATGCAGCATAACGTCGATCAGGCCACCTCCGACCTGCGGGAAACCCTGGAGCAGATGGAGATCCAGAACGTCGAGCTGGATCTGGCGAAAAAACGCGCCCAGGAGGCGGCCCGCATCAAGTCAGAGTTCCTGGCGAACATGTCCCACGAGCTGCGCACCCCGCTTAACGGGGTGATCGGCTTTACCCGCCTGACCCTGAAAACCGAGCTCAACCCGACCCAGCGCGACCACCTGCATACCATCGAGCGTTCGGCTAATAACCTGCTGGCGATCATCAACGACGTGCTGGACTTCTCCAAGCTCGAGGCGGGCAAACTGATCCTCGAGAGCATTCCGTTCCCGCTGCGCAACACCCTGGATGAAGTGGTCACCCTGCTGGCGCACTCCTCTCACGATAAAGGGCTGGAGCTGACGCTCAACATTAAAAACGACGTGCCGGACAACGTGATTGGCGATCCGCTGCGCCTGCAGCAGGTGATCACCAATCTGGTGGGTAACGCCATTAAATTCACCGAGAGCGGTAACATCGACGTGCTGGTTGAAAAGCGCGCCATCAGTAATACCAAGGTGCAGATTGAGGTGCAGATCCGCGACACCGGGATCGGTATTCCTGAGCGGGATCAGTCCCGGCTGTTCCAGGCCTTCCGTCAGGCCGATGCCAGCATCTCCCGTCGCCACGGCGGCACCGGGCTGGGGCTGGTGATCACCCAGAAACTGGTTAACGAGATGGGGGGAGATATCTCCTTCCACAGCCAGCCTAACCGGGGCTCGACCTTCTGGTTCCATATCAATCTTGACCTGAACCCGAATGTCCTGACCGACCGCCTGGCCATGGATTGCCTGCAGGGTAAACGGCTGGCGTACGTGGAGCCGAATACCGCCGCCGCGCAAAGCACCCTCGATGTGCTGAGCACCACTCCGCTGGAGGTGGTTTACAGCCCGGGGTTCTCCGCACTGCCGGTTGACCATTACGACATCCTGCTGATGGGGATCCCGGTGACCTTTACCGGCGAGCTGAGCATGCAGCAGGAGCGGCTGGCGAAAGCGGCCTCGATGACCGATTATCTGCTGCTGGCCCTGCCGTGCCATGCGCAGATTAACGCCGAGGAGCTTAAGCATGACGGAGCGGCCGCCTGTCTGCTGAAACCGCTGACCGCCACCCGCCTGCTGCCGACCCTGACCGAGTACTGCCGCCTGAACCATCACGCCGCGCCTGCGATCAGCGATGAGAGCAAACTGCCGATGACCGTGATGGCGGTGGATGATAACCCCGCCAACCTGAAGCTGATTGGCGCGCTGCTGGAGGATCAGGTGCAGCATGTCGAACTGTGCGAAAGCGGCCTGCAGTCCGTGGAGCGGGCGAAGGAGATGCCGTTTGACCTGATCATGATGGATATTCAGATGCCCGGCATGGACGGCATCCGCGCCTGTGAACTGATTCGCCAGCTTCCTCATCACCTGCAAACGCCGGTTATCGCCGTAACGGCGCATGCGATGGCGGGTCAAAAAGAGAAGCTGCTGAGCGCCGGGATGAACGACTATCTGGCGAAGCCGATCGAAGAAGAGAAGCTGCGCAGCCTGCTGTTGCGCTACAAACCCGGCCCCGCCACGGGCAACCGGATAGCCCCGCCGGAGCCCCCGGCGATCGTGGTTAACAGCAGTGCAACCCTCGACTGGCAGCTGGCGCTGCGTCAGGCGGCGGGTAAAAACGATCTGGCGCGGGAGATGCTGCAGATGCTGGTGGCCTTCCTGCCGGAGATCCGCAATAAGGTGGAAGAGCAGCTGGTAGGTGAAGATCCGGAAGACCTGCTTGGAGCGATCCATAAGCTGCACGGCAGCTGTGGGTATAGCGGGGTGCCGCGCCTGAAGAATCTGTGTCAGCTGCTGGAACAGCAGTTACGTTCCGGCACGCCGGAGAGCGAGCTGGAACCGGAGTTCCTGGAGCTGCTGGATGAGATGGATAACGTCACGCGGGAAGCGATGAAGGTGCTGGGGTAGTACAGCGACCCCCTCTCACTGAGGGAGAGGGTTGGGGTGAGGGAGAATATGCCGCACCGGTGGCTGTTCCGTTCACTTCCAGAGTCGTGCTTCTCTGTTACAACGGAACCGGTGAACGTGCCAGGGCGGCTCAATCGCCACCGCCCTGGCGACCCGGGCTACCGGCAAGAAAATCGCCGCTTCGCGGATTGTTCGCCCCATCCCTGGGGCTCACCCCTTCGGGGCCAGCGCAAGCGCTGTCCAAAATTGCTCCCGGCAATTTTGTCCTCAGCTTATTCCTTCAGGCTTTCGGGTCGGGCACCAGCCTGCATCCATGCAGGCTATGCCCTCTCGGCGCGTCCATGCGCCTCGCCCCGGCCTTACGGAAACGCTTCGGCGATTTTCAGCCGGACCTTGTCATCGCTGTAACTAATTAATTTTTCCTAAAAAATCTTCGCTTTAAAGATGAAAAATTTCTGAGACCTCCTGGCCTTTCTGACCTGTCCCCATCCCCACCTTCAGCACCGCTGCAATATTCCTCGCCGCCATCCGCACATTCTCCTCGGCGTTTTCCAGCGCCTCCTCCAGCGTGCAGACGGTGTAAATCACGCTGAACACCGCGTCGATGCCGTGTTCATGCACCACGCCGACGTCCGCCGTCAGGCTGCCCGCGAGGCCAATCACCGGTTTATTGTGGCGTTTGGCAATCTTCGCCACGCCCACCGGCACTTTGCCATGGATGGTCTGGCTGTCGATCCGCCCTTCGCCGGTGATCACCAGATCGGCGTCGGCCACCTGGCTGTCAAGGTTGAGCGCATCGGTCACAATTTCAATGCCCTGGCGCAGCTGCGCGCCGCAAAAGGCATATAACGCCGCACCCATACCGCCCGCGGCACCGCCGCCGGCCAGGTTGAGCACGTCAACGTCCAGATCGCGGGCGATGATCCGGGCATACTGCGTCAGCGCGCGGTCGAGGCGAACAATCATCTCCGGGGTTGCCCCCTTCTGCGGACCAAACACCGCGGTGGCGCCGTTGTCGCCGGTCAGCGGATTGGTGACGTCGCAGGCTACCTCAATGCGGCACTCCGCCAGCCGTTTATCCAGGCCGCTGATGTCGATACGTGCCAGCTTCTCCAGCTCGCCGCCGCCCGCGCCGATGGCGTGGCCCTGTTCATCCAGCAGCTTCGCGCCAAGCGCCTGCACCATCCCTGCGCCGCCATCGTTGGTGGCGCTGCCGCCAATGCCGATGATGATATGTTTTACGCCCGCATCCAGCGCATGACGGATCAGCTCCCCGGTTCCCCAGGAGGTGGTTTTCAGCGGATTACGCTGGGCCGTAGGAACCAGCTCCAGGCCGCTGGCCGCCGCCATCTCGATAAACGCGCTTTTGCCATCGCCGGAGCGGCCATAAAAACCGTCAACATGCTCGCCGAGCGGCCCCGTTACCCGCACCTGAATAATGTCACCCTGAGTGGCGGCAACCATCGCTTCCACGGTGCCCTCGCCACCATCGGCAACCGGCAGTTTCACATACTCCGCCGTCGGGAAAATCTCGCAAAATCCTTGCTCTATCGCCGTTGCCACTGCCAGGGCACTGAGGCTCTCTTTGTAAGAGTCCGGTGCGATAACTATTTTCATAAGCCGTCCTTACGCATGTTGACTACCATAAGCATACACCCGTCACGCAAGAGAAAATGCCGACTCCCGCAGGAACCGGCACCGGACTTAACGCACCATGCAAGGGCGTTTGTTGTTGAAGGTCCACTCCGGGATCAGGTACTGCATCGCCATCGCGTCGTCGCGCGCGCCCAGACCGTGCTGCAGATAGAGCTCGTGCGCCTTCATCACCCGATCCATATCCAGCTCAACGCCCAGACCCGGCGTGGTCGGCACCTGCACCATACCGCCTTTGATTTCGAACGGCTGTTTGGTCAGGCGCTGGTTGCCCTCCTGCCAGATCCAGTGGGTGTCGATGGCGGTGATGTTGCCCGGCGCAGCGGCAGCCACATGGGTGAACATCGCCAGCGAGATATCAAAGTGGTTGTTGGAGTGCGAACCCCAGGTCAGGCCGAACTCGTGGCACATCTGCGCCACACGCACCGAGCCCTGCATGGTCCAGAAGTGCGGATCTGCCAGCGGAATGTCCACCGACTGCAGCGACAGGGTGTGCCCCATCTGACGCCAGTCGGTGGCGATCATATTGGTTGCGGTCGGCAGGCCGGTGGCGCGACGGAACTCAGCCATCACTTCACGGCCGGAGAAGCCCTGCTCGGCGCCGCATGGATCTTCCGCGTAGGCCAGCACCCCCTTCAGGCGTTTACCGATACGGATCGCTTCATCGAGCGACCATGCCCCGTTAGGATCGAGGGTAACGCGAGCCTGCGGGAAGCGTTTCCCCAGGGCGATGATCGATTCGGCCTCCTCGTCACCGGCCAGCACGCCGCCCTTCAGTTTGAAATCGTTAAAGCCGTACTTCTCGTAAGCCGCTTCTGCCAGGCGGACAACCGCGTCCGGGGTCATCGCCTCTTCGTGGCGCAGGCGATACCAGTCGCACTGCTCATCCGGCTGGCTCTGGTACGGCAGCGGCGTCAGCTTGCGGTTGCCCACGAAGAAGAGGTAACCCAGCATCTCGACTTCAGAGCGCTGCTGCCCGTCACCCAGCAGCGAGGCGACGTTCACGCCCAGGTGCTGGCCCAGCAGGTCGAGCATCGCCGCTTCAATACCGGTGACCACATGAATGGTGGTGCGCAGGTCAAACGTCTGCAGCCCGCGTCCGCCCGCGTCACGGTCGGCAAATTCGTTGCGTACCGCATTGAGGACGTTTTTGTACGCGCCCAGCGTTTTGCCGACGACCAGCGGGATCGCATCTTCCAGCGTTTTACGGATCTTCTCGCCACCCGGGATTTCACCCACGCCGGTATGACCGGAGTTGTCTTTGATAATCACAATATTACGGGTGAAGAACGGGGCATGGGCGCCGCTCAGGTTCATCAGCATGCTGTCATAACCGGCAACCGGAACGATCTGCATGGAGGTGACAACAGGCGTAGTAAAAGTGCTCATAATTCAATCCTTTAATCAGTGGCGACCGAACGCAGGGCGTTTACGGTCAAAGGTCCAGCCGGGGATAAGGTACTGCATCGGGCCTGCATCGTTACGTGCGCCGCCAGGCAGTTTCTTATACGCCTCATGCGCTTTGTGGATCTGATCCCAGTCAAGCTCCACGCCAAGCCCCGGTGCGTCAGGAACGGCAATCTTGCCGTTTTTAATTTCGAGTGGATTTTTGGTCAGGCGCGCTTCGCCTTCCTGCCAGATCCAGTGGGTGTCGATAGCCGTCGGCGTGCCCGGAGCGGCGGCACCGACGTGGGTAAACATCGCCAGCGAAATATCAAAGTGGTTGTTGGAGTGGCAACCCCAGGTTAAGCCCCAGTCATCGCACAGCTGCGCCACGCGTACCGCGCCGGAAAGGGTCCAGAAGTGCGGATCCGCCAGCGGAATATCCACCGAGTTCAGCATCACCGCATGGCCCATCTCGCGCCAGTTGGTGGCAATCATGTTGGTTGCCACCGGCAGGCCCGTGGCGCGGCGGAACTCTGCCATCACCTCACGGCCGGAGAAGCCCTGCTCAGCGCCACAGGGATCTTCGGCGTAGGTCAGCACATCGCCCAGGCCTTTGCACAGGGCGATGGCTTCATCCAGCAGCCACGCGCCGTTGGGGTCCACGGTGATGCGGGCATCCGGGAAGCGTTTTTTCAGGGCGCGGGCGCTGTCGATCTCCTGCTCGCCCGGCAGTACGCCGCCTTTCAGTTTGAAATCTTTAAAGCCGTAGCGATCCTGCGCCGCTTCCGCCAGGCGGACCACCGCCTCGCTGGTGAGCGCCTCCTGATGGCGCAGGTGATACCACTCGTGGTTGCCCGGTGAACGCTCCAGATAAGGCAGATCGGTTTTGTTGCGATCCCCCAGGTAGAAGAGATAGCCCAGCACGGTGACCGCATCGCGCTGTTTACCGGGACCCAGCAGTTCGCACACCGGCACGTTCAGCGCCTTGCCGAGGAGATCCAGCAGCGCCGCTTCCAGCGCCGCCACCGCATTGACCCGCAGTTCAAATGTCCAGGCGCCTTTGCCGAAGGTATCGAAGTCGGCAGACTGGTTGCCCTTGTGCACGCGCTGTACCACTTTGTTCAGCCGCGCCACCTCCTGACCGACCACCTGCGGGATGGCATCCACCAGCGTCTGGTAGATCACCTCGCCGCCGGGGGCTTCCCCGACGCCGGTATTCCCGGCGTTATCGGTCAGCACCACGATGTTGCGGGTAAACCAGGCGTTATGTGCGCCGCCGATGTTCAGCAGCATGCTGTCCTGGCCGGCGACCGGAATAACCTTCATTTCAGTGACGATAGGGCTGGATTGCATACTCATCATGAACGCTCCGCAACAGGTTTCAGCTCGATACGTTTAATATCACCCACCAGCACCAGGTAGCTCAGCACCGCTACCAGGGCATGGATCCCGACGTAAATCAGCGCCCCGTTGAACGAGCCGGTAGTGCCGACGATGTAGCCGATGGCAATCGGGGTAACGATCCCGGAGATGTTGCCGAACATATTGAACAGACCACCGCTCAGGCCGCTGATCTCTTTCGGCGCGGTATCTGCCATCACCGCCCAGCCCAGCGCACCGATACCTTTACCGAAGAACGCCATCGCCATAAAGCCGATAATCATCCACTCGGCGTCAACGTAGTTACACACCACCATCGACATGGAGAGCAGCATCCCCAGCACGATTGGCGTTTTACGGGCGATATTCAGGGAACCCGTGCGACGCATCAGCCAGTCGGAAATTACCCCGCCCAGCACGCCGCCGACAAAGCCGCAGATCGCCGGAACAGAGGCCACAAACCCGGCTTTCAGAATCGACATGCCGCGCGCCTGCACCAGATAGACCGGGAACCAGGTAATAAAGAAGTAGGTTAAGGCGTTGATGCAGTACTGGCCGAGGTAAATCCCCACCATCATGCGGGAGCCCACCAGCTGTTTGATCTGGCCCCATTTCTGGCTGAACGGCACTTTCTCTTTGTTTTTCGCCTGATCCATGTTGATCAGCGCGCCGCCTTCGGCGATGTAGTCCAGCTCTTTCTGGTTTACGCCCGGATGCTGGTTCGGCTCGTGGATCACTTTCAGCCAGACAAAGCTGATCAGAATACCCAGACCGCCCATGAAGAAGAACACGTGTGACCAGCCCACCTCGTGAGTCAGCCAGCCCATGATTGGGGCGAAGATGACGGTGGCGAAGTATTGCGCGGAGTTAAAAATGGAGACCGCCGTTCCCCTCTCCTGGGCCGGGAACCAGGCCGCCACTATGCGGCTGTTGCCCGGGAAGGATGGCGCTTCTGCCAGACCCACCAGGAAGCGCAGAGTAAAGAGCGCGACGATAATGCCAAAGCCGTTGAAGATATCGACAAAGCCCTGTAACAGGGTGAACAGGGACCAGATAAAGATGGACCAGAAGTAGACACGTTTAGAGCCGAAGCGGTCAAGCAGCCAACCGCCAGGGATTTGGCCAATAACATAGGCCCATGAAAATGCAGAGAAAACATACCCCATACCGACCGGATCCAGACCGATATCTTTTGCCATCTCTGAACCGGCAATCGACAGCGTGGCGCGGTCGCCATAGTTGAAGGATGTGACGATAAACAGCATCACCACTATCCAGTAGCGGGCATTGGTACGCTTTTCAGCGCTGCTCGCCGCTTGGCTTAATGAACTCATTCTTGCACTCCTGAATCATAGCGTTTTCGCTACGTTCATTCTGAACAGCTCAACCGTAGGGTAATCAGAATGACGTGTATGTGTTTTTTGCAGTTCAAACGTGAGGTCGTTTCGCCTTACTGACTGCATTTTTATTAACTGGCGAAAAAAGTATAAGAAAGGATCCAGGTAGCCCTCACCGTGCAACGACACAACATTGGGACCATCCTGTGCGGTTGTTTGTGGCAAAAGCCTAACTCAATGGAAGGTAGTTCACGGAAACGTGGCTGAGTGAGAAAACAGCAGAAGAGAAAGAGAAGAGTGTGAATCAGGTCGCTTGACGCGGTGGAATGCCCTCCCGCGGCCGGGAGGGAAAGGATTTAGCCGAGAAGCGTGCCCCAGTGTTCAACCCAGGGATTGGATTCGCTCTCCGGCTCGGGATGTTCAGAGGCATCAATCATCAGCATCTCACCGACGCGTTGCGCGCTTTGCTCCTGCAAGAGCGCATCGAACTGCTTACCGCCGCCGCAGAAGTTCGCGTACGTGCTGTCACCGAGCGCAATAATGCCGTAGCGCATTTCCGGCTGGTAACCCAGCTTATCCTTGATCCCCTGAAACAGCGGAACGATGCTGTCCGGCAGATCGCCCTGCCCGGTTGTCGAGGTGACCACCAGCGCATACTGACCCTGATATTTCTCCCAGTCGGCCAGATCGGGATCTTCATAGACCGTGGCTTTATGGCCCATTCCCGCGAGGATCGCTTCGGCCTCTTCAGCCACCAGCAGCGAATTGCCGTACATCGTGCCGACAAAAATTCCGATTACCGCCATGTTTTACTCCCTGATTAGACGCAATTAACGATCATCCTGAACGCTGGCAACGTCAAACTCAACCCTTTCATTTTCGGGGAGTTGTCCGCGCCATCCAAACTGTGACAGCGCCTGCATCCACACCTCGTCCAGCCCGGCCCGGATCGTCAGCGGCTCACCGGTAAAGGGATGGATAAGCTGCAGCTGGCTGGCGTGTAACATCAGCCGGTTGCAGCCAAAATGCTCCGCTGCGCTGCGGTTCTGGCGTAGATCGCCGTGCTTGCTGTCGCCGATGATCGGGTGGCGCAGATGCGCCAGATGGCGTCGCAGCTGGTGCTTACGCCCGGTTTTCGGCTCCAGTTCGATCAGACTATAGCGCGTGGTGGGAAACTTACTGGTGGCAACCGGCATTTCAGTGGTCGCCATCCCGCGATAGTCAGTCACCGCCGGCTGCGGGCCCTTGTCGTCGCGGGCATACTTATCGGCGATTTTATCCAGCTCTTCCGTCAGGGGATAATCGAGGGTTGCGGCTTCTGTGAGCCAGCCGCGGACAATCGCGTGGTAGCGCTTCTGGATCTGATGCTGCTCGAACTGCTGCGACAGACGTCGTCCGGCTTCACTGGAGAGCCCCATCAGCAGAACGCCGGAAGTCGGTCTGTCGAGACGATGTGCCGTAAAGACATGCTGACCGATCTGGTCGCGCACCGTCTGCATGACGACGACTTTCTCATCCCGATCCAGCCAGCTGCGGTGTACCAGCCAGCCCGAGGGTTTATTGACGGCCACCAGCCACTCATCCTGATAGAGGATCTCGATCATGCGTCGTCGCCAAAGAGCGTATCCAGCGCCAGCAGTGCTGTGAGCACCGCGTCACGAGAAGGATGGGCGGCGTCCAGCGCCATTTCATAATAGGGCGCCACGGCAAAGCTCTGGGGCAGCGGATGACCGCTATCCAGCAGGGCGTGCATGCGGGGGATGAGCACCCATTGCAGCCACTCAAACGGCTCCAGGGTATCCATGCAGAAAGGTTGCGTACTTTCAAACGCGTCAGGCTGCGGCGCCGTCTCCTGCCACAGCTGATGCTCGCGCAGTAAAGCTTCGATAGCGTGCAGTTGCGCGCGCACGTTGTCGTGATGGGTCATGAAAACCTCAACTGAAAATGTGAACGGCGCGCAGCATAGCAAAGAGCACGCAGAAATAAAAAAAGGGAGCACTGTTTACACAGTGCTCCCGGTTCGTTTCGCAGCAATCCAGCTACTTTTGGTGCTCCCTGCTCATCCGTGACAACTTTTCCTCTGACCCGAAGGTCTGGTCTTCCCTTGACCGCTGCATCCTGCGCACATCGTCCTGATGTGACTGCTTCATCCTGAAACGTCCTGGCCTTCCTGACCCACCGGACATCCTTACCGGCTCTCATTCTCCGTCCTGGAGGTGTCCTTCAACGCATCCTGCGTTATCCTCTTGCTTCTTCCTGAAGCCTTCCCTGTAACGCCTTCCTGACGTGTCCTTGATAAGAAACGTCATCATCCTGATGTTCGTCCCTTGTGTCGGCTTCCTGTCGACGGACATAGAATCCCTTATTCCGCTTCGTCTTACAAGGCAGTGCGTAAGCCAGATTAAAGAGTCGGCTTATCTGTAAGACAGGATTTAATCGTTCAACTTATTGATTAAATTAACCTTTAATAGAAGCTTAACAGAGTGTGCATACAGGTCATGACGCCGATCTCTCACAAACTCTGTAAGAGATCTCTCACAAGCGCACTAGTATTCAGGATTACACAACGGGATGAAGATGATTGAGGAAATCCGCAAGGGAATCGGAGAGGAGCTGACGTTTTTGCGTGCCCAGCGTCTCTTTAATGACATTGCCTGTGAGATTACAGACGGAGATAACGTCCATTTCACTGTCGAGCGTGGCGATAAACAGCGTTGGCGATAGCTTCAGACGCTTCTGGGTCACCAGGTGCCCAATCAGATTCTCCTGCACGCGCAGCAGGTCCTCTTCACTCCAGGTTTGCAGCAGCGTCAGCGCTTCATTAGCAAAGCGAGCAGACATATCCCCGGCGAACTGAGTGGTATAGAACGCGTGGACCGCTGGTTGTACCACAATGTCCATGGCGCGTTCAATGGCATTTACATTCTGTTCAGCGGTAAACGGCTGCGGCTGCCAGGTTACCCTATCTGCGGAAGAGGTAATAATGCAGGGTGAAGGCACGCCGTACAGCTCTTCGCTTTGCGGCCATGACTCTTTCTGTTCATGCCATGCGTCACAATAACGCGTGGTAAATGCAGTTAACGCAGCAGCAGTCTCTTTATCCACCGGTTTCTCTCTTCATATAAGCCAGGATACACTCAGCCCCATAGTTTACCTTTAAAGTGACAACGAAACATGTCTTACGAAAATCATGACGCCTTATCGGGCCTGACGCTGGGCAAAAGCACAGCCTACCGCGACATCTACGATGCCAGCCTGTTACAGGGCGTGCCGCGCAGCCTCAACCGCGATCCGCTGGGTCTGAAGGCCGATGCCCTGCCCTTCCACGGCGGCGATATCTGGACGCTGTATGAACTCTCCTGGCTGAACGCCCGCGGGCTGCCGCAGGTGGCGGTCGGTCACGTTGAGCTGGATCACGCCAGCGTGAATCTGGTGGAGTCCAAAAGTTTTAAGCTCTACCTCAACAGCTTTAACCAGACGCGTTTCGACAGCTGGGAAGCGGTGCAGCGCACGCTGGAACGCGACTTAAGCGCCTGCGCCCAGGGCAAGGTCACCGTGGCGCTCTACCGGATTGATGAGCTGGAAGGTCAGCCCATCGCCCACTTCCACGGCACCTGCATCGACGATCAGGATATCGAGATCGACAACTACGCGTTTGACGCCGCCTGGCTGGAAAATGCCGCCAGCGGCAAAGTGGTGGAAGAGACGCTGGTCAGCCACCTGCTGAAATCCAACTGCCTGATTACCCACCAGCCTGACTGGGGCTCCGTGCAGATTAAGTATCGCGGCGCGAAAATCGACCGTGAAAAGCTGCTGCGCTATCTGGTCTCTTTCCGTAACCATAACGAGTTTCACGAGCAGTGCGTGGAGCGCATCTTCAATGACATTCTCCATTTCTGCCAGCCTGAGGCGCTGAGCGTCTATGCCCGCTATACCCGACGCGGCGGGCTGGATATCAATCCGTGGCGCAGCAACACCGATTTCGTTCCGGCGATTGGCCGGTTAGTACGTCAGTAAAATAAATAAATTCACAATATGCGCGGTCTGTTCCGCGCTTTAGGTTGTGAAACGTCATAAGCCAGGGCTATTGTAATCAACAGGGAAAGACGATAAACGTCCCGTAAGGAGCTCACTTGATTACACATATTAGCCCGCTTGGCTCAATGGATATGTTGTCGCAGCTGGAAGTGGACATGCTCAAGAGCACGGCCAGCAGCGATTTATATCAACTGTTTCGCAACTGTTCGCTTGCCGTTCTGAACTCCGGTAGCCTCACCGACAACAGCAAAGAGTTGCTGTCCCGCTTTGAAAGCTTTGACATTAACGTTCTGCGTCGCGAACGCGGCGTGAAGCTGGAGCTGATTAATCCACCTGAAGATGCCTTTGTGGACGGACGCATTATTCGTGCGCTGCAGGCCAACCTGTTTGCCGTCCTGCGCGATATCCTGTTCGTGAATGGTCAGATCAGTAACGCCGGTCGTTTCCAGCATCTGAACCTGGAGAGCTCGGTCCATATCACCAACCTGGTGTTCTCTATTCTGCGTAACGCCCGCGCCCTGCACGTGGGCGAAGCCCCGAGCATGGTGGTGTGCTGGGGTGGACACTCCATCAACGAAACCGAATATCTCTACGCCCGTCGCGTGGGTACCCAGCTGGGTCTGCGCGAGCTGAACATCTGCACAGGCTGCGGCCCGGGTGCGATGGAAGCGCCCATGAAAGGTGCGGCCGTGGGCCATGCGCAGCAGCGCTACAAAGAGGGGCGCTTCATCGGCATGACCGAGCCGTCGATCATCGCCGCAGAGCCGCCTAACCCGCTGGTTAACGAACTGATCATCATGCCGGACATCGAGAAGCGTCTGGAGGCGTTTGTCCGCATCGCTCACGGGATTATCATCTTCCCGGGCGGCGTGGGTACGGCAGAAGAGTTGCTCTATCTGCTGGGCATTCTGATGCACCCGGCTAACCAGGATCAGGTCCTGCCGCTGATCCTCACCGGGCCGAAAGAGAGCGCTGACTACTTCCGCGTGCTGGATGAGTTCATCGTGCATACGCTCGGCGAGACGGCGCGTCGTCACTACCGCATTATCATTGACGATGCCGCAGAAGTGGCTCGCCTGATGAAAAAGGCGATGCCGCTGGTGAAAGAGAACCGTCGCGATACCGGGGATGCCTACAGCTTTAACTGGTCAATTCGCATTGCGCCGGATCTGCAAATCCCGTTTGAGCCGTCCCATGAAAATATGGCAAACCTGAAACTGTATCCGGATCAGCCTGTTGAGACGCTGGCCGCCGACCTGCGCCGCGCCTTCTCGGGCATCGTGGCGGGTAACGTGAAAGAGGTGGGTATCCAGGCCATTGAAGAGTTTGGTCCGTATAAGATCCATGGCGACCGCGAAATGATGCGCCGCATGGACGATCTGCTGCAGGGCTTTGTCGCCCAGCACCGTATGAAACTCCCCGGCACTGCCTATATCCCCTGCTATGAGATTTGCGCATAACCTCTGTGTCCGGCAGCCTGCCGGACACCTTCTCACTCGCCTGGCCGCCGGGAATGGTTATAGCCGCCCGGCTTTTTTATTGCGTTCAGTAACATGGCCTGCGTTGTAACATCATCGTTACTTATATTTCCGTTATTTCATAACATAACGCAAACGATTACGTGGTTTTACAGAGCGTGATAAATTACCCCTAAACACCATAAAGCATTAAAAAATGCTCTAAACAGGCGCTTTTACAGCGTATGCCTCCTATCTTACAGGGCTGTCTGGTACGCCACATATCGTTGATGGTAGCCTTCGCGCCCAGAAATTCGTCGTGATGATTTATTAGCAGATAAATGGTCTAAAGATACCCACCTCAAAAGTAGATTATTGCATTTGAGATCGGGATCACTGATAGATCCATTACGAAAATGTATCTTTCCGCCCGCTGATAGTTACGGAGAAAAATCATATAAAAACCGTCACTGAGCGAATTTCATATTACGTTTAGCTCTTTTTGCATCGAATTTGACCAGAAACCTGACATTAGCTACTCCTGGAGACACAGATGGAAACCACTCAAACCAGCACCGTTGCTTCGATTGAAACCCGAAGCGGATGGCGTAAAACCGATACCATGTGGATGCTTGGCCTGTACGGCACGGCAATCGGCGCTGGTGTTCTCTTCCTGCCTATTAACGCGGGTGTTGGCGGCTTGATTCCGCTGATCATCATGGCAATCATTGCGTTCCCGATGACCTACTTCGCACACCGCGGCCTGACCCGTTTTGTGCTGTCCGGTAAAAACCCGGGTGAAGACATCACCGAAGTGGTTGAAGAGCATTTCGGCATTGGCGCAGGTAAGCTGATTACCCTGCTCTACTTCTTCGCAATTTACCCAATCCTGCTGGTGTATAGCGTGGCGATCACCAACACCGTTGACAGCTTCATGACCCACCAGCTGGGCATGACGCCGCCACCGCGCGCCATTCTGTCGCTGATCCTGATTGTCGGCATGATGACTATCGTGCGCTTCGGTGAGCAGATGATTGTTAAAGCGATGAGCGTGCTGGTGTTCCCGTTCGTTATTGCCCTGATGGTGCTGGCCTGCTACCTGATCCCACAGTGGAACGGCGCGGCGCTGGAAACCCTCTCCCTGAGCAGCGCGTCTGCTACCGGTAACGGCCTGTGGATGACCCTGTGGCTGGCAATCCCGGTGATGGTCTTCTCCTTCAACCACTCCCCGATCATCTCCTCCTTCGCGGTAGCGAAGCGTGAAGAGTACGGTCAGGGTGCCGAGAAGAAGTGCTCCAGCATCCTGGCTCGCGCTCACGTGATGATGGTGCTGACCGTTATGTTCTTCGTCTTCAGCTGCGTACTGAGCCTCTCCCCGGCGGATCTGGCGGCGGCAAAAGAGCAGAACATCTCGATTCTGTCTTACCTGGCAAACCACTTTAATGCACCGGTTATTGCCTGGATGGCGCCAATCATCGCGATTATCGCTATCACCAAATCCTTCCTCGGCCACTACCTGGGCGCACGTGAAGGCTTTAACGGCATGGTGATTAAATCTCTGCGCGGCAAAGGCAAGAGCATTGAAATCAACAAGCTGAACAAGATCACTGCTCTGTTCATGCTGCTGACCACCTGGGCGGTTGCGACCCTGAACCCGAGCATCCTCGGCATGATCGAAACCCTGGGCGGTCCGGTTATCGCGATGATCCTGTTCCTGATGCCGATGTACGCGATTCAGAAAGTGCCAGCGATGCGTAAATACAGCGGCCATATCAGCAACGTCTTCGTTGTGATTATGGGTCTGATTGCTATCTCCGCTATCTTCTTCTCGCTGTTCGCTTAATTCCTCCCGCGCCGTCTTCGGACGGCGCACTCTTCTCCTCTGACGTAAAGCAACGGACGCATCATGATTAGCGTTTTCGATATTTTTAAAATTGGTATTGGTCCTTCCAGCTCGCACACCGTCGGGCCAATGAAAGCGGGTAAACAGTTCACGGACGATCTTATTGCGCGCGGAATGCTGCACGACACTACCCGCGTGGTTGTCGATGTCTATGGCTCACTGTCGCTGACCGGCAAAGGTCACCATACCGATATCGCCATCATTATGGGCCTGGCGGGCAACCTGCCGGATAGCGTTGATATTGACGCCATCCCGACCTTTATCCAGGACGTAAACACCCACGGCCGCCTGCTGCTGGCCAACGGTGAACATGAAGTCGAGTTCCCGGTTGATCGCTGCATGAATTTCCATGCCGACAACCTGTCGCTGCACGAAAACGGCATGCGGATCACCGCCCTCGCAGGCGACAAGGCCATTTACAGCCAAACCTATTACTCCATCGGCGGCGGTTTTATCGTCGACGAAGACCATTTTGGGCAGCAGGACAGCGCGCCTGTCGCGGTCCCTTATCCGTATAAATCGGCAGCCGACCTTCAGCGTCATTGCCATGAGAGTGGTCTGTCACTCTCCGGCCTGATGATGCAAAACGAGCTGGCATTGCACAGCAAAGCAGAGCTGGAGCAGCACTTTGCCAGCGTCTGGGAAGTGATGCGCGGCGGTATCGAACGCGGTATCACTACCGAAGGCGTTCTGCCGGGCAAACTGCGCGTCCCGCGCCGTGCTGCGGCCCTGCGCCGGATGCTGGTCAGCAGCGACAAAACCACCAGCGATCCGATGGCGGTCGTTGACTGGATCAACATGTTCGCGCTGGCGGTGAACGAAGAGAACGCCGCGGGTGGCCGCGTGGTCACGGCCCCGACCAACGGTGCCTGTGGTATCGTTCCGGCGGTGCTGGCCTATTACGACAAATTCATCCGTGAAGTGAACGCCAACTCGCTGGCCCGCTATCTGCTGGTCACCAGCGCCATTGGCTCGCTGTATAAGATGAACGCTTCGATCTCGGGCGCGGAAGTGGGCTGCCAGGGTGAAGTGGGCGTGGCCTGCTCCATGGCGGCGGCGGGTCTGGCAGAGCTGCTGGGCGGTAGCCCGGCTCAGGTCTGCATCGCGGCAGAAATCGGCATGGAGCATAACCTGGGTCTGACCTGCGATCCGGTTGCCGGCCAGGTGCAGGTGCCCTGTATCGAACGTAACGCGATTGCCTCCGTGAAGGCGGTTAACGCCGCACGTATGGCGCTACGCCGCACCAGCGAGCCGCGCGTCTGCCTCGATAAAGTGATCGAAACCATGTATGAAACCGGGAAAGACATGAACGCCAAATACCGCGAAACCTCTCGCGGTGGCCTGGCGATGAAGATTGTCACCTGCGACTAAGCCTGAAAAAGGAGCCTTGTTTTGCGAGGCTCCTTCCCGTTCTTCCCGACTCTCGTAGTTTCATTCCGCCGACGGTGTTACCCTTAATCCACTGGATATAAGAGGGATTATCTGTGGCTGTTCATTTACTTATTGTCGACGCGCTGAACCTTATCCGCCGTATTCACGCGGTACAGGGTACGCCCTGCAAGGATACCTGCCTGAATGCGCTGGAGCAGCTTATTCGCCACAGCCAGCCCAGCCATGTGGTCGCCGTGTTTGATGATGAGGCGCGTAACAGCGGCTGGCGTCATCAGCGTCTGCCGGATTACAAAGCCGGACGTGCGCCGATGCCGGACGATCTGCACGCCGAAATGCCGATGATACGCGCCGCCTTTGAGCAACGCGGCGTGCCCTGCTGGGGCGCTCAGGACAACGAAGCCGACGATCTCGCTGCCACTCTGGCGGTTAAAGTCGCCAGCGCCGGGCATCAGGCCACGATTGTCTCGACGGACAAAGGCTACTGCCAGCTGCTTTCCCCCACCATCCGCATCCGCGACTATTTCCAGAAACGCTGGCTTGATGCCCCCTTTATTGCCGCTGAGTTTGGCGTATCGCCCCAGCAGCTGCCGGATTACTGGGGGCTCGCGGGGATCAGCAGTTCAAAAGTGCCGGGCGTGGCGGGCATTGGCCCGAAAAGCGCGGCTCAGTTGCTGACAGACTTTCAGGATCTGGAAGGGATTTACGCGCGTCTGGATGAGGTGCCGGAAAAATGGCGTAAAAAACTGGAGGCCCATAAAGAGATGGCCTTTATCTGCCGGGACGTGGCGCGCTTACAGACGGATTTACAGCTAGACGGGAATTTGCAGCAGCTAAGGTTAGATCGAGTGTGAATGTTTGCCCGGTGGCGCTACGCTTACCGGTCCTGGGGGACGAGTGTTGTTGTAGGCCCGGTAAGCGCAGCGCCACCGGGCGTTATATACGTTATCGCTCGTCGCGACGTCCACCTACGGCAGCCCACCAGCGGCGCACGTGCACCGTCACCTCTTCGCGGTCATGGTACAGCTGACGCGCCTGGATCTCGGCATTAATGCCATGCTCCTGAAGTTGGGTCTGAATGTACGCCAGGTTCTGGGAAACCTCTTCGTAGCGTTTTTTCATCGGCAGCTTGAGGTTGAAGATCGCCTCGCGGCACCAGCCGTTGACCAGCCAGGTCGCCATCAGCGCCGCCACTTTCGCCGGTTTCTCAACCATGTCGCACACCAGCCAGGTGATGTTATTGCGGTTCGGACGATAGCGGAAACCGTCTTCACGCAGCCAGGTCACCTGCCCGGTATCCATCAGGCTTTGCGCAATCGGGCCGTTATCAATGGAGTAGACCCACATGTTGCGTTTCACCAGCTGATAGGTCCAGCCGCCCGGACAGGCCCCCAGATCCACCGCATACATGCCGTTTGCCAGACGCTCATCCCACTCGTCGGCCGGAATGAAGATATGGAACGCCTCTTCCAGCTTGAGGGTGGAACGGCTCGGCGCGTCGGAAGGGAACTTAAGGCGCGGGATCCCCATATAAAACGGCGAGTTGTTAGTCGTATAAGAATACCCGGTGTAGCAACAGCCCGGGGCGATAAAGAAGACATGCACCACCGGACGCTTTGGCGTCTCGTAGTTGGTCAGCACGCCGCTGTCACGCAGCGCAGCGCGCAGCGGCACGGTGAATTTACGGCAGAACTTCATCAGCTCTTTGCTTTCGTTGGTGTCTGCAACCTCAACGCGCAGTTCACCGCCCTTCTCCACCACGCCCTGCAGCATACCGGCGATAGGGGTAATGCGATCTTCTGGCGGCAGATCCTGCAGCAGCTCGCCGGCGACAAACATCTGGCGGGCAAAAATCAGCGAGCTGAACGGCAGGTCGCGAACCAGTTTATCCGCGTCTTCTGGCTGATAGCATTCGAAAACAACATAGCCCGCATTCTCTTTAACACGAGCAAAACCAAAGACTTCGCGCTTCGCGGCTTTATCAGTAATTTCCGCGGCACACTCTTTTTCAAAGCCCGGGCGACAATATAAGACAACTTTATTCATGAACAACGCCCTTGCGTTTCAGACGGAACGAACCGATTAACATTAAAACCCACCCGACCAGGAAGCTGACGCCACCTACCGGGGTAACAAACGCCCACAGGCGTAAATGCGATAGCGCAAGGCAGTAGAGGCTACCGCTGAACAGCACGGTACCCAGCGCCATAAATACGCTGCTCCAGTAAAACCAGATGCTGATGCGACGCTGCATCGCCACCGCCAGTCCGAAGATCGCCAGGGTATGAAACGCCTGATATTCCAGACCGGTGTGGATCCAGCCCATCTCGACCACACCCAATGATTTACGTAATACATGTGCGCCAAAGGCGCCCAGCGCAACAAAAATAAAGCCACTCACCGCGGCAAAAATCAGCATAAAACGGCTGGTCATGTTTTTGTCCTGAAGTTATGCGCGTCCTGCGCGCAAAAGTATTTACTCGTACCTGAAGCGGAATTTTTCTTGCTCGTTGGCCGCCTTTGCCAGGATCCACTGGCGAAACGCGGCTATTTTACCCAGTTCTGCCTGACTGTCATGACAAACCAGATAAAATGCGTTCTTGCTGACCAAAACATCATTAAAGGGGCAAACCAGGCGGCCTGCCTCAATCTCGGACTGCGCCATCACGTTGTTGGCCAACGCCACGCCCTGTCCGTGGATGGCAGCCTGTAACACCATCGCGCTGTGGCTGAAGATGGGGCCCTGCTGCACATTTATATGGTTAAGACCGAGCTGGCGGGTATAAGTTTGCCAGTCGCGGCGAGAAGCATCGTGTAAAAGCGTGTGCTGCGCCAGATTCTCCGGCGCTTTTAACGCTTTTTCGCCTGTTAAGAGTAGTGGCGAGCAGACCGGCAGCAAATATTCTGCGTACAATTTTTCGACACGCAGGCCTGGCCAGTTACCGCGGCCATAAAAAATCGCGACGTCGACATCGTCTGCCAGCTTGTCTTCCTGACGGTCGACGCCTGGATTCGAACGTCGATTCCCGGATAAGCTGAGTTAAAGCTGGAGAGCCTCGGCACCAGCCACTGAATGGCAAAACTGGGTAAAAGACTGACCGTCAGGGCCCCTTTCGCACTCCGCGCCTGTAGCTTACGGGTGGCCTCGGTGAGCTGAGAAAATATCTCTTTAATATCCTGAAAATAGCTCTGCCCCTCTTCCGTCAAAAGCAGGGAACGGTTGCGGCGGCGGAACAGCTTGAGGCCCAGAAAATCCTCGAGGGACTTGATTTGATGACTTACTGCGGCCTGAGTCACAAAAAGCTCATCGGCCGCGCGGGTGAAGCTTAAATGGCGCGCGGCAGCATCAAATACACGTAATGCATTAAGTGGTGGTAATCGCTTGGACATGGTTATCTGGCTTAGATGTTAACGGCTTTTAACAAACAGGAAACAACGTTTAACCTATTAGTTTTTTTATCTGAGCCATTATAAATTGTCCGTTGAGGAACTACCAGCAAATACCTATAGTGGCGGCACTTCCTGAGCCGGAACGAAAAGCTTTTTTTGGAATGCGTGTTCTGATGGGCTTTTGGCTTACGGTTGTGATGTTGTGTTGTTGTGTTTGCAATTGGTCTGCGATTCAGACCACGGTAGGAAAACTACCACCTTTTCACTTCCTGTACATTTACCCTGTCTGTCCATAGTGATTAATGTAGCACCGCCCAATTGCGGTGCTTTTTTTTGTCTGCTGTATCCTTACTTGTTCAGCTCAACCATCTCTTTCACATCACTGCGGTTGATCTGCTGTTTGTTCCCGTTCGCATCCTTATACGAGATCATACCGGTATCATTATCTGTCTGCGGCTTACCTTCTGACACGATGGAGCGGCCGTCATTGGTGTGCATCACGTAGTTATTACCAGAACAGGCGCTCAGGGCAAAAGTAAGCATACAGGCAGAGGCAATTGCGATAGTCTTTTTCATTTTCTTCTCCTTTAGCAATAAATGCTATTCAAAGCGTGTTTTATAACAGGCTAAAACATTCTCCAGACACACTTTCAGCATAACCTGCTTCGTCTGTTGCGCCAGGATAAACAGACAATTCCGATAGAGATCAACCTCCTTGCCCTGCCGGGGAAATTGCGCGACGATCTGATCATCACGAAGAGGAATTCCATGAACGCATTCAGCCCTGCCCATTTTCGCGCGCAGTTTCCGGCGCTGGCCGATGCTGGCGTCTATCTCGATAGCGCCGCAACCGCCCTCAAGCCTCAGGCGGTGATCGAGGCCACCCACCAGTTTTACAGCCTGAGCGCGGGCAACGTGCATCGCAGCCAGTTTGCCGAGGCGCAACGCTTAACCGCGCGCTACGAAGCGGCGCGGGATCAGGTTGCCCGTCTGCTCAATGCCGAAAGCGGTAAAAACATTGTCTGGACGCGCGGGACGACCGAAGCCATCAACATGGTGGCGCAATGCTACGCCCGCCCGCGCCTGCAGCCGGGGGATGAGATTATCGTCAGCGAGGCGGAGCACCACGCTAACCTCGTGCCCTGGCTGATGGTTGCCGAACAGACCGGCGCAAAGGTGGTGAAGCTGCCCCTGGGCGCTGATTTGTTGGCAGATGTCGCCCGCCTGCCTGAATTTATCACCCCGCGCAGCCGCATCCTCGCGCTGGGGCAGATGTCTAACGTAACCGGCGGCTGCCCGGATCTCGCCCGCGCTATCAGCCTCGCCCATGCCAGCGGGATGGTGGTGGTGGTGGATGGCGCGCAGGGGGTAGTGCATTTCCCGGCGGATGTTCAGCAGCTGGATATCGACTTCTATGCTTTCTCCGGACACAAACTGTACGGCCCGACCGGAATCGGCGCGCTGTATGGCAAAGCGGCGCTGCTGGAAGAGATGACCCCGTGGCTCGGCGGCGGCAAGATGATCACCGAGGTGACCTTCGACGGCTTCAAAACGCAGGAAGTGCCCTATCGTCTTGAAGCCGGGACGCCAAACGTCGCGGGGGTCATTGGCCTGAGCGCGGCCCTGGAGTGGCTGGCGGATATCGACCTGCAGCAGGCGGAGAGCTGGAGTCGTGGGCTGGCGACGCTGGCAGAAGAGGCGCTGAAACAACGCCCCGGTTTCCGCTCGTTCCGCGTGCAGGATTCGAGCCTGCTGGCGTTCGATTTTGCCGGCGTTCATCACAGCGACATGGTGACGCTGCTGGCGGAGTACGGCATCGCCCTGCGCGCCGGTCAGCACTGCGCCCAGCCGCTGCTGGCGGCGCTGGGCGTTAACGGCACGCTGCGCGCCTCGTTTGCCCCCTATAACACCCAAAGCGATGTCGACGCGCTGGTTGCCGCCGTCGATCGCGCCCTTGCTTTACTGGTGGATTAATGACAAGCCCAACTCTGGCCGGACACCCGTTCGGCACCGTCATCACTGAAGAGACGTTAAAACAGACCTTCGCCCCGCTAAACCAGTGGGAAGATAAATATCGCCAACTGATCCTGCTGGGCAAACAGCTGCCTGCGCTGTCCGATGAGCTTAAGGCCCAGGCGAAAGAGATCCCCGGCTGTGAGAACCGCGTCTGGCTTGGGGTCACGCGCGTTGGAGATAAGCTGCATTTTTATGGCGACAGCGAAGGACGTATTGTTCGCGGCTTGCTGGCCGTGCTGCTGACGGCCATCGAGGGGAAAAGCGCCGCGCAGATCCTGGGAGAAAATCCGCTGAGCCTGTTTGATGCGCTGGGACTTCGCGGCCAGCTCAGCGCCTCGCGCAGCCAGGGGCTGACTGCGCTCAGTGAAGCGGTGCTGGAGGCGGCGCGTCAGGCCTGACGTTCCGCCTTCGCCATCATCTTTTTCAGGGCATGAGACACGGCGATAAAACCAAAGCTCGCGGTCACCATGGTGGCCGCACCAAACCCGGAGGCACAGTCCATCCGTTTTGGCCCTTCTGCGGTACTCTTCATGGCACACACCGAACCGTCCGCCTGCGGGTAGACCAGCGCTTCCGTTGAAAAGACGCAGTCGATGCCCAGCTTGCCCTTACTGTTTTTCACCACGCCAAAATCGCTTTTCAGGCGCTCGCGCAGCTTAGCCGCCAGCGGATCCTGAATGGTTTTCGCCAGGTCAGTCACCTGGATCTGCGTCGGGTCAATCTGCCCGCCCGCTCCGCCGGTGGTCACCAGCGGCACTTTATTGCGACGACACCAGGCGATAAGGGCCGCTTTCGGGCGTACGCTGTCGATGGCGTCAATCACGTAGCTGTAGCCGGCGCCCATGTATTGCGCCACGTTATCGGCAGTCACGAAATCATCAATCACGGTGACGCGACATTCCGGGTTGATCTGGCGAATGCGCTCCGCCATCACCTCTGACTTTGCCAGCCCGACGCTGTCGCGCAGGGCGTGGATCTGCCGGTTGGTGTTGGTGACGCAGACATCATCCATGTCGATTAGCGTAATGGCGCCGATCCCGGTTCGTGCCAGCGCTTCCGCCGCCCATGAACCCACGCCGCCAATACCGACCACGCAGATGTGTGCATCGGCAAACAGCTGCAGGGCTTTTTCACCATATAAACGCGCGGTGCCACCAAAACGCTGGCGCCAGGCTTCGCTCATTACCACAGACATAAGACCTCAGATGTAAAAAGGGTGAGAGTTGCCCCTCACCCCGGAAAACATAGCGTCAATATTACCACACTCAGCCGCTAAACACGTTGCCCGCGCCTGCTGCGGATTTCAGCACCCATACGCGTCCGTAATGGTTATACCAGCCTGCACGGTGGCCGGCATCGGCACCAATGCCCTGATAAATATCGAAGTGCTGGCCTTTAATCGCGCCGCCAACGTCCAGCGCCACCATCAGACGCAGCTCGTACTGGCCGCTGAACTTGCCTTCATTATTCAGCAGCGGGACTTCTGCCAGCAGCGTGGTGCCCGGCGGGATCACCGTCTTGTCTGAAGCCACCGACGCACGGCCAATCAGCGGTACCGCACTGGCCCCTTTCACCGGGGCAAAGTTTTGCGGTTTAAAGAAGACAAACGACGGGTTCTGCTCAAGCAGTTCACGCACTTCATATTCGCTGTGCTTCTCGCCCCACTCGCGGATCGCCTGCATCGACATATCTTCGCGTTTCACTTCCCCGCGATCGATCAGCACCTTACCGATACTGCGATATGCATGTCCGTTTTTGCCGGAGTAGCTGAAGAAGTTAAGCGGGCTGCCGTCACCAAAGTCGATATAGCCGCTGCCCTGCACGTCCATGATGAAATTATCCATCAGCGAGTTGCTGTAGGCGAGGACATAGTTGTCGCTCAGCGCACCCGAGTAGATTTCGGCGCGGGACGGCAGGCGGCCGCGTTTTGGCGGCATGCGGTAGATAGGATACTTGAACTCACCCTGTGCGGTATGGCGCGCCTGCACCACCGGGGTGTAGTAGCCGGTAAACTGGACGTTACCGTAGTTGTCGGTGCCTTCCATCTGCCAGGCGTCGATACCGTACTGGCGCATGGTGCGGGTATCGCCCCCGGCACGTAACCAGTCCTGCACGGCGTTATAGACGGCGTTCTGCGAGCCATACAGCCGCGGCGACGCGGTGCGGATCTGGTTTACCTGCTCCGCGAAGTCTCCGCCATTAATAGGCGCGCCCACGGCGTCCGGCTGGTTCACTAAAGAGAAAGGCTGGGTCAGTTTCCCGTCTTTATATTGCTGACCGCGATCGGTCGGTTTGGAGGAACAGGCAGCCAGAATAGCTACCATCGCGCCCGTCATCAGATACTTCGCCCAATGTCCTTTCATATATCCCATCTATAAGTTGCCCGATTCTGCGCAACGAAGATAACAAACCGGCAGGGGTATTGAAATGCGATTACCTTCCCTCACGCAAATTTTGCGCAAAAACAGTCTAACTGTCGTTATTGCGGGCAACACAACGCCTAATTTGGTGATTTTTACGAAAAAGGGTTGCAACAAAAAGTCAGCAGAGTATAGTGCGCTTCCACGGACGCGGGGTGGAGCAGCCTGGTAGCTCGTCGGGCTCATAACCCGAAGGTCGTCGGTTCAAATCCGGCCCCCGCAACCAATTAAAATTTGATGAAGTATCTTCTGCAAAGCAGAAAGACGGACGCGGGGTGGAGCAGCCTGGTAGCTCGTCGGGCTCATAACCCGAAGGTCGTCGGTTCAAATCCGGCCCCCGCAACCAACACTTCTGAAAACAATAAACACCCTTTCGGGTGTTTTTTTGTTTTTGTCGCCAGCCCACCCGTAGGCCCGCGCAAGCGCAGCGCCGCCGGGCTATGGTGAGGTTATCCGCGTCTTGCCAGGGTCGCCCCATCCGAGAAGTAAGCCTTAATCCCTGACAGTATCGACTCCGCCACTTCCTGCTGGAACTTTGCCGTCTTGAGCTTGCGCTCCTCTTCCACGTTACTGATAAATGCGGTTTCCACCAGAATCGACGGGATATCCGGTGCTTTTAACACCGCAAAACCGGCCTGCTCAACGCTGTTCTTATGCAGCTTGTTCACATGGCCGAGCTTACCCAGCACCGCTTTGCCAAACTTCAGGCTGTCGGTGATGGTCAGCGACTGCACCATATCGAACATGGTGTGGTCGACGTAGCGATCCCCGCTCTTTCCCACCCCACCGATAAGGTCGGAGGCGTTCTGGGTATCAGCAAGATAGCGTGCGGCGGTACTGGTCGCCCCTTTTGTGGAGAGGGCAAACACCGATGAACCGCTCGGCTGACGGCTGGTAAAGGCGTCCGCATGAATGGAGACGAACAGATCCGCGCGCTGCTTTTGCGCCTTCGCGACCCGCACCTTCAGTGGAATAAAGACATCTTCGTTACGCGTCATGTAGGCGCGCATATTGCCTTCCCGGTCGATCAGGGCCTTAAGGCGACGGGCGATCTGCAGCACCACGTCTTTTTCCCGCGTCCGGTATTTGCCTACCGCGCCGGAGTCCTCTCCGCCGTGCCCCGGATCGAGCATGATCACAATCGGGCGATCGCGCCCGGCTTTGCCCGGCTGCGGGCCGCTTTGCGCTGGCGGCACCTGTTTTTCGAGATCGCCTTTATTGTAATCTTCCAGCAGGGCCAGCAACGGATCCTGAATATCGGTCGCGTTAGCAGGATAGAGATCCATCACCAGACGCTCTTTAAAGCCCGCCACCGGTGCCAGGGCAAACAGCTGCGGTTTCACGTTCTGCTTAAGTTCAAACACCATGCGCACGGTTTTCGGGTCAAACTGCCCGACCCGCGCGGACTTGATAAAAGGATCGTCGCCGCGGATCTGGGCGCTCATCCCCTTCAGCACCGAGTTAAGATTTACGCCTTCGATATCCACCACCACCCGTTCCGGGTTGCTCAGAGCGAATTGCTTATAATTCAACACCCGGTTCGACTCGACCGTCACGCGTGTATAGGTCGACGATGGCCAGACACGCACCGCGACGACCTGACTGACGGCGGCAAGTCCTACCTGACTGACGCTAAGCAACCACATTGCTCCGGCCCCTTGTAACAGGCGGCGACGACTTAATGCTTTACTGGATCCCGACATGCTTCTCCCGAGCAAAGATATCGAATAACTTTTCATAACGTCCAAATTGACCGAAAACTTTAGCGAATGATGCATAACCTGTCATCCATAAAAGGGTAAACAATCATGCGTTAACGATAACTTCGCTGAATCTTTTCTTTGCTTCGCAGGAAATTTTGGCTTGCGCGCAAGGGCATATTCGAATAAAAATACAAAAATTACGAATAAACATTCATTGAGGGGTTGTGCCGTGGTGAAGGAACGTAGAATCGAACTGGTCCAGGGATTCCGTCATTCTGTTCCCTATATCAACGCCCACCGGGGAAAGACGTTTGTCGTCATGCTGGGTGGCGAAGCCATTGAGCATGAGAACTTCTCCAGTATAGTCAATGACATCGGTCTGCTGCACAGCCTGGGGATCCGCCTGGTGGTTGTTTATGGCGCCCGCCCGCAGATCGAACAGAATCTGGCCGCGCACCATCACGAGCCGATCTACCATAAGCATACCCGCGTCACCGACGCCAAAACGCTGGAGCTGGTTAAGCAGGCAGCCGGTCTGCTGCAGCTGGATATTACCGCGCGTCTGTCGATGAGCCTCAATAACACCCCGCTGCAGGGGGCGCACATTAACGTGGTCAGCGGTAATTTTATTATCGCCCAGCCGCTTGGCGTGGATGACGGTGTGGATTATTGCCATAGCGGACGTATTCGTCGTATTGATGAAGAGGCCATCCATCGCCAGCTCGACGGCGGTGCGATTGTGCTGACCGGCCCGGTCGCCGTCTCCGTCACCGGCGAAAGCTTTAACCTCACCTCCGAAGAGATTGCCACCCAGCTGGCGATCAAGCTGAAGGCTGAGAAAATGATCGGCTTCTGCTCCTCTCAGGGGGTGACCAACGAGCTGGGGAATATCGTCTCCGAGCTGTTCCCGAACGAAGCCCAGGCGCGCGTCGACACGCTTGAGGCGCAGGGCGATTACTACTCCGGCACCGTGCGTTTTCTGCGCGGCGCAATCAAAGCCTGCCGCAGCGGCGTGCGCCGCAGCCACCTGATCAGCTATCAGGAAGATGGTGCCCTGCTGCAGGAGCTGTTCTCTCGCGACGGCATCGGGACGCAGATTGTGATGGAGAGCGCGGAGCAAATTCGTCGCGCCACCATCAACGACATCGGCGGCATTCTGGAACTTATCCGCCCGCTGGAGCAGCAGGGGATCCTGGTGCGTCGCTCCCGCGAGCAGCTGGAGATGGAGATCGACAAGTTCACCATTATTCAGCGCGATAACCTGACCATCGCCTGTGCGGCGCTCTATCCCTTCCCGGAAGAGAAGATCGGCGAGATGGCCTGCGTGGCGGTGCATCCTGACTACCGCAGCTCGTCGCGCGGCGAAGTGTTGCTGGAACGAATTGCTCTCCAGGCACGCCAGATGGGGCTGAGCAAGCTGTTCGTGCTGACCACCCGCAGCATTCACTGGTTCCAGGAGCGGGGGTTTAGCCCGGTGGACATTGATTCCCTGCCGGAAACCAAGAAAGAGATGTATAACTATCAGCGTCGTTCTAAGGTGCTGATGGCGGATCTGGGATAAGCTCTTCCCTCTCCCATCAGGTTTAGGGATCACCACAATAAATATTGGCACGGTCTGCCCCCTCTCCATTCAGGGAGAGGGCTGGGGTGAGGGGGAACATGCGGCTGTGGTGGTGGTTCCGCTCACTGTATCTTTTGTGCTTCTCTGTCAGCTCCGTCACCCGTGAACGTGCTAAGTGGGCTCGCCGCCGCCCCCTTAGCAATCCCGGCTCCCGGCAAAGAAAATCGCCGCTTCGCGGTGCACTCAGCTTATTCCCGCAGGCTTTCGGGTCGGGTACCAGCCTGCATCCATGCAGGCTATACCCTCTCGGCGCGTCCCTGCGCCTCGCCCCGGCCTGCGGTCAACGCTTCGTCGATTTTCAGCCGAACGAGGCAGTCGCTTTAAGTCATTTATTATCCTGAAATTATTTCATCGCATCAAACATACGAAAATTACTGGGGATTCTTCAACCCATTGGGAGAAGGAATAATCACAGGGTCTCAAAAATCGCACTCAGGCCGCTGCGCCGCTCTGTACGGGTGGTGACGGCCTGGGTCAGCACGCCTTCATCTGCATACAGCGACAGCCGCCGACGGGCGCGGGTAATGGCGGTATAGACCAGCTCGCGGGTGACGACCGGGGAGATCTGGTTAGGTAAAATCAGCGCCGCATGATCGAACTCAGAGCCCTGGGATTTATGCACCGTCATAGCCCAGGCGGTTTCATGTTCCGGCAGGCGGCTGGGCTGGACCGATTTCACGCTGCCATCGGGCATCTGGAACCAGACGCGCAGCCCCTGACCGCGATCCAGCGCAATGCCAATATCGCCGTTAAACAGCCCCAGCGCGCTGTCGTTGCGTGAGATCATCACCGGCCTTCCCTCATACCAGCGCGAATGCGGCTGGCGGCCAATCCGCCGTTTTTGTGCCAGCACCTGCTCCAGCCTTTCGTTAAGGCCGGCAACGCCAAAGGGCCCATCCCGCAAGGCACACAGCAGCTGGAAGCCGCCAAATGCAGCCAGAATGTCTGCTTCGGAGGCCTGCTGCTGCACGCTGTCCAGAAAGTGTTGATAGCCCTGCAGGGCATCTTCGAGCATCACCAGATACTCTTCCCCGCTCTGAAGCTGTTTTTTCTCGATATCACTGAATTTGCCGTCAAATACCGAGCGGATAGCGTGACGATCGCCGCGGTTGACCGCCGCCGCCAGCTGTCCGATGCCTGAATCGCTGCCGAAACGGTAGCTTTTTTGCAGCAGGCACAGGCTGTCGCGCAGCGCACCCGCCACCGGGCTGACGTTACCCTCCATCTCGCATCCCGTCATGCTGGCAAGCTCCTGCGCGCGCTGGACGGTAAATCCGGCGCTGGCCCAGGTACAGATGTCTCCCAGCACCGCGCCCGCTTCGACGGAGGCCAGCTGATCGCGATCGCCCAGGAAGATCACCCGGGCATGAGGCGGCAGGGCGTCGATCAGGCGGGACATCATCGTCAGGTCGATCATCGAGGCTTCATCCACCACCAGCACATCCAGATGCAGCGGATTTCCGGCATGGTAGCGCAGGCGCTGGCTGCCCGGCTGCGCGCCGAGCAGACGGTGCAGCGTGCTCGCTTCCGTCGGGAATCGCGTACGCTGAGCGTCGGTCAGGGGGAGTTTTTGCAGGGCACCGCCCAGAGATTCGGTCAGGCGCGCGGCGGCTTTACCAGTCGGTGCCGCCAGGCGAATACGGCATTTCTGCTCCCCCGCCATCTGGATCAGCGCCGCCAGCAGGCGGGCAACGGTGGTGGTTTTACCCGTACCCGGCCCGCCGGAAATCACAGAGATGCGCCGCGTTAACGCGACCGCCGCGGCCACCTTTTGCCAGTTGACGGCTTCATCAGAGGTGAACAGCGCGTTCAGGGTACGCTGAACATCGGCGCTGTCATGAGGCAAAGGCTGGTTGGCTTCGCTAAAGAATCTGGCCACCGCCCGCTCGTAGCGCCACATCCGGTTGAGATAGAGCCGCTCGCCGGTCAGCACCAGCGGCGTCGGTTCATCCCCGGTACTCACCGCGCGGGAGCGCAGGAGCGTGGCTTCCCAGTCCGGCTCTTCGTCAAACAGGGCAAAGCAGGGCTGTAACGCGGCGCTTTTCGCCTCGGCCCGCAGTCGCGACAGCGGCAGGCAAACGTGCCCTTCTCCCGTATCACGGCTTAAAACTGCCGCCGCCAGCATTACCGCCGGCTCGTCGTTTCCGGCCACCATCATCGCGAACTGCACATCCAGACGACGCAGCACGCGCTGCTCTACGGCCTCCAGCAAGTGTTCCTGCATCGTCATTGTGTTAGCTCCTCGTTACTGGCTGAAAACAGGCTATCCATTTGATCAATTAACGCTTCATCCGGGCGGGTGGCAAAGCAACCGGCACCCGGCGAGCTGCCATCCACCCCACGTAAAAACAGGTAGATCACCCCACCGAAATGCTGTTGATAGTCATAGTCGGCAATACGGTGACGTAAATAACGGTGCAGCGCCAGGGTGTAGAGCTGGTACTGCAGATCGTAGCGATGGGACTGCATCGCCCTGGCCATGGCCTGCGGGGTGTACGCTTCGCTGTTTTCCCCCAGCCAGTTGGATTTATAGTCCAGCAGGTAGTAGCGGCCATTGTGGCGGAACACCAGGTCGATAAAGCCTTTCAGCATGCCGCGCACCTGGCGAAAATCGAGCGGTGGGCAGCCCTGCGACAGGGGATCGTACTCGCGGATCAGTGCATCCAGCGCATCGGCGGTGAGCGGTCCGGCCACGGGCAGATAAAACTCCATCTCAACCTGTTTATCAGCGGCCGTTAGCTTGCTCAGCGAGATGCCCTCCTCATTGAGCGGGGTCTCCAGCACCTGGGCGATCCAGCGGGTCAACACCGGCTCCCAGTGGGCGTCATAGCCCCCTTTTTGCAGCATCTCCAGCACCCACTCCGGGGAGACGGGCTGCGTAAAATCTAGCGCTTCAAACAGGCTGTGTAAAAAGGTCCCCGGCGAGGCTCCGCGCGGGAACTGGTGCGGGGTCAGCTCAGGCTGCTGCGGCACATCGCCGGTGCCCGAGGCATCAACGTCGAGGCGCGGCATCAGATCCTGGGCGATACTGTGCCCGTTCTGCTGTAACCCGGAGTAGCTGGTAACCCGCCAGTCGTCGAACAGCGAGCGGGCCACCTGCCGCGCCTGCAGATCCGGCGTTACCGGCTCCGGCATGTGCCAGCGGGCGGTGTCTGCCACACCCGCAAGCTGCAGCGCGATGTGGTCGTTGCAGAGCGCCTCCAGGCACTGGCGCAGACCGGCGGCGTCTTTCGGCTCGCCGCGCTGGATCAGACGCCCGAGCGCGCTCAGGTGAAAATCGCTGTCGCCAGATTTTTCACCCCGACGGCGGAACAGCGGCGCCACGCCTAAGCTGCAGTGCCACACCGAACGGGTTAACGCCACATACAGCAGACGCAGATCTTCCGCCAGCCGCTCGGCCTCGGCCAGCTCCACGCTGTCCTCGGCCTTGCTGAGGTCGAGCACCGCTTCAAAGGTTTTACGATCGTGGTAAAAGGCCTGATCCTGTACCCGGTAATTGGCAATAAAAGGCAGCCAGACCAGGGGGTATTCCAGCCCTTTCGATTTGTGAATAGTGACGATTTTGACCAGGTGCTTGTCACTTTCGAGACGCATTTGCTGGCTTGAAGCATTGCTGTTTGGCTCAGCGATGTGCTGCGCCAGCCAGCGCACCAGGGCGTACTCGCTTTCAAGCTGTGCGCCCGCCTCCTGAAGCAGTTCACTGATGTGCAGAATATCGGTCAGGCGGCGTTCGCCTCCGGCGGTTGCCAGCATATTCTCAGCGATGTTGCGCTGGGTCATGATGTCGCGCAGCATCGCCATGACGCCCCGCTTCTGCCAGCGTTCACGGTAGCGGGTAAACTCCTCTACCGCCTCATCCCAGAGGACCTCACTGTTATTCAGCGTATCGATATCCTGGGCGTTAAGACCGAGCATGGCGCTTGCCAGCGCGCTGCGCAGAGTGCTTTCACGCTCCGGTGCCAGCACCGCCTGCAGCAGCCAGAGCATCTCCTGGGCTTCCAGCGTTTCAAACACGCTGTCGCGGTTTGAGAGATAGACCGAAGGAATGCTCAGCAGGGTCAGCGCATCGCGGATCAGCGCCGCCTCCTGGCGGCTGCGCACCAGCACCGTAATGTCCGACGCCTTCACCGGCTGGGCGTCATCGCCCCGGTGCAGGATCGCTTCGCCGCGCACCCCTGCGCTAAGCCAGTCGCGGATTTGTGCCGCGCAGTGCTGGGCCATAAAGGTCTGGTAATCCCCGACGCCGCACCCCTCGCCCTCCATCAGCCAGATGCTCATCGCTGGCTGGAAGTCGCCCTTATACTCGAAACGCAGCGTGGCGTTCCTCGGGGCGGATTTGACCGGTAAAAAAGGGATTTCCCGGAACATGAAGGCGTCGTTCATCTGTGAGAAGAGCGTATTCACACTGTCGACCATGCCGGGCGCCGAGCGCCAGTTGGTGTCCAGCGTGTAGTGCGCGGCCACTTCGCCACGCGCTTTCATATAGGTGAAGATATCCGCCCCACGGAACGCGTAGATCGCCTGTTTCGGGTCGCCAATCAGCAGCAGCGCGGTATCAGGCTGCTGACGCCAGATGCGGCGGAAAATGCGGTACTGCTGGGGATCGGTATCCTGAAATTCGTCGATCATCGCCACCGGAAAACGACCCCGGATAGCGGCGGCCAGCGCCTCGCCATTGTCGCTGTTCAGGGCTTCATCGAGACGGCTGAGCATATCGTCAAAACCGAGTTCGCCGCGACGGCGTTTTTCGCGCGCTACCGTTTCGCGGATCTCTGCCAGCGCGCGGGTGATCATCAGATCGTTAAGGGTCAGCGGCTCTGCCAGCAGAGTGTCGATGGCGACAAACAGCGGATGTTCAGGCACCTCGCCGCCCGCTTTCGTGCGCTCAGCAAGGAACGACTGGGAGAATTTTTCCAGCGCGTCGGGCAGTTGATAGCTGTGCTTCTCTTCCTGGGCCCAGGCGGTGATGCGCTCGATATACTTTGCCTGATTGCCGCGGTTGAACTTGCGACGGTCGATGCCGGATCGCTCAATCACCGCCTCGATTTCCGCCACGCTGTCAGACCACTGCTGTTTCATGGTGGCAATTAAGCCGACAATTTTCTCATGGCGGGACGCCAGCGTTTCGTCTGCAGGCGGAGCAGATTTAATGACCGGGGCTTCCCCCTGCAGATAGCGATCGATGGCCCGCAGCAGCTCCTCCGGGCCTTTCCACAATCTGTGTACCGCTTCGGCAATGTCGCGTGGCAGGGGGTAACAGTGGCGACGCCAGAAGTCGGCGCATGCCTGGTAGCGCAGCTGGGATTCATCTTCGATCAGCTGTTGCTCAAAGAGCATGCCGGATTCAAAGGCGTTCAGGCTGAGCATACGCTGGCAGAAGCCGTGGATAGTGAACACCGCGGCCTCATCCATCTGCCGTTCCGCCAGCAGCAGCCACTGGGCCGCCTGCTGTTTATCATTAATCTCTTCCAGCAGACTGGCGTACAGCGGGTTATCCGTGCTTTGTCTCAGGCAGGCGATGCGCAGTTCATGAATATTGGAGCGGATACGGCCGCGCAGCTCTTCCGTCGCGGCTTCGGTGAAGGTCACCACCAGCAGCTCTTCCACGCTGAGCGGGCGGCTGAAGGCTGCGCTGCCGCCCAGGCCGAGCAGCAGTCGCAGATAGAGTGCCGCGATGGTGAAAGTTTTTCCGGTTCCCGCTGAGGCCTCTATCAGTCGCTCCCCCTGTAACGGTAAACGTAAGGGGTTAAGGGACTCAGCGGTATCGGTCATTCGTTCTCACTCCTGGGCAAAGATTGCTGCAATGCGCTCACGCTCTTCCATACCGTCCAGCCTGCAGGCGGGGCGACGTCGGCTTTTTTACTCTGGCTACCGGAAACCTGTGACAGGATAGCCATCCCCTGCGGGGCAACCACCGCCTGGTGGAAGAAATCGGCCACTTTCTGTGGCGTGAGCTGTTTTATCTCGGCCACTACTTTATCACGCGAATCGAAGCGCATATTACCCCGATCAAAATCTTTGCTGATCTTTGACGCTTCTTCAGCCAGCGTCTGCGGCGGCTGCATCATCTGGGTAATCACAGCCTGCTGGATCTGGGCAAACTCTTCTGGCTTCATAGCGCGCAGCTTCGCTTCCGCCTGCGGGAAGAAGGCCTGGAAACGCTGCCAGAGATAATCCGGCTGTTTATCACTGCTTTGCAGCAGGAAGCCCATCCCCCACTGGCGGCCAACGTTCATCGAGAAGGCAAAGACGGCATAGCCCAGCTGCTCTTCGGTACGTAACTGGGTGTAGAACCAGGGCTGCACGATTTGTCCGAGCATGGCGCTGTACGCCGAGCTGGCGTATTCGTCATAGCCGGTCGGGACAAAGACCGCTGCCAGCGCGGAATCCGTGCTGCTGCCTGCTTTGTCGAATATCACGTTCTGCTGTTTTTCGACCAGCACGTCCTGGTTACGACACCATTCAGTCCCCTTCGCACCCAGCTGTGTACGCACGTCCTGCGCCAGGGTTTTCGCCTGATCTTCGCTCATGTTGCCCACGACCAGGAACTCCGGGCGGGCGTTGGTTTTCAGCGCGGCACGATAGGCCATCACCTCGTCGAGGGTGATGGACGGCAGCAGCGCCCGGCGCTCTTCGCGCTGGAAATAGGGAACCTGGGAGAGCATCTGCACCGGCATGATGGCCTGATCGAAGGCTTTGCCTTTTTCGGCGGAGTCCATCATCTGCGCATACCAGGATTTCGCCTGCTCAAGCTGCTCCCCGGTGGCGGTGTAGCTGAAATAGCCTTCCAGCAACGCCTTGAACAGCTGCGGCAGACGCTGGGTATAACCGTTAGCGTTCAGCATCAGGCCATTGTTGGCGTTGGTTGAGAAACCGATCCCGCCTACCGCGGCCTGGTTGCTGAGCTGATCCAGCGCGATACCCGCCAGATAGTCATTGAGCGCGAACATAACCTGATTTTTAGCAGTGTCCATCGCCGCAGGGTTACGTAGCACCATGCTGACGTTAGCTTTCGGCTCGCTGGCGAAATAGCGGCTGGGGGTATAGACCACGCGCAGGTCAGGTTCATCCACAATCAGCTGCGGTTTTGGATACTCTTTTGTGGGCTTGATCAGGGTGAAATCATCCGGGATATAGGGGTTCACCTCCGGCAGCTTGAGGGCGATGCCAGCGGCTCTCTTCTGCCAGTCAGCGAAAGTTTGCTCGCTGATTTTGTCCACCTGGTACTCGGCATTCACAAAGTAGGCCGTTTTGTTATGCGGCTCGTTCGGGCTGATATACCAGATACGGGCGTTCTGCGGCGTCATCATCGCCAGGCGGGCTTTAACGGCATCAGCATCGTATTTATCGGCGATGTTGACCGCATCCAGCGTATGCTCAACCGGCACGCGGATCATGGTGTCCGCCAGCCACTCGACGTAGTCCATATCGCGGGTGATGGAAGGATAACGGAAGTCGAGGTCCAGCACGTGCGCCAGTTCGTCGAAGTAGCGTTTATCCACGCCTTTATCACGCAGCAGCGAGAGGTAGCTGAAAATCGCGGCGACAACGTCGTCGCGATGGGCCAGCCCTTTATCGGTTAAGGTGGCGGAGATCGCCAGCACACCGCTGTTGCCGTTGACGACAGGATCGGAGTCCGCGCGGATGCCTTCCACCAGACCCTGCTTTTGCAGCCAGTCGGAGAGCGTGTCCGGGCTACGGTTGCCAATCAGATAGTTAACCAGTTCGTCGGTTTTGCTGCGAAACTGCGCCGTATTGTTATCAATACGGAACTCAACGCGCAGCACCTTACGCGGCATCGCGGGAACATAGTGAATGATTAACCCTTTCTGGGCGTCGGTGACCACCGGAACGGTAGTTTCCGGACGGGTAATATTTTTATTCGGCACGCGGCCATAGGTCTGGGCCGCCAGCTGCGCCAGTTCCGGCAGCGGCTTATTGCTGTACACCACGGCCTTCATCAGGTTAGCGGAGTAGTATTTGTCGCGGAATGCGTGCAGTGCGTCGAGCACCGGGCTACCCGGTTTATCGCTCAGCGTCTCAAGGTTACCGCCGGAAAAGCGAGAGCCGGGGTGCGCAGGGTTGATGGTTTCGGCGCTGACCTGCGCCATACGCATACCGTCCCGGGTACGCGCCAGCGTCAGCTCCGAGTTAACGGCGTTACGCTCACGATCGGCATATTTTTTATCCAGCAGCGGCGCGGCAATGGCGTCCGCAAGACGATCGACCGCACCTTCCAGCGCATCGTTTTCGACTTCCAGATAAAAAGCCGTCCGGTAGGGCGCGGTGCTGGCGTTATGGCTGCCACCGTGCATTTTTAAAAATTCGGCCAGGCTGTCAGGCTGCGGATACTTCTTTGAGCCCATCAGGGTCATGTGCTCAAGATAGTGCGCCAGTCCCGGATGGGATTCCGGATCTTCCAGCGAGCCCACCGGCACCACCAGCGCCGACAGTGACTTTACGGCCTGAGGGTCGGAAACCAGCAGCACGACCATCCCGTTATCGAGGCGGATCGCCTGATAGTCACGGGTGTCTTTATCACTTTTGCGGATCGTTTCCTGAACGGGTTGCCAACCGGTATTTGCCTGACTGAGGGGGGCCCAAAGAGCGACGAACAAAACCAACGATTTCAACAAGGTGCTGCCTGGCATTCACTACCTCTTCATCACGGACATCATCATTAACAAGCTTCGTGCCGGACAAGCCAGCATCTCTTTGTTTTGGTACATCAGTCCATGACAAGATGCGCATCATAAATGAATGCCCATCCCTGTGCAATTTTTATACAAATGTCAGGACTGATTAAATTTATACAGCGGCAACAGATAGCGTCGGGCCTCGTCGGTAATCGCCTCAAAGTACTCAGGTTCAAGGGTTCGCCATAAGCGTTGATACCAGACGTCGTCACCCTCGCCACTGACCATCATGTTGCCTTCGTAGGCCTGCAAAAATTTACTGCGCGCTTTTTGCAGGGTTGCGTCATCCGTTAACATGGCATCATTTGTGGCGTCGTAACAGGTTTTAATCCACGCCCCCCCACTTTCTGGCAGCAGCAGCAGAGGCTTATTCATCCCCTGCAGATAACCCTCAACCAGCTGCGACAGATAGTTCATTGCCTGTTCAGCGGGAAGCGCCGGGAAGCGCCATTCGCCGTCTTTACGTACAAACAACCGGCTCTCACCTTCGCCACCGCTCGCACAGTAGACAAGGTGTTCCAGCCAAAGTTGCAAACCTTGTGAAACGCTGAGCATCGACGGCCGCCAGCGCAGCAGCCCGTCAGGCTGCACATGCTGCAGCCAACCCGTCAGATTGATACCGTTGCAGTGGAGATCGATCTCCATGCTCGTACCAGGCTGACGGCACTCAATCACCCGGCCTGCCAGCGCCTGCATCTCCTGACACTGGGCGTCCCAGACGATCTCACCGAAGGCACCATACGGCAGTTGTCCCGCAGCGCGATAGTGCCGGAACAGCTTCTGCGCATCCTCCTGCTCCACCAGCGCATTCAGCAGCTGCTGGTTAAGCTGATAACGGCTTAAGCCATCCAGCGTAAACGGCTCGGCATCCGGGATCTCGCTCTCCTCGGAGCGGAAGTTCACCTGCAACCGCATCTGGAAAAAGGCCCGCACCGGGTGGGCCCAGAAGCGCTGAAGCTGCTCGAAGGGGACGGTATCGATCGCTAACGGCTTCAGGGTCTGGATAAAGTCGCCATGGGCAACCCCTTCTCTCTTCGCGGCGGGCAGCCATTCCCGGGCGTAGCTCTGCTGCTCGTTGTCCTCGTAGTTAACGGCATCAAACGGCATACGGCTGTGGCAGCAGGTGATATGCGCTTTTACGCGCTTTTCGCTTTCGTCACAGTTGAGCTCTTCATCGCCCGGCAGATAGTGGCTTTGGCCGATGTAGTCCACCAGTTCCTGCACCAGCACGGAGGGGAAACGCTCGCTATTATCCTGAATCGAGCGGCCGATATAGCTGATATAGAGCTGCTGTTGCGCGGAGATCAGCGCCTCAAGGAACAGATAGCGGTTATCATCGCGACGACTGCGGTCGCCGCGCTGCGCATTCTGACTCATTAAATCAAAGCCCAGCGGCGCCAGCGCGCGCGGGTAAATACCGTCGTTCATGCCCAGCAGGCAGACAACCTTAAACGGAATGGAACGCATCGGCATCAGGGTGCAGATATTCACCGGCCCGGCGAGAAAACGCTGGCTGATACGTTCCTGATCGAGACGCTGGGTGAGTTCATCCCGCAACAGCGACAGGGGTATCGCTTCGCCATAATGCGAGGAGATACCCTCGTCGATAATGGCCTGCCACTGCTGCTCGATTAACGCCATTGCCGCTTCGGTTTCCTGGTCCGGCAGGAAGAAATCATTGAGCATCTCCCGGCACACCGGCATCCACTCGTCAAGCGGACGGGCCTTCATCAGCTCCCGACGCCAGCGGTTAAGCTGCATCAGGAGCGAAGCCAGGTGCCCGACCAGTTCGGCGATTAAGCCGCTGGATTCGTCATAAGGCAGAACGGCATTCCACTCTCCCTGACTGCTCTCCATGGCGTAGCCGAGCAGCATACGCGTAAGACCAAACTGCCAGGTGTGCTGACCAGTGACAGGCAGCTCAAACTCCTGCACGTTGTCATCGTCCATCCCCCAGCGCACGCCCGATTCGTTGACCCACTGGCGCAGGTAGCGCAGCGCGTCCTCATCAATATCAAAACGGGCAGCCAGCACCGGCACATCCAGCAGAGCCAGTACATCTTCCGGAACGAAGCGGCTATCCGGCAGGGAAAGCAGGCTGACAAACGCCTGCAGCGCCGGGTGAGACTGGCGAGCACGACGGTCTGAAATCGCAAACGGCAGATAGCGATCGCCCGTGGCACTACCAAATACGGCCTGAATATAGGGGCTGTAGCTGTCGATATCCGCCACCATCACCACGATATCGCGCGGCGTCAGGTCAGGATCGTCTTCCAGCATCGCCAGCAGTTTATCGTGCAGAACTTCCACCTCACGCTGCGGGCTATGGCACAGGTGAACGGTCACGCTGCGATCGTCAGGATCGAGAAGGCGTTTGCTGTCGCTGCGGGAAAACTCTTTGGCGGTGATCCCTGTAACCGCGCGGTTATCCAGCTCCAGGATGTCCCGCTGGACGTTATGCAGAATGCTGTCCGGACTGACATCCGCAAAGGCGTCGACATCCCCCTCGCCGGAGGCGGTCAGCTCCGAGAGCATGTAGATATAGTCGCGCCCCAGCTTGCCCCAGGAGGCCAGCAGCGGGTTCGGTAAGTTCTGTATACCCTGTTCGTCAAAGAGCTCAGACGCCGTCTCGCTGTCTTTAAAGAGCGGCACCGTGCCCTCGTCAAACAGGCGGCGACGCTGGCGGGTCACCATACGGGCCAGCCAGCGGGCATCCTGAATATCCCCCCAGTAATGGCGACAGGGATTGGTAAACAGAATATGGATGTCGATGTGCCTGCCCAGCGCATTCAGCGCTTTCAGATAGATCGGCGGCAGGGCTGATATGCCGCAGATAAAGACCCGGGACGGCAACCCGGCAGGCGTCTCAGAGGCGGATTCCAGGGTCGCGATAAAGCGATCATAGAGATTCGCACGGTGCCACTGCGGCTGGCCCAGCTGTTCAGTATGCTCAACCAGCGCTTTCCACAACGGTGCCTGCCAGATTTGCGCCTGGTCGAGGCCGTCGACAAGTTCGCCCGCTTCCCAGCGCGTTAACCACTCCGGCCGGTAGACCAGATACTGGTCGTACAGATCCGCCGTCCTCGACGCCAGCTGGAACAGTTTTCGTTTATCGGTATCGTCGTTCAGGTAGTGGCGCAGCATGACGAACTCGTCATGGGTCAACATCTCAGGTAGCAGCGACATCAGCTTCCAGCTCATGCTCTGCTTGTTGAATGCGCTCTGCTTTGGGATCTCCGGCAGCACGCGGACAAACATATCCCAGATAAAGCTGGCCGGCAGCGGGAAATCAATGTTGGCGGCGATACCAAACTTTTGCGAAAGGGACATCTGTAACCACTGTGCCATACCGGTGCTCTGAACCAGGATCATCTCCGGTTCAAAGGGATCGTCGAGCCGCTGCTGTTCGACAATAAACTCCATCAGTGCTTCCAGCACATCAAGACGGTTTGAGTGGTAGACCCTTAACATCGCTGCTCCCAACTACTGGCTAACCGGGCAGTGCAGGCGCGTCATTTGACCCTGCCGACCCAGAGGAGAAATAAGTTTGACCGAGATGCTGACACATCCAGCCTGTGTTGTCTGCATCCTGTTTACCTGCCAGCCGGAGGGAACATCCCCGGCGCTCAGCTGTGACTGTGCGTGAACATGACGCCAGAGCTGGCGATACTGCTCAAGGGTGACAAACCGACTGGCTAAAACACGATGGTAACCCGCCAGCGCGGTGACGACCAAGACCATCAGCATCATCGCCAGCAGGACTTCCACCATGCTGAACCCCTTCTGTCTGGCTACGGTTGCTGACATAACGCCCTCTCCTTTATGGGACAAAAATCGCTCCAGCCGTGCGGCGAAAAACGTACGCCGTCTGCCGTTACCTCGCCCTGCCGCCACAGCGTGATGCTGTCGCTGCTGGCGATAAGCAGCGCGCGTGTTTCTATCAGGCGCAAACAGACCCGCCACGGCTGTTGCGGATGCTGCTGGCATGCGTAGTCCCCCTGCGTTTGCCAGTCGAGCGTTCTCCCCCACTCCAGCGCGGACTGAGCTATCGCCTGATGCTCTGTCGCCTGGCGCTCTGTACTGACGATACGCGCCAGTGAATCAAGCTGCTGATTAAGCCCGGCCAGCATCAGGCTGCCCAGAATTAACAGCAGGAGCACCAGCGCCAGCGACGACATTCCCCGCTCACGGCTCACAAATTAAATCCGGTCACGATGTGGTGCGCCTCAACGCCGCCATCGCGCATCCCCTTAACGGAAGCCGCCAGCGTCAGACTCAGCTCCGGCGCAAAGCCCGCCCGTGTCATACATTGCACCTGAAAACGCAGCACTCTGATCCTGTCGGGATCGGTCATCCTCTCCCACCCCTTCCCTTCGCAGTGCGTGGCACCCCGCAATGTTTCCAGCGCGCCGCCGTTCAGGCGAAAACCGGTCTGTTCTGCCGCGGCAGAAGGAGCGGTTTCCCAGCGGCCATTGCTGTTTTCGTCCCACTGCACAATGACACATTCGCCACCCTGCCCAATTTTCAGCGCCTCACCAACGCACTCGCCTGCACAATATCCGGCGCGCTGCAGATGCTTACCGATGCTGCTTACGCGTAGCCAGAGCTCCTCTTCAAGCTCCTGCTGTTTCGTCAGCGCAGCGACAGACTGCTGTAGCGCGGGCAAAAACCGCGCGGCGCTCAACAACAGCACGCTGCTTATCGCCATGGCTATCAGCACTTCCGTCAAAGAAAATCCCTGCTGCTTCAGCGACACGCGAACTCTCCCTTGCCGTTGCACATGCGGATACGCCCCCACGAGGAGATGACGATCAGCCACTCACCGGCCTGGCTTTGCAGTCTTACTCGTCCGGCCCAGGCGGTATCCCGTAAACCATAAAACCCCAGCGTAGGCGTTAACTCGGTGATGCTGATATTTCCCCACTGCGGAATAAGCACAAAGGCGCTGTCTGCCCGGCACTCAGCCATATCCGTCTTTAACAGGCACCACCGTTTTCCATCCTGTTTCAGGGTGACGACATGGTCACGGTTATTGCGCCAGGCATCATTGCGTATCACCACCAGATAATCCCGCACCTGGCGCGCCGTCTGCCATAGCTGCTGTTGCTGCTGCCAGCTCCGCCAGCCGTACAGCCCTGCGGCGCTCAGCGTCATGATGAGCGAGAGGGCAATCAGCATTTCCATGAGGGTGAATCCCTTTTCCTTTTTCATGGCGGCAGTGTGCCGTGAGGAAATCAGCAATTCGAGAGGCAGTTAGGCGATTTACGAGGCGCTTTCCGCGCTTTTTTAGGGGTTGCAGCGCGTTGCATTTCTTGCGGAAACAGGCTCGCAGAACGCGAAAGCAGGCATAAAAAAACCGGCGCAGAGGGCGCCGGTTGTGTCAGGATTGCAGCATCAGATGGCTACAGGGGCTTTGATCCCCGGATGCGGGTCGTAACCTTCGATTTCGAAATCTTCAAACCGATAGTCGAAAATGGAGTCCGGTTTACGTTTGATAACCAGCTTCGGCAACGCACGCGGCTCGCGGGTCAGTTGCAGATGGGTCTGCTCCATATGGTTGCTGTACAGGTGGGTATCCCCGCCGGTCCAGACAAAATCCCCCACTTCGAGGTCACACTGCTGAGCCATCATATGCACCAGTAACGCGTAGCTGGCGATGTTGAACGGCAGGCCGAGGAAGACATCGCAGGAGCGTTGATAGAGCTGGCAGGAGAGCTTGCCATCCGCCACATAGAACTGGAAAAACGCGTGGCACGGGGCCAGGGCCATTTTATCCAGTTCGCCCACGTTCCAGGCCGACACAATAATACGGCGCGAGTCTGGATCGTTTTTCAGCTGGTTCATCACGGTGGTGATCTGGTCGATATGGCGGCCATCCGGCGTTGGCCAGGCGCGCCATTGCTTGCCGTATACCGGGCCCAGGTCGCCGTTTTCGTCCGCCCATTCGTCCCAGATGGAGACGTTGTTCTCACGCAGATAAGCGATGTTGGTATCGCCCTGCAGGAACCAGAGCAACTCATGAATGATTGAGCGTAAGTGGCAGCGCTTGGTGGTTACCAGCGGAAAACCTTCCTGCAGGTTGAAGCGCATCTGGTGCCCAAAAATGGAGAGGGTACCGGTGCCGGTACGATCGTTTTTTGGTGTGCCCTCATCGAGCACTTTTTGCATCAGTTCAAGATACTGTTTCATGATTCCTCAGGAGACCTGTTGCTGTGGACGACGATACGCCCAGACCATCATTGCAATACCCGCGACGATCATCGGTACAGAGAGGATCTGCCCCATGCTGATGTACTGCACCCACGCACCGGTAAACTGCGCATCCGGCTGGCGGAAGAATTCAACGATGATGCGGAACGCGCCATACCCAATCAGGAACAGGCCAGATACAGAGCCCGTCGGACGCGGTTTACGGATAAACAGGTTCAGAATGATAAACAGCACGACACCTTCCAGCGCCATTTCATACAGCTGCGACATATGGCGCGGCAGGACGCCGTAGGTATCGAAAATCGACTGCCATTCCGGGTGCGACGGCAGCAGCGCCAGATCTTCGGCACGAGACTGCGGGAACAGCATGGTAAAGGATACGCTCGGATCGACGCGGCCCCACAGCTCACCGTTGATGAAGTTACCGAGACGACCTGCTCCCAGACCAAACGGGATCAGCGGCGCAATAAAGTCAGCAACCTGGAAGAAGCTGCGTTTGGTGCGTTTCGCGAAGATGATCATCACCAGGATGACGCCAATCAGGCCACCGTGGAAGGACATCCCGCCGTCCCAGACGCGGAACAGGTAGAGCGGATCGTTCAGGAAGACCGGGAAGTTGTAAAACAGCACGTAGCCGATACGACCGCCAAGGAAAACGCCGAGGAAACCGGCATACAGCAGGTTTTCCACTTCGTCTTTGGTCCAGCCGCTGCCAGGACGTTTGGCGCGACGGCCAGCCAGCCACATGGCAAAGACGAAACCGACAAGATACATCAGTCCGTACCAGTGAAGCGCAACGGGTCCTACTGAGAAAATGACCGGATCAAACTCCGGAAAATGCAGATAGCCACTGTTCATCTGTCACCACAAGATGTTGTTATTCCGCTGAAAGTGGACAGCGGTAGCGAAGCGCGCAGAGGAATACCCTGCGCTCCAAAGTTGCGAATCATAGCACAAGCGAGCGTGGAGGTTGCGCCGGAGATGTAAAAGATGTGTATAGGGGGTTGTATCCCTCTGCCCGAAGGTCGAGGGATACCCGGGGCTTAACGCCCGCCGCGGATCAGCCCGCCCATGCCGCGACGTTCCATAAAGGCCGCCACCTGATGACGCACTTCCGTCGCCAGCTGTGCTTCAAGGCTGCGCTGCGCCAGCTGCTGGGCCTCTTCATAGTCAATATGGCGCAGCAGATACTTCACGCGGGCCACAGATCGACCGTTCATGGAGAGGTGGCGGAAGCCGAGGCCAATCAGGATCGCCACACACATGGAGTCGCCAGCCATCTCGCCGCATAAACGCAGGTCGATACCGTTCGCTTCCGCCTCGCGGGCAATCATCGCCAGCGCACGCAGCATCGCCGGATGCAGACTGTCGTAAATGCTCGCCACCCGGGTGTTGTTGCGATCTACCGCCAGCATGTACTGGGTAAGGTCGTTGGTGCCCACCGAAATAAAGTCGACGCGAGCAGCCAGCTGCGGAAGCATAAAGACCATCGACGGAACTTCCAGCATCACGCCGATACGCGGTTTCGGTATTTCGTAGCCGATCATCTCTTCGACTTCACGCCCGGCACGTTCAATCAGACGACGAGCCTCATCGATCTCATCAATGCTGGTGACCATCGGCAGCAGGATACTGAGGTTGCCGGTCGCCGCATTGGCACGCAGCATGGCGCGCACCTGGATCAGGAAGATCTCCGGCTGATCGAGAGTGATGCGGATCCCGCGCCAGCCCAGGCACGGGTTCTCTTCGCTGATGGGCATATAGGGCAACTGTTTATCCGCGCCAACGTCCAGGGTACGTAACGTCACCGGTTTGTCGTTGAACATCTGCAACATGCCCTGATACTGCGCGACCTGCTCCTCCTCAGAGGGGAAGCCGCTTTGCAGCATAAACGGGATTTCCGTGCGATAGAGACCGATGCCATCGATGCGGCTGCCGAGCTTCTCTTCGTGTTCCGGACTTAACCCGGCATTGAGCATCACCTTGATCCGCTCGCCGCTTTTCAGCGCGGCGGGCTGGTTAACGTCATCTTCCGCCAGGCGGCTCAGCTCGTTCTCTTCGCTGATAAGCTTTTGATATTCCTGCAGCAGGACCGGTTCAGGATCGACCAGCAGCTCGCCGCGATAGCCGTCAACCACCAGGGTTCGCCGGTGCAGCGCAGAGGGCTGAATATCAGCGCCCATAACGGTCGGGATCCCAAGCGCGCGCACCATAATGGCGGCATGGGAGTTAGCAGCACCGTCGCGGACCACGATCCCGGCCAGCCTGTCCTGCGGCAATTCCGCGAGCGTGGTCGCAGAGAGCTCATCCGCCACCAGCACAAAGCGCGGTGGCCAGGTATTGGCCCCCTGAATGGTGTCATCGAGATGGAACAGCAGGCGCTGACCTAAAGTACGCAGATCCCCGGCACGCTCTTTCAGATAGCCATCGGTCAGGGCGGCAAACTGTTCGGCGAATTTTTCGATGATCTTTTTGACCGCCCACTCCGCCACGGAGCCACGGTCGACTTCGTCAAACAGTTCCCGGCGCAGTCGGGCATCGGACAGCAAGTGCGAGTAGAGATCGAAGATCGCCGCCGTCTCTTTTTGCGCGCCGGCAGCAAAGCGCTTGCTGTAGCGGCGAAACTCGTTAGCGGCCTCTTCCAGCGCGCCGGTCAGGCGTTCGCGTTCAAGGGCTGTGTCCAGCGTCGAGGCTTCGTAAACCTGCTCCATCAGCGGCAGCGTGGCGTCCATCCAGCCTTCTGCGATCGCCACACCAGGTGAGGCCGGTAAGGCGCGAATGCGCGTCTGCCGGTACTGACCAAAGAGTGCAGCAAGCTGAGACTGGGAGAGGATCGCCGCCATTTGCGTGGCCAGCGTAACGAGGAAGGACTCTTCGCTTTCGTCGTACTGACGCAGTTCACGCTGCTGAACCACCAGCACGCCCAGCAATTGACGACGCTGGATAATCGGCACGCCGAGGAAGGCGCGGAAGCGCTCCTCTTTTACCGAGGGGATATATTTAAAGCTGGGGTGCTTTTGTGCATCGGCAAGGTTGATGGGTTCAGCCAGACGCCCGACCAGACCCACAACGCCTTCATCAAACGCCAGCGCAACGGTACGGCCACGCGGTTTTTTTAATCCGCGCGTGGCCATAAGGTAGTAACACCTGCGGTCGTGGTCGGCCAGATAGACCGAACATACCTCGGTTTCCATCGCAAGGCAGATATCCGTGACCAGAATATCCAGCGCCTCGTTGAGCCGTGGGGCACTGGCCACCTTCTCGACTATTTCGCGCAGGCGGGTGAGCATAATGTGCGTAGCTTAACCTCTTTTACGTCGCCAGGCAGGTGCGCTCTGCGGCTTAGGAGGGGCCTCCTGAAGCATCATTACGGCACTTGCGAACTCTTTCATTACCCTGCGGTAAACGTCGCGCTTAAATGACACGACCTGACGAACGGGATACCAGTAGCTGACCCAGCGCCAGCCATCGAACTCCGGCGTGCTGCTGGTTTGCATATTGATATCCGCATCGCTGCTCACCAATTGCAGAAGAAACCATTTCTGTTTCTGGCCGATACATACCGGCTTTGTGTCCCAACGCACCAAACGCTTCGGTAACTTGTAACGCAACCAGTTGCGGGTCGAAGCCAGAATGCGGACATCCTTGCGGCTTAAGCCAACTTCTTCGAACAGCTCCCGATACATCGCTTGCTCTGCGGACTCTCCCGGGTTAATCCCCCCTTGGGGAAATTGCCAGGAGTGCTGACCATATCGCCGGGCCCATATTACCTGACCCTGGCGATTACAAATTACGATACCTACATTCGGGCGGTAGCCATCGTCATCAATCACCGGACTACCCCAAAACTAAACCTTATATATAAACGATTGTTTCACACTCCAGAGAGGCGGTAAACCACTCTCTTTGTGGCCTGGAGCCTAATAACATTTGAATAACTCACAATTATCAGCTGAGTTATAAACAGATGACCGCTCAAAAGGGCAATTTTATTCACTTTTTCTGTGGATAGAGTTGTGAAGAAGTGTGGAATTACCGATGGACAACCCAGATCACTCTGAATATTGCAGAGATTAGCGATTTTTACAACTCTCTATATTTCATGTAGTTAAATTATGAATTGTGTGAAATACACAGCATAGTGTGATGCAGGTCACCAGAAAGATCCTGGAGCTGATGAAAGATCGAACAACGTTGATTTTATCCACAGATTGTGCCAATAAGTTAGGCACATTTTGTCTGATTTTTCGATTTTCGTCCCACGTCAAGGCTGTAAATGGAAACAGTAGTAGGGGTTATTCCCAGTTATCCCATTTTTCTGTGGATAAGTGGGTGTAAGATCCTGTTTATTGTCAGTGACCAGTTTTGGACAACCGGGATATCCACTTAGCAGCATAGCGAACAAAAGCAATAAAAATACATATAAATCATTCACCTGGCGCATGCAAAAAGAAAAAGATAAACTCTCCCTGTGCGGTGGAAAACTGCTGTTCACTTTTTAACCAAAAGGCAATAACCATGCTCCCCCTGGCTCCCCTGACTTCTCCCCCTGCATCCGAAGCGGTGTTACTGCAACAGGCGCAGCGCCTGGCGGGATACTCGCTGGGTGAACTCGCCGCTCTGGCTGGCCTGCCCATTCCTCCCGATCTCAGGCGTGATAAAGGATGGACGGGCGTGCTGCTGGAGCTATGGCTGGGGGCCAGCGCGGGCAGTAAACCTGAACAGGATTTTGCCGCATTGGGTGTTGAGCTGAAGACCATTCCCATCGACAGCGCGGGCCGCCCGCTGGAGACAACGTTTGTCTGCGTCGCACCGTTAACCGGCAACACGGGCATCACCTGGGAGAGCAGTCACGTGCGGCATAAGCTGAAGCGCGTACTGTGGATCCCGGTCGAGGGGGATCGCGCGATCCCGCTGGCCGATCGCCGCGTCGGAGCGCCGTTGATCTGGAGCCCGGACGAAGAGGAAGATCGTCAGCTGCGTCTGGACTGGGAAGAGTTAATGGACATGATCGTGCTGGGCCAGGTTGAACGCATCACCGCCCGCCACGGCGAAGTGCTTCAGCTACGGCCAAAAGCCGCCAACAGCAAAGCCCTCACCGAAGCCATCGGCGCGCGTGGCGAACCGATCCTCACCCTGCCCCGGGGCTTTTATTTGAAAAAGAACTTCACGGGCGCGTTGCTGGCGCGTCATTTTTTACTGAATACGTAACTTTTTAAACGGAATCTTGCCGTTTATCACATATTTGCCTGTTTTTTCAGATTTCACCGCTTTTAGAAAACCCTCTGCGGAGTTATTACTACACTAAGATGAGATACGAGCCAGGTGGAGGTCATAAAGATGAAAAATGGGCAGTAATAATCTCGGCTGTTGGTTTAGCGTTTGCCGTTTCAGGTTGTAGCAGCGATTACGTCATGGCGACAAAAGATGGTCGCATGATCCTGACCGACGGCAAACCCGAAGTCGACGATGATACCGGGCTGGTCAGCTACCGCGATCAGCAGGGTAACAATATGCAGATTAACCGCGACGAAGTTTCCCAGATTATCGAAAGATAGTAAGAAAGGTCAGCAGTTTGCTGGCCTTTTGATTTTTCGCTTCCTCTCTGTCATGTTTATATTCCTTTGTCGGGAGTTTCCTGACGCAGTTAACATGTCTAATAAGGAAGCCGGCTATGCATTATCACCGTATCCCCCATAGCGCTCTTGAGATAAGCCAACTGGGGTTGGGCACGATGACATTTGGTGAACAAAATAGCGAAGCCGATGCCCATGCACAACTCGATTACGCCGTCAGCCAGGGCATTAACCTGATTGACGTGGCAGAGATGTACCCGGTCCCACCGCGTCCGGAAACCCAGGGATTAACCGAAACTTACGTCGGCAACTGGCTGGCAAAACGCGGTAACCGCGAAAAGCTGGTAGTGGCCTCCAAGGTCAGCGGACCGTCCCGCAATAATGACAGCGGCATTCGCCCGAATCAGATCCTCGACCGTAAAAACATTCGCGCCGCGCTGGATGCCAGCCTGACGCGTCTGCAGACCGATTATCTTGACCTCTATCAGGTTCACTGGCCGCAGCGCGCAACAAACTGCTTTGGCAAGCTGGGCTACAGCTGGAGCGACAGCGCCCCCGTCGTTACGCTGCTGGAAACCCTGGAAGCGTTAACTGAGTGCCAGCGTGCGGGCAAAATCCGCTACATCGGCGTCTCTAACGAAACGGCGTTTGGCGTGATGCGTTATCTGCACCTGGCGGACAAACACGATCTGCCGCGAATTGTCACCATTCAGAACCCGTACAGCCTGCTGAACCGCAGCTATGAGGTGGGTCTGGCGGAAGTGAGCCAGTATGAAGGCGTTGAGCTGCTGGCGTACTCCTGCCTCGGCTTTGGCACCCTGACCGGTAAATATCTGAACGGTGCAAAACCAGCGGGCGCGCGTAATACCCTGTTCAGCCGCTTTACCCGTTACAGCGGTGAGCAGACGCAAAAAGCAGTGGCGGCCTATGTGGATATCGCGAAACGTCACGGGCTGGATCCGGCGCAGATGGCGCTGGCGTTTGTACGCCGTCAGCCGTTTGTTGCCAGCACCCTGCTGGGCGCGACCACCATGGAGCAGCTGAAAACCAACGTCGAAAGCTTCCATCTGGAGCTGAGCGAAGAGGTGTTAGCGGAGATTGAAGCGGTGCATCAGGTGTATACCTACCCGGCCCCGTAAAAAAAGCAACGTAGGTCGGGTAAGGCGTAGCCGCCACCCGACAAGTCGCTCCGATGCCGCATAATCGCCCGGCGGCGCTTTGCTTGCCGGGCCTACAAGGTCAAAATCACCGCCGACGCTGCCACACCCACAGTGCCGCAATCGCCAGCGCAAACAGGCCGCCAAACCCGACGCCAATGCCCACCACCGGCACACCCACTTTTACCGCCAGCGAGTAAAGCCCGAGCATCAGCAGCATGGCGGCGTTTTCGCCGAGGTTTTGCACCGCAATGGCGTTCCCTGCCCCGACGGTATGCTTCCCGCGCTCCTGCAGCAGCGCATTCAGCGGCACCACAAAGAAGCCGCCGCAGATCCCCATCAGGAACAGCAGCGCATAGGCGGGTAACAGCGCATGTTGCAGGGCAAAGATCAGTACCATCACACCAATCAAAATCCCGGCGGGCATGCAGCGGGCCACGTTTTGCAGCGTCACCAGTTTCGCCGCCGCCCCGGCACCCAACACGATCCCCACCGCCACCATAGCGTTGAGATAGGTTGGCGTGGCGTTATCGGTGATCCCCAGCGCCGTCGGCACCCACAGCACCAGCAGGAAGCGCAGCGTGACGCCCGCACCCCAGAACATGCTGGTACCCAGCAGCGAGAAGCGGGTTTCGCCGTTATGCCACAGCACGCGGCAGGCGTTAAAGAAGCTGGCGGTCATCGGCGTAAAGCGCCAGGACTGTCCCGGACGCGCCGCCGGCAGTTTCGGGATAAACAGGTTGGCGATCACCGCCCCGGCATACATCAGGGCGCAAACGCCCAGCGCCGCCAGCACGTGCCAGTCGGCCAGCACACCGCCCGCCATCGAACCCAGCAGGATCGCCGCAATGGTCGAGGCCTCCATCAGCCCGTTAGCTTTAACCAGCTTATCTCCGGTGGTGAGCTCCCCCAGGATGCCGTACTTGGCCGGTGAGTAGGAGGCCGCTCCGATCCCCACCAGCGTGTAGCCAATGAACGGATTCACGCCAAAGCAGATGCTGGCCGCCCCCAGCAGTTTCAGGCTGTTGGCAAACATCATCACCCGCCCTTTGGCGAAACTGTCCGCCACCTGGCCGACAAAGGGGGCAAAAAGGATGTAAGCGCCCACAAACACCATCTGCAGGATCGGCTGGCTCCAGTCCGGGTAAAACTGAGATTTCAGCAGCGCCAGAGTGGCAAACAGCAGCGCGTTATCACCAAAGGCAGAGAGGAACTGGGCGGCGGTTACCGCCATCATCCCTCTCGACCAGATGGAGGTGTTAGTGGGTACTGACTCACTCATTATGCGACTCCACCTGATCAACCATGCCTTTGAGGGTGACAAAGTCCGGTTTACCGCTGCCCAATACCGGAAGTTGCTTGAGATAACGAATATCGCGCGGCACGGCCAGCTCAGGGATGCCATGTTCACGCGCATGCTGCAGAAGCTGCTCGCGTTTCAGCTCGCTGTCGGTGGTAAAAAGCACCAGCGCTTCACCTTTGCTGGCATCGGCTTTCACCGCGGTGGCGTGCATTTTGTCAGGCGATACGGCCATCGCCAGCTGTTCGACCATCTCCAGCGACACCATTTCACCGGCGATTTTGGCGAAGCGCCTGGCGCGGCCCTGGATCTGCACGTAGCCCTGCTCATCAAAGCGCACGATATCGCCGGTGTCGTACCAGCCGGTTTCCACTTCGCCGTTGATGTTTTCCGCCGTCGGCGCTTCCAGCACGCCAGGGTTTTCCACCCGCAGGTAGCCGTTCATGACGTTCGGCCCTTTCAGCTGCAGGCGTCCGCCCTCTTCAATACCCGGTACGGCCAGCAGACGCGCGTCCATCCCCGGCAGAATGCGCCCGACGGTGCCGGGTTTTGCCGCCATCGGCACGTTAATGGAGACCACCGGCGCGCACTCGGTCACGCCGTAGCCTTCCAGAATGCGCAGGCCAAACTTGTCCTGCCACAGCTGGCGGGTGCTCTCCTGCAGTTTTTCCGCCCCGGCCACCACGTAGCGCACGCGATGGAAATCATACGGATTGGCAAAGCGCGCGTAGTTGCCGAGGAACGTCGAGGTGCCGAAGATCACCGTGCAGTTCCGATCGTAGGTCAGCTCCGGCACGATGCGGTAGTGCAGCGGGCTCGGGTAGAGGAACACTTCGGCACCGGTCAGCAGCGGCGTGAACAGCCCCACTGTCAGGCCAAAGGAGTGGAACAGCGGCAGCGCCGACATAAAGCGATCCCGGGCAGTAAAATCGGCGATGGTTTTGATCTGTTCGACGTTAGCCAGCAGGCTTTTATGGCTGTGAACCACCCCTTTCGGATTCCCCTCCGAGCCGGAGGTAAACAGGATCACGGCCGCATCTTCCGGCTGCTGCTTCACCTGCGCCAGATGCGGCGCCAGCAGGTGGGCAAAAATCCACAGCTTGTCACCGGTGGTTACTTCCGCCTTAAGATCTTCGAGGAATACCCAGCGCACCTGGGTGAGCTGCTCCGGCAGATGCCAGAGTTTGCCTTTATCGAGGAAGGTGCGGGAGGTGAACACGGTGTTGATCTGCGCGGCGGTGATGGCGCTACTGAGCCCTTTCACCCCTGCGGTGTAGTTGAGCATCGCCGGAATACGTCTGCGGGAGACGGCACCAAAAATAACTGCCGCGCTAATCCCTGCGTTTGGCAACATCAGGCCGATCTTCTCCCCTTGCTGGCTGTATTTCTCAAGGATGCGGCCAACAAACAGCGTTTTGGTCAATAGCTTGCGATAGGTATCGGGGGCAAAATTAATGTCGTCGATGCAGTTCTTCTTCGCCCCGTAACGGTACATCGCCGACAGCAGCGATTCATACAGCGTTTCGCGCGGGCGCACCGCCATCCGGGCTTCCATCATGATCTGGTGGAGCATCTCACCGGCGATTTTACGCCGGTCGCGGGCGCGTGGCGCGTCGGGCATCGGCAGGGTGGTTGGTGGCAGCAGGTGAAGGGTGATGCGCGGGAACATGCGCTGTTTTACCAGCCCTTTCAGGCGGCTGAAAAAGGTAAGCTCCGCGCCTTCAATACGCAGCGGCACCACCGTCGCCCCGGATTTCGCCGCCACGAAGCCTGCGCCGTCATAGATTTTCATCAGCGAGCCGGTGATCGAGATTCGCCCTTCCGGGAAGATCACCACCGGACGCCCCTGGCCAATCAGACGCACCAGATGTTTGATCATCATCGGCTTGGTCGGATCGAGCGGAACAAAATCAATGAGTTTTGTCAGCCAGCGCATGTACCACTGCTGGCTCACGGAGGTGTAGACCGCAAACACCGGGCGCACGGGTAAAAACAGCGCCAGCAGAATGCCGTCTATAAAGGAGACGTGATTAGGGGTAATAAGAACGCGCTCCGCGTGCAGTGCCTGGGTGTCGCCAGTCAGACGGACGCGAAACAGAATTCGAAATAAGGTGCGGAAAAACCCAAATAGCATGTCAACTTCCTTTGCCTTTCAATGAGTAGGGTTACGGTAAATTGTGGCAGATTACACGAGAAGTGCGGTGGGAGCGACAGCCGGATAGAGACAAAAAAAACCTGCGCATCTGCGCAGGTTGGTGCAAGAGATGAGTACGCAGTACGTACTAAGAATTCTCACCAATCAATACCTCTGGGATCTCAACTGTAGCAACGGGGGTTAATTCCCTGCCAGCAGACAATCGCAACAGCCTGAGGCAAAGTGTAACCAAAGATTCAAATTCACCCGCGTCTGTCACGCTTCGCTGTGTAACGATTACACACTTTCAGATTACGTTTATCACCTTTGTGAATTGCCTCACCGCCCTGCGCTTGAATACACCTCACTTTTCCGCAACACTATTTGATGTGTAAACGCTTACCCCAACAAGAAGGTAGAGAATGGCGACTATTAAGGATGTGGCCCGAATGGCGGGTGTTTCCGTCGCCACGGTTTCGCGCGTTATCAATAACTCCCCTAAAGCCAGTGAAACCTCCCGCCAGGCGGTGCTGACCGCCATGGAGTCCCTGAACTATCACCCCAACGCTAACGCCCGCGCGCTGGCTCAGCAGTCCACCGATACCGTCGGGCTGGTGGTGGGCGATGTCTCCGATCCCTTTTTCGGCGCGATGGTGAAAGCCGTCGAGCAGGTGGCCTACCAGACCGGCAACTTCCTGCTGATCGGCAATGGCTACCACAATGAGCAGAAAGAGCGGCAGGCGATTGAACAGCTGATCCGCCATCGTTGCGCGGCGCTGGTGGTGCATGCCAAAAAGCTGTCGGATGAGGAGCTGGTGCATCTGATGAAGCAGATCCCCGGCATGGTGATTGTGAACCGCATTATTCCCGGCTACGAGCAGCGCTGCGTGGCGCTGGACGATCGCTATGGCGCCTGGCTTGCCACCCGACACTTGATCCAACAGGGGCATACCCGCATCGGCTACCTATGTTCTAACCATCCCATTTCCGACGCCGAAGACCGGCTACAGGGTTACTACGATGCGCTGCGCGAAAACGACATTCCCTGCAACGATCGCCTGGTCACCTACGGGGAACCCGACGAGCGCGGCGGCGAGCAGGCGATGACCGAGCTGCTGGGGCGCGGACGTAACTTTACGGCGATCGCCTGTTACAACGACTCGATGGCCGCCGGGGCGATGGGGGTGCTGAACGATAACGGGATTGACGTGCCGGGGGATATTTCGCTGATCGGCTTCGATGACATTCTGATCTCGCGCTACGTGCGACCGCGCCTGACCACGGTGCGCTACCCTATCGTCACCATGGCGACGCAGGCGGCGGAGCTCGCGCTATCCCTGGCGGATAAACGCCAGCCGCCGGAAATCACCCACGTCTTCAGCCCGACGCTGGTGCGTCGTCACTCCGTTGTGCCGCCGGCCGAGTCGGCCAGCGAATAGCGGTAGAGATGCACGGTTTTGTCCGGGTATTCCAGACCGTCGCCGATGTAGTGCCAGCCGTAGCGCTCATAAAAATCGCGGCAGGCGGACCAGAGATGCAGCTCGCGATACCCGAGCCCTGCGGCATGGGCTTGAACGTGCTGCTGTAATTTCCCCGCCAGCCCCTGCCCGCGCGCGGCGTCGTCAACGTACAGCGCCGCCAGCCAGGGGCAGAGATCCTGGCGAGTGATTAGATCGCAGCGCCATAACCCCACCGTGCCGAGCAGGCGTTCCCCCTCGGTGGCAATAAAGGTGAGCGGCAGCGCGCCAGGGGTCTGGCTGTGGATCACAATGCTTTCGAAAAACGCGCGCGGCACGCCGTCGCCAAAGGCCTGCCACAGCCAGTCGGTCACCTGCTCCGCGTGCTGCGGGGCGGCGTACAGCGGCTGAATATTCACACCGGCTTCCCCTGAAAAATGGGAACCGAATCAAAAAGATAACCGTCAAAGTCCGGGGCGTCCTCGTCGGAGAGCTCCAGCAGGCTCTTTTTGACATTTTCCAGATGCTGGAACATCGCCTGCCAGGCCCCCATTACGTCGCGTCGGCGCAGGGCGGCGAGAATGGTCTGACGGTCGCCCAGCCACTTCAGGCGGTACGCCCGGCTGGCAATGTGGGCATTAAACTGCTGCCAGAGCGGGCTGCTGTCCATGTTGTGCCAGACGCTTTCGACGGTCGCCAGCAGCATCTGATTCTGCGTGGCCCCCGCCAGCACCAGATGGAACATCTTGCTGTTGTCCTGGCTGTTGTCGTTGGCGGCGATGGCCCGCTGCTCCTGCTCGATGATGCGGCGCAGGTTGTCGATGTCCGCCCGGGTCGCCATCTTCGCAGCAAAGGCGGCGATGTTGCTTTCCAGCAGCTGGCGCGCCTGCAGGATCTCGAACGGGCCGACGTCGCTTGTTAACAGGCGCTCTTCCTCGTTCTCGTGCTCTTCGGGTATGCGCATCACGTAGACCCCGGAACCCTGGCGAATATCCACGGTGCCCTGCAGCTCCAGCATCAGCAGCGCCTCACGCACGATGGTACGGCTGACGCCGTAGGTTTCCGCGATATTGCGCTCCGGCGGCAGACGTGAGCCCACGGGATAGTGCCCCTGGATGATCTGGGCGCGCAAATCCTCGCCAATCTCCTGGTACTGCTTCTTTTCCGCCGGGACGACAGCCTTATCCACGTTATCACCTGTACTCTGAGTTAATGCGCGGGCCGGGCATCCTCCCGGCCAGTTTGGGCACTATGTTAGCAGAATCGTCGCGATCTTCGCCTACTTCCATTCATCGTCGATGGTCAGGGTCAGCACGCGCTCATCGCGCAGTTGCCGGAACCAGCTGGCCGATTTTTTGGCGCGTCGGGCACGATTGTTCGCCAGATCGATCTCAATCAGACCGTAGCGGTTTTTAAAGGCGTTCATCGGCGAGACGTTATCGGTGAAGGCCCATAGCATGTAGCCGTGACAGTTGGCCCCCTCCTCCCGCGCCAGCAGCGTGTAGTAAAGATGTTCGCTGATGAAATTAATGCGGTAGTTATCCTCGATCACCCCGTCGCTGTTGCGGTACTGGCCTTCGTTTTCGACCCCCATTCCGCTTTCAGCAACGAACCAGTCGATGTTGCGGTAGTCATTTTTGATACGCATCGCCATGTCGTAAATGATGCGCGGGGCGATCTCCCACCCGCGGGAGGTGTTCATCCGCCGCCCCGGGAGTTCAAACGGTTCGTAGTAGTACGCCGGATGGAACGGCGTGTCGGGATGCCAGGCCCGGGACGGGGCCTTCACCCGGTGCGGGTAATAGAGGTTGATCCCCAGTTCATCGACGGTATTGGCGGCAATCAGGGCCAGCTCGTCCTCGCTGTACTCCCACTGCACCTGATGTTTTTCCAGCAGGGTGAACAGCTCCTGCGGATAGCGACCGTGCACCAGCGGATCGAGGAACACCCGGTTGTAGAACAGGTCGTAGATCTCCGCGGCCTTTACGTCGTGGGCGGCGCGGGAACGGGGATAGGTCACTTCCGGGTTAAGAATGCAGCCCACCGTGCCGCGATAGCCCTTCTCGCGGAACAACTTCACTACCTTCGCCGTCGCCAGCACCTTGTGGTGGTTCCACTGCATCCAGGTGTGGGTATTCTGCTCATAGGGCCAGCGCAGGGCGTCAAGGTAGACCCGGGTCTGGACCACAATCGGCTCGTTAAAGGTAAACCAGCGCGTCACCACATGGTGATAGCGGGCAAAGACCTTTTCGGCGTAGCGGGTGAAAAGCTCCACCACGTGCTTCGACGCCCAGCCGCCGTAGGTTTCCAGCAGGGTGCCCGGCAGCTCGTAGTGTTCGAGGCAGATCATCGGCTCAATGCCCTGACGGTGCATCTCGGCGAACAGGGCGTCGTAATACGCGGCGTACTCCTCATCCACCGTCGCGTTTTCATAGTCGGTGAGAAAACGCGACCAGTTGATGGAGGTGCGGTAGTGGGTCAGCCCGGCCTGCTTCATCAGCGCCACGTCTTCACGGAAACGGTTGATGAAATCGGTCGCCACCGCCGGGCCGTAGCCGTTATGCCACACCTGGCGATCGTTTTTGTACCAGAGGTCGATCCAGGAGTCCTGCCCGGCTTTTTTGCCGCTCCAGCCCTCGGTTTGCCAGGCGGAGGCCGCCGCCCCGAGGATAAAGTCCCCGGGGATAGTCATCTGTTTAATGCTCATGCGTTATTCGTCGCCTCCTGATTTGCGGCCTGAATCGCGGCCTGTTCCGCACGGCGTGATGCGATCTTCACGAACGGCAGATAGATAAGAACGGCGGTGATGATGCAGATACCCTGGGTGATCACCGCCCCCATCGAACCGGCGGTAGAGAGCCAGGCGTTGATCAGCGGCGGCGTGGTCCAGGGCACCATCACCACGGCTTGCCGGCAAAACCGGTAACCGTGGCGAAGTAGCCGATGGAGCCGGTCACCAGCGGGGTGATGATGAACGGGATCGCCAGAATCGGGTTGAGCATGATTGGCATACCGAAGATCACCGGCTCGTTGATGTTAAAGATCCCCGGGCCGATAGAGAGCTTGGCGATCTCCTTCATCTCTTTGCGTTTGGTGCCGATCATCACCGCGATCAGCAGGCCGATGGTTAAGCCCGAACCGCCGATGCTCATGTACACATCCCAGAACGGCATGGTGATGATGTTCGGGATCTCTTTTCCCTGCTCAAAGGCGCTCATGTTTACGGTGATCGCCCCCAGCAGCAGTGGCTCGCGGATCGGTTTGATCATCTGATTGCCGTGGATCCCAATCACCCAGAACAGCTGGGCGACGAACATCAGCAGCAGAATGCCCGGCAGGCTTTGCACTACGCGCTCCAGCGGCTGCTGCACCACCTGGTATACCGCATCGTAGAGGTACATGCCGGTGACCTGATGGAATACAAAGCCGAAGGTGGCGATGGTGGTGGTAGTGATGATTGCCGGGATCAGCGCCGAGAACGAGGCCGACACGTTAGGCGGGACGGTGTCCGGCATCTTGATTTTCAGTCCCGGACGCCCCTCCAGCCAGCAGTAAATCTCCACCGACAGGATGGCGATAAACATGCCGAGGAACAGGCTGCGGGTATCAGAGAACTGGCGCAGGAGCACATCTTTGACCATGTGCATTTCGCCATCAACCATCATCTCAACGGTAGTCGGGGTAACGCAGATAAAGCAGATCACCGCCAGCAGGCCGGGGAACAGCGACTTGATGCCGTTAATGCGCCCAAGCTCAATACCGATCAGGAACACGGCCCCGATATTGAGGAAGTTAAGCGTGGCGTAGTTCAGGGCGCTGGTGATGGGTTTCAGCGCGGCCAGAAAAGAGAGCGACTGGAAACTGGCTAAGCCGTTCTTTGGATCCAGCACCATGTTGGAGATCAGCACCGAAAATGCGCCAACAATGATGACCGGCATTAAGGTGATGAAGGCGGACTTTATCGCCATGATATAGCGATAACTGTTGAACTTCGTGGCGAAACTGCCCAGAGAGTTGATCAGTTTTTCCTGTAATGCCATGGGGTAATACCTCAGTAAAAGGGCCTTTATTGGGATAAGGTGTTCAGCCGGCTTCTATTGGCATACCAAAAATAGCTTCTGGTGAGAATTTGTTCTGTGATTAAGCTCCCAACGCGGTAAGAGGTATCCCGGAGTGTGAATTATCGTCACTTTGGTATGCCACTTTTGCCCGGTACGCTACCCGTAACCAGAAAGCGTGATCCTGATGGGGGTTTTCCCCCTCCCGCCCGGCTTATGCCCCTGAACGTCTGTGATAAACTTCGGTGCATAACGTGGAAGCAGGAATAGCGAATGGCAACAATGCTGGATGTCTCACTGCGCGCGGGCGTGTCGAAAGCCACGGTGTCGCGCGTACTGAACGGCACAGGTCAGGTAAAAGAGAGCACCCGTCAGCAGGTCTTTAACGCGATGGAAGAGCTGGGCTATCGTCCCAACTTCCTGGCGCGATCCCTGGCGAACCGGACCAGCAACAGCATTGGTCTGGTGGTCTCGACCTTTGACGGTTTTTACTTTGGTCGCCTGCTGCAGCAGGCCTCCCGACAGACAGAAACGCACGGGAAGCAGCTGATTGTCACCGACGGTCACGACACCCCGGAGCGGGAAGAGGAAGCGGTGCAGATGCTGGCCGACCGCCAGTGCGATGCCATCGTGCTCTACACCCGCTATATGAGCGAAAAAGCGATCATGAAGCTCATCAACAGCGTGCAGATGCCGCTTATCGTCATCAACCGTGACGTCAGCCAGGCGCGGGAGCGCTGCGTGTTCTTCGAGCAGCAGGAGGCGGCCTTCAACGCGGTGGAGTATCTGATAAGCCAGGGCCACCGGGAGATCGCCTGCATGACCGTGCCGATCCACACCCCTACCGGTAAGGCGCGACTGATGGGCTATCGCCAGGCGCTGGAAAAGCACGGTATTCCCTGGGATGAAAACCGGGTGAAGTATGGCGATTCGGGGATGACGCGCGGGTACGAGCTGTGTCAGGAGCTGCTGAACGAGAAGGTGCCGTTCAGCGCCCTGTTTGCCTGTAACGACGATATGGCGCTGGGCTCGTCGAAAGCGCTGCACCAGGCGGGGCTGCGCATTCCTGAAGACGTGTCGCTGTTCGGCTTCGACGACGCGCCGTGCGCGAAGTGGCTGGAACCGGCGCTCTCAACCGTCTACCTGCCTATCGATAACATGATCACGACCGCTATCGATCAGGCCATCCGGCTGGTCAAAAGCGAGCCGATCGAAGCGATCCCGCCCTTTACCGGCACGCTGGTGTTACGCGATTCGGTGGCGACGGGACCCTGGTTCGATCAGAACAGTTCGAGGGCGAGCAGTTCCTGAATGGTCTGGCGGCGGCGGATCAGACGCGCCACGCCGTTATCAAACAGCACTTCCGGCAGCAGCGGACGGCTGTTGTAGTTGGATGACATGGACGCGCCGTACGCGCCGGTATCGTGCAGCACCAGGTAATCACCCGGTACGACCGGCGGCAGCGCGCGGGTTTCCACTTTCCCGCCCTCCTGCTGGGTAAACACATCCCCGGATTCGCACAGCGGACCGGCGACCACCGTTTCCACTAAATCAGCCTGGGTTAAATCGCGGCCGTCGGCGGCCAGCGCCGTAATGTGGTGATAGCTGCCGTACATCGCCGGGCGCATCAGATCGTTGAAGCCCGCGTCGATCAGCACGAAGTGACGGCTGCCCATCGCCTTCACGCTGCGCACCTGGGACACCAGCACGCCGGATTCCGCCACCAGGAAGCGGCCCGGTTCGATCTCCAGTTTCACCGCATGGCCCAAATGGGCGGCAATTTTATCGCGCGCGCCGTTCCACAGGCCGTAGTAGTGATCGGTATCGATCGCCTCTTCCCCTTCGCGGTACGGGATCGACAGCCCGCCACCGGCGGAGATCGCCTCCAGATCCTGACCAAACTCAACCACCTGGCGCACCATCGCGCCGCATACCTGCTCAAGGTGACCGTAGTCCACGCCGGAGCCGATGTGCATATGAATTCCCACCAGCTTCAGGTTGTAGCGCTGCAGAACTTCCAGCGCGGCAGGCAGATCGCTGTACCAGATGCCGTGTTTGCTGTTCTCGCCGCCGGTGTTGGTCTTCTGGCTGTGGCCGTGACCAAAGCCCGGGTTAACGCGCAGCCAGACGCGGTGGCCCGGCGAAACCTGACCCAGCTGTTCCAGCATGTCCACGGAACCGGCGTTGACCGGGATCTGCAGCTCGTGCACCCGGGCCAGGGTGGCGCTGTCGATCAGGTCAGCGGTAAAGACAATCGCATCGCTGTCGGCCTTGGGATCGTAGCCCGCCGCCAGCGCACGCTCGATTTCACCCAGCGACACGGAGTCGACCTTCACCCCCTGCTCGCGCATCAGGCGCAGAATATGGATGTTGGAGCAGGCTTTCTGGGCAAAACGCACCACGTCAAACTGATGCAGGGCCGCAATCTTGTCGCGAATAATCTGCGCGTCGTAAACCCAGACGGGGCAGCCAAACTCCGCAGGCAGGCGCAGCAGATTGTCGGCATTGAGGCAGGTATCGGTGTTGTTCAACGGGCGTGGCATGGTGCTCTCCGGGAATTCAATTTTTTATGATTACGCCACAGCGCGAAGAGAATAAAAAATATCGTTTTATCGCCAGTCTATGCAAAAATGATATGGATTAGTTCAACGAGGTCGCCGCCATGCCCGCTGTGAATTTACGCCATATCGAGATTTTCCACGCCGTGATGACGGCGGGGAATCTGACCGAAGCCGCGCGTCTGCTGCACACCTCCCAGCCGACGGTGAGCCGCGAGCTGGCGCGCTTCGAGAAGGTGATCGGCCTGACGCTGTTTGAACGCACGCGCGGGCGTTTGCACCCCACGGTGCAGGGGCTGCGTCTGTTCGAGGAGGTGCAGCGCTCCTGGTACGGGCTGGATCGCATCGTCAGCGCCGCCGACAGCCTGCGCGAGTTTCGCCAGGGGGAGCTCTCCATCGTCTGCCTGCCGGTCTTCTCCCAGTCATTCCTGCCTGCCCTGCTTCAGCCGTTTCTCGCCCGCTACCCGGATGTGAATCTCACCATCGTGCCGCAGGAGTCCCCCCTGCTGGAGGAGTGGCTCTCGGCCCAGCGCCACGATCTTGGCCTGACCGAAACCCTCGCCACCCCGGCGGGCACCGCCCGCCACGAGCTGCTGTCGTTAGATGAGGTGTGCGTCCTGCCTGCCGGGCATCCGCTGGCTGAAAAAGCGATGCTGACGCCGGGGGATTTTCAGGGCGAGAACTACATCAGCCTGTCGCGCACCGACAGTTACCGGCAGCTGCTGGACCAGCTTTTTGCCGAGCATCAGGTGAAACGGCGGATGGTGGTGGAGACCCACAGCGCGGCATCAATCTGCGCCATGGTGCGGGCGGGAGTAGGGATTTCGGTGGTGAACCCGCTGACGGCGCTGGATTATGCCGACAGCGGGATTGTGATCCGTCGCTTCAGTATTTCGGTGCCGTTTACGGTGAGCCTGATCCGCCCCCTGCACCGCCCGGCCTCGGCGCTGGTGGACGCCTTCAGCGCGCATCTGCAACAGGGGCTGGCGGCCCTCACCGGCCCGCTGGAGCAGCTGCTGGCCTCGCCCGTTACGAAAGCATAAATTCCACCGCATCGGCGGCGTGGATCGCGGCGGTATCAAACACCGGGATCGGGCTCTCATCCGCCGGAACCAGCAGGCCAATCTCGGTGCAGCCGAAGATCACCCCCTGCGCGCCTTGATCGGCCAGTTTCTGGATCACCTCAAGATAGTAACGGCGTGACGCCTCGCTGAAGGTGCCGAGACAGAGCTCGTCGAAGATAATCTGATTGATACGTGCCCGGTCCGCTTCGTCCGGGATCAGGCTCTCAATGCCGTACTGCGCCGTCAGTCGTCCGCGGTAGAAATCCTGCTCCATGGTGTAGCGCGTGCCGAGCAGCGCCACGCGGTTCATGCCCGCCGCCGTGATGGCCCGGCCCGTGGCGTCGGCGATATGCAGGAACGGCAGCGAACAGCGGGTTTCAATCTGCTCCGCGACTTTGTGCATGGTATTGGTACAGAGCAGAATGGCCTGCGCCCCTGCTCCCTGCAGGCCCAGCGCCGCAGTGGCGAGGATCTCCCCGGCCTTTTCCCAGTCGCCGCTGGACTGGCAGGCTTCGATCTCGTGGAAATCGACACTGTGCAGCAGCAGGCTCGCCGAATGTAATCCCCCGAGGCGCTGTTTTACCCCTTCGTTGATCAGACGATAATATGGAATGGTGGACTCCCAGCTCATTCCCCCCAACAGGCCAATCGTTTTCATCGTGCTCTCCTTTCCGGTTTCATCCAGTGAAGCAAACTTGTGATCGAGTTTCCAGTTCTCTGGTTCGACATTTCCTTTTAGCCCTCTCTGGGATAAATTAAATGAAACGATGTTTCACTATATAACAGGACATGAGCATGTTTATTTTCCACAAAGAGACGCAGCTTGAAGATCTGGGTAACGGCGTGACGCGCCGCATTCTGGCGCACGACGGCAAAATGATGGCGGTTGAGGTTAATTTTGAACAGGGCGCCGTTGGCCCAATGCATAACCATCCGCATGAGCAGCTGACCTATGTTTTGTCCGGCGAGTTCGAATTTACCATCGGTGAAGAGAAACATGTCGTCACCGCCGGGGATACGCTTTATAAGGAGCCGCATATTATGCACGGCTGCGTTTGCCTGAAACCGGGCACCCTGCTGGATACCTTTACGCCGGTGCGTGAAGACTTCCTCAAATAAATGAAAAAGGCGATGCTCCGGCATCGCCTTTTTTATGCTTAAGCGCAATTTCGCGTTATTTCAGCCGTTAATCATTCAACAAGTTAATTATATCCTCGCTAGCTTAATTGCCATGTTACAGATTTGCTACAAATATTAGTAGTTTGTATCTACCGCCAATAATTTCCAGAATACCTGAGCAAAGTCCTCTGTTTAGCCGGTTCTCTCCACCTTGCTATTCCGCGCAAACCGATAAAAATGCCACCCATCTCACCTTATTGAAACGCTGTTTCGACCTTGATCACATTTCCACTATTTATCGAATGACGTGGATTTTAATCGCAATAAAATAAATTAAAACGACGTTTTACAATTTGAAAACGATGGTTCATAAGTTTTAAAAAATTGAAACACCGGCTTGCACCAGGCGTAAAGATTCCGTTTTAAACCCTTAATTACCAGGTAGGTATGTATGAATGAAAACAAGATGCTGGGGCTGGCGTGGATATCACCCTACATAATTGGGTTGATACTTTTCACCGCCTTCCCCTTTGTCTCATCGTTCTTCCTCAGTTTCACTGAGTATGACTTGATGAGCCCGCCGGTATTTAACGGCATCGAAAACTATCGCTACATGTTTACGGAAGATACCCTCTTCTGGAAATCCATGGGCGTGACCTTTGCCTACGTATTTTTAACTATCCCGCTGAAGCTGGCCTTTGCGCTGGGTATTGCCTTTGTTCTGAACTTTAAATTGCGCGGCATCGGCTTCTTCCGTACCGCTTACTATATTCCGTCCATTCTCGGCAGCTCCGTTGCTATCGCCGTTCTGTGGCGTGCGCTGTTCGCCATTGATGGCCTGCTTAACAGCTTTATTGGCGTGTTTGGTTTTGACGCGGTGAACTGGCTTGGCGAGCCGTCCCTGGCGCTGATGTCCGTCACCCTGCTGCGCGTGTGGCAGTTCGGCTCCGCGATGGTAATTTTCCTCGCCGCCCTGCAAAACGTACCGCAGTCGCAGTACGAAGCCGCCATGATTGACGGTGCCTCTAAATGGCAGATGTTCATGAAAGTGACCGTGCCGCTGATCACCCCGGTTATCTTCTTTAACTTCATCATGCAGACCACCCAGGCGTTCCAGGAATTTACCGGTCCGTATGTTATTACCGGCGGTGGACCAACCTACTCCACCTACCTGTTCTCACTGTACATCTACGACACCGCATTCAAGTACTTTGACATGGGTTACGGCGCGGCGCTGGCCTGGATCCTGTTCCTGGTGGTTGCTGTCTTTGCCGCTATCGCCTTTAAGTCTTCGAAATACTGGGTCTTCTACTCCGCCGATAAGGGAGGCAAAAATGGCTGATATTCAACAACTCTCCACGGCGAGAAGCATCGCAGAGCGTGAAGTGGCGCGTACCCAGCGTCGTGAAAAAATTAGTGCCGGCATTCGCTATGTGATCCTGCTGTTTGTTGGCCTGCTGATGCTCTATCCGCTGGTGTGGATGTTCTCGGCGTCGTTCAAACCGAACCACGAGATCTTCACCACCCTGAGCCTGTGGCCGGCACACGCCACCTGGGACGGCTTTGTAAACGGCTGGAAAACCGGTACCGAGTACAACTTCGGCCATTACATGCTGAACACCTTTAAGTATGTGATCCCGAAAGTGATCCTGACCATTATCTCCTCCACCATCGTGGCGTACGGCTTTGCCCGCTTCGAGATCCCGTGGAAGAAGTTCTGGTTCGCGACGCTGATTACCACCATGTTGCTGCCAAGCACCGTACTGCTGATCCCTCAGTACCTGATGTTCCGTGAAATGGGCATGCTGAACAGCTATATGCCGCTGTACCTGCCGCTGGCCTTCGCCACGCAAGGGTTCTTCGTCTTCATGCTGATCCAGTTCCTGCGCGGCGTACCGCGTGACATGGAAGAGGCGGCGCAGATTGACGGCTGTAACTCCATTCAGGTGCTGTGGTACGTGGTCGTGCCAATCCTGAAGCCAGCCATCATCTCCGTGGCGCTGTTCCAGTTCATGTGGTCAATGAACGACTTTATCGGGCCGCTGATTTATGTCTACAGCGTGGATAAATACCCGATTGCACTGGCTCTGAAAATGTCCATCGACGTCACCGAAGGTGCGCCGTGGAACGAAATTCTGGCAATGGCGAGCATCTCCATTCTGCCATCCATCATTGTCTTCTTCCTGGCACAGCGCTACTTCGTACAGGGCGTAACCAGCAGCGGAATTAAAGGTTAAGAGGGAAATATCATGGCTGAAGTTATCTTCAACAAACTGGAAAAGGTTTACTCCAACGGCTTCAAAGCGGTACATGCTATCGACCTGAAAATCGCTGAAGGGGAGTTCATGGTCATCGTCGGCCCGTCCGGCTGCGCCAAGTCCACCACCCTGCGTATGCTGGCCGGTCTGGAGACCATCAGCGGCGGCGAAGTGCGCATCGGCGAAAAGATCGTTAACAACCTCGCGCCAAAAGAGCGCGGGATTGCGATGGTGTTCCAGAACTATGCGCTCTATCCGCACATGACCGTGCGCGAAAACCTGGCCTTTGGCCTGAAGCTGAGCAAGCTGCCGAAAGCGCAGATTGAATCCCAGGTTAACGAAGCGGCAAAAATTCTCGAGCTGGAAGAGCTGCTGGACCGTCTGCCGCGCCAGCTCTCCGGTGGTCAGGCCCAGCGTGTGGCCGTGGGCCGTGCGATTGTGAAAAAGCCAGACGTGTTCCTCTTTGACGAACCGCTGTCGAACCTCGACGCCAAACTGCGTGCGTCGATGCGTATCCGTATCTCCGACCTGCACAAGCAGCTCAAGGCCTCTGGCAAACCGGCGACCACCGTCTACGTGACGCACGATCAGACCGAAGCGATGACCATGGGCGACCGCATCTGCGTGATGAAGCTCGGCCACATCATGCAGGTGGATACCCCGGACAACCTGTACCACAAACCGAAAAACATGTTCGTGGCCGGCTTTATCGGCTCACCGGAGATGAACATCCGCGCCAGCAGGCTGGTGCAGGAAGACGGTCAGCTGGCGCTGACCATCGGCAACCAGACCCTGCCGTTAAGCGCTGAGCTGAAAGAGAAAGTCGCCAGCTACGCCAACCAGGACATTTTCTACGGCATTCGCCCTGACTTTGTCTCTATCTCCGACGAGCCGTTTGCCGAAGGGTGCTGCACCGGCGAAATGGTCCGCGCCGAGAACATGGGCCATGAATTCTTCGTGTACCTGAAAGTTGGCGAGTATGAACTGACAGCCCGAATCCCTTCCGATGAAGCTAAGCCTATGATCAACAAGGGTCTTCACCGTAAGGTTTACTTTAAGTTCGATATGAATAAGTGTCATATTTTTGACGCAAAAACTGAACAGAACATCTCTCTTTAATGGAGTTATAAAAATGAAAAAAGTGCTTTTAAGCGCCGTTATCTCCGCTACCTTTGGAATGAGTGCCCTACCCACTTTTGCTGCGGACAGCACCGATTTGCGTATGTCCTGGTGGGGCGGCAACGGCCGTCACCAGGTCACCCTGAAAGCTCTGGAAGAGTTCCACAAACAGAACCCGGATATTAACGTTAAGTCGGAATACACCGGCTGGGACGGTCACCTGTCGCGTCTGACCACGCAGATTGCGGGCGGCACCGAGCCGGACGTAATGCAGACCAACTGGAACTGGCTGCCGATCTTCTCGAAAACCGGCGACGGCTTCTACGATCTGAACAAGATGAAGGACGTGATCGACCTGTCTCAGTTCGATCCCAAAGAGCTGCAGTCCACCACGGTGAACGGCAAGCTGAACGGTATTCCAATCTCCGTGACCGCGCGCGTCTTCTACTTCAACGATGAAGCCTGGAAAAAAGCGGGCGTAGAGTACCCGAAAACCTGGGATGAGCTGATGGCGGCGGGCAAAGCCTTCGAAAGCAAACTGGGCAAACAGTACTACCCGGTGGTGCTGGAGCACCAGGATACCCTGGCGCTGCTGAACTCTTACATGATCCAGAAGTACAACATCCCGGCGGTGGACGAGAAGACGAAGGAATTCTCCTATACCAAAGAGCAGTGGGTTGAGTTCTTCCAGACCTACAAAAAGCTGATCGACAGCCACGTAATGCCGGACACCAAGTACTACGCGTCGTTCGGTAAGAGCAACATGTATGAGATGAAGCCGTGGATCGAGGGTGAATGGGGCGGCACCTATATGTGGAACTCCACCATCAAGAAATATTCCGATAACCTGAAGCCACCAGCAAAACTGGAGCTGGGCAGCTACCCAATGCTGCCGGGCGCAACGGATGCCGGTCTGTTCTTCAAACCAGCCCAGATGCTCTCTATCGGTAAATCTACCAAGAACCCGGAAGCGGCAGCGAAAGTCATCAACTTCCTGCTGAACAGTAAAGAAGGCGTTGAGACTCTGGGTCTGGAGCGTGGCGTACCGCTGAGCAAAGTGGCGGTGAAATACCTGACCGAAGACGGCACCATCAAAGAGAACGATCCGGCGGTTGCGGGCCTGCGTCTGGCGCAGTCTCTGCCAGCCAAACTCTCCGTATCGCCCTACTTTGACGACCCGCAGATCGTGGCCCAGTTCGGTACTTCTCTGCAGTACATCGACTATGGACAGAAAACCGTCGAAGAGACTGCAGCTGACTTCCAGCGTCAGGCTGAACGTATCCTGAAACGCGCAATGCGCTAATTCCCTTACGTTATCAATACCCTACCGCGCAGGCGGTGGGGTATTTTTTTATCTGAAGGAACATACTATGAAAGGAAAAATCATTCCCCTGAGTTTTCGCACCCGTCACGACAGCGAAACCGGACACGAGGTGATCCGCCTGACGCCGCCGCACATCATCTGTCACCGTAACTACTTCTATCAGAAATGTTTTACCCAGGACGGCAGCAAGCTGATCTTTGGCGGCGCCTTCGAAGGCCACTGGAACTACTACCTGCTGGATATTGCCCGCCAACAGGCGACCCAGCTCACCGACGGCGCCGGCGATAACACCTTTGGCGGCTTCCTCTCCGCAGACGATCGCTCTCTGTGGTACGTGAAAAACAGCCGCGAGCTGCGGCGCGTCGATCTCGAGAGTCTGGAAGAGTACGTGGTGTATGAGGTGGATGACGAGTGGGTGGCGTACGGCACCTGGGTGGCGAACTCAGACTGCACGAAGCTGGTGGGCATCGAGATCAAAAAAAGCGACTGGCAGCCGCTCACCGACTGGAGCAAGTTCCGCGCGTTTTACTTCACTAACCCGGAATGCCGCCTGATTAATATCGACCTGCAAACCGGCGAGCGCCGGGTGATTTTGCAGGAAAAACGCTGGCTCGGGCACCCGATCTACCGCCCGTTTGACGACAACACCGTGGCGTTTTGTCACGAGGGGCCGCGCGATGCGATCGATGCCCGCATGTGGCTGATTCACGAGGATGGCAGCAACCTGCGCAAGGTGCGCCAGCATGGCGAAGGCGAGAGTTTTACCCACGAATTCTGGGTGCCGGACGGCTCGGCGCTCTATTACGTGGCGCACAAGGAGAACGATCCGCAGCGCTATCTGTTCAGCGCCGATCCCGCCACGCTGGAAAATCGCCAGCTGATGGCGATCCCGCCCTGCTCCCACCTGATGAGTAACCACGACGGGTCGCTGATCGTGGGCGACGGCGCGCCGCACAACACCGGCGATATCAGCCTCAATGATCCCTTTATCTGGGTGTTCGATATTCAGAAAGGAACGCAGACCGCCATCTGTCAGCACAATACCAGCTGGAAAGTGCTGGATGGCGATCGTCAGGTGACCCATCCGCATCCGTCGTTTTCGCCGGACAATAAGTGGGTGCTGTATACGTCAGATGAAGAAGGCATGCCAGCGCTGTATCTGGCGCAGGTGTGAAAAAAGCCGGGTGGCGGCTACGCCTTACCCGGCCTACAAAAGCGTCGCCGCCAGGCAAAAAAAAACCGCTGCCCATGGGCAGCGGTTTTTTATCAATGCGCTGGATTAACGCGCCAGCCAGCCGCCGTCAACCGCTACGGTGTAGCCGTTGATGTAGTCAGATGCGCCGGACGCCAGGAACACAACCGGGCCCATCAGATCGCTTGGCAGACCCCAGCGACCCGCAGGGATACGCTCGAGGATTGCCGCGCTACGCTCTTCGTCAGCACGCAGCTGCTGGGTGTTGTTGGTCGCCATGTAGCCCGGCGCGATAGCGTTGACGTTGATGTTGTGCTGCGCCCACTCGTTCGCCAGCAGACGAGTTACGCCCATTACGCCGCTTTTGGAAGCGGTGTAAGACGGGACACGGATGCCGCCCTGGAAGGAGAGCATAGAGGCGATGTTGATGATCTTGCCGCCGTTGCCCTGGGCGATAAAGTGCTTCGCGGCCGCCTGAGACATGAAGAACACGCTCTTGATGTTCAGGTTCATGACGTCGTCCCAGTCCTGCTCGCTGAAGTTGATCGCGTCTTCACGACGGATCAGACCGGCGTTGTTCACCAGAATGTCGATTTTACCGAATTCAGCCACCGCACGATCCAGCAGCTCAGGGATCGCGTCGATTTTACGCAGGTCAGCGGTCAGGCTCAGGAAACGGCGGCCCAGCGCGGTTACACGCTCGATGGTCTCCTGCGGCTCAACGATGTTGATACCCACGATGTCGCAGCCCGCTTCTGCCAGACCCACCGCCATGCCCTGGCCGAGGCCAGTGTCGCAACCGGTCACAACCGCAACTTTACCCTGCAGAGAAAATGCATCCAGAATCATTTTTAATCCTTATCTTTCAGCGCCTGAACGAACAGGCAAGTTTATGCTTAACTGTCCGCGACTAGCGCAGATCCTTAACGGCAACGTGGTCCATATCATCGAAGACCTGGTTTTCACCGACCATGCCCCAGATGAAGGTATAGGCACGCGTGCCTACGCCGGAGTGAATAGACCAGCTTGGAGAGATGACTGCCTGCTCGTTATGCATCACGATATGGCGCGTCTCCTGCGGCTGACCCATCATATGGAATACGCAGGCGTCTTCTTCCATATTGAAGTAGAAGTACACTTCCATGCGGCGCTCGTGGGTATGGCACGGCATGGTGTTCCACAGGTTGCCCGGCTCAAGCTCGGTCAGACCCATGCTGAGCTGGCAGGTTTCCAGCACATCAGGAACGAAGTATTTGTTGATGGTGCGGCGGTTGCTGGTGAGGTTGTCACCGAGCGTGACCGGAGAAACTTCTGCCGGGGTCACTTTTTTGGTTGGATACGTGGTGTGTGCCGGGGCGCAGTTATAGTAGAACTTCGCCGGTTTGCTGCTATCGACGCTGGCGAATACCACTTCCTGCGCGCCTTTACCGACGTACAGGGCATCACGATGGCCAATTTCATAGCACTGACCGTCAACGGTGATGGTGCCCGGGCCGCCAATGTTAATCACGCCCAGCTCGCGACGCTCCAGGAAGAAGCTGACGCCCAGCTGTTTGCCCACTTCGCCACCGACAGAGACCGTTTTGGCAACCGGCATGATGCCGCCAACGATGATGCGGTCAATGTGGCTGTACACCATGGTGTATTCATCAGCGACAAACACTTTCTCGACTAAAAACTCATCACGCAGCCCCTGGGTATCCAGCGTTTTTGCATGCGCGCTGTGGATGCTTTGTCTGACTTCCACATTAACCTCCAGAATTTATCGGCCCCGAAGGCCTGGATAATTAACAAAACGATGTTCCGTTTTCATGATGGGCACATATTATCTGCTGTGAAATGGGTTTTCAATTACATTCAAAACGATGTTTCACTTTTTCTGCAAGTTAATCTCAAAATTGCAGTTGCGATCACGATTGTCAGGGAGTTGACAACGCTTTCTTTAAACATTTTTTAATTCCTTAGCGTTAATTTTTATAATAAACAATCAGTTATGAAAGGTTTAAAAATTAATGACCCGATGAGATAAAACTCAACGAATTTAACGAATTTGATGAGTCAGCGGGGTTTTCCTTCAGAAGTGCGCCACCAGTCACACACACTGAAACGATGTTTTGATATTTTAACACCCAGTTTTTAAACTCATATTTTACCGATCGGACCGCAGGCGCGATCCTGCCGTCGAATTCAAGGAGTGCATCATGGCAAAAGGTATGCGGGTCAAACTGAACTACGAGGTCAGTCGCGATCCGGATACAGGCGTGGAAGTGACCCGCCTGACCCCCCCTGAAGTTACCTGTCATCGTAACTACTTCTACCAAAAGTGCTTTTTCAACGATGGTAGCCACCTGCTGTTTGCCGGTGAATTCGATGGCCACTGGAACTACTATCTGCTGGATCTGAAAAACGCCGAAGCGGTGCAGTTAACCGAAGGCGCGGGTGATAACACCTTCGGCGGCTTCCTGTCGCCGGATGATAAATCCCTCTATTACGTTAAGAATGATCGCACTCTGCGGGAAGTCAATCTGACCACCTTTGAAGAGCGCGAAGTCTATCGCGTCAGCGACGACTGGGTCGGCTATGGCACCTGGGTGGCGAACAGCGACTGCACCAAACTGGTCGGCATCGAAATCGCGAAAAGCGACTGGACGCCGCTGAACGACTGGAAAATCTTCCACGACTTCTTCCATAAAGGGCCGCACTGCCGCCTGCTGCGGGTCGATCTGCAGACCGGTGAAAGCAGCGTGATCCACGAAGAGAAAAACTGGCTCGGTCACCCGATTTACCGTCCGTTTGACGACAATACCGTCGCGTTCTGCCATGAAGGTCCGCACGATCTGGTGGATGCCCGCATGTGGATGGTCAACGAAGACGGCAGCAACGTGCGTAAGGTGAAAGAGCACGCCGAAGGCGAAAGCTGCACCCATGAATTCTGGGTCCCGAACGGCTCGGCGCTGGTGTATGTCTCTTATCTGAAAGGTGAGCAAGGACGTACCGTGTACAGCTTCAACCCGGATACCGGCGAGAACAAAGCGGTAATGAAGATGCCAGCCTGTTCGCATCTGATGAGTAACTTTGACGGCACGCTGCTGGTGGGGGACGGTTCCGGCACTCCGGTGGATGTGAAAGATACCAGCGGCTACACCATCGACAACGATCCGTATCTCTACGCGTTTGACGTGGCGAAAGAGGCTTACTTCCGCATCGCGCGTCACGATACTTCCTGGGCAACCGTGGCCAACAGCCGCCAGGTGACCCATCCGCACCCTTCCTTTACCCCGGATGATAAAGCGGTTCTGTTTAGTTCTGATAAAGACGGCAAACCTGCTCTCTATATTGCGAAGCTTCCTGAGCAACCTGAATTATTGCGTGAATAAATGTTAGTGTTTGTGTTCCTGTAACTGGCCTTGCCCTCCTTTATGGAGGGCTTTTTTTATTGTCCGCTTTTATCAGCACCGCCAGATAACAGATATAAAAAAACCGGCTCATAAGAGCCGGTTTATCCCGAAGGTACTGCTTGTTATCAGAATGAATATGCAACGCCGACACGCAGACGGGTCTGACGCTCATCGGTCTCTTTCACACCAACGTTACCCACTTCGCCGTACGGTGCCCAGTTTTTATCAATTTTGTACGCCAGCTTGACGTTATATTCCTGGGAGTAATCTTTGTTATTATTACGAATCGTCCCTTCGGAGCTTTTCGCGTATACGTAGTTAAGCTCGGTGCGCCAGTCGCCCATTACCCAACCTACCCACGCATCACCACGGTTAACTTTATCATCGTCTTTATTCGAGCTTGATGGATAACGGGTGTAGTCATAGCGATAACGGGCTGCGACATAGAAGCCATTATCAAAGCTATATTGCGCGTGCAGATAGGGTTTATAAATGGTGAAGCTGTCTTTACTTTCGAGCGTAAAACCTGGTGTTAACGCAATGTTCTGGTTGGCTTTCCAGCGCCAGCTGATCTGATCTTCGTGACCGTTACCCACCACATCCGCAAATGGCTGGTCAGCTTTATCGCCGCCTGATTTCCATTTTGCTTCTACAGAAAAACCAAAACCATTTTCGAAACGGTGCGAAACCGCAACACGGTCTGCGTTCGAGCCGCTATCGATGTATTCGTGACGCAGATCCACGGTGACAGCCTGAGCTGCGAAAGAAGCGCCAATAAGTGAAGCAAGGACCAGAGATTTCTTAAACATGGAAAAACCCTCGTTTAAAATTATGTTTCGTTTTTATGGAATTGCATTTTATTTTTTTAAATACGTAATTTTAGTGATCATGATCGTAATTATTTGTTTCATTTTTTTTGGCAAAGCCAGCCGTGAGCAATATCAACAAAAGAAGAGTTTTAAGGGGAATTTAACGGATCGCGATCACACTAAATCGTTATTAGCGATTCAGTGAATGCGTTAAATATTTCGAGGGTGTTTGAGAATTGACTTACAAGGGTAAAAATATGACGGGAGTCACAAACAAATAAGCCTCCGTGGACGGAGGCCTGTTTTGGTTGATATATATCAACGCGAATTATCTTTCTATAGCTAATGCCACGCCCTGTCCGCCGCCAATGCACAGCGTTGCCAGCCCTTTGCGGACATCGCGTTTCACCATCTCGTGCACCAGCGAGACCAGAATGCGGCAGCCCGAAGCACCGATAGGGTGGCCCAGCGCAATGGCGCCGCCGTTGACGTTGACCCGGCGTTCATCCCACTCCAGCATTTTACCCACCGACAGCGCCTGAGCCGCAAAGGCTTCATTCACTTCGATCAGATCAACGTCCGCCAGCTGCCAGCCCGCCCGCTCCAGACAGCGGCGCGTGGCGTGTACCGGGGCGATCCCCATTAAGGCAGGATCGACGCCGACGCTGGCAAAGGCTTTGATCCGCGCCAGCACCGGCAGATTCAGCGATTCAGCTTTGCTCTCGCTCATCATCATTACCGCAGCAGCCCCGTCATTAATAGAGGAGGCGTTTCCGGCGGTGACCGAACCGGTAAGCTCAAAGGCAGGATTGAGCAGCGCCAGCCCTTCTGCGCTGGCGTCGGTGCGCGGCTGCTCGTCGGTATCCACCAGCAGATTCTCCCCGCCGGGCTTCTGGGCGACAACCGGCACAATCTCGTCCCGGAAGCGGCCCGCGTCGATAGCGGCCCGGGCCTTATGCTGGGAGCTCAGCGCGTAGGCATCCTGCAGTTCGCGGGTGATGCCATATTCACGCGCCAGGTTTTCTGCGGTGACGCCCATATGGTAGTCGTTGAACGCGTCCCACAGGCCGTCATGCACCAGGCTGTCGATGAGCTGGCTATTGCCCAGCTGCGCCCCGGTGCGGCTGTCGGTCAGCACGTGCGGCGCGCGGCTCATGTTCTCCTGGCCGCCGGCGATCACCACATCGGCTTCGCCGCACTGGATCGCCTGGGTCGCCAGATGCAGCGCTTTTAAGCCGGAGCCGCACACGTCGTTGATGGTAATGGCAGAGACGGTGTTGGGTAATCCTCCCTTTAGCGCGGCCTGGCGGGCAGGGTTTTGCCCGGCACCGGCGGTCAGCACCTGACCGAGGATCACTTCGTCGATCTCGTGTGCCTCAATGCCGCTGCGCTCCACCAGCGCGCGCACCACCACGCTGCCTAACTCCACTGCCGAATGGCGTGAAAGCGCTCCCTGGAAACAGCCGATTGCGGTACGCAATGCACCCACTATCACGACGTCTTTCATCTCTACCTCTGTGCAAAATGACACCGCCCATAGTAGAGGGTTGTTATCAACTAATGATGTAATTGTTTAAAAAAAGTGAGTTTTATCACAAAGAATCCGTGAGCCCGGATTAACGCCCCGTGATGTATTCACGCAATTGATAATTTTCACGGTAATTATTAGATAACTCGTTGGCATTACCGACGACGTGACGATAAGTTAGGAATGCAAACACGCGTTAACACTGGAGTAACAAATGTCCGACTGTATCATTCCAGAAATAAAAGAATCAGAAGAAGAGATCATCGCCATCCGTCGTCATTTACATGCCAACCCCGAATTAAGCCTGGAGGAGTTTAATACCAGCAACCTGGTGGCCCGCCAGCTCGAAGGCTGGGGCTACAAGGTGACGCGGGAGATCGGCAAAACCGGCGTGGTCGGCACGATCGCCAAAGGCCAGGGGACAAAATCCATCGGCCTGCGCGCCGACATGGATGCCCTGCCGATCTTCGAAGCTACCGATTTACCCTGGGCCAGCACCGTGCCTGGCAAAATGCACGCCTGCGGTCACGACGGCCACACGGCCATTTTGCTGGCCGCCGCGAAATACATCGCCTCCGACGCCTGCCAGTTTAACGGCACCGTGCACCTTATCTTCCAGCCAGCCGAAGAGGCCATTGGCGGCGCGGATCTGATGATCAAAGACGGGCTGTTCGACCGCTTCCCCTGTGATCGTATTTTTGCCCTGCACAATATGCCTTACCTGCCGACCGGGAAATTTGGCTTCTATGAGGGCAACTTTATGGCCTCCGCCGATACCGTCAAAATCACCCTGCAAGGGTACGGCGGGCATGGCGCACATCCGGAACGCACCGTGGATCCGATTGTGACCGGCGCGGCCCTGATCATGTCCCTGCAGAGCATTGTGGCGCGTAACGTGCCGCCGGGTGAAACCGCGGTCGTCACCGTTGGCACCTTCCAGTCGGGCATTGCCTCCAACGTGATCCCGGACAGCGCGGTGATGGAGCTGACGGTACGTTCGATGAAGCCGGAGATCCGCGACCTGCTGATCCGCCGCATTCAGGAGCTCGCCGATTTCACCGCCCGCAGCTACGGTGCCACCAGCGAAGTGGAGATCTATGACTCCTACCCGGTGCTGGTGAACGATGCGGAACAGACCGCCTTCGCCCGGCAGCTGGCCGTGGAGTTCTTTGGTGAAGATGCGGTACTCGACAGCGTCTCCCCGTCCAACGGCAGCGAAGATTTTGCCTTTATGCTGCAGCAACGTCCGGGAAGCTACTTCCTGCTCGGTAACGGCGTGAAAGGGGAAAAAGGCGGCTGCATGGTGCATAACCCCGGCTACGACTTCAATGACGAGATCATCACCACCGGGGCCTCCTTCTTTGCCCGTCTGGTTGAAAACTATTGCCGTTAAAACAGGGACAGACTAATGAAAAAATACCTTTTACCGCTGGTGGCACTGCTGGCTGCCTCATCCGCCTTCGCGGCAGAGACTAAAGAGCTGCGTTTTGGCGTGGATCCGACCTTTGCCCCGTTTGAGTCCAAGAACCCGCAGGGCGAGGTGGTCGGGTTCGATATCGATCTGGGCAATGCCATCTGTCAGCAGCTGCAGGCGAAATGCGTCTGGGTTGAAAGCAATTTCGACGGCATCATTCCGTCCCTGAAGGCGCGTAAGTTTGATGCCATCCTTTCGGGGATGTACATCACCGAAAAACGCAAAGAGCAGATTGCCTTTAGCGACAAGATCTACAGCGGCCCGGCCTTCCTGGTGGCACGCAAAAACACGCTTCCCGGCAACAGCGTGGATCAGCTGAAAGGGAAAACCATCGGCGTGGAGCAGGGTTCCGCTCAGGAGACCTATGCCAACGAGCAGTGGCGCGGCAAGGGCGTTAACGTGGTGGCCTATCAGGGCGCGGACCAGGTGATTCGCGACCTGGAATCCGGGCGTATCGATGGGGCGGTGCTCTCAGGGGTGATGGCGGATTATAGCTTCCTCAGCCAACCGCAGGGCAAAGAGTTTGCCTTTGTCGGCGGTGCGCTGCAGGACGACGCCCTGTTTGGCGCCGGGGCAGCCATCGGCCTGCGTAAAGAGGATGAGCAGCTGCGTAAGGATCTGAACGGCGCTATCGCCGCGATCCTCGCCGACGGTACCTATAAAAAGCTCGCCGCGAAATACTTCAGCTTCGATATCTATACCGGCAAATAGCGTTGTTCCGCCCTTCACTGGCTGAAGGGCGGTGATTTCCAGAACTGCGTTAAGGGAGGCGAGTCGCCGTTTAACGGGTCCCGCTCAGGAAACGGCAGCGCAACGATGCGCGCCAGTATCGCTGGGGTCGCCGCCTGCTTGCACAGATCGAACTCCATGCCCGGCGGATACGCCCCTACCACCAGAAAATCAAGGGTGGCTGATAAGCGGCAATGTCCGGTTCCCGCAGGCAGTAACAGTGCATCCCCCGCTTCCACCTCCATCTCTTCCCCGCCAGGCCCGCCAATGACCAGCCGCGCCGATCCCCGGGCAATGCCGAGCACTTCATGTGCGGTGGAATGGTAATGGTGATAATCGAAGATCCCATCGCGCCACTGGGGCGGCCAGCCGTTGTCGGCGAACCGTTGTTCAAACTGGCTGGCAATATCGCCGTCCGTTATCACCCCTTTATAGATAAGCACCGGCAGATGGGGATTATTCGGCACCCAGTCTTTCGCTGAGAGCATCAGCACCCGGGGCGTAATGGTATCTTTAGCGGTCATGGGTTTTCTCAGTCAGTGATGAAACTCAGTTAAGTGTAGTGCGTTTTTATTTCACTACCGCTACAGCCTTCATCACAGCGGATCCGCTGTTTGCTGCAGATAATGGCGCAGCCAGTTGCCTGCCGTTCCCGGTGGGGAGCGTTTATTCCACAGCAGATCGATCGCCACCGAGCGCGGCCAGCCCGGCACGTTGAGCTGCACCAGCGCTTTTGCCGGGGCGAACTCCTCCACCAGCGCACAGGGCAGCGCGCACCAGCCGAAGCCCTGCACCGCCATGCTGAGCAGCATCAGATAGTTGGGCGCCGACCAGACCGGCCCCTGCGCCAGCACCGGTTCCCGCTCCAGATAGGTGTTCAGGCGCAGCTCCCGCCAGCCGTGCAGCTCATCGGCTTCAAGGCGCTGTTGCCCGGCCAGCGGATGGCTGGCCGAGGTGTAGATCGCCATATGGGTCTGCATCGGCAGGCGAACGGCGGCGATGTCGGTGGGATAGCTCTCCCGCGCCTCGGTAAGGCCGATTTGCGCCCGCTCTTTTTGCAGCAGGTCGATGACGTCTTCCTCTTCGCCAATCAGACATTCGAATTCGGTATGGGGAAAACGCTCATCAAAACGAAACAGCATATCCTCCAGCACGTCCGGGTGCAGGGTATCGGAGAGGACAAAGGTCAGCCGCGCTTCGGTCTCTTCGCTGAGGGAGACCGCCAGTTCATCCAGCCGGGCGCTGGCGGCCAGAATCGACTGAACATAGCCCAGCACCTGCTTCCCCTGGGCGGTAAGCACCGGCTGGCGGGCGCTGCGATCGAACAGGGCGAAGCCCAGATCGTCTTCCAGATGGGCGATGGCGGTACTGACGGTGGACTGGCTTTTACGCAGGCGGCGGGCGGCGGCGGAGAACGAGCCCGCCGCCACCGTCTCGACAAACGCGGTTAACGCTTCAGGTGAGTAGCGCATGATGTATCTACTTTATCGATGGGATCTAACTTTTATATATCAGTTTAAACGATAAAAATAGCCGCATTATTTGCCCATCCTGGCTTATTTTTGAGGTAAGACGTTATGCAGCACAACGATGTTCAACGCAGAACACTGCCGGAACGCATTTTCCACGCCGTCTGTTTTGAGGGTATCGCCACGGCCATTCTCGCTCCGACCACCGCATGGCTGATGCAGCGCCCGGTGCTCGAAATGGGTGGGTTAACCATTATCCTCGCCACCACGGCGATGATCTGGAACATCATCTTTAACGCTGTGTTTGACAAGCTTTGGCCGCGACATGAGGTGCCCCGCACCGCGAAGGTCCGCGCCCTGCACGCACTTGGCTTTGAAGTCGGTTTCATCTTTATCGGCGTCGGCATTGTGTCGCTGGTGCTGGGCGTGAGCCTGCTTCAGGCCTTCACCCTGGAAATTGGCTTCTTCATCTTCTTCCTGCCGTACACCATGGTTTATAACTGGGCGTATGACACTCTGCGGGATCGCATTATGAAGCGACGCCAGCAGCGCCAGGCTGCCACGTACTAATCCCTCCGGCCGGAAATGCTTTCCGGCCAGCTTCCCGTAGCGTCAACTGCGACCCCAACCCATCATTATGGTAAAATAGTCTCCTTTTTGTTGGTTTTATAGTTGATACGTTTCTCTCATGTCGAAAATCTGGTCTAAAGAAGAGACCCTCTGGAGCTTTGCCCTGTATGGCACGGCCGTGGGCGCAGGAACCCTGTTTCTGCCCATCCAGCTAGGGTCTGCGGGCGCTGTCGTCCTGTTTATCACCGCCCTTGTGGCATATCCATTCACCTACTGGCCCCACAAAGCGTTATGCCAGTTCATCCTGAGCGCAAAAACCAAAGGTAGCGAAGGGATCACCGGCGCGGTCACGCACTACTACGGGAAGAAGATCGGCAATCTGATCACCACGCTCTATTTCATCGCCTTTTTTGTGGTGGTGCAGATCTATGCCGTGGCCATCACCAACTCCCTGACGGAACAGCTGGCGAAGCATATGACGGTAGACACCACCGTGCGGGTGCTGGTGAGCCTCGGCGTGGTGCTGGCATTGAACCTGATCTTTCTGATGGGGCGGCACGTCACCATCCGGGTGATGGGTTTTCTGGTCTTTCCGCTCATCGCTTACTTTCTGCTGGTGTCACTCTATCTCACCCAGAGCTGGCAGCCGTCGCTGCTTACCAGCCAGATGGCCTTCGATCAACATACGCTCCACCAGGTGTGGATCTCCATTCCGGTGATGGTGTTTGCCTTCAGCCATACTCCGATTATTTCGACCTTTGCCGTCGATCGGCAGGAGAAATATGGCGATGCCGCGATGGGCAAATGCACCCGCATCATGAAAGTGGCCTACCTGATTATCTGCCTGAGCGTACTGTTCTTCGTCTTCAGTTGCCTGCTGTCGATCCCCCCGTCGTACATCGTCGCCGCCAAAGAGCAAGGTGTGACTATTCTCTCGGCGCTGTCCATGATGCCCTCCTCCCCCTCCTGGCTTGGGATCTCCGGGATTGTGGTCGCCATTGTCGCCATGTCGAAGTCGTTTCTCGGGACCTATTTCGGGGTGATTGAGGGGGCCACCGAGATGGTGAAGTCCGCGTTAAATCAGGCTGGGGTGAAGAAAAGCCGGGCCTTTAACCGGGCCGTGTCGGTGATGGGCGTATCCTTGATCACCTTTGCGGTATGCTGCATTAATCCCAACGCCATCTCGATGATCTACGCCATCAGCGGGCCGCTTATCGCCATGATCTTGTTTATCATGCCGACCCTGTCGACCTTCCTCATTCCGGCCCTGAAGCCATACCGCTCCGTCGGCAATGTGCTGACGCTGATTGTCGGGGTGTTGTGCGTGTCGGTGATGTTTATCGCTTAAGAGAGGGAACCTGCAGCAGGCTGCAGGTTCAGAATCAGGCGCGGATATCGTCGTATTCGCGGGTGTTATCAAATTCATGTTTGGCGAACGGGCACAGGGGAATGATTTTGCGGTTTTCAGCGCGCATCTTTTCCACGACCTTCGCCACCAGCTGTTTGCCCACGCCCTGCCCTTTCAGGCTGGGATCGACATCCGTATGCTCGATAATGCTGAGATGCTCGCCGGTAGGAACAAAAACGATCTCCGCGACCTGATTGCCCTCGGCATCGTTCACATAAAACTTGTTGTGGCCTTCCTGAATTTCCATGGTTTCTCGCTTATTTGTGGCGGTATTTGAGTGCGCCGCTTGGGCAGGAGTCGATCACACGCACAACCGTATCCACATCCACTTCATCGGGGATGATCCACGGCTTACGTTTCAGGTTGAAGAGCTTAGCGCTGCCGCGCACGCAGTTTCCCGAGTGCTGACAGATACCGGTGTTGAAGTAGACGTCAATTTTCTCACCGGTATAGGCCCGGTATCCCGCCTCCAGCAGTTCATTATCCATGACATTGCCTCTGTAGTTATTATGGGGTCCGGGAACAAGCATAGCGCGATATTATCATTCAACCTACTGAGACAACGCTAATTTTAAAACCTTATGACCGGAGCTCATGATGTGAACTCGACTGGCAAGCATTCGTAATATTTAAAAATAAACAACATTACTCTGCAATCTGCCTATCCAGACGGGATAATTAACGCTGTTTTTCAGCAATACAGGTCAGATAATGAGAACCATACCATCATTTATACTGATATTCAGTATGATTTCAGTCAGCGGTTGTAGCACGCCAAAACCAGACAAAGTAGAGCAGATTAATCGAATGCACATTCCTTTAGTGCTTCCTGGTGCAAAAACGCAACCTGTCCCGACATCACATATCGCCTCGCTGTACAATACCAATAAACAGGATATTGCTACGCTTACCGATACGATAAAAAACAATATTTACAGGATGTAAAACAGAAAGAGATATTCGAAATGGATAGCGATGTGCAGCCAGTCTACACATCCCTTTCCAGATTAGAAGCATTAGCCATGATGAATCAGCAATACCTTAAAGAAAATAATGAAACAGGGTTGGAGCAGATTCAGATCGTGCTAAAACCGGTTCTGGCAGGCTAATCCCCAATATAAAAAAACCCGGCAGGTAAGTGCCGGGCTTGTACGCAGAGTCATGGCTAGAGGTGCGTCAATCGTTCTGGCCAAAACGATAACTCAGCCCGGCCGTAACCGTACTAACGTCAGCGCTTACCCCAATCTGATTGGCATTACCTACGTTGCTTACCCATTGATATTCAAGGCGTCCTGCCCAGTTTTTGTTGAAGGCATACTCGGTGCCCACAGCAGCCAGCGGACGAACGCCGGTTTCAAAGCGATTATGACCGCTTACATCAGATTCCGCCCGGTATCCCATTGCCCCGGCCCGGCCATACAGGTCCCACTCTGGCGTGATGGCATAGCTCGCTTTCAGGGACATCTGGATCCCCTGACTTTTCAGTGTGGCTCCGGCGCCGCTGTGATGACCTTTAATCTGCATGTTACCTAAATAGTCGTAGCCACCTTCGACAGCCAGCCACGAGTTAATCTGGTAACCGGTGTAAATTCCACCACCTACGTTGTCATGGTCTACGTCAAAATGGTTTGAGCCACTATTATTATCCAGCGCTTTGCTACCTGTACTGGCATCGAAATAGTGTGACCAACCGAACTTTCCACCACTGTACCAGGTTCCGGCATCGCCCGCGGCAAACGCTGCGGTAGTCGTGAAAGCACTTACGATAATTAAAGCAACAACGGTCTTTTTCATAACAATCTCGTTTAAACTTACTGGAGGTAAATTTCGTTATTTATTTCAGTAGGCAAACGATATACAAAAACCGCTGTCAGGTTAATTATCATTCTGTTTAAAATTAAATTTTCAATCAAAAATTTTCGGGTAACGCCTTTATTTCCAGCAGATAACCGCCACGTTTGAAGGCAATATAGCCCTCTTTTTTCAACGCGGAGATCACATTCAATACACTGCTGCGCGAAAGTAGCGTTCTGTCCTGAATATAATCCAGAATTGATGTTCGCATGCGCGTCTGTTCCGGCAGTGTTATCATCTCCAGCAGATGGTTACGTATTACCGAATAGGTTCGTTGTTGCACGACTAATGCATCACGATAAAACAGATAAGCGGTATGGTACGAGAGCACCGCGGCAACGTCCTCCCACAGCCCCTGCTGGCAGATGATCTCAGCCGCCAGTTTTGCATCAATCCGTAACATTGTTGATTCAGATTCGGTACGCAAAATATGGCCTTTCGTCGGCTGGATCATCTCTGCAATGCCAAAAAGATGCGCTTCATACACGGTGACAATCAGCAGCCCATCGGAGGCACGCAGTATGGAGAGCTCCCCCTCAAGAAAAAAGTAGAGCTGGGGACGGCCTTTGTAGTTCCAGGTCATTCTTTTGCGCGGGATGACCTGGATTTTATCAGCAATGGGCTCAAGCGCCGCCAACAAACGCTGCATGGAATTTTCGGGACGTATGGGTGACATAAGATGCATAGTATTACCTGATAGCTTTGCATCACAGCCAGATTAGCTCCTGGAGCAAACCTGTAAGTTGCGCGGTGCGGCCTGATTCGCCTCTGCAGCACCCTGACTTTGATGCAGATTTAAAACACTTTCCGATATTCAGATATAGCAATATCTCTACGGCGGGTAAAATTTATGTTGTTTATTTTTAAATTTTTTACAATGAGCAAGGTCGGGAGGTGGGGAGCTTGTTCGAAGATTGTAAACTGTTGGTAAGCATATATCAGGTGGCAAAACGCTGGAGTAGATTCGATAATCTGGACAATAAAACCCACCATTTCAGTTGCGCATAATTAATTTCTGCTTTATTAACGGCATCTGGCACTTACATTAACTCTCGCTCCCTGTCAAAACTTATCCATTCAATTGCTAATATTTCCTGACCATTATTATCCTGGACCGGGCGTTGTTGGCAACTCACCTTGTTTTATAATTCCCCTATCCCTTATAAATCGCTTAACAGGTAAGGCCGTTATCGCAGAGATATAAAGGTTTAATTTTAAAGCAGCTCCCCTCATAGAGATGAGGTTATTAGTTCATTAATTTATTATATAAGGATATAAAATGATTAGTCAGTTGAAAAAAGTAGCACTGTTCGTCGCTGTGGGTGTTTTACCTTGTGCTGCTTTTGCAGCGCCTACAGTTACTTTCCAGGGCGAAGTCACCAATCAGACTTGCTCGGTCAACATTAATGGTCAGACAAACTCTGTCGTGATGTTGCCAACGGTCTCGACTTCTGATTTTGGTACAACGCTGGCAAATGGACAAAAAGCAGGCCTTACTCCATTCACTGTTTCCGTTAGTGGATGTACTGCACCGGCAGCCGATCTAAATATTAGTACGAAATTCCTGGGATATGATGTTGATGCATCTTCAGGGGTACTGGGTAACCGTGCGACAGACAATGCAGCTGTCGGTTACGGCATTCAGTTAACAGGCTCCAGCGATGGAACTAACCCTGTAGTGCTTTCCGGCCCAACCAATGTTAGCGGTCTGGTTCTGAAAGCAACTGAAACATCTGCAAGCCATGATTTTGGTGCGCAATATTATGTGGTCGATGCCACTAAAGCTCAACCAGGTAAAATTACTGCAGTTGCAGAATATACCCTGAGTTATTTTTGATCGTTCGATACTGGCTGGAGGGCGACTTCCAGCCAGATTTTCACTTCAGACTAAACTTTATTTTATACGGGGAGCGTAACATGCGCACTTATTCAACACTGCTCGTTACGCTTTCTTTGATTATAAGTCAGAGCGCTTTCGCCAGCGTGGTAATGACCGGTACGCGAATTATCTACCCGGCTCAGACGAGAGAAAAATCCGTTCAGTTAAGAAATATGGATAATCAACCTTATATTGTCCAGGTTGAGACGGATAAAGGGCAGAAAAATAGCGCTACAGAGGATGGCGATTTTGTTGTTACGCCACAGATTTTCCGCATGGAACCCAATGCCGGGCAATCTGTTCGCCTGATGTACGCGGGTAAGAATTTGCCTCAGGATCGTGAGGCGGTTTTTTATATGAATTTTACCCAGTTACCCGCCACTAAAACAGCCAGTCAAAGCGCTAATCAACTGGTATTGTCCATCACAAACCGCGTGAAAATATTTTATCGCCCTCAGGGGATCGCTGGCCGCCAGGAAGATACCGCGAAAAACCTCACCTTCAGGCTGGACGGTAAAAATATTCAGGTGACAAACCCCGGCGGTTATTATGCCGTCGTACGCCGGGCCAGCTTATTTATTCAAGGGCGGGAAGTGCGTCTGGCAGACACAAAAATGGTCGCCCCAAAATCCTCAAGTGAATGGACGCCTTCCGTACCCGTTAAAAATCTGAAGGGTGCACGTTTAAAACTGACGTTAGTGAATGATTACGGAATGGATACCGTCAGTGAACGAACGCTATAAGCGCTGATCGTAACGCAATAATAAGCACAGGCGGCTAACTCAAGTGAAATACATTGTTATTTTATGTTTTGTTTTTGCTTCTGTCCCTGTGGCGCTGGCGGCTAATGGCACCAATGATTCATCGTCCGCTGCTACCACAGCGGACGATTATACTTTTGAACCAGCTTTATTTCGCGGTGGGAAATTTAGTCAATCGACTCTGGAGCAATTTAACCGAAAAGACAGTATTGCCGCAGGCATCTACAAAGTAGATGTCTATGTAAACACCCGATTTATCGACACCATGAGCGTCGAATTTGTTAACGATGCAGACAATAGCGTCGCCCTCTGCCTGTCACCGGAACTTTTCAAAAACGCCGGAATTAAATTTGATCCGCAGGCATCCGCGCACGCCAAAACCGATAAGGGCTGTTTTTTATTCAGCCAGGCGGTGAAAGGCAGCAGTGTCGATATGAATATGGCCGAGCTGCGCCTGAATCTTAGCGTGCCGCAAACGGATATGAGCAACGATGCGCGTGGCTATGTTAACCCTGACGATTTAGACGTCGGCAGTGCGATGGGGTTTGTCAATTACATCAGTAACTACTACCACGTCTCCTATTCCGGGGAGAACACCAACGATCAGGATTCCGCGTGGTTATCCCTGAACGGCGGGCTTAATCTCGGCAAATGGCAGTACCGACAAATATCCAACCTGAACTGGAGCCGGGATAGCGGCAGCGACTGGCAAAACATTCGTCGCTATCTGCAAAGACCGCTGCCGAAGATCGGCAGCCAGATGATGATGGGCCAGCTCGTGACGTCAGGGCGCTTTTTCTCCGGTATGAATTACAAAGGCGTCAGCCTGGCGAGCGACGATCGCATGCTGCCTGATTCCATGCGAGGCTATGCACCGGTGATCCGCGGCGTCGCATCCAGCAACGCTAAAGTATCGGTGCGTCAGAATGGCCAGGAAATTTACCAGACCACGGTCGCTCCCGGCGCATTTGAAATTACCGACCTCTACCCTACCAGCTATAGCGGCGACCTTGATGTTGAAGTGACCGAGGCTGACGGCTCCGTCAACCGGTTCAGCGTCCCGTTTTCTGCGGTTCCCGAGTCCATGCGCGCGGGCGTTTCTCGCTACAGCGTTGAGATGGGGAAAACGCTCGATAGCGGCGATGAATCGGCTTTTAGCGATCTCACCTGGCAACGTGGTTTAAGTAACAGCGTCACCATGAACAGCGGGCTGCGCCTCGCAGATGCTTATCAGGCCGTGATGCTGGGCGGGGTCTACGGCAGCTGGTTTGGCGCACTGGGGATGGACATGACCTGGTCGCATGCCGAACTCCCGGATACGGGCTATATCAGCGGGGGAATGGCGCATCTCTCCTGGAGCAAAACGTTTCCGGCAACGGACACCACGGTGTCACTTGCTGGCTATCGCTATTCCACCAGCGGCTACCGGGATCTCACTGATGTACTCGGTGTACGCCAGGCCGCGAAAACAGGCGAAAGCTGGGAGTCCACCACCTACAGCCAGCAGTCCCGCTTTGAGCTCTCCCTGAATCAGAACCTTGGGGAGCTCGGGAGCGTGTTCCTGTCAGGCTCAACCCAGGATTATCGCGATGGCCGCAGCCGGGATACGCAGCTGCAGTTTGGTTACAGCAAAAGCTTCATGTACGGGATCGGCGCGAACCTGTCCATCTCCCGTCAGCAGATGGGGGATTATGACGACAGTGGCACCATGGAGACGGTGACATCGCTGTCTGTCTCCATCCCGCTGGGCACTACCGATCCGCGCGCCCCGACCCTGAGTAACTCCTGGACCCACTCCACCAACGGCGGGGATCAGTATCAGAGTTCGGTCTCAGGCATGCTTGATGAGAAACAGACGACCAACTACGGCATCAACGTGAGTCGCGATCAGCAGTACAAGCAGACCGTAATCAGCGGGAACCTGCAGAAGCGCCTGGCCGATACAACAGTAGGGCTGAATGCCGCGCAGGGCCAGGGATACTGGCAGGCGTCCGGCAATGCCCAGGGCGCGATGGCTATCCATTCGGGTGGGATTACATTAGGCCCCTATCTGAGCGATACCTTTGCCCTGGTTGAAGCGAAAGGCGCCGAGGGCGCCCAGGTATACAACTCTCAGCAGGTAACCGTCGACGGCAATGGCTATGCGCTTATCCCTGCCGTCACGCCGTATCGCTACAACCGGATAACGCTCGATCCGCAAAATATGGATGGCGATGCCGAGCTGGTCGATAGCGAAAAACGAATTGCACCGGTTGCAGGGGCGGCCAGCAAAGTGGTGTTCCGCACACGTCGCGGCACGGCGCTGTTGATCAAATCGCGCTTCCCGGACGGGGAAGTTTTGCCTCTTGGGGCCGATGTCCTGGATGACAACGGCAACATTGTCGGCATGACCGGTCAGGGCGGGCAGATCTATGTTCGCAGTGAACAAACCAGTGGGCGGTTTACCGTGCGATGGGGCGAGCAGCCCAGCGAGCGCTGCTACCTGCCCTTTACCATCGCCCACGCCGAAGCCGGGCAGCCCATGGTCAGATTAACGTCAGTATGTTCAGGTTAAGGTTCAGGAAGTGATGATGAAAAAAACAGAGGATTGCTGCTGAAACTCTGCCTCGGCCTTGCGCTGCTCCTGAGTGCCATGCCCGGATGGAGTCGTTGCACTAAGACCACTAAACTGCAAACGGAGGACGGCTATACGGCGATCATTCCGTTCGGAAAAATCAACCTGACGGATACGTATTTCGTTCCGGTAGGCTCCTTACTGGGAAGCGTCGTGGTACCGCCCACAAATTACACCTATGGCGGCTCGACGGGCTCGACGGTGCTCTGGGAGTGTGACGAGGCGGATCTCGCAAACATCTATTTCCTGGTGGCGACCAACGGTGATGACCGGGTGGGCGGCTACTATGACATTGGTACTAATGATGGGCTGACGGACGTCTATGCAACCTGGTTCGCTTACGTTGGATTACGTCAGACCATGGCGGGCATAACGCTAAAACGCACCTGGCAGAAAATGCCCGTTACCTCGTGGGCCACCACCTCAGCAGGGAAAATTCAGATTCGCCTCCAGGATATCCCGCCGCTGCAGGCCGAGCTGTACCGCATTAGCGCCTTACCAGGAACGTCTGCTAAATCAGCCTATTGTGGAAACAATAATACTGATGGTTCTGGTCTGGCCTACGGCAAACCTACCGGCAAGGTATACAGCTGCATACAACCGAACGCCTACATTCAGCTTTCCGGCGATCCCTCTGTTTCATTTGCTTTCGCCCACGATGAGGTCGGGGAAGATAGCTCTACAGATTTTAGTTTCTGGGGAGCGGATAACGGCTTTGGCTATGGGATGCGTACCGGCAGCTCCATTTACAGCAACCCAACCTGCGTGGCCCGCAGTGCGGATCCAATAGTCCTTCTGCCGACAATCTCTACCGCCGAGCTCGAAGCCGGGATGGGGGCAAGCTCGTCGTTTTCGGTGCAGGTTGAGTGCAGTGATTCGGCTAAGTCCGGGGTGGCCGATACGCAGACGGCGATGGGTTTCCAGGTTTCTGAGGATGCCTATGCCGCGGCGCAGTCCCTGGGACTGGTCAACAGTAGCGGCGGCGTGAGCGCACTGGTGTCGGACAACTATAACGACCCGGATATGGCGAAAGGGGTGGGTATTACGCTGGCAAACAGTGCTAATCCGGGACAAACCCTTAACTTTGTCGGCCAGCCTGGTATAGCAACGCTTAAGCCGGGCGGAAACAGCGCGGGCTGGTACCCGGTGTTGCAGGGCGCTAAAGCGATGGGCAGCGTCACGAGCGGCTATACCTATTACACCTACTCCTTTATCGCCACGCTGAAAAAACTGAGCGGCAAGGAGATAACGCCAGGTAAGGTGCATGCGACGGCGTATGTGCTGGTGAAAATGCAATGATGAAAAGGTCTGTTCTCTGGCTTCTGTGCCTGCTGATCTCATCCCCGCTGCATGCAGGGATTATGGCTGCCGGCACGCGGGTAATTTATCCGGCGGGCAAGCGGGAGCAATCGCTGATGCTGGTGAATACCAATAAGTATCCGGTGGTCGTGCAGAGCTGGGTGGATGACGGCACAGGCGATCCGGAATCTGCCGCCGCGCCTTTTGTCGCGCTGCCTGCGGTGTTTCGCCTGAAACCGGGAGAGCGTCAGGGGTTACGGCTTATCTACAATCAGGATCCGTTACCTCAGGATCGTGAGTCTGTTTTCTGGATCAACCTCTACGAAATCCCGCCCCTGACGGCAAAAAAGGCTGAAGCTGCACGCCTGACGGTGGCGATGAATACGCAAATGAAGCTGTTCTGGCGCCCAAAAGATCTCACCATGACGCTGGAAGAGGCGGTGAAAAAGCTGGCTTTTCGTCTGGTACCCGATGGCAAAGGCTGGGCGGTTGAGTGCAATAACCCTACACCGCTGAATATCTCGTTTACCTCGCTTGCTCTGTTAAAGGGTACGCATGAACAGAAGGTCACCCAGCAACCCGATATGATGATCAGAACATTCAGCACGCGGCGTTATCCGCTGGATGCGGTTAAGGGCATGCCGGACGGATCGCGACTGCGTGTTCGATATTTAAATGACAGCGGGGTATCGGTAGAAAAAATGGTTTCGCTACAGCAATAGCGTGGGTTAGCTGCGGGATAAGTTCTTACATAGAAAGAGGTTCTGGAGCGGGCGAAGGGAATCGAACCCTCGTATAGAGCTTGGGAAGCTCTCGTTCTACCATTGAACTACGCCCGCTTTGAGGTGCGTAAAGCATTATAGACCTTACGCCCCTTCTGACAAGACTCCCGCGCGCTAACCGGCGATAAAATAACCACTTAGCACTTCGGTTTACCGCCCGGCGCGGGTAGATAGCGTACCGGATCGATAGCCGTCGCCCGATAGCGGATCTGGAAATGCAGCGCCACGGTATTGGATCCGGTGCTGCCCATAGTGGCGATCTTCTGTCCGGCCTTCACGTTTTGCCCGTTATTCACCAGCATGGTGTCGTTATGGGCATAGGCGGTGATGTAATCCTCGCCATGCTTAATCATGATCAGGTTGCCATAACCGCGCAGCTGATTGCCGACGTAAACCACCTTCCCCGCATCGGAGGCATAAACCGGTGCGCCACGGGTGCCCGCGATATCAATGCCTTTGTTTCCCCCTTCCGCGGTGGAGTACGGAAGCACCACTTTACCGCTGGCAGGCCAGACCCAGCAGCGCTGCCCGACAGGCGGCCAGGAGGATTTAGGCACGACGTAAGAAGGCGTGACGGCGGCGGTTTTCCCGCGGCTCTTTGAGGAGGATTTTTTGGCCGTGGTACTGGTGCCGTTAACCTTCAGCTTTTGCCCCACTTCGATGGTGTAAGGCGGAGAAATATTGTTCAGGCGTGCCAGATCCTTCACGCTGGTGCCGGTCGCACGCGAGATGCGGTACAGCGTATCGCCGCGTTTAACGGTATACACACCAGAATCCGATGAGTTACTGCCCGCACATCCCGCCAGCAACAGAGCCAGGATCAGGCAAAACAGAGCAGAAACAGGGTTTTTCGTCAGGCTTCCTGCAAACAAAACAGTTCCTCGTCAACGTGAATGGCCGCGCTATCATAGCAGCCTCACCCCGGATGCCCAAGAGCACCCTATGCGACAAACAGTTTCGTGACGATTACGCTATAATCGCCGCGGCCTGGCCGTGCTGAACTTAGCGGATAACAAGTCAGTATCGCCCGGCGATTTCAGCACGGGAGTGATAATGGGTACACACGAACACGTTATTTTAGTTAACGACCACGGAACGGCTATTGGGACAGCGGAAAAATACGCCGCACACACCTCGCACACCCCTCTTCATCTGGCTTTCTCCTGTTGGCTATTCAACGACAAAGGGGAAACGCTGGTCACGCGTCGCGCCATGAGTAAGAAAGCCTGGCCCGGCATCTGGACCAACTCGGTTTGCGGTCATCCGCAGCAGGGTGAAACCCTGGAGCAGGCGATGATCCGCCGCTGTCGCTATGAAGTCGGCACAGAAATCGCCGGGATCGCACCGGTCGCCCCGGCATTTCGCTACCGCGAAACCGATCCTTCCGGGATTGTCGAAAATGAGATCTGCCCGGTTTTTGCGGCGCGTGCCGTCAGCGATCTGGTGATCAATCGCGACGAGGTGATGGAACATCAGTGGGTAAAACTGGAGGCGCTGCTCGGCGCGCTGGAAGCCACACCCTGGGCGTTCAGCCCGTGGATGGTGATGGAAGCCCGGGCTGCGAGAGAAGCATTACTTCACTTCGCGGCCAACGCGAAGCAATAAAAAAGCCCCGACGCGTAACACGTCGGGGCTTTTTAGCAACAGTGGCTTATTTTACCGGACGCATCGCCGGGAACAGGATCACGTCGCGGATGGTGTGGCTGTTGGTGAACAGCATCACCATACGGTCAATACCAATACCCAGGCCCGCTGTTGGCGGCAGGCCGTGTTCCAGCGCGGTCACGTAGTCTTCGTCGAAGAACATCGCTTCGTCGTCGCCCGCCGCTTTCGCATCAACCTGATCCTGGAAGCGCTGCGCCTGGTCTTCTGCATCGTTCAGCTCGCTAAAGCCGTTGCCGATTTCGCGGCCACCGATGAAGAATTCAAAGCGGTCAGTGATTTCCGGGTTCTCGTCGTTACGACGCGCCAGCGGAGAAACTTCAGCCGGGTATTCGGTGATGAAGGTAGGCTGAATCAGGTGCGCTTCGGCCACTTCTTCGAAGATCTCGGTCACGATACGGCCCAGACCCCAGCTCTTCTCAACTTTGATACCGATGCTCTCAGCGATTGCTTTCGCGGAGTCGAAGTTATCCAGATCCGCCATCTCGGTTTCCGGACGGTATTTCTTGATTGCTTCGCGCATGGTCAGCTTAACGAACGGCTTACCGAAGTCGAACACCTCGTCACCGTATGGCACTTCGGTTTTACCCAGAATGTTCTGCGCCAGGGTACGGAACAGGGATTCGGTCAGCTCGATCAGATCTTTGTAATCCGCGTAGGCCATATAGAGTTCCATCATGGTGAACTCTGGGTTATGACGTACGGAGATACCTTCGTTACGGAAGTTACGGTTGATCTCGAATACACGATCGAAACCACCTACCACCAGACGCTTCAGGTACAGTTCCGGCGCGATACGCAGGTACATGTCCAGGTCCAGGGCATTGTGATGGGTGATGAATGGACGCGCGGACGCACCGCCCGGGATCACCTGCATCATCGGAGTTTCGACTTCCATAAAGTCGCGGCCAACCATGAACTGGCGGATACCGGCCATGATCTGGGAGCGAATTTTAAAGGTGTTGCGGGATTCATCGTTTGAGATGAGATCCAGGTAACGCTGACGATAGCGCGCTTCCTGATCCTGCAGGCCGTGGAATTTGTCCGGCAGCGGGCGCAGGGCTTTGGTCAGCAGACGCAGCTCGGTGCAGTGAATGGACAGCTCGCCGGTTTTGGTTTTGAACAGCTTGCCTTTCGCGCCCAGGATATCGCCCAGGTCCCACTTTTTGAACTGCTCGTTGTAGATGCCTTCTGGCAGATCGTCGCGAGAAACATACAGCTGAATGCGGCCGCCAACGTCCTGTAGCGTAATGAAGGACGCTTTACCCATAATACGACGGGTCATCATGCGGCCTGCAACGGCGACTTCAACGTTCAGCGCTTCCAGCTCTTCGTTCTCTTTATCGTCGAAGTCAGCGTGCAGTTGGTCTGAGGTGCGATCGCGACGAAAATCGTTCGGGAACGGCACGCCCTGCTCGCGCAGTGCAGCCAGCTTCTCGCGGCGGGTTTTCAGTTCATTGTTAAGATCGGCTACCGCGTCAGCGCCCTGTGCGTTTTGTTCAGACATGTTGGTTCCTCATAACCCTGCTTTCAAACTTGCTTCGATAAATTGGTCCAGGCTGCCGTCCAGCACCGCCTGCGTGTTACGGGTTTCGACACCGGTACGCAGGTCTTTGATGCGGGAGTCATCAAGGACGTAAGAACGGATCTGGCTGCCCCAGCCGATGTCAGATTTGTTATCTTCCATCGCCTGTTTCTCAGCATTTTTCTTTTGCATCTCCAGCTCATAAAGCTTCGCTTTCATCTGCTTCATGGCCTGGTCTTTGTTTTTATGCTGCGAACGGTCGTTCTGGCACTGCGTTACCAGCCCGGTAGGAATGTGGGTAATACGCACCGCAGATTCCGTACGGTTAACGTGCTGACCACCCGCACCGGAAGCACGGTAAACGTCGATACGCAGATCTGCCGGGTTGATTTCGATGTCGATATCGTCGTCCACTTCCGGATAGACAAACGCGGAACTGAACGAGGTATGACGGCGACCGCCGGAGTCAAACGGGCTCTTACGCACCAGGCGGTGAACGCCGGTTTCAGTACGCAGCCAGCCGTAAGCGTAATCGCCAATAATCTTGATGGTGACAGATTTCAGGCCTGCCACTTCGCCTTCAGACTCTTCGATGATCTCAGTCTTGAAGCCGCGGGCTTCAGCCCAGCGCAGATACATACGGGTCAGCATGCTGGCCCAGTCCTGTGCTTCTGTACCGCCGGAACCGGCCTGGATATCCAGGTAGCAGTCGGCGCTGTCGTACTCGCCGGAGAACATACGACGGAATTCCAGCTGCGCCAGCTTCTCTTCCAGCACGTCGAGCTCTGCGACGGCTTCGTTGAAGGTCTCTTCGTCGTCGGCCTCAACGGCCAGCTCCAGCAGCCCGGAAACGTCATCCAGACCCTGCGCCATTTGATCCAGCGTATCTACGATAGCTTCGAGAGAGGAACGCTCTTTACCCAGCGCCTGTGCGCGTTCAGGTTCGTTCCAGACGTCCGGCTGTTCCAGCTCGGCGTTTACTTCTTCAAGACGCTCTTTCTTGGCATCGTAGTCAAAGATACCCCCTAAGAACGTCAGAGCGCTCTGTGAGGTCCTGAATGCGGTTTTTTACCGGATTAATTTCAAACATGGTCTGTTTTCTTTTATGGACGAGTCAAAATGCGGTGTAAGGGCGGAATTGTACCGGATTCACGCCCTGTTTTATAGCGGAATAGTGATGCTAAAGTGGCCAGATATGGTCGATGATGATTTGCAGGGTGCGGTTGCCGCGAAACTCGTTGATATCGAGTTTATAGGCCAGTTCGACTTCACGTACGCCGTTGTCCGGCCAGATCGCGGTATCGACGTTAAAGGCGATGCCGTCCAGCAGCGGGCCACCGCCCACCGGTTCTACCATCACCTTCAGATGACGTTCCCCCACCAGACGCTGCTGCAGCAGGCGGAAACGCCCGTCAAACAGCGGCTCAGGGAACATCTGTCCCCACGGACCGGCATCGCGCAGCATCTGCGCCACCTCCATGGACATTTCAGCCGGGGCTAACGGGCCATCGGTAACCACTTCACCCTGTAACAGGGCAGGATCCAGCCAGTCGGTAACCAGTTCGCTGAACAGACGCTGGAACTGGTCGAATTTCGCCTCCTCCAGCGACAGTCCCGCCGCCATAGCATGGCCGCCAAATTTGAGCATCAGCCCTGGATGCAGCGTATCAAGACGCTCCAGCGCATCGCGCATGTGCAGCCCCTGAATGGATCGACCAGATCCTTTCAGCGTGCCGTCTCCGGCCGGAGCAAAGGCGATCACTGGACGGTGGAAACGCTCTTTGATGCGCGAGGCCAGAATCCCCACCACGCCCTGATGCCACTCGGGATGATACATCGCCAGCCCGCCGGGCAGCGTATCGCCGCTGCGCTCCAGCTTTTCGCACAGGGTCAGGGCTTCGGCCTGCATCCCCTGCTCGATCTCTTTGCGGGTCTGGTTCAGGGCATCCAGCTCGTTGGCCAGCACGCGCGCTTCGCCGATGTTGTCGCACAGCAGCAGCGCCACGCCCACCGACATATCATCCAGCCGTCCTGCGGCGTTCAGACGCGGTCCCAGGGCAAAGCCCAGGTCGCTGGCCGCCAGCCGCTGCTGATCCCGGTTGGAGATCTCCAGCAGCGCCTTAATGCCCGGACGGCATTTCCCCGCACGAATGCGGTTTAAGCCCTGCCAGGTCAGAATGCGGTTATTGGCATCCAGAGGCACTACGTCCGCCACGGTACCCAGCGCCACCAGATCGAGGAATTCAGCCAGATTAGGCGCCGCAATGCCCTTCGCCTCAAACCAGCCTTCATCACGCAGCCGTGTACGCAGGGCCAGCATCAGGTAGAACGCGACCCCCACCCCCGCCAGCGATTTCGACGGAAAGTCGCAGTCGCGCAGGTTAGGGTTAATGATTGCTTCCGCCGCCGGCAATGTATCGCCGGGCAGATGGTGATCGGTGACCAGCACCGGGATCCCGAGCGCATGCGCCCGATCGACACCAGCATGGGATGAGATCCCATTGTCCACGGTGAGGATCATTTGTGCGCCGCGGGCATGGGCCTGATCGACCACTTCCGGGCTCAGGCCGTAGCCATCCTCGAAGCGGTTCGGCACCAGGTACGAGACGTTATCGCACCCCATCGCCCGCAGGCTGAGCACGCTCAGCGCGGTACTGGTGGCGCCATCGGCGTCAAAGTCCCCTACCACGATAATGCGCGTCCCTTCCCGCAAGGCGTTGTACAGCAGCTCCGTGGCGCGCTCGACGCCGCTCAGCTGCTGCCAGGAGAGCATGCCCTTTACGCTGCGCTCAAGGTCGTCTGCATTTCGCACGCCACGGCTGGCGTACAGCCGACGCAACAGCGGCGAGAGTTCTGCGGGTAGCGCAGCGCTCTCGTCCACTTCACGACGACGAAGTTGTGTCGAAGATTTCACGCGAATTATTTACCGCCAAACTGTTTCTGGTGCGCGTCGAGGAACTCTTTCATCTCTTTCGGCCCCTGGTAGCCCGGCACGACGTAGCCGTTGCTCAGCACGATTGCTGGCGTACCGGTCACGCCAAACTGCACGCCCAGCGCGTAGTGATTAGCAATGTCGATATCACAGGAGGCAGGCTGAACGCCTTTGCCGCTCATCGCGTCATCAAAGGCTTTGTTGCGATCTTTCGCACACCAGATGGCCTTCATATCCTGCTCAGGCTGGCTCTGCACGCCCGCACGCGGGAAGGCGAGATAACGCACGGTGATCCCCAGCGCGTTGTAATCTTTCATCTCTTCATGCAGCTTGTGGCAGTAGCCGCAGGTGATGTCGGTAAACACGGTAATGACATGTTTTTCCTGCGCCGCTTTGTAGACGATCATCTCTTTTTCCAGCGCGTTCAGGTTTTTCATCAGCATCTGGTTAGTCACGTTGACCGGCTGCGCGCCGCTCACGTCGTACAGCGGCCCCTGGATAAAGTGCTTACCGTCTTCGGTTACATATAGCACGCCGCTGTTGGTCAGCACCGTTTTCATACCGGCTACGGGCGCAGGTTGAATTTCACTACTAGTGACGCCGAGCTTCGCCAGAGACTGTTTGATGGCCGCATCGTCAGCATGCGCCAGACCGGTTAAAGATGCTGCCAGCAGAGAGAACAGCACTAAAGACTTTTTCATATGGGTTCCTGTTACAAGTCATCACTCACGCGCGTGGGTGATGCTGTTGGTGTAGCTGCCGCAGGCGTTCCGTCGCGACATGCGTGTAGATTTGCGTCGTTGAGAGGTCACTGTGACCAAGCAGCATCTGGACCACACGCAGATCGGCGCCATGGTTCAGAAGATGGGTCGCAAAAGCGTGACGCAGAACGTGCGGCGAAAGTTTTTCACTGTCGATACCTGCCAGTGTGGCGTAATGTTTGATGCGATGCCAGAAGGTTTGACGCGTCATTTGCTGCGCACGCTGGCTGGGAAACAGCACGTCAATGGAGACACCGTTCAGCAACCACGGACGGCCATGCTGAAGATAGTTCTCCAGCCAGTAAACCGCCTCTTCGCCCAGCGGCACCAGACGTTCTTTATTGCCTTTACCGATCACCCGCACCACGCCCTGGCGCAGGCTGATATCGCTCATCGTCAGCCCCACCAGTTCAGACACGCGCAATCCTGTAGCGTATAGCACTTCAAGCATCGCTTTATCGCGTAACTCCAGCGGTTGGTCAACCACCGGCGACTGTAATAATCTCTCAACTTGTGCTTCGCTGAGATCTTTTGGCAGACGCTGAGGCAATTTTGGCGACGCCAGCGCCGCGCTGGGATCGTCGGAGCGTAATTTCTCGCGATACAGGTGCTGAAACAGACGCCGCATGGCGCTTAACAGCCGTGCGGAGCTGGTGGCTTTGTATCCCCCCTCCATTCGCTCGGCAAGCAGGGCCTGCAAATCGTCGCTTTGCGCCGTGGCAAGAGAGAGGCCGCGATGGTGTAACCATGCCACCAGCATAGCCAGATCGCGTCGGTAGGCGCTAAGGGTATTCTCGGCAAGATTCTTCTCCAGCCAGAGCGCATCGAGAAACTGTTCGATGAGTGAGAGATCCTTTTCCACGTCCGCCTCTTTCGTTCTGCAATGGGGCATTATGCCTGAATGGGTGTTGTTTCTGGTACACTACTCGCAAAGTCATAGCAAGTATTGAGACATTTTAGCGATGAATATTGGTCTGTTTTATGGTTCCAGCACCTGCTACACCGAGATGGCCGCAGAGAAAATTCGCGACATTATCGGCCCGGAACTGGTCACCCTGCATAACCTTAAAGACGATGCCCCATCGATGATGGAGCAGTATGACGTGCTCATTCTGGGCATCCCGACCTGGGATTTCGGCGAACTGCAGGAAGACTGGGAAGCCATCTGGGATCGGCTCGATTCCCTGCAGCTTGAAGGCAAAATCATCGCGCTGTACGGCATGGGCGATCAGCTGGGCTACGGCGAATGGTTCCTCGACGCGCTGGGTATGCTGCATGACAAGCTGGCACCGAAAGGGGTGACGTTCATCGGTTACTGGCCGACAGAAGGCTATGAATTTACCAGTAAGAAACCGATCATCGCCGACGGCCAGCTGTTTGTCGGACTGGCTCTCGATGAAACCAACCAGTACGACCTCAGTGAAGAGCGCCTGCAGAACTGGTGCGAGCAGATCCTCGGTGAAATGGCGGAGCAGTTCAGTTAAACCGCTATCGCCCCTGCGTCGGCTGCTGTGAAATCATCCGACGCAGATCCCGCCACTCCCCTTCTTCCATACTGTCTGCCGCCAGCCATAAATGATGGCAGCGTTGTCCTGCGCCTTTGCGCAAGCGCAGCATCATGCCGGAATTGAGCATCCACGGCGTGCCGACAATCTCCCATTCGTTGCCCAGCCAGTGCAGCCGGGAATCCATGAACAGTTTGATTTCACCCTGGCGGGCGTTAATGCGCCGCTGGCTGCGTACGCTATCAAACACCACCAGCGACAGCAGTATCAGCCATAACGGGGTGTAGCTCAGCGGCCACGGCATTAGCAGAATGAAGGCCGCGACCAGGCCGTGGAGCAGAAGAGACATCCACTGGGAGCGCCACGAGACGCGTAGATCAGATTGCCACAGGACCACGTTCCCGATTCCGTGTCTGAATTAAAAGCACCATCCGTTGCAGTTCGGTGTCGGCGGGTTCGCCGTGATTCATCAACCAGTTGAATAAGTCAGGATCGTCGTTCTCCAGCAGGCGGATAAAGAGCTGCTTATCCTCATCGCTCAGGCTGTCATATTCGTATTCGAAGAACGGCATGATGGAGATATCGAGTTCGCGCATGCCGCGACGGCATGCCCAGTGAATGCGGGCTTTGTTATTAATGTCCATGTCTGGTTCCTGCATAACGTTGAGTTCAGGCAGTGTTCCGTTCGTACCGGCGGCGAAAGGCGCTCTACCGGGATGAAACGGCCTCTAGTGTAACGTGTTTTTTGCTGTTTCATTACTGGAATATTACGTTCCTGGAGCAGGCTTCCACAAAAAACCACAATAAATAAGCGTGTTCATCTGTTTTGCGTGGCGTTACGCAGAATAGCCTGAGGGCACGAATAGCCTGTTGAAACCGCTTGCAATGGCGACAGTCTCTTTTACCATTAGGCATTATCAAAGCGTTAAGCAATTCAGGACATCAATATGGCATTTACACCGTTTTCTCCGCGCCAGCCTGTCGCCTCTGCGCGTCTGCCGCTGACGCTTATGACCCTTGATGACTGGGCGCTGGCGACCCTCGTCGGCGCAGACAGCGAAAAGTACCTGCAAGGCCAGGTGACCGCTGATGTCAGTCAGCTGACCGAACACCAGCACCTGCTGGCGGCGCACTGCGATCCGAAAGGCAAGATGTGGAGCAACCTGCGTCTGTTCCGCCGTCAGGACGGTTTCGCCCTTATCGAACGCCGCAGCCTGCGCGACGCACAGCTCGCCGAACTGAAAAAGTATGCGGTGTTCTCCAAAGTCACCATTGCCGCCGATGACGAACTGGTGCTGCTGGGTGTGGCGGGCTTCCAGGCGCGCGCTGCGCTGAAAAATCTGTTCAGCGAACTGCCTGATGCAGAAAAACAGGTGACCACCGACGGGGTCACCTCCCTGCTGTGGTTTGAACATCCGGCAGAGCGCTTCTTGTTGGTGACCGATGTCGCCACCGCCGAGCGCGTGACCCAGGCCCTGCGTGGCGAAGCGCAGCTGAATAACAGCCAGCAGTGGCTGTCGCTGAACATTGAAGCGGGCATCCCGGTGATCGACGCCGCCAACAGCGGGCAGTTTATTCCCCAGGCGACCAACCTGCAGGCGCTTGGCGGTATCAGCTTTAAAAAAGGCTGCTACACCGGCCAGGAGATGGTGGCACGCGCGAAGTTCCGCGGCGCCAACAAACGCGCCCTGTGGTATCTGGCGGGTAAAGCCAGCCGCGTACCGGAAGCCGGTGAAGATCTGGAACTGAAAATGGGTGAAAACTGGCGTCGTACCGGCACCGTGCTGGCTGCCGTTCAGCTCGACGATGGTCGCCTGCTGGTTCAGGCCGTGATGAATAACGATATGGAGCCCGACAGCGTGTTCCGCGTGCGCGAGGATGTGAACACTCTGAGCATCGAGCCTTTGCCGTATTCGCTGGAAGAGTAATGCTGTTAGTGCCGGGTAGAGGCTTCGCCTTACCCGGCCTACGGGTTTTGTAGGCCCGTGCAAGCGAAGCGCCGCCGGGCAAAGCGGAATCAAACCTGCCCGACGTACAAATAGATCGCCAGGAAATGGCACACGCTGCCGCCCAGCACAAACCCGTGCCAGATCGCGTGGTTATAGGGGATGCGCTTACAGACGTAAAAAATGACCCCCAGCGAATAGACCACGCCACCCACCGCCAGCAGCGTCACGCCGCCCGCCGCCAGTTTTACTGCCAGCTGATAAACCACTATCAGCGACAGCCAGCCCATCGTCAGGTAAGTCACCAGCGACAGCACCTTAAAGCGGTGCGCGATAGTGAGTTTAAACAGGATCCCCAGCAGGGCCAGGCTCCAGATAACAATCATCAACCCACGCGCCAGCGGCGAATCCAGCCCGACCAGCAAAAATGGCGTATAGGTTCCGGCAATCAGCAGATAGATGGCGCAGTGGTCGAATTTTTTCAGCCAGATCTTGGCCCGCTGATGGGGAATGGCATGGTAAAGGGTGGACGCCAGGAACAGCAGGATCATACTCCCGCCATACAGGCTGTAACTGGTGATCGCCAGCGCGCTGGCATTGGTATCGACGGCCTGAACCAGCAGCAACACCAGCCCGACAATGCCAAACACCAGGCCGACTCCGTGACTAATACTGTTGGCTATTTCCTCAGCCAGCGAATATCCCTGTGTGGTTAATGGTTTGCTAACCATAGATAACTCCGGGAAAACAAAAGTGAATAGTGCATCGCTGACTATGCTAACTGAGAATGATTCCAGTGAACACCTGTTAGCTAAAATAAATATCGCCTAAAACTTTATATATTACAATCATAGGCTTGAGTGATTATTTCAGCTAACGTGTGTTCACATAAAACCTCAAAGACATTTAAAATCAATAACATAAAACTGTTGCTGGTCAGGGTAAATTTCTGTAATCACCCCCTTCAGTTCGTCCAGGGTCATGTTCTCCTGCTGAGCATGATTTTCCGTTAATGTATCAAGGGTTACCGTCGAGGTTGCTGTGACTTCGATGGTGCAAAAATAGCCGTCATCCTCATAGCGACCTACCCGCAGCACGTCGCCCGCGCTGAAATGTGATTCGCTTTCATCGCGAATGGTGATGGTTTTACGTCCGGCCAGAATGTCATCTTGAAAACGCTGAAAAAAAGTAATGTCGTTTGGCTGCATGTTATTATTCCCTGAAGATGAAGTCTGATGAGTGAGTTTAGCCACTGTGAGCATGTTCTCCCATTCCGCCATTGCCAGTCTCAATAATCTGGAGATGATGGTCTACAACACCGTCATCAAAAACCGCGATCGGGTGATGTACATGACCATACGCGAACTGGCGGATGCGGCGGGAGTGTCCACCACCACCGTGCTGCGCTTTTGCCGCAAGCTGAACTGCGATGGCTACTCTGAATTCCGCGTGCGGTTTAAATTATATCTTGAGCAGAACGAACCGCAGCAGGCTAATTTTGGCGCCAGTGAGATTATCAGTTTTTTCAAGAGTGTAAATAACGACGAATTTGACGCGCTATTAAATGAAGCGGTGGAAATTATATTATCCTCCGAGCGTATTATCTTTGTCGGGGCAGGTACGTCCGGCTCGCTGGCGAAATATGGCGCGCGTTTCTTTTCCAATATTGGAAAATTCAGCAACCATATCGACGATCCTTATTTCCCGGTCACTAATGATATGGCGAAAAACGCGCTGGCTATTGTGCTCTCGGTCTCGGGCGAAACCGAAGAGATCCTGCGCTTCGCCAGCCAGTTCAGTCTGCATCACTGCAAGGTGCTCTCTATCACCAGCCACGAGCACTCGCGTCTGGCTAAATTAGCGGATTTCAATCTCTCCTGGCACGTGCCGCAAACGCGTATTGGCGGCGTGTACGATATTACCACCCAAATTCCGGTCGTTTATATTCTCGAATCGCTGGGACGTAAACTGGCGAAGAAATTAACAGAATAAAACACCCTGTTTTTTTGATGTGACAAATTACAATTCCGGCGAATTGTTATATCGTGACTTTTTATTTCCCTTTGTTAGACTCAAAAACAATAGTAATAAATGAGATTAGCAAAGATGAAAAAACTCACCTTACCAAAAGACTTTTTATGGGGCGGCGCGGTTGCGGCGCATCAGGTTGAAGGCGGCTGGAACAAAGGCGGCAAAGGCCCGAGCATTTGTGACGTGCTGACCGGCGGCGCGCACGGCGTACCGCGTGAAATCACCCAGGAAGTGGTTGAGGGTAAATACTACCCGAACCACGAAGCCATCGACTTCCACGGTCACTATAAAGAAGACATCAAGCTGTTTGCCGAGATGGGCTTCAAGTGCTTCCGCACCTCCATCGCATGGACCCGCATCTTCCCGAAAGGTGATGAACCCCAGCCTAACGAAGAGGGGCTGAAGTTCTACGATGACATGTTCGATGAGCTGCTGAAGTACAACATCGAGCCGGTGATCACCCTCTCCCACTTCGAAATGCCGCTGCACCTGGTGCAGGAGTACGGCGGCTGGACCAACCGTAAGGTGGTGGATTTCTTCGTTAACTTCGCCGAAGTGGTGTTTGAGCGCTACAAGAGCAAGGTCAAGTACTGGATGACCTTCAACGAAATCAACAACCAGCGTAACTGGCGCGCGCCGCTGTTCGGCTACTGTTGCTCCGGCGTGGTCTATACCGAGCATCAAAACCCGGAAGAGACCATGTACCAGGTGCTGCATCACCAGTTCGTGGCCAGCGCCCTGGCGGTGAAAGCGGCTCGCCGCATCAACCCGGAGATGAAAGTCGGCTGCATGCTGGCGATGGTGGCGCTCTATCCGTTCTCCTGCAAACCAGAAGACGTGATGTTTGCTCAGGAATCAATGCGCGAGCGTTATGTCTTTACCGACGTGCAGCTGCGCGGTTACTACCCGTCCTACGTGCTGAACGAGTGGGAACGTCGCGGCTTCACCATCAACATGGAAGCGGGCGACGAGCAGATCCTGCGTGAAGGCACCTGTGATTATCTCGGCTTCAGCTATTACATGACCAACGCGGTGAAAGCCGAAGGCGGCACCGGGGATGCGATCTCCGGCTTCGAAGGCAGCGTGCCGAACCCGCACGTTAAAGCGTCTGACTGGGGCTGGCAGATTGACCCGGTGGGCCTGCGTTACGCCCTGTGTGAACTGTATGAACGCTATCAGAAGCCGCTGTTTATCGTGGAAAACGGTTTTGGTGCCTACGATAAAGTGGAAGAAGACGGCAGCATCAACGATGACTACCGCATCGACTACCTGCGCGCGCACGTGGAAGAGATGATAAAAGCGGTCACTTACGACGGCGTGGATCTGATGGGCTACACCCCGTGGGGCTGCATCGACTGCGTATCCTTCACCACCGGCCAGTACAGCAAACGCTACGGCTTTATCTATGTGAACAAGCACGACGACGGCACCGGCGACATGTCCCGTTCACGCAAGAAGAGCTTTAACTGGTACAAAGAAGTGATCGCCAGCAACGGCGAGACGCTTTAAGGTTTTGCCCGGTGGCGCTGCGCTTACCGGGCCTACGATTCAGGTAGGCCGGGTAAGGCGAAGCCGCCACCCGGCATTTATTTCCCGCCCGCTAACTCAATAAAACTCCCCGTCACGTACGAGGCTTTCTCGCTCAGCAGCCAGACAATCGCCTGCGCCACCTCTTCCGGCTGACCGCCGCGCTGCATTGGCAGCATCGACTTCACCCGATCCACGCGCCCGGGTTCACCGCCGGAGGCATGAATTTCGGTATAAATCAGCCCCGGACGTACGCAATTAACCCGGATCCCCTGCGCCGCCACTTCCAGCGACAGCCCGGTCGTGAGGGAGTCCACGGCCCCTTTCGATGCCGCATAATCCACATATTCCCCCGGCGCGCCGAGTCGCGAGGCCGCAGACGACACATTGACGATCGCCCCGCCTTTCCCGCCGTGCTTCAGCGCCATGCGTTTCACCGCTTCACGACAGCAGAGGAAATACCCGGTCACGTTGGTGGCCAGCACGCGGTTAATCCGCTCGGCGGAGAGATTTTCGATGGTGCTCTGCTCGAACAGAATACCGGCGTTGTTGACCAGGGCGGTAAGGGGCTCGCCTTCGCGGTCGAGGCTTTCGAACATGGCCATAACCTGGGCCTCGTCGCTGATGTCCGCGCGCAGGGCAAAGGCCTTGCCGCCCTCTTCGACAATCTGATTGATCACATCGGTGGCGGCTTTGATGTTGTGGTGATAATTCACCGCTACGGTGTAGCCTTCACGTGCCAGTTGAAGCGCCGTCGCTTTGCCGATCCCGCGGCTGGCGCCGGTTACTAATGCTATTGCCATCTACAACCTCCGGATAAAAAAAGCCGGGTGACGCTTACGCTTACCCGGCCTAGAGTATGGCAGAGAGTTACTGGTATTCGCTCATCGGCACGCAGGAGCAGAACAGGTTACGGTCGCCGTAGACGTCATCAAGACGCTTCACGGTCGGCCAGTACTTGTTAGCAACGCCTGCCGGGAAGACCGCCAGCTCGCGGGAGTAACCGTGGTTCCACTCAGCCACCAGCTCGTGCTGGGTGTGCGGAGCGTTCACCAACGGGTTATCTTCCAGCGTCCATTCGCCATCCTGAACGCGATCGATCTCCATGCGGATCGCCAGCATCGCGTCGATAAAGCGGTCCAGTTCGGCTTTGCTTTCGGACTCGGTTGGCTCCACCATCAGCGTACCTGCAACAGGGAACGACATGGTCGGGGCGTGGAAGCCGTAGTCGATCAGACGTTTGGCAATGTCCAGCTCGCTGATGCCGGTCTGCTCTTTCAGCGGACGAATATCGAGAATACATTCGTGCGCCACGCGACCGTCACGGCCGGTATAGAGGATCGGATAGGCAGACTTCAGACGCGTAGCGATGTAGTTGGCGTTCAGGATCGCCACCTGGCTTGCCTGTTTCAGCCCTTCTGCGCCCATCATGCGGATATACATCCAGCTGATTGGCAGAATAGAGGCGCTGCCGAACGGTGCCGCAGAGACCGCGCCCTGACGGGTGAGCATGCCTTCGATCTGCACCACGCTGTGACCCGGTACGAACGGTGCCAGGTGCGCTTTCACGCCGATTGGACCCATGCCCGGGCCGCCACCGCCGTGCGGAATGCAGAAGGTTTTGTGCAGGTTCAGGTGCGACACGTCCGCGCCGATAAAGCCTGGGGTGGTGATGCCCACCTGGGCGTTCATGTTGGCGCCATCGAGGTAAACCTGGCCGCCATACTGATGCACGATCTCGCACACTTCACGGATGGTCTCTTCATACACGCCGTGGGTGGACGGATAAGTGACCATGATGCAGGAGAGCTTATCGCCGGTCTGTTCCGCTTTCGCACGCAGGTCGGCCAGGTCGATGTTACCGTTCTTATCGCAGGCCACAACCACCACTTCCATCCCTGCCATCTGGGCCGATGCCGGGTTGGTGCCGTGGGCAGAACTTGGGATCAGGCAGATATCGCGATGGCCTTCGTTGCGGCTCTCGTGGTAGTGGCGGATGGCCAGCAGGCCCGCGTATTCACCCTGTGCGCCGGAGTTTGGCTGCATGCAGAGTGCGTCATAGCCGGTCAGTTTTACCAGCCAGTCTGAGAGCTGGTTGATCATCTGATGATAACCTTCCGCCTGGTCAGCCGGGCAGAACGGGTGCAGCTCAGCGAATTCCGGCCAGGTGATGGGGATCATCTCGGCAGCGGCGTTCAGCTTCATGGTGCAGGAGCCCAGCGGGATCATCGCCTGGTTCAGGGCCAGATCTTTACGCTCCAGGGAGTGCATATAGCGCATCATCTCGGTTTCGCTATGGTAGCGGTTAAAGACCGGATGGGTCAGGATCGCATCGTCACGCAGCATGCTCTGCTGGATGGAGCGGCTGTCGTGCGCCACCTCTTTATCGAGCGCGTCCACATTCAGGCCGTGGTCGTCACCCAGCAGGACGTTGAACAGCACCTGCACATCGTCACGGGTGGTGGTTTCATCCAGGGTGATGCTGACCGCATTCAGGATGTCGCTGCGCAGGTTGATCTCAGCTGCTTCAGCGCGTGCCAGCACGTTCGCTTTGTCGGCCACTTCAACGCACAGGGTGTCGAAGAAGTGCGCGTGACGCAGTTTTTGACCTTTCTGCTGCAGGCCGCAGGCCAGAATATCGGCCAGGCGATGAATACGGCCGGCGATACGCTTAAGGCCAGCCGGGCCATGATAGACGGCATACAGGCTGGCGATGTTGGCCAGCAGTACCTGAGAGGTACAGATATTGGAGTTCGCTTTCTCACGGCGGATGTGCTGCTCGCGAGTCTGCATCGCCATGCGCAGGGCGGTGTTACCGGCCGCATCTTTCGATACGCCGATAATACGGCCTGGCATGGAGCGTTTGAATTCATCTTTTGCGGCGAAGAAGGCCGCGTGTGGACCGCCGTAGCCCATCGGCACGCCGAAGCGCTGCGCAGAGCCGAAGACGATGTCCGCACCCTGTTTACCCGGGGCGGTTAACAGCACCAGCGCCATGAAATCGGCCGCCACGCTGACGAGAACTTTGCGCGCTTTCAGCCCGGCAATCAGCGTACTGTAGTCATGCACTTCACCGGTGGTGCCAACCTGCTGCAACAGCACGCCGAACACATCCTGGTGATCCAGCACTTTATCGGCATCATCAACGATCACCTCAAAGCCAAACGTCTCTGCACGGGTACGCACCACGTCCAGGGTTTGCGGGTGAACGTCGGCCGCGACGAAGAAGCGGTTTGCGCCCTTCAGCTTGCTGACGCGTTTTGCCATGGCCATGGCTTCTGCAGCGGCGGTGGCTTCATCCAGCAGCGAAGCCGAAGCGATGTCGAGACCGGTCAGATCCAGCGTGACCTGCTGGAAATTGAGCAGCGCTTCCAGACGCCCCTGAGACACTTCCGGCTGATAAGGGGTATAGGCCGTGTACCAGCCCGGGTTTTCCAGCATGTTACGCAGGATCACCGGCGGTAACTGCACGTTGGTGTAGCCCATGCCAATGTAAGACTTAAAGCGCTTGTTCAGGCTGGCAATGCCTTTCAGTTCCGCCAGCGCGGCGTATTCAGTGGTCGATTCCCCCACCTGCGGCGGCGTGGCGAGCTGAATATCCTTTGGCACAATCTGGCCGATCAAGGCGTTGAGCGAATCCGCGCCAACCGTCTTCAGCATCTCCTGCTGTTGCTGAGCATCCGGCCCAATGTGACGTTCAATGAAGGCGCCACGGTTTTCAAGCTGGCTTAAAGTCTGTGTCATGAGCGATGGTTCCTGAAACGTGCAGTGAATCGTAGTTGTCTGTAACTCTGTTGCCCGGTGGCGCTAACGCTTACCGGGCCTACGTTGTCTCGCCTCTCCCTGAATGGGAGAGGGAGAAAAACGGTTATTCGTCTTCTAACAGTGCTTCATAGGCTGTTGCATCCAGCAGGGCGGCAACTTCCGCTTCGTCGCTGGCTTTGATTTTGAAGATCCAGCCTTCGCCGTAAGGCTCGCTGTTGACCAGCTCCGGTGAGTCGCTCAGCGCGTCGTTAACCGCCACGATTTCGCCGCCGACCGGGGCATAGATGTCCGACGCCGCTTTTACGGACTCGGCTACCGCGCAGTCGTCGCCTGCAGTGACGGTCGCGCCCACTTCCGGCAGATCCACAAAGACCATGTCACCTAACAGCTCCTGAGCATGTTCGGTGATCCCAACGGTATAAGTGCCGTCGGCTTCTTTGCGCAGCCACTCATGTTCTTTGCTGTATTTCAGTTCTGCTGGCACATTGCTCATTGAATTTCTCCTGATAAAAATAATTAGGCGACCGGTTTACCGGCGCGAACAAAAATCGGTTTGGTCACGCGGACCGGCATTTCGCGGTTGCGGATCTGCACCACGGCAGTCTCGCCAATGCCCGCCGGAACACGCGCCAGAGCAATACTGTAACCCAGCGTCGGAGAGAAGGTGCCGCTGGTGATAATGCCTTCACAGTGGTTGCCGTTAGCATCGGTGAAACGTACCGGCAGCTCGCCGCGCAGGACGCCTTTTTCGGTCATCACCAGGCCAACCAGCTGTTCGGTGCCCTTCTCGCGCTGCATTTCCAGCGCTTCACGGCCGATAAAATCACGATCGGCAGGTTCCCAGGCGATGGTCCAGCCCATGTTGGCCGCCAGCGGAGAGACGCCTTCGTCCATCTCCTGACCGTATAAATTCATACCGGCTTCCAGACGCAGCGTATCGCGCGCGCCGAGCCCCGCCGGTTTAACGCCCGCTTCCACCAGCGCACGCCAGAAATCGGCCGCTTTTTCGTTCGGCATCGCAATTTCATAGCCCGCTTCACCGGTGTAGCCGGTGGTCGCCACAAACAGATCGCCCGTCTGCACGCCAAAGAACGGCTTCATGCCTTCGGTGGCTTGACGCTGCTCATCGCTGAACAGGGAGGCCGCTTTTGCCTGCGCGTTTGGACCCTGCACCGCGATCAGCGACAGATCGTCACGCACGGTGATGTCGATGGCGTAGGGTTCTGCGTGTTGGGTGATCCAGGAGAGGTCTTTTTCGCGGGTGGCGGAGTTAACAACGAGGCGGAAGAAATCATCAGAGAGGTAATAGACAATCAGGTCGTCAATCACGCCGCCGGAGGCATTCAGCATGCCGGAGTAGAGCGCTTTACCCGGCTTTGTGAGCTTAGCCACGTCGTTTGCCAGCAGATAGCGTAAAAACTCCCGGGTGCGGCTGCCGTGGAGATCGACAATGGTCATGTGAGAGACGTCGAACATACCGGCATCGGTGCGCACCGCATGATGCTCATCAATCTGCGAACCATAATGCAGCGGCATCATCCAGCCATGGAAATCGACCATGCGTGCACCGCACAGGGTGTGTTGTTCGTACAAAGGCGTCTGTTGAGCCATCTTATCCTCGTTGAATGAGCAGGGCTGTCTTGCGTTTCAAGGTGAAAAAATCACCACAAAACCCGGCATCGGCATCGCTCCCGGACGCCGACGCAAACGTTCTCTTTCCTCTGAACTTACCACCGAAAAGGGTGGTTAACCATAAGGTAAAATGGGTCATCACATTAGCTTATGGTCAAAAAAGCCAACAAAGCGTACAGAGTTATTCACTATAAAAATGCGAAACGTTCCGCACAAAAGCAAAGTCAACAGCATGGAGTTGAGCACAGGATGATATTTACTGCGGAAAAACGCGCGGAATTTCCGTAACATAAAAACAGCCAGATTAGATAATCTAATGCGAAAAAGTCGGTGAAATTAGATTATTTCAAACGAGGGTAATTTCCCGGCCCACAGGCCGGGGGAAGAAAGTGTGATGGGGGTCTGGTTTACTGAAGCCAGTCCGGCAGATCGTTAAGCCCCATCGCCTGACGCAGAAGTTGAGGTTTAACGCCTGGAAGGGTATCAGCCAGTTTCAGGCCGAGGTCGCGCAGCAGTTTTTTCGCCGGGTTCGCCCCGGCAAACAGTTCGCGGAACCCCTGCATACCTGCCAGCATCATTGCCGCGCTGTGTTTGCGGCTGCGCTCGTAGCGGCGTAGATAAAGGTGCTGACCAATATCCTTGCCTTCGCGATGCAGTCGGCGCAGTTCGTCCACCAGTTCGGCGGCATCCATAAAGCCCAGGTTTACGCCCTGCCCGGCCAGCGGATGAATGGTATGCGCCGCGTCGCCCACCAGCGCCAGACGATGCGCGGCAAACTGGCGCGCATAGCGGCCGGTCAACGGGAATACCTGACGCTCGCTTTCGACGGAGCACAGCCCCAGCCGGTTATCAAACGCCACGCACAAAGCCTGATTGAACTCCTCGGCTGACGCCTCCTGCATCTGCTGGGCCTTCTCGGGCGCCAGCGACCAGACGATCGAACAGAGATGCGGATCGTTGAGCGGCAGGAAGGCCAGAATGCCGTCATTGTGGAAGATCTGCCGGGCCACGGCCTGATGCGGCTCCGCCGTGCGAATAGTGGCGACCAGGGCATGGTGACGATAGTCCCAGTACGTCAGCGGAATGTCGGCTTTATTTCGCAGCCAGGAGTTTGCGCCATCGGCCCCCACCACCAGGCGAGCGGTGAGCATGTCTCCGCTTTGCAAGGTAATAAAGGCGTCGTTTTCACCCCAGGCGACCTGCTGCAGCGCAGCAGGCGCAATCAGCGTAACATCGCTGCACTGCTGCGCTTTCTGCCACAGAGCATGGTGGATGACCGCATTTTCAATGATATGCCCGAGATGGCTGTAGCCCATGCTCTCGTCATCAAACGCGATATGCCCGAAGCTGTCTTTATCCCACACTTCCATCCCGTGATAACAGCTGGCGCGTTGGGCGATAATCTCCGACCAGACGCCGACGCGGGTCAGCAGCTTTTCACTGGCGGCGTTGATCGCCGAGACGCGTAGCTCAGGCGGCGCGTCGGGAGCGACAGGCTGCGGCTGCTTCTGCTCCAGCACCGCCACGCGCAGACCGCTGCCCTGCAAGCCGCAGGCCAACGCCAGTCCTACCATTCCGCCACCGACAATGGCGACATCAACATTCTGCACTTTGTTTACTCCTTAGCGAGCGACCCAACCAAGCGTCCTCTGTGCCAGCACATCTCGTGCCGGAATGAATAGTTCCATCGCCATCAACCCTGCGTTACGGCCCGCCACCAGCGGTGCCCAGCGATTGGCAAACAGATGCACCAGCCCATCGGTTACGCCGATGGTGGCCTCTTTATCGGCCTGGCGTCGTTTCTGGTAATGGCATAAGACCGGGTAGGCACCGCAATCCTGCTGTTGCGCAAACGCCTGGGCCAGCGTTTCGGCCAGGGTCATGACGTCGCGCAGTCCGAGATTAAAGCCCTGCCCGGCGATGGGGTGTAACGTCTGGGCCGCATTGCCCACCAGCGCGACGCGATGGGAGACAGACTGCGACGCCGTGGTTAACGCCAGGGGATAAAACGCCCGCTTGCCGGCATGGGTGATACGTCCCAGCCTCCAGCCAAAGGCTTTTTGCAGTTCGGTACAGAAGCGTTCATCAGACCAGCGCTGCACCTCATCCGCACTCTCCAGGGGATGGCACCAGACCAGCGAACTGCGCCCCTGGGACATCGGCAGCATGGCCAGCGGGCCGTGCTGAGTAAAACGTTCAAAGGCGCGCCCCCGGTGCGGCTCGGCGGTGGCGACGTTAGCAATCACCGCCAACTGATGGTAAGGCTGCTGTTGCCACTGGATCCCACACTGCTGGCCGAGTGCCGAACGGGAACCGTCGGCGGCCACCAGCAGCTGTCCGTCCAGCGTCGTGCCGTCATCCAGCGTGACGCTCACCGCGTCTTCGCTGCGGGTAAAGCGCTCCACGCGCGCGGGGCAGTGCAGAGTTACGCCTGGGGCCTCTTTTAACAGACGGAACAGGCGCAGGCCCACGTCGTGCAGCTCAACCACCTGCCCCAGCGCATCAATACGGTAATCCTGCGCCTCAAGGGTAACAAACCCGGCATGGCCCCGGTCGCTGACATGAACGGTTTCGATGGCCGTGGCGTAGTCGGCAATGGCCTGCCAGATGCCGCTGCGTGCCAGCTGCTGACAGGTGCCCTGCGCCAGGGCGATAGCGCGTCCGTCAAATCCCGGATGACCGGTCGACTGTGGCGCAACGGCCTCGACCAGATGAACCGGAAGTTTACCCTGGGTCAGGGAGGAGATCGCCAGCGCAAGCGTAGCTCCCGTCATGCCTCCACCAACGATGATGATGCTCATGGGCGCGCCGCCGCCATCAGCGCCTCAATCTCGTCGGCGTTTTTCACCACCGAAGCGGTCAGGTTCTCGTTGCCGGTTTCGGTGATGACAATGTCATCTTCGATACGAATGCCGATCCCGCGATACTCCGCAGGCACATCGGCATCCGGGGCGATATAGAGTCCCGGCTCAACGGTCAGCACCATGCCCGGCTCCAGCACGCGGGAACGTTCCGGGCCGTAGACACCCACATCATGCACATCCAGCCCCAGCCAGTGGCTCAGGCCATGCATAAAGAAGGGACGGTGCGCGTTTTCGGCAATCAACTGATCGACATCGCCATGCAGAATACCCAGCTCCACCAGGCCGCTAATCATGATGCGCACCACTTCGCCGGTGACTTCCTGAATGGAGGTGCCGGGGCGGAACAGCATCAGGGCGGTGTCCAGCGAATGCAGGACGATGTCGTAAATGGCGCGTTGGGCGGGTGTGAATTTGCCGTTCACCGGGAAGGTGCGGGTGATATCCCCGGCATAGCCTTTATATTCGCAACCGGCATCAATCAGCACCAGATCGCCATCGCGCAGTTCGGACTCGTTTTCGGTGTAGTGCAGAATGCAGCCATTTTCCCCGCCGCCAACAATCGTGTTGTAGGCCGGGTAGCGCGCGCCGTGGCGGGTGAATTCATGATGAATTTCGCCTTCGAGCTGATATTCGAACATCCCCGGACGGCATTTTTGCATCGCCCGGGTGTGGGCCAGCGCGCTGATTTCGCCTGCACGGCGCATCACGTCCAGCTCTTCCGCCGATTTAAACAGGCGCAGCTCGTGCACAGCAGGACGCCAGTCGGTCAGGGTTGCCGGAGCTTTCAGGTTTTGCCGGGAGCCTTTGCGCAGCTTATCCAGCGCGGCAAAGACGATCTCATCGGCCCAGGCGTATTCACCCTGCGCGTGATAGACCACATCCAGACCATTCAGCAACTGGTAGAGCTGCTCGTTGATCTCGCTGAACGCCAGCGCACGATCCACGCCCAGCTTTTCGGGCGCAGCCTGCTGGCCTAAGCGGCGACCAAACCAGATCTCGGCGGTCAGATCCCGGACGCGGTTAAACAGCACGCTGTGGTTGTGGGTGTCATCACTTTTAATCAGCACCAGTACCGACTCCGGCTCGTTGAAGCCGGTGAAGTACCAGAAATCACTGCTCTGGCGGTACGGATATTCGCTATCGTTACTGCGCGTGGCCTCCGGTGCGGCAAATATCAGCGCGGCGCTTCCCGGCTGCATTGTGGCCAGCAGCGCCTGCCGACGGCGCAGATACTCTTGCTGAGTCATGACACCCTCCAGTCGTTGTTATTAGTGTAAGGTTGGTTTGCGCACTTCCGGCGCAGTCGGTTGGGTCCGCGTAAAGGTATCGTGGCAGAGCAGCGACGCAACGCGCACATACTCAATGATCTCTTCGAGGGACATCTCCAGCTCTTCCTGGTCTTCGTCCTCGTCGTAGCCCAGCTGCGCAATATTGCGCAGATCGTCGATAGCTTCTCCGGCTTCGCCCGTCACCTTCTCAAGCTTAGGCTGCGTTACGCCCAACCCCAACAGGTAATGGTTGACCCACCCGGCCAGCGCATCGGCGCGATCGAACACGCTGACGTCATCGCCATCAGGCAGATAAAGCTGAAAAAGGAAGCCGTCATCTTCCAGCGCATCGCTGATTGCGCCATGCATGCTCCGCAACGCCTGGGCCAGATCGTGACCAAACGCCAGACCTTCGTTCGTCAGGTCGTGAACCAGCGGCAGCCATGAGCTGTCGCTGTTTCCACCACACAGCATCCCGCTGATCAGACCGTGCATTTCAGCCGGGGTTAAACCTACGCCCTGCTGGTTCAGTAACTGGCTAAGGTCGTTGTAGCCAGGCATTTCGTTCTGTATAGACATGCGCATTCGTCATCATTGGGAGGAATATTCATGGTATGCTACCACTTTGGACCCTGGTGAACCAGAATAGGGCTTGTATCTGCGCACCAGGGTAGCTATAGTGTCGCCCCTTCGCAGCCCCCGGAATCGGGTGTGAAGGCAGCGCAGTCAAACAGCAGGAAGGTGGCATGTCTGCACAACCCGTCGATATCCAAATTTTTGGCCGTTCGCTGCGAGTGAATTGTCCGCCTGAACAAAGGGATGCTTTGAATCAGGCTGCGGATGATTTGAATCAGCGGTTGCAAGATTTAAAAGAACGCACTAGAGTCACAAATACTGAGCAGCTGGTCTTCATCGCCGCGTTGAACATCAGTTATGAGCTGACTCAGGAAAAAGCGAAGACCCGCGAATACGCGGCGAGCATGGAACAACGTATTAAAATGCTCCAGCAGACCATTGAACAGGCATTGCTTGATCAGGGTCGCATTACAGACAGACCGGGGCAAAACTTTGAATAACACTTCATGGTCTACTATGGTAGAGTGACCCTGAAGGAAAAATTTCTCTGAGATGTTCGCATGCGGGCCAGTCCCCTGAGCCGATATTTCATACCACAAGAATGTGGCGCTCCATGGTTGGTGAGCATGCTCGGTTCGTCCGAGAAGCCTTAAAACTATGACGACACATTCACCTTGAACCAAGGGTTCAAGGGTTACAGCCTGCGGCGGCATCTCGGAGATTCCCTCACCTTTCTACCCAGCGACTACCATGACGCAACTTCCTGAAGTTACCTCTTCCCGTCAGCACATTCGTCAGTTTATCCGTCAGCAGCGCAGAGCCTTAACGCCTGAACAACAAGCCCATTTCGCGCAACAAGCCGCGGCCCGCATGATGGCGTATCCGCCCGTGGTGATGGCGCACACGGTGGCCCTGTTTCTCTCCTTTGACGGCGAACTGGATACCCAACCGCTAATCGATGAACTCTGGCGCACCGGGAAAAAGGTCTATCTGCCGGTACTCCACCCTTTCAGCCCGGGTAATCTGCTGTTTCTGCACTACCACCCGCACAGCGAACTGGTGGTAAATCGTCTCAAAATCACCGAACCGAAACTGGACGTGCGCGACGTATTGCCGCTGGATCGACTCGACGTGCTGGTGACGCCGCTGGTGGCGTTTGATGAAAGCGGTCAGCGCTTAGGGATGGGCGGAGGTTTTTACGATCGCACCCTGCAGAACTGGCAGCAGCACGGCTTACAGCCGGTGGGCTATGCCCATGATTGTCAGGGCGTTGAAAAGTTACCGGTGGAGAAATGGGATATCCCGCTGCCTGCGGTGGTGACACCGTCGAAATTGTGGCAGTGGAGGTAAAAGCAAAACGGTAACGCCAGTTACCGTTTTTAGTTTTGCGCCCTCTCCCCGTGGGAGAGGGACGGGGTGAGGGCATCAGGCCGCACTAAACTCAGTAAAGCAGACGCGCGCGAATGGTGCCCGGAATGGCTTTCATCCCCTGCAGCGCTTTCTCTGCCACGTCCTCATCCGCTTCGATATCGATAACCACATAGCCCATCTGCGCGTTAGTTTGCAGGTACTGTGCGGCGATGTTGACGCCCTGCTCGGCGAAGATCTGGTTAATGGCGGTCAGCACGCCCGGACGGTTTTCGTGGATGTGCAGCAGACGACGCCCACCGTGCAGCGGCAGCGATACTTCCGGGAAGTTAACCGCAGACAGCGTTGAACCGTTGTCGGAGTATTTGCTCAGCTTACCGGCCACTTCCAGACCGATATTTTCCTGCGCTTCCTGAGTAGAGCCACCAATATGTGGCGTAAGGATCACGTTGTCGAACTCACACAGCGGCGAGGTGAACGGATCGCTGTTGGTCGCAGGCTCGGTCGGGAAGACGTCGATAGCCGCGCCCGCCAGGTGTTTGCGTTTAAGCGCGTCACACAGGGCCGGGATATCCACCACCGTACCGCGCGCGGCGTTGATCAGCAGTGAGCCCGGCTTCATCAGCGCCAGCTCTTCCGCACCCATCATGTTTTTGGTGGAGGCGTTTTCAGGCACGTGCAGGCTCACCACGTCGCTCATATTCAGCAGGTCGGAGAGATGCTGAACCTGAGTGGCGTTACCCAGCGGCAGTTTGCTTTCGATGTCGTAGAAGAAGACGTGCATTCCCAGCGATTCGGCCAGAATACCCAACTGCGTACCGATGTGGCCGTAACCGATGATCCCCAGCTTTTTACCACGCGCTTCGAAAGAGCCGGAGGCCAGCTTATTCCAGATGCCGCGGTGGGCTTTGGCGTTGGCTTCAGGGATGCCGCGCAGCAGCAGCAGAAGTTCGCCGATGACCAGCTCCGCCACGGAACGGGTGTTGGAGAATGGCGCGTTAAAGACCGGAATACCGCGCTTCGCAGCCGCATCAAGGTCAACCTGGTTGGTGCCGATGCAGAAGCAGCCGATCGCCACCAGTTTTTCTGCCGCCGCAATAACGTCTTCTGTCAGATGGGTACGGGAGCGCAGGCCGATGAAATGGGCATCACGGATCGACTCTTTCAGCTGTTCGGTATCCAGCGCACCTTTGTGAAATTCGATGTTGGTGTAACCCGCCGCACGAAGGCTATCCAGTGCTTTCTGATGCACCCCTTCGACCAGCAGAAATTTAATCTTGTCTTTCTCCAGTGATACCTTTGCCATTTCCCCGACCCTGTCTGATTGTCTGAACTGTTGTTGTGCTGGATTTGAATCCGCTCCAGCCAACATATCAAAAAAAACTATTGCAGCAATATGAACGTTTGCGTCGGCACTCTGAAGAAATGTCATACAGCGTCAATTGGCAGTGAAAAATGCTGCGGAGAAATAAGAAAGCGGCAGGATCGTCAGTAGAGGGTTAGAAATGTGACACAAGTCACCGAATATCGCTTTTGCAAAAAAAGTTAGCGGGGGGAGGTTCCCCCCGTCAGATCATTTCACGATGGTTTTGACGCCATCGGCGGTGCCAATCAGCGCGACATCCGCGCCACGGTTGGCAAATAACCCTACGGTTACCACGCCCGGCAGGCCATTGATGGCGTTTTCCAGCGCGACGGCGTCGAGGATCTCCAGACCGTGCACGTCCAGGATCACGTTCCCGTTGTCCGTCACCACGCCCTGACGGTATTCCGGGCGTCCGCCCAGCTTGACCAGCTCACGGGCAACCGCGCTACGCGCCATCGGGATCACTTCAACCGGCAGCGGGAATTTGCCGAGGATATCCACCTGCTTGGAGGCATCGGCGATACAGATAAACTTGTCCGCGACAGAGGCGATGATCTTCTCGCGCGTCAGCGCCGCGCCGCCGCCTTTGATCATCTGCATATGGCCGTTGATCTCATCCGCGCCGTCCACGTAAATCCCCAGACGGTCCACTTCGTTCAGATCGAAAACGGTAATGCCCAGGCTTTTCAGCTTTTCCGTGGATGCATCGGAGCTGGAAACTGCGCCCTCAATCTGGCCTTTCATCGTGCCCAGCGCATCAATAAAGTGTGCTGCCGTTGACCCGGTGCCCACGCCGACAATGGTACCCGGCTGTACATACTGGAGAGCGGCCCATCCTACTGCTTTTTTCAGTTCATCCTGCGTCATGATCTCTTGCCCGTGGTGATTTTGCGTGACGCGCATTATAGAGCATTCACCTGCGCCATGTGATCTGCGAGGTCACCAATTTCGTCTGTATCAAACATAAATTTATGTCATAGTGCGAAGTATTGAATTATTTGGGAGTCAGCCAGAGCAATGAAACGTCCGGACTACAGAACATTACAGGCGCTTGATGCCGTTATACGTGAACGCGGATTCGAACGCGCAGCACAGAAGCTGTGTATTACCCAGTCCGCCGTTTCGCAACGAATCAAACAGCTTGAGAACATGTTCGGGCAGCCGCTGCTGGTTCGTACCGTGCCGCCGCGTCCTACCGAACAGGGGCAAAAGCTGCTGGCGCTGCTGCGTCAGGTTGAGCTGCTGGAAGATGAGTGGCTTGGCGATGAACAGACCGGCTCCACGCCGCTGCTGCTGTCGCTGGCGGTCAACGCCGACAGTCTGGCAACCTGGCTCCTCCCTGCCCTCGCCCCGGTGCTGGCCGATTCGCCTATTCGCCTGAACTTACAGGTTGAAGACGAAACCCGTACCCAGGAGCGTCTGCGTCGTGGTGAAGTGGTAGGTGCAGTCAGTATCCAGCCCCAGGCGCTGCCAAGCTGCCTGGTGGATCAGCTGGGGGCGCTGGACTACCTGTTTGTCGGCTCTAAAGCCTTTGCTGAGCGCTACTTCCCGAACGGCGTTACCCGCGCGGCCCTGCTCAAAGCCCCTGCCGTGGCGTTTGACCATCTTGATGATATGCATCAGGCGTTTTTACAGCAGAACTTCGACCTGCCGCCCGGCAGCGTTCCCTGCCATATCGTTAACTCCTCCGAAGCCTTCGTACAGCTGGCGCGTCAGGGCACGACCTGCTGCATGATCCCGCATCTGCAGATTGAAAGAGAGCTGCAGAGCGGTGAGCTGATCGACCTGACGCCAGGCCTGCACCAGCGCCGCATGCTCTACTGGCACCGCTTCGCGCCGGAAAGCCGTATGATGCGCAACGTGACCGATGCGCTGCTGGCCCACGGTCATAAGGTTCTGCGTCAGGACTAATAAAAAAGCCGGGTCGCGTAAACGCTGACCCGGCCTTGTCGCTGTATATCAAAACAATACTTACGGTGCTTTAGTCGCCGTATCCTGCTGGTGATTTTGCTGAACCGGCTGGTTCTGCTGAGTCTGCTGCTGACCCTGAGCGGGCTCAAGCTGGAACACCACATCAACCTGATCGTCGAACTGAATCGTAGGTTGCTCGTAGGTATCCTGGGCAGAGACCGGCGCCGCTTCCGCTTTCATCATGCGCACCATCGGGCTCGGCTGGTAGTTAGAGACGTGGTAACGCACGCTGTAAACCGGGCCCAGCTTGCTGTTAAAGCCAGCGGCCAACTGCTGTGCCTGACGAACGGCATCATCAATCGCCGCTTTGCGCGCTTCATCTTTATACTTCTCAGGTTGCGCAACACCCAGTGACACCGAACGGATCTCATTCAGGCCCGCTTTCAGGGCGCCGTCCAGCAGGGAGTTGAGTTTATCCAGCTGACGCACCGTGACTTCTACGGTACGTACCGCGCGGTAACCTTTCAGGATGCTTTTGCCATCCTTATAGTCGTAATCCGGTTGGGTACGCAGATTGGCGGAGTTGATATCTTTTTTACCGACGCCGTTCTGCTCCAGGAAAGAGAGATATTGCGCAACGCGGTCGTCTGCCTGTTTCTTGGCGGTGGCCGCATCTTTTGCCGCCACGTTCACTTCAATGGCTAAGGTCGCGATATCCGGGGCCGCATCCACGCTTGCGGTGCCGGAGGTCACAATGTGCGGGCTGTCAGGCAGTTCACTGGCCTGAACGGATGCTGCGCCAAAACCCATTAATGCCGCCAGGGCGATTGCATTCAACTTCACTTTTATTCCTCCATGTTGCGAAGAGTGCCCATGTAACAGGGCGCATGCCAGCAAGCTTAGCGGCTGCTGGTCGAATGTCCATAAGACAACGCTTAGTAGAATAGTTCACTAATGTGATGAATCCCTTCTTTCGCCAGCTGGAAAGCAATAAACCACATCACCACGCCGACCAGACCGTTGATAATGCGCTGGGCTTTGGCGGTGCGCAGGCGGGGTGCCAGCCATGCGGCGAGCAGCGCCAGACCAAAGAACCACAGGAAAGAGGCGCTCACGGTGCCCAGCGCGAACCAGCGCCTTGGCTCAGCGTCCAGCTGCCCTCCCAGGCTCCCCAGAACAACGAACGTATCCAGATAAACGTGCGGATTAAGCCAGGTCACCGCCAGCATGGTGATGATAATTTTCCAGCGCCCCTGCTTCATTACTTCGGCGCTTGCCAGCTCGATATTGCTGCCCATCGCCGTTTTCAACGCGCCAAAGCCATACCAGAGCAGAAAGGCTACGCCACCCCAGGTGACCAGCGCCAGCAGCCACGGGGACTGCATCAGCAACGCGCTGCCGCCAAAAATTCCGGCGCAAATGAGGAGCATATCGCTCACCGCGCAGAGCAGCGCGATCATGATGTGATACTGCCGACGAATGCCCTGATTCATGACGAAGGCGTTTTGCGGGCCGAGGGGCAGGATCATCGCTGCGCCAATCATAAGCCCTTGAATATAAAAAGAGAACATGGAATTTAATCTCAGAAGTGTGTCTTGAGGGCTGACTATACTGCGGGAGAATAATAAGAGGAAATGGATAATATTAATTGGCAATAAGAGAAGCTAATTAAACCCGGCACGCATTGCGCGTACCGGGTCAGGCAGAAAGGTTATTCCGCCGGTTCTTTCACACGCTTGAAGTTCACGTCCATCTGCGGATACGGGAAGCTGATGCCGTTGGCGTCAAAGTCACGCTTGATGCGCTCCAGCACATCCCAGTAAACGCTCTGCAAATCGCTGCTGTTGCTCCAGATACGCACCACGAAGTTGATGGATGATGCGCCAAGCTCGTTCAGGCGAACAGTCATTTCCCGATCTTTGAGGATGCGCTCATCGGATTCAATAATATCGGTGATCAGCTTTTTCACCAGTTCAGTATCGGAGTCATAACCGACGCCGATAACGAGCTCATTTCGGCGAACCGGCTCACGGGAAAAATTCGTGATATTGCCGTCGATAACCTTCTTATTAGGCACGATGACAATTTTGCCGTCTGCTGAACGCAGCGTGGTGGAGAAAATCTGCACGTTCAGCACCGTACCCGCAGTGCCGCCGAGATCGACATATTCCCCGGAGCGGAATGGACGGAAGGTCACCAGCAGCACACCGGCAGCCAGGTTTGCCAGCGAACCTTGCAATGCCAACCCCACGGCCAGACCGGCGGCACCCAGTACCGCAATCACTGAGGCGGTCTGGACACCCACGCGCCCCATTGCCGCAATGAGGGTGAAAGCGATAATCGCGTAGCGCACCAGTGCCGAAAGAAAATCGGCGACGGTTGCATCGATATGACGCGCGAGCATTACGCGGTTAACGCCTCTGGCAACCGTACGTGCGACTATCATTCCCACCACGATAATGGCGATAGCCGCAGCAATATTGACGGCATAGCTGATCAGCAATGCCTGGTTACGCACCAGCCAGGAGCCAGCGTTATTGATGCTATCTACAACACCGAGATCTTCCATTTATCTTTCCTTATGCACATAAAAACCACAATACGCCATTCCACTGATGGAGTGGCAAGTGTGTAAAGGGTAAACAAAAAGGCTGGCTTTTGCCAAACAGATCACAAAAACAGGCAAGATAGCCAGTTGAAAAGACATAAAAAAAGCCCGCGATTAACGCGGGCTTCTGATGCTGTTAGCAGCTCAAGTTACAGAACGTCAACCGCGTTCAGCTCTTTGAAAGCCTGCTCCAGACGCGTCACCATAGAGGTCTGGGCTGCGCGCAGCCATACGCGTGGATCGTAGTATTTCTTGTTCGGCTGGTCTTCGCCTTTCGGGTTGCCCAGCTGGCCCTGCAGGTAAGCTTCGTTAGTTTTGTAGTACTGCAGGATACCGTCCCAGGTCGCCCATTGGGTATCGGTATCGATGTTCATTTTGATTACGCCGTAGCTTACGGAGTCTTTGATTTCCTGAGCAGAAGAACCGGAACCGCCGTGGAAGACGAAGTTCAGGCTGTTGTGCGGCAGGTTGTGTTTCTTGGAAACGTATTCCTGAGAATCACGCAGGATGGTTGGCGTCAGAACCACGTTACCTGGTTTGTACACGCCGTGTACGTTACCGAAGGAGGCAGCGATGGTGAAACGTGGGCTGATTTTGCTCAGCTCGGTGTAAGCGTAATCAACGTCTTCTGGCTGAGTGTACAGAGCAGAAGCGTCCATGTGGCTGTTGTCCACGCCGTCTTCTTCGCCACCAGTGCAACCCAGTTCGATTTCAAGAGTCATGTCCATTTTGGCCATGCGCGCCAGGTATTTGGAGCAGATTTCGATGTTCTCTTCCAGAGACTCTTCAGACAGGTCGATCATGTGAGAAGAGAACAGTGGCTTACCGGTTGCAGCGAAGTGTTTTTCGCCCGCGTCCAGCAGACCGTCGATCCACGGCAGCAGTTTCTTCGCGCAGTGGTCAGTGTGCAGGATAACCGGAACACCGTAGTGCTCAGCCATCTGGTGAACGTGATGTGCGCCAGAGATTGCGCCCAGGATTGCTGCGCCCTGAGGAACGTCAGTTTTAACGCCTTTACCTGCGATGAACGCAGCGCCACCGTTGGAGAACTGAACGATTACCGGAGCTTTAACTTTCGCTGCGGCTTCCAGTACGGCGTTGATAGAGTCGGTACCGACGCAGTTAACAGCTGGCAGAGCAAAGTTGTTTTCTTTAGCTACCTGGAACACCTTCTGAACGTCATCACCAGTGATCACGCCAGGTTTTACGAAATCAAAAATTTTAGACATGTTGCGAGTCCTGTATCTTCGGCCTTGGAAAGGGGCGAGCTCTTAAAAGCGCGCTGAAAATTGGGCAGGTTTCCCTGCCCTAAAATGGCTTACTTCTTAGCGCGCTCTTCGAGCATGGCTACTGCTGGCAGAACTTTGCCTTCCACGAATTCGAGGAATGCGCCGCCGCCAGTGGAGATGTAGGAGATCTTGTCGGAAATACCGAACAGATCGATTGCTGCCAGGGTATCACCGCCGCCAGCAATGGAGAATGCTTCACTGTCTGCAATCGCGTTAGCTACGATTTCAGTACCTTTACGGAAGTTCGGGAATTCGAACACGCCAACCGGACCGTTCCACAGAATGGTTTTTGCATTCTTAAGGATTTCAGCCAGCTTCTCTGCAGAGGCGTCGCCCAGGTCCAGAATCTGCTCTTCATTTTTGATGTCAGAAACAGATTTCAGCTCTGCGGTTGCGGTTTCAGAGAACTCGGTCGCTACGCGAACGTCAGTTGGAACCGGGATGTCACAGGTAGTCAGCAGGCGTTTAGCTTCGCCAACCAGGTCTGCTTCGTACAGGGATTTACCGACGTTGTGGCCCTGGGCTGCAACGAAGGTGTTGGCGATACCGCCGCCCACAATCAGCTGGTCAGCGATTTTGGACAGAGAGTCCAGAACGGTCAGTTTGGTAGACACTTTAGAACCACCAACGATAGCAACCATCGGACGAGCAGGTTCTTTCAGTGCTTTACCCAGTGCTTCCAGTTCGTCTGCCAGCAGTGGACCTGCACAAGCAACGTCAGCAAATTTGCCGATACCGTGAGTGGAAGCCTGCGCGCGGTGAGCAGTACCGAAAGCGTCCATGACGAATACGTCGCACAGCGCAGCGTATTTTTTGGACAGGGTTTCGTCGTCTTTCTTCTCGCCTTTGTTGAAGCGAACGTTTTCCAGAACAACCAGTTCACCTTCAGCAACTTCAACACCGTCCAGGTAGTCTTTAACCAGACGTACCGGGCTGGACAGTTTGTCTTTCAGGTAATTAACAACCGGCAGCAGAGAGAACTCTTCGTTGTACTCGCCTTCAGTCGGACGACCCAGGTGGGAGGTTACCATCACTTTCGCACCCTGCTTCAGTGCCAGTTCGATGGTTGGCAGAGAAGCACGGATACGCGCGTCGCTGGTCACTTTACCATCTTTAACCGGTACGTTCAGATCCGCACGGATGAAAACGCGTTTACCTGCCAGATCCAGATCGGTCATCTTAATTACAGACATGGTGAATCCTCTCGTTGATTCTTAAAGTTTTGCAGACGCAATACGCGTCTTACCTGAAACCTTGAGCGGCCATAGCTAACGTGGTGTCGAGCATCCTGTTAGCAAAGCCCCATTCATTATCACACCAGACCAGCGTTTTGATCAGATGCGCTCCACTTACGCGCGTTTGCGTGCCATCAACAATGGCGCTATGCGGATCGTGGTTAAAATCTACTGAGACCAACGGTAATTCCGTATAGTCAACTATACCATGAAATGCTTGCTGTGCCGCTTTTTGCAGCAACAGGTTGACCTCACAGGCTTTTACCGGTTTTTTCACGGTTACGCTGAGGTCGATTGCCGTCACGTTGATGGTGGGAACACGCACGGCAATGGCTTCAAAACGGTCTTCAAACTGGGGGAAAATTCGGGTAATACCGGCCGCCAGTTTGGTGTCCACCGGGATAATCGACTGACTCGCCGCGCGAGTGCGTCGCAGATCCGGGTGGTAAGCGTCAATGACCTGCTGATCGTGCATGGCGGAGTGGATGGTGGTAACCGTACCCGACTCAATGCCGTAGGCATCGTCCAGCAGTTTGATGACCGGAATAATACAGTTGGTGGTGCAGGAGGCATTGGAGACGATACGGTGTTCCGCGCGCAACTCATGATGGTTGACGCCGTACACCACCGTGGCATCGAGGTCGTTACTGCCAGGGTGTGAAAAGAGCACTTTCTTTGCGCCGGCCGCCAGATGGGCTTCGCCGTGTTCGCGATTGCCGTAGACGCCGGTACAATCGAGGACCACATCAACGCCCAGTTCACGCCAGGGTAATGCGTCGATCGTCCGCTCATGAAGCAGACGAATCACGTCATCACCGACAAGCAGCTGCTCTCTCTCCTGACGAACGTCCCAGGCAAAGCGCCCATGGCTGGTGTCATATTTCAACAAATGCGCCATGCCTGCGGCATCCGCCAGTTCGTTGATGGCCACCACGGTAATTTCCGCCCGGCGTCCGGATTCATATAAAGCACGAACCACGTTACGTCCGATGCGACCGAAACCATTAATCGCTACGCGTACGGTCATAAGTCTCCTGCAAAGCTTTCCCTGACTTGAGGTGGCTGACAGAGTAATGCAGCAACGCTCTGAGGGGAATCCTTGCCTGTCACAAACTCCAACTGATTGGTCATTTGTCGAACATTTAGTCGACTGAAACGCTTCAGCCAGAATAAGCGAAACACGGAATAAAGGAAATGACTGTCCAGACCAATAAGCCAGCTATATGACTTGCGTCACATTTCTAATGGAATAATTAACGGTCTGGTTACAGGCTGGAGGAATAGTACATACAAAAAAGCCGGGTAATTCGCTTGCGATTACCCGGCCTGGTTTTCGTGCCATTTGTTGGCCCGGTAAGCGTAGCGCCACCGGGCAAAACAGCAATTACAGCAGTTCTTTCGCTTTCGCGACCACGTTCTCAACGGTGAAGCCGAACTCTTCGAACAGCTGCTCAGCCGGAGCAGACTCACCAAAGGTGGTCATACCGACAATAGCGCCGTTCAGGCCCACGTATTTGAACCAGTAGTCAGCGATACCCGCTTCGATTGCCACGCGGGCAGAAACGGCTTTCGGCAGCACGGATTCACGGTAAGCCGCTTCCTGCTTGTCGAAGGCATCGGTAGACGGCATGGACACCACGCGCGCTTTCACGCCTTCCCCTGCCAGCTGATCCCAGGCCGCAACGGCCAGTTCAACTTCAGAACCGGTGGCGATGAAGATCACCTGCGGCTGACCGTCGCAGTCTTTCAGTACGTAACCACCGCGGGCGATGTTCGCCAGCTGTGCTTCAGTACGATCCTGCTGAGCCAGGTTCTGACGGGAGAGGATCAGTGCGGTCGGGCCGTCCTTACGCTCAACGCCATATTTCCACGCTACCGCGGACTCAACCTGGTCACATGGACGCCATGTGGACATGTTCGGGGTCACGCGCAGAGAGGCAACCTGCTCAACCGGCTGGTGAGTCGGGCCATCTTCGCCCAGACCGATGGAGTCGTGGGTGTAGACCATCACCTGACGCTGTTTCATCAGCGCAGCCATACGCACCGCGTTACGGGCATACTCCACGAACATCAGGAAGGTGGAGGTGTACGGCAGGAAACCACCGTGCAGGGAGATACCGTTGGCGATTGCGGTCATACCGAACTCACGCACGCCGTAATGGATGTAGTTACCGGCAGTATCTTCGTTGATCGCTTTAGAGCCGGACCAGATAGTCAGGTTAGAAGGCGCAAGGTCAGCGGAGCCGCCGAGGAACTCTGGCAGCCACGGACCGAAGGCTTCGATGGCATTCTGGGACGCTTTACGGCTGGCGATTTTGGACGGGTTAGCCTGCAGCTTAGCGATGAACTCGTTCGCTTTCGCGTCGAAGTCTGCCGGCATGTCACCTTTCATACGACGGGTGAATTCTGCCGCTTCCTGTGGGAAGGCTTTCGCATAGGCAGCGAATTTCTCGTTCCAGGCCGCTTCTTTTGCCTGACCGGCTTCTTTTGCATCCCACTGGGCATAGATGTCAGACGGGATTTCAAACGCAGGGTGTTTCCAGCCAAGCGCTTCGCGGGTCAGCGCGATCTCAGCATCACCCAGCGGTGCGCCGTGAGAGTCGTGCGTACCGGCTTTGTTCGGAGAACCGAAACCGATGATAGTTTTGCACATCAGCAGGGACGGTTTGTCGGTGACTGCGCGCGCTTCTTCTACCGCACGTTTAATCGCTTCAGCATCGTGGCCGTCAACGCCACGCACCACGTGCCAGCCGTAGGCTTCGAAACGTGCTGCGGTATCGTCGGTGAACCAGCCTTCAACGTGGCCGTCGATGGAGATGCCGTTGTCGTCGTAGAACGCAACCAGTTTGCCCAGCTTCAGGGTACCTGCCAGGGAGCACACTTCGTGAGAGATGCCTTCCATCATGCAGCCGTCACCCAGGAACGCGTAGGTGAAGTGGTCAACAATGTCGTGGCCCGGACGGTTGAACTGCGCCGCCAGCGTCTTCTCGGCGATCGCCATACCTACGGCGTTAGCAATACCCTGGCCCAGCGGGCCGGTCGTGGTTTCTACACCTGCGGTGTAGCCCACTTCCGGGTGACCCGGGGTTTTGGAGTGCAACTGACGGAAGTTTTTCAGCTCGTCGATTGGCAGGTCGTAGCCGGTGAGGTGCAGCAGGCTGTAGATCAGCATGGAGCCGTGACCGTTAGAGAGAACGAAACGGTCGCGGTCAGCCCAGGCCGGGTTCTGCGGGTTGTGGTTCAGGAAATCACGCCACAGCACTTCGGCAATGTCAGCCATACCCATCGGGGCACCCGGGTGACCGGATTTAGCTTTTTGTACAGCATCCATGCTCAGCGCACGAATAGCATTGGCAAGCTCTTTACGTGAGGACATTTTGACTCCAGATCGGATGTTGAAGGCCATACCCGTTTCGGCTTGACGACAGCGCGTTTTGGGCTACGCCAGAAAAAAGTGCCAACAATGTAACCCAAGCGACAAAGCATGTACATGGACCATTCTTTTGCCGCTTAAGAAATCTCCGGAACACGATCGCACGTTGCGCAATCTTCTCGCCCGGCTGGGTTTAAATTCCTTATAATTACTCCTGCACCCTTCTCCGGGGCGGCAAAACTTTCAGAATTTATCAATGTTAACGAGTACGGAAGCAACATAATGAAAATGCGTGCAATAGTGCTGGCTCTGGGAACGACGCTCCTGCTTAGCGGGTGTCAAAATATGAATTCTGGCGGCCTGTTGAGCTCCGGAGCAGAGGCTTTTCAGGCCTACTCCCTGACCGACGCCCAGGTGAAAACGTTAAGCGATGAGGCCTGTAAGGAGATGGACGGCAAAGCGACCATCGCGCCTGCTGACAGCACCTACGCTCAGCGTCTGAATAAGATTGCTTCGGCCCTCGGCGACAACATTAATGGCCAGCCGGTGAACTACAAGGTGTACATGGCCAAAGACGTCAACGCCTTTGCCATGGCCAACGGCTGTATCCGCGTCTACAGCGGGCTGATGGATATGATGAACGACAACGAAGTCGAAGCGGTTATCGGCCATGAAATGGGTCACGTTGCCCTCGGCCACGTGAAGAAAGGAATGCAGGTCGCGCTCGGCACTAACGCCGTACGCGTGGCGGCAGCCTCTGCTGGCGGCATTGTCGGGAGCCTCTCCCAGTCGCAGCTTGGCGATCTCGGCGAAAAACTGGTTAACTCCCAGTTCTCCCAGCGTCAGGAATCTGAGGCCGATGACTACTCATACGATCTGTTGCGCAAACGTGGCATTAACCCGTCAGGTTTAGCCACCAGCTTCGAAAAGCTGGCTCAACAGGAAGCGGGCCGTCAAAGCTCCATGTTTGACGACCACCCTGCCTCTGCAGAGCGTGCGCAGCATATTCGCGATCGCATGTCCGCAGACGGCCTCAAGTAACGTCGATACACAGGCCGGGCAATCTGTCCCGGCCTCTGTCTTTATTACTCGCCTTTCTTCGCCGCCTGGATGTAGAGCATTTCCAGCGCCAGGGTCGCTGCGGCCAGGGCAGTGATCTCGGACTGGTCATAGGCAGGCGCCACTTCCACAACGTCCATGCCGACGATATTCAGATCCTTCAGGCCGCGCACCAGTTTGATGGCGCGGTCAGAGGTCAGGCCGCCGATCACCGGGGTACCGGTACCCGGGGCAAAGGCCGGATCCAGGCAGTCGATGTCGAAGGTCAGGTAGACCGGCATATCGCCGACGATCTGTTTCACCTGGGCCAGAATATCGTCCACGCCGCGATCGTTCACCTGACCGGCGTCCAGCACGGTGAAGCCGTTGTCTTTATCGAACTCGGTACGAATACCAATCTGCACGGAGTGGTTCGGATCGATCAGGCCTTCGTTCGGCGCGGTGTAGAACATGGTGCCGTGGTCGAATTCGCAGCCGTTCGCGTAAGTGTCGGTATGGGCATCGAAATGCACCAGCGCCATCTTGCCGAAGTGCTTCGCGTGGGCGCGCAGCAGGGGCAGAGTCACGAAATGGTCACCACCGAAAGAGAGCATGCGCTTGCCGGCTGCCAGCAGTTTTTCTGCGTGGGCCTGCAGTTTTTCACTCATTTCACGCGCGTCACCAAAGGCGTACACCAGGTCGCCGCAGTCAACCACGTTCAGGCGCTCGCGCATGTCGAAGTTCCACGGGAAGCGGTTGTGCTCCCAGGCCAGGTTGGTGGAGACCTGACGGATCGCCGCCGGGCCATGACGGCCACCGGCACGGCCGGACGTCGCCATATCAAATGGCACCCCGGTGATCACCCAGTCCGCGTCGCTGTCGTACGGCTGGAAGTTCATCGGAAGGCGTAAAAAACCAAAAGCGTTAGATACCAGAGAATTATCGTACTGATGCCCTAAAGTGCTCATGTCCTGACCTCTTTATAACGTCGGTGCATTAAAAATAGATGAAAAAAAATCCCCTCCGCGTCGTTAAACCCGACGAGGAAGGGATTGATTCGAATAGTGCCTGTTGCGGCGGATTATCGCCGCTATTTCATACGGGTTCAAGTGAGTATAGCAAACGCAATTCCGGCGAAATTTTATCGCCGGATGGCGGCTTCGCCTTATCCGGCCTACGTGTCGCGGCTTTGTAGGCCCGGTAAGCGCAGCGCCACCGGGCACAGGCGTTACTCGTCTTCCAGGTAAGTGTAGCCGTACAGACCGGCTTCAAACTCTTCCAGGAACTGTTTCTGCAACGTGTCGTCCAGATCGGTCTTTTTCACCTGATCGCGGAACTGAGTAAGGAGCTTGTTCGGATCGAGCTGAACGTACTGCAGCATGTCCGCCACGGTGTCGCCCTCGTCAGAGAGTTCCACTTCCACGTTGCCGTCAGGGAAGACAAACACGTCAACCGCTTCGGTATCCCCGAACAGGTTGTGCATGTTGCCGAGGATCTCCTGATAGGCGCCAACCATAAAGAAGCCCAGCATTGGTGGGTTCTCCGGATCGTACTCCGGCATTGGCATGGTGGTGGCGATACCGTCACCGTCAATGTAGTGGTCGATAGCCCCGTCGGAGTCACAGGTAATATCCAGCAGCACCGCGCGGCGCTCAGGCACCTGGTTCAGCCCTTCCAGCGGCAGAACCGGGAACAGCTGATCGATACCCCAGGCATCCGGCATCGACTGGAACAGGGAGAAGTTGACGTACATCTTGTCCGCCATGCGCTCCTGCAGCTCGTCGATAATCGGACGGTGCGCGCGGTTGCTCGGGTCGAGCTGTTTCTGCACTTCGTGACACATGTTCAGATACAGCTGCTCCGCCCAGGCGCGCTCCTGCAGGCTGAACGTCCCGGATGAATAGCCGATATGAATATCATGCAGATCCATCTGGCTGTCGTGCAGCCATTCGCGCAGCGAGCGGCGGGTGCCCGGCTCGTGCATCTCCTGCCAGGTTTCCCACATGCTTTGCAGAGAACGTGGGGCATCATCCGCTGGCGGCGTCGCTTCGCTGATTTCGCTACGCTCAACGCCGATGATGTTGGAGACCAGCACCGTGTGGTGTGCGGTCACCGCACGCCCGGATTCGGTAATTACCGTCGGGTGCGGCAGGCCGTGCTCTTCACAGGCATCACCAATCGCCCAGATGATGTTGTTCGCGTATTCGTTCAGGCCATAGTTTACGGAGCAGTCGGACTGCGAGCGCGTACCTTCATAGTCCACGCCCAGACCGCCGCCCACGTCGAAGCACTGAATGTTCACGCCCAGCTTGTGCAGCTCAACGTAGAAACGGGCCGACTCACGTACGCCGGTGGCGATGTCGCGAATGTTGGCCATCTGCGAGCCGAGGTGGAAGTGCAGGAGCTGAATGCTGTCCAGACGACCACGTTCGCGCAGGATTTCCACCAACTGCAGAACCTGGTTCGCCGCCAGGCCGAATTTGGATTTTTCGCCGCCGGAGGACTGCCACTTACCGGAGCCCTGGGACGCCAGACGCGCACGTACGCCGAGGCGCGGCACAACGTTCAGGCGCTCGGCCTCTTCCAGCACGATGGCGATCTCAGACATCTTCTCAATGACCAGATAGACCTTGTGGCCCATCTTCTCACCGATCAGTGCCAGGCGAATGTATTCACGGTCTTTATAGCCGTTACAGACGATCACCGAGCGGGTCATTCCGGCATGTGCCAGTACCGCCATCAGCTCCGCTTTAGAACCGGCTTCCAGTCCCAGCGGTTCGCCAGAATGAATTAAGGATTCGATTACTCGACGATGCTGGTTAACCTTGATCGGATAGACCAGGAAGTAGTCGCCGTTGTAGCCGTAGGATTCACGCGCGCGCTTAAAGGCGGCGTTAATGGAACGCAGACGGTGTTGCAGGATCTGCGGGAAGCAGAACAGAGCAGGCAGACGCTGCCCCTGCGCTTCACGTGCTTTCACCAGTTTGGCGAGATCGACGCGCGCTTCCGGTACGTCAGGATCCGGGCAAACGCTGATGTGGCCCAGTTCGTTGACGTCGTAGTAGTTATTGCCCCACCAGGCAATATTGTAAGTGCGCAGCATCTTGCTGGCTTCCTGGGAGCTCATCGCAACCTCCTGCATAGAACGTAGTACACCCTGTTCGCCCGCTGACGAAGGCGAAACAAAAGACATGTCGTCAGACATAGCGAACCTCAACTCTTACTATTCAGTGTAAAACAGTTGACTACTATCGCAGCGTCAATCTGCGATAACAACCCATTATCCGACCCGCTTTCCAGCACAGAATGCTGAAAGCCGGGGCGTGCGACCGGTTTCTTATTCATATCATTGTAAAACACGTATCCGAACTCTGTATGACAAGGTCCGGCGAAACCACGAGAAAACTCTTGTATTTACAAGAGCGCCCTTGTTCAGTCTTCACAAAGCGTAGTGCCAGCCCTTGAATCCTGAGAAGCGCCGAGATGGGTATAACATCGGCAGGTTTGCAGATTAGAAATGCGAATGGCGGGGAACATGTTCCGGCCTGAAAGGCAGAACTGAATTAGCGGAAAACGACGGTTCATTATCTCGTATCACCTCCACGCAAGCCTGATTAAACCCGCGACAAGTTAAAGCTAAAAGTTCACTGCTTTACCCGGCTGGAAGTGGCGACACGAAGAAACGTCGTGTGCTTTTTTGTATGAGCCGCGCGCCGCGTTTTATACCGACAAGACGGGGAAAATGCAAAATATAAATGCGCGCATTGCCAGCACCGTCAGCAAAAATTTCCAGCCGGGTTTTCAAGGGCGTAGGCACGCAATCAAAAAAAGCTGGAAATCGGGCGAAGAAGTGACCTAAAATAGCCATCCAGATGTTAATCCATCCATACTGATTAACACTCAGACTGCCAGTGTCATCATCTGCAAGTCCTGGTGGAAAATACTGCCACGGCTACCCCACACGACAGTTTGAGCTAAACAAATTCTCCTTAGGTAAATTAAAACATGGCAAAACACCTGTTTACGTCCGAGTCCGTATCAGAAGGACATCCTGATAAAATTGCTGACCAAATCTCCGATGCGGTGCTGGATGCGATCCTCGAGCAGGATCCAAAGGCGCGCGTAGCCTGTGAAACCTATGTCAAAACCGGCATGGTTATGGTTGGCGGTGAAATCACCACCAGTGCATGGGTTGATATCGAAGAGATCACCCGTAACACCGTGCGTGAAATCGGCTATGTGCATTCTGATATGGGCTTTGATGCCAACTCTTGCGCCGTCCTGAGCGCGATTGGCAAACAGTCCCCTGACATCAACCAGGGCGTTGACCGTGCCGATCCGCTGGAACAGGGCGCGGGCGACCAGGGCCTGATGTTTGGCTACGCGACCAACGAAACCGACGTGCTGATGCCAGCGCCAATCACCTATGCTCACCGTCTGGTGCAGCGTCAGGCTGAAGTGCGTAAAAACGGCACCCTGCCGTGGCTGCGTCCGGATGCGAAAAGCCAGGTCACCTTCCAGTACGACGACGGCAAAATTGTCGGCATTGACGCGGTGGTTCTGTCCACTCAGCACGCTGAGGATATCGACCAGAAATCCCTGCAGGAAGCAGTGATGGAAGAGATCATCAAGCCGGTTCTGCCAACCGAGTGGCTGAACGCTTCAACCAAATACTTCATCAACCCAACGGGCCGCTTTGTTATCGGTGGACCAATGGGCGACTGCGGTCTGACCGGTCGTAAGATCATCGTTGATACCTACGGCGGCATGGCGCGTCACGGTGGCGGCGCATTCTCCGGTAAGGATCCGTCTAAGGTTGACCGTTCTGCAGCCTACGCGGCACGTTATGTTGCGAAAAACATCGTTGCGGCTGGCCTGGCTGACCGCTGTGAGATCCAGGTTTCCTACGCCATCGGCGTGGCAGAACCCACCTCTATCATGGTTGAAACCTTCGGTACCGAAAAAGTGGCAACCGAGCAGCTGACCCTGCTGGTACGCGAGTTCTTCGACCTGCGTCCATACGGCCTGATTCAGATGCTGGATCTGCTGCACCCGATCTACAAAGAAACCGCTGCTTACGGTCACTTTGGTCGCGAACATTTCCCATGGGAAAAACCGACAAAGCCGCTCAGCTGCGTGAAGCTGCCGGTCTGAAATAATCGACTGACAAAGCTTTAATGAGGCCAGCCGCGTGCTGGCCTTTTTGTTTTTCTGCCTCATTACCCCTGTCTGAAAACGCTCTCACCGCGAGAAAAGCGCAGCCCTTTCGGAATACTCTCTTTGTTTGTCTCGCCCCTCTCACATACTTTTACAGTATCCCATTCAAATCTTTACATTCAAAAACATAAAACTAACCGGAGGGCTTGATGCCTGATAATAAAAAAAAGGGGCGGACGTCCAATAAGACGATGACATTCTTCGTCTGCTTCCTCGCAGCACTGGCAGGATTACTGTTTGGTCTGGATATCGGCGTAATTGCCGGTGCCCTGCCGTTCATTACCGATGAATTCCAGATCAGTTCCCACACCCAGGAGTGGGTGGTGAGCTCAATGATGTTTGGGGCGGCGGTCGGGGCGGTCGGCAGCGGCTGGCTCTCCTTCAAGCTCGGGCGTAAAAAGAGCCTGATGATTGGCGCGATCCTGTTTGTCGCCGGCTCGCTCTTTTCCGCCGCGGCACCGAACGTGGAAGTACTGATTGCCTCCCGCGTGCTGCTGGGCCTGGCGGTGGGTGTGGCCTCTTATACCGCGCCGCTGTACCTGTCGGAGATTGCGCCGGAGAAAATCCGCGGCAGCATGATCTCCATGTACCAGCTGATGATCACTATCGGTATTCTCGGGGCCTATCTTTCTGACACCGCCTTCAGCTACAGCGGCGCATGGCGCTGGATGCTGGGGGTGATCATTATCCCGGCGGTGCTGCTGCTGATTGGCGTCTTCTTCCTGCCTGACAGCCCGCGCTGGTTTGCGGCCAAACGCCGCTTTAACGATGCGGAACGGGTGCTGCTGCGCCTGCGCGACACCAGCGCCGAAGCGAAGCGTGAGCTGGAAGAGATCCGCGAAAGCCTGCAGGTAAAACAGAGCGGCTGGGCGCTGTTTAAAGAGAACAGCAACTTCCGTCGGGCGGTGTTCCTTGGCGTATTGCTGCAGATCATGCAGCAGTTCACCGGGATGAACGTCATCATGTATTACGCGCCGAAAATCTTTGAGCTGGCGGGTTATAGCAACACCACCCAGCAGATGTGGGGCACCGTGATTGTCGGCCTGACCAACGTGCTGGCAACCTTTATCGCCATCGGTCTGGTGGATCGCTGGGGCCGTAAACCGACCCTGACGCTGGGCTTCCTGGTGATGGCCGTCGGCATGGGCGTGCTGGGTACCATGCTACATGTGGGCATCGAGTCCCCTGAGTTGCAGTATGTGGCCGTTGGGATGCTGCTGATGTTTATCGTTGGTTTTGCGATGAGCGCAGGCCCGCTGATCTGGGTACTCTGCTCTGAGATCCAGCCGCTGAAAGGCCGTGACTTCGGTATCACCTGCTCCACCGCCACTAACTGGATCGCCAACATGATTGTCGGCGCAACCTTCCTGACCATGCTCGATACGCTGGGTAACGCCAACACCTTCTGGGTGTACGGCGGTCTGAACCTGCTGTTTATCGTCCTGACCCTGTGGCTGGTTCCTGAAACTAAACACGTTTCGCTGGAACATATCGAACGCAACCTGATGAAAGGTCGTCCCCTGCGCGAAATTGGCGCTCACGACTGATCCTTCCGGCTTCCTCCCTCGCGGAGGAAGCCCCTTGCACCGCCCCGCCGCACGTTTTATGCTCTGCCCCTATGAAAACACCCCGTCTCCCCATTGCGCTTCAGCAAGCCGCCATGTGCAGCCTGCGCGACAAACTGGCCCAGGCCAACCTGAAGCTCGGCCGGAACTACCCTGAACCTAAGCTGGTCTGGCAGCAGCGCGGCACCGCAGCAGGCACCGCCTGGCTGGATGCGTATGAGATCCGCCTCAACCCCGTTTTAATGCTGGAAAACCAGCAGGCCTTTATCGACGAAGTGGTACCGCACGAGCTGGCGCATCTGCTGGTGTGGAAGCACTTTGGCCGCGTGGCGCCGCACGGCAAAGAGTGGAAATGGATGATGGAAGCGGTGCTGGGCGTGCCTGCTCGTCGGACCCACCAGTTCGAGCTTGATTCCGTTCGCCGCAATACGTTCCCCTACCGCTGCCAGTGTCAGCAGCACCAGCTCACGGTGCGTCGTCATAACCGTGTCGTGCGCGGCGAAGCGACCTACCGTTGCGTGAAATGCGGTGAACCGCTTATTGCCGGGTAAGCGACAGAACTATCAGGAACATTCCTGATCTGCCTGATTGCATACAGGAACAACTTTCGTTACGTTGCGGGCTCGTTTTGACACGGAGTTGACCATGTCCCGTAATTTCTCTCTCGCGGTCGCGTTTCTGACGACGGCGTTCTCAGGCCATGCGCTGGCCGAAGGTATCAACAGTTTCTCTCAGGCAAAAGCCGCTGGCGTGAAGGTCAATGCCGACGTCGCGGGCGATTTTTACTGTGGCTGCAAAATTAACTGGCAGGGCAAAAAAGGGGTCGTGGACCTGGCGTCCTGCGGCTACAAAGTGCGTAAAAATGAAAACCGCGCCAGCCGCATTGAATGGGAACATGTGGTCCCGGCCTGGCAGTTCGGCCACCAGCGCCAGTGCTGGCAGGATGGCGGGCGTAAAAACTGCGCCAAAGACCCGGTTTATCGCCAGATTGAGAGCGACATGCATAACCTGCAACCCGCCGTGGGCGAGGTGAATGGCGATCGCGGCAACTTTATGTACAGCCAGTGGAACGGCGGCGAAGGCCAGTACGGCCAGTGTGCGATGAAGGTCGATTTCAAAGAGAAGCTTGCCGAGCCCCCGGCCCGCGCACGCGGCAGCATCGCCCGCACCTACTTCTATATGCGCGATCGCTATAGCCTCAACCTCTCCCGCCAGCAAACCCAGCTCTTCAACGCCTGGAATAAACTCTATCCGGTGACCGCCTGGGAGTGCGAGCGCGACGAGCGCATTGCCAAAGTGCAGGGGAATCACAACCCTTACGTCCAGCGCGCTTGCCAGGCGCAAAAGAGCTAACCTACACTAGCGGCAACTGTTTCTTTAAGTGTATACCCCTCACCCTGACCCTCTCCCCATAGGGGAGAGGGGATAGACCGAGCCGGGTCCTGCTATTTATGGAATTCTTTGACTATGCGCGTTCCCCGTATTTATCACCCTGAACCGATCGCCGCAGGCAGCGAGATTGCCCTGTCTGAAGAGGCCGCCAACCACGTGGGCCGCGTGCTGCGCATGGGCACAGGCCAGGCCATTCAGCTGTTTGATGGTTCAAACCAGGTTTTTGACGCGAATATCATCCGCGCCGATAAGAAAAGCGTGCACGTCAGCATCGTGCGTGGCGAAATCGACGATCGTGAATCACCGCTGCATATCCATTTAGGCCAGGTGATGTCGCGCGGCGAAAAAATGGAATTCACTATCCAGAAATCGATCGAACTGGGTGTAAGCCTCATTACGCCACTTTTTTCTGAGCGCTGCGGCGTTAAACTGGATGCTGAACGTCTGAATAAGAAGCTCCAGCAGTGGCAAAAAATCGCCATTGCCGCCTGTGAGCAGTGTGGCCGCAATCGCGTCCCGGAGATCCGCCCGGCGATGGATCTTGAAGACTGGTGTGCCGAAGAGGAACAGGGTCTGAAGCTCAACCTTCACCCTCGCGCCAGCGCCAGCATCAATACCCTGCCGCTGCCGATTGAGCGCGTGCGCTTGTTGATTGGCCCGGAAGGCGGCCTGTCGGCGGATGAGATCGCCATGACCGCACGCTACCAGTTTACTGATATTCTGTTGGGACCCCGCGTTCTGCGTACTGAGACCACCGCGCTAACCGCCATCACTGCCCTGCAGGTGCGTTTTGGCGATTTAGGTTGAAGCATTAACGGAGAAGACAATGATCAAGCTCGGCATCGTGATGGATCCCATCACAAGCATCAATATCAAGAAAGATTCCAGCTTCGCTATGCTGCTGGAAGCGCAACGTCGCGGCTACCAGCTCCACTATATGGAGATGAGCGACCTGTATCTGATTAACGGCGAAGCGCGGGCCCGCACCCGCATCGTCAACGTCGAGCAGAATTACGATAAATGGTATGAGTTCGGTTCCGAGCAGGATCTGCCCCTGGCCGAACTCGACGTCATCCTGATGCGTAAAGATCCGCCGTTCGACACCGAATACATCTACTGCACCTATATTCTTGAGCGCGCAGAAGAGAAAGGTACGCTGATCGTCAACAAACCGCAGAGCCTGCGCGACTGTAACGAGAAGCTCTACACCGCCTGGTTCTCCGACCTGACGCCAGAGACGCTGGTGACGCGCAACAAAGCCCAGTTGAAAGCCTTCTGGCAGAAACACGGCGATATCATCCTGAAGCCGCTGGACGGCATGGGCGGCGCCTCTATCTTCCGCGTCAAAGAGGGTGATCCGAACCTGGGCGTTATCGCCGAAACCCTGACCGAGCATGGCACCCGCTACTGCATGGCGCAGAACTATATTCCGGCGATTGTCGACGGCGACAAGCGCGTGCTGGTGGTGGACGGCGAGCCGGTGCCTTACTGCCTGGCGCGTATTCCGCAGGGCGGCGAAACCCGTGGTAACCTGGCGGCCGGTGGCCGTGGCGAACCGCGTCCGCTGACCGAAAGCGACTGGGAAATTGCCCGCCGCGTGGGTCCGCTGTTAAAAGCCAAGGGGCTGATTTTCGTAGGTCTCGACATCATTGGCGACCGCCTGACGGAAGTGAACGTCACCAGCCCGACCTGTATTCGTGAAATCGAAGCTGAGTTCCCGGTATCTATTACCGGCATGCTGATGGATGCCATCGAAAAACGGCTGAAGCAGTAATAGCTCCCATATTTATACACACAGCCATTCATGTTGCATCAAGGCGGCAAGCCTGAGGATCCCCAGGAGCATAGACAACTATGTGACTGGGGTCCGAAGGCGCAGCCAACGCAGAGGCAGCGTGAAGGGCGAAGTGTATAGTGACAGTATCGGGTTTTGTCCGCATACTGGGTGCTGTCGCTTTTTAAACCAGGAAACAGAACCTCTGACAATGAATTTACAGCATCACTTTCTTATTGCCATGCCTGCTCTCCAGGACCCGATTTTCCGCCGTTCCGTCGTTTATATCTGCGAGTACAGCGAAGAAGGCGCGATGGGGATTATCATCAATAAACCGCTGGAAAATCTTTCTGTTGAAGGCATTCTGGAAAAATTGAAAATTTCCCAGGACGAACGTGTGCCTGAAATTCGTCTCGACAAACCGGTAATGCTCGGTGGCCCGCTGGCAGAAGATCGCGGCTTTATCCTGCATACGCCGCCAGGTTTTTCCTCCAGCATCCGTATCTCTGACAATACCGTTGTGACCACCTCCCGTGACGTGCTGGAGACGCTGGGCACAGAAAAGCAGCCTGCCGATGTGCTGGTGGCGCTCGGTTACTCCTCATGGGAAAAAGGTCAGCTTGAGCAGGAGATCCTGGATAATGCCTGGCTCACCGCCCCGGCAGACTTGAACATTCTGTTTAAAACCCCGATCGCCGATCGCTGGCGTGATGCGGCTAAGCTGATTGGCATTGATATCCAGACCATGCCTGGCGTAGCGGGGCATGCCTGATGAGCGGCACGCTTCTCGCCTTTGATTTCGGCACCAAAAGTATCGGCGTGGCAATCGGCCAGCGCATTACCGGCACCGCTCGTCCGCTGACGGCGCTGAAAGCGCAAAACGGCACCCCGGACTGGAACCTGATTGAACGACTGCTGAAAGAGTGGCAGCCGGATGTCGTCATTGTCGGCTTACCGCTGAATATGGATGGCACCGAACAGCCATTAACTGCCCGGGCGCGCAATTTTGCCAATAAAATTCATGGCCGTTTTGGAGTGGCGATTAAGCTGCACGACGAACGGTTAAGCACGGTAGAAGCTCGCGCCGGTCTGTTTGAGCATGGCGGTTTCCGCGCGCTTAACAAAGGCAGCGTCGATTCCGCCTCCGCCGTGGTTATCCTTGAGAGTTTCTTCGAGCAGGGTTACTGATCCCCCTTCCCTTTGCCCGGTTCCCCGGGCAAATCACGTTTATTCCGCCAGCAGCGTGGCATTGAGCGCGGTCAGTTCAGTAAGACGCGTCCGGACGCTCGCATCGTCAATATTCCACATACCGGCAAACGCCAGCGCGGCATGATGCGCGCCCACGGGCAGCGCCATCGACACTTCACCGTCGTCGTGATGCCAGATCACATGCCCCTGCTCGCGCTGCTGGGCCACATGTGGGGCCAGGTTTTGCCACTGCTCGGGCGTAAAGCGAGGGATTAGCGCTTCATCCGTTTCGCTCGCCAGCAGCGACATACCAATCACCGATTGCCAGGCAGGCAGCATGTGGAAACCGGCCAGCGCCTGGCTGGTCTGGCTGCCGGGAACGGAGTGCCAGATATAGATAACCTGGTCTTCCCACAAAACCCCCAGCGCCACCACGATGTCGCGCGGCGCATGGCGCTCCAGCCGGGGCAGCGCCCGGGAGAAGAGCTCAGAGCCACGGATGGACTGCGCCGCCAGGGCATGAATGCCGGGGCCGGGAAGATAGCGACGATGATCGTCCTGCATGGTCAGGCCAATGGAGGCCATCGTCATCAGCAAACGGTTAACACGGGTGGTGTTAATCCCCATCAGTCGTGCGAGTTCACGGCAGCCGATGGCGCGGCCGCTGGAAACCAGATACTGCAGACAGCGAATGCCGTCGATAAGACTTTGGTTCGGTTGTGATGACATAGCCGCTTCAATCAGTGCAATCAGAAAGTCGATTTTAGCGCCCGTACCGAAGGAAACAAGGCCGCGAAGCCATTCTCTGCTGCCGCTAATGCATTACAGCCGCCCCTGTGCCCGGCGCTCGGCAAGGCTCTGATCGAAATTCTGCATGCCCGCCTGCTGCCCGATCTGGATCACGCCGGGCAGTTGATAAGTTTTACCTTCACGGATCAAATTCGCGGCGGCAGGGGTATTCACCAGCAGCTCAAACAGCGCGACGCGACCCTGCTGGTTATCCCTTTCGAGCTTTTGCGCCAGCACGGCGCGCAGGCTGCCCGCCAGCTGTTTACGTACCGGCTCTTTTTCCTGGGCGGGGAAAGCATCCACCAGCCTCTCTACCGCCTGAGCCGCGCCCCGGGTATGCAGAGTCGCCAGCACCAGATGCCCCGTCTCGGCGGCGGTGAGCGCAAGGCGGATCGTCTCGCTGTCACGCAGTTCGCCCAGCAGGATCACATCCGGATCTTCACGCAGGGCCGCTCGTAGCCCGTCGGCAAACGACGGACAATGCAGGCCAATCTCCCGCTGCTGTACCAGGCAGCGCTTGCTCTGATGGATAAACTCCACCGGATCTTCCAGAGTCAGAATATGCCCGTCGCTGTGGTGATTGAGAAAATCGACCATGGCCGCAAGGGTGGTGGATTTGCCGCTGCCGGTGGCCCCGGTCACCAGAATCAGGCCGTTATCGTTGGTCAGCAGCTCGGGTATCGCCCGCGGCGTGCCCAGGGTTCGCAGCTGCGGACACTGCTCTGCAAGCAGCCGCAGCGCCAGCGAACAGCCTTGCGTATGGGCAAAGGCGCTGGCCCGCAGCCGGTGGTGCTCCAGCGCGACGGCAAAATCCACCTGTCCCTGGGCGCACCAGGCTCCCTGCTGCTCATCGCTGAGCCAGCTTTTTAGCAGCATGGCGACATCCGGTCCCGGAAAAGGGGCGAATTCCATTTTCCCGCGCCGCCGCCAGCGTGGTGGCGCGTTACTGCACAGGTGTAGATCCGACACGTTATGCTTTACACTAAGGGCCACAATTTCTTCCATATCCATTTAATGATCCCCGGAAAATGAACGACATTGCGCATAACCTGGCACAGGTCAGGGACAAAATCTCAGCCGCAGCAACGCGTTGCGGCCGTGCTTCAGAAGAAGTTACGTTGCTTGCAGTCAGTAAAACCAAACCTGCGAGCGCCATCGCAGAAGCGATTGACGCAGGCCAGCGCATGTTCGGTGAAAATTACGTGCAGGAAGGGGTGGAAAAGATTCGCCACTTCCGGGAAGCAGGCGCCGCGGATCTGCAGTGGCACTTTATTGGGCCCCTGCAGTCGAACAAAAGCCGGCTGGTGGCGGAGCATTTCGACTGGTGTCATACCGTCGATCGACTGCGCATCGCCACCCGTCTGAGCGAACAGCGCCCGGCAGAGATGCCGCCGCTTAACGTGCTGATTCAAATTAACATTAGCGATGAGAACAGCAAATCCGGTATTGCGCTGGAAGAGCTTGATCAGCTGGCGGAACAGGTGGCAGCCTTGCCTGGCCTTACGCTTCGCGGGTTAATGGCGATCCCGGCCCCGGAGTCAGATTACGACAGGCAGTTTGCCGTAGCCCGGCAAATGGCTGTAGCATTTGAGGCGCTTAAAACACGCTTCCCAACGGTCGACACGCTTTCACTGGGCATGACGGACGATATGGCTGCCGCGATTGCAGCTGGCAGCACCATGGTGCGCATCGGGACAGCTATTTTCGGCGCGCGCGATTACACCCAATAATAAGGAAACCTGAGGAACGCCATGAAGACGTTGACCTTCCTGCTCTCAACGGTCATTGAACTGTATACGATGGTGCTTTTGTTACGCGTCTGGATGCAGTGGGCCCGTTGTGATTTTTATAACCCCTTCTCGCAGTTTGTCGTGAAAGTCACCCAACCGATTGTCGGGCCGCTGCGCCGGGTGATCCCGCCGATGGGGCCTATTGACAGCGCCTCTCTGCTGATTGCGCTGATCCTGTGCGTGGTAAAAGCGATCGTGCTGTTTATGGTCATCACCTTCCAGCCGATCATCTGGATCGCAGCGGTGTTGATCCTGATAAAAACCATCGGCCTGCTGATTTTCTGGGTGCTGCTGCTGATGGCGATCATGAGCTGGGTAAGCCAGGGCCGTAGCCCGGTGGAATACTCCCTGATTCAGCTCGCCGACCCGCTGCTGCGCCCGATTCGTAATCTGCTGCCAGCCATGGGCGGGATCGACTTCTCCCCGATGATCCTCGTGCTGCTGCTGTACGTCATCAATATGGGTATCGCTGAACTGCTGCAGTCCACAGGCAACGTGCTGCTGCCGGGGCTGTGGATGGCGTTATGAGTGCGGTCAGCACTTGCGCCGACGGGCTGGTTTTACGGCTGTATATTCAGCCGAAAGCCAGCCGTGATTCGATTATCGGGCTGCATGGCGACGAAGTAAAAGTCGCCATCACCGCGCCCCCGGTGGACGGCCAGGCGAACGCCCACCTGGTGAAGTATCTGGCGAAGCAGTTTCGCGTCGCGAAAGGCCATGTGCTGATCGAGAAGGGTGAACTGGGACGCCACAAGCAGGTCAAAATTCTTAATCCGCAACATATCCCGACGGAAGTCGCGGCACTAATACAACAGGATTAACACATGCAAAAAGTTGTTCTCGCTACCGGTAACGCCGGTAAAGTGCGCGAGCTGGCCTCGCTGTTAAATGATTTTGGTCTGGACGTGGTTGCCCAGACCGAGCTGGGCGTGGACTCTGCCGAAGAGACCGGCCTGACGTTTATCGAAAACGCCATTCTGAAGGCGCGCCATGCCGCGCAGGTCACCGGCCTGCCGGCCATTGCCGACGACTCCGGGCTGGCAGTGGACGTGCTTGGCGGTGCGCCAGGAATTTACTCCGCCCGCTATTCCGGCGTCGATGCCACCGACCAGCAGAACCTTGAAAAGCTGCTGGACGCGCTTAAGGACGTACCGGACGAACAGCGCAAGGCACAGTTCCACTGCGTGCTGGTCTATATGCGCCATGCCGAAGACCCAACGCCGATTGTCTGCCACGGCAGCTGGCCGGGTGTCATCGCCCGCGAGGCGGCTGGCAACGGCGGCTTTGGCTATGACCCGATCTTCTTTGTCCCGACCGAGGGCAAAACCGCTGCGGAACTGACCCGCGAAGAAAAAAGCGCGATCTCCCACCGTGGACGCGCCCTGAAACTGTTACTGGAAGCATTACGTAATGGCTAATTTGCCACCCCTGAGTCTTTATATTCACATCCCGTGGTGCGTGCAGAAATGCCCGTACTGCGATTTCAACTCGCATGCGCTGAAAGGCGAAGTGCCTAATGACGATTACGTTCAGCATCTGCTTGCCGATCTGGACGCTGACGTCGCTTACGCGCAGGGACGTGAAGTTAAGACCATTTTTATCGGTGGCGGTACGCCGAGCCTGCTCTCAGGCCCGGCGATGCAGACGCTGCTGGATGGCGTGCGTGCGCGCCTCAGTCTGGCAGCGGATGCAGAAATTACCATGGAGGCCAATCCGGGGACGGTTGAGGCCGACCGTTTTGTGGAGTATCAGCGCGCCGGGGTGAACCGTATCTCCATTGGCGTGCAGAGCTTCAGCGAGCCAAAGTTAAAGCGTCTGGGCCGAATTCATGGCCCGGATGAGGCGAAGCGCGCCGCCCATCTCGCGACCGGGCTGGGGCTACGCAGCTTCAACCTCGACCTGATGCACGGCCTGCCGGATCAGTCTCTGGCAGAGGCGCTGGACGATCTGCGCCAGGCCATTGAGCTGAATCCGCCGCACCTCTCGTGGTATCAACTGACCATTGAGCCGAACACGCTGTTCGGGTCGCGTCCCCCGGTACTGCCTGATGATGACGCGCTGTGGGATATTTTCGAGCAGGGCCACAGGCTTCTGACCGCCGCCGGGTATCAGCAGTACGAAACTTCGGCCTATGCCAAGCCGGGCTACCAGTGTCAGCACAACCTGAACTACTGGCGTTTTGGCGACTACCTGGGCATTGGATGTGGCGCACACGGCAAAGTGACATTCCCGGACGGGCGTATTCTGCGCACGGCCAAAACCCGCCATCCGCGCGGCTATATGGAAGGACGCTATCTTGAGCGCAGCCATGATGTCGAAGCCGCAGATAAGCCGTTCGAGTTCTTTATGAACCGCTTCCGCCTGCTGGAAGCCGCACCGCGCGCGGAGTTTACGCTGTATACCGGGTTAGCGGAATCGGTGATTCGCCCGCAGATTGACGAGGCGCTGGCGCAGGGGTATCTAACCGAGTGCGCAGATTTCTGGCAGATCACCGAGCATGGCAAACTGTTCTTAAACTCCCTTCTCGAGCTTTTCCTCGCCGAAGAATCCTGAAGCCTGATTCAGGATTTTGCATCCCGTTCTGCTGGCTGAGGGAAAAGCTGGCAGAGTGTGGGGATGGAAATTATTCGTTCTTACGCAAAACGGCTCCGCCGTGAGTTGACCACAGAAGAGAGACGACTCTGGTATCTGTTACGCAGTCGTCGGTTCGCTCACTATAAATTTCGTCGCCAGCATCCTGTTGGGAATTACATTCTGGATTTCGTTTGTTGCGAGGCTCGTCTGGCTATTGAGCTGGATGGGGGGCAGCACGACGAAAGAGAAGAATATGACCGGCAGAGAACTGTCTGGCTGAATCAAAAAGGCTGGCTGGTGATTCGGTTCCGGAATAACGAACTCTGGAATAACGAGGAAGGGGTGTTGGAAAAAATACTGGCGACCCTGCAAACACTTCTACCCTCACCCCGGCCCTCTCCCTGAAAGGGAGAGGGAGAAACCAGTGCAGCATACTGTTCCCTCGCCCCTCTGGAGAGAGGGTTAGGGTGAGGGGCCCAGAGCGCACCAACCTAACTGACCAGCAGAGAACCGCCTGGCTGGTGATTCGGTTTTGGGACAATGAAGAAGGGGTTGGAAAAAATATTGGCTACTCTGCAAATACTTCTACCCTCACCCCGGCCCTCTCCCTGAAAGGGAGAGGGAGAAAAGCAGTGCAGCATACTGTTCCCTCGCCCCTCTGGAAAGAGGGAGAAAACCAGCGATGTACTTGCCACAGGCTCCCGACTGTTCCCTCGCCCCTTTGGGGAGAGGGCTAGGGTGAGGGGCCCAGACCGCACCAACCTACTTCAGCGATCCCACCAGCCCCTTGCGGCTCTCTTCCAGCGAAACCACCCGTTTACACACGTCTTTACCGAATTTCTGGAAATCAGCTTCCTGGTTTTTCCATTCGTTCTGAATAGAGGTTTGCAGACCGCCCAGGCTACCCAGCACGCCCTGCAGTGGGTTGCCGCCGCCCTTCAGCACCGCTTTGGCGCCCATCTCGTTAATGCTGTCCTGCAAAATGCCGCCCATCGCCTGGTTTACCAGCTGCTGCCCGTCGGCGCGCACCTGATCGATCGCCTTGTAGTGGAACGTCAGGCCATCGGTACGATGCTCAATAATGCGGTTCATCTGCTCTTTTAACTGCGCGTCCAGTTTGGTCAGGCGCGAGCGCATGTTGCTGCTCTCCCCTACCTCTTTAGCGATGATCTTATCCAGCGCCACACGGCCTTTTTCCACGCGGGTCTGCGCGCCTTCGTCGATCCACGGCAGCGCGCTGCGCAGATCGGCCTGGTAATCTTTCGCCTGTTCACGTTGGGCGGCGCTGAGCTGGTACTGCTTGCCGTTGAACATCACGTTGCCATCAGGGGTGATCACCAGGTTGCCGTTCTCACCTTTTACCTGCACGGTTTGCGGACTGAGGATCACATCGTCGCGCGGCGTGACTTCGCATTTGTACTCTGCGTGAGCAGTCAGGGCCGTGGTCATTAAAGCCGCAGCGAGCAGCGTTTTGCGCATCATATCTTCTCCCTCATACAAAATGGGCCAGCAATTGCTGGCCCCTGATGCTCTATTAGTCCCACCAAATGTCGAAAAGTTCGCTGATGCGCACCTCTTCGAATTTGTGGTCTTCCAGCCACTTACGCACGATGGCCTGGTGTTCTTCTGTGCACTGGCCGATCTCCTGTTTGCAGATCAACCCTTCCCACGCCAGGTAGCCGCTGCCGTCAAACGCCAGTTTGTTCGGCTCGATCACTTCATTGATGAACGCATCCACGTCTTCATCAATTTTTTCTACGCTGGTGCCTTCCGGGAAACGCCATGCAACCGAAAAACCAATTTCCTGAAACTCGTCGATGTGCATTTTCTTACGCAGACGACGGCTACGGTTCTTTGCCATTATTTCACCCTCTCGAACATTAAATCCCATACGCCGTGACCAAGACGATGGCCACGCTGTTCAAATTTGGTTACCGGACGTGATTCAGGACGCGGCACATAGTCGTTGCTCTGCGACTGGTTTTTATACCCGTCGAGACCTGACATCACTTCCAGCATATGTTCCGCATACTGTTCCCAGTCGGTCGCCATGTGGAAAACACCACCCAGCTTCAGCTTGCTTTTGACCAGTTCGGCAAACGGTGCCTGAACGATACGGCGTTTATTATGACGCGCTTTGTGCCATGGGTCAGGGAAAAAGAGCTGAACCATGTTCAGAGAATTGTCAGGGATCATCTTGTGCAGCACTTCTACCGCGTCGTGACACATGACGCGCAGGTTCTCGACGCCCTCTTCATGAGCCGTCGCCAGGCAAGCGCCTACGCCCGGTGAGTGTACCTCAATACCGAGGAAGTTCTGCTCCGGGCGCGCTTTGGCCATCGTGACCAGCGAAGCGCCCATACCGAAACCGATCTCCAGCGTAATCGGCGCATCGCGGCCAAAGAGTTCAACAAAGTCGAGCGGCTGTTCGGTGAACTCAACGCCCATCACCGGCCAGTAGTTATCCAGCGCGTGCTGCTGCCCTTTTGTCAGGCGCCCCTGACGGCGGACGAAGCTGCGAATACGGCGCAGCGGGCGGCCGTTTTCATCGAATTCCGGTGATATGACGTCGTTTTTCATAAAAGAGTAGTCTGCTTGTGAGAATGTTCGGGAAACGGGCATTATCCAAAGTTAATGACCGGATGCAAGCATGGGAAAGATCCGGTTTACAGTCGCATGCCGCTGTGCTGCAATCTGCGTCCCTGATACCGCAAAGCGAAGACCATGCAAGCCTCTCAATTTTCAGCCCAGGTGCTGGACTGGTACGACAAATACGGGCGTAAAACCCTGCCCTGGCAAACTGAAAAAACACCGTACAAAGTATGGCTCTCAGAGGTGATGTTGCAACAAACGCAGGTCGCGACGGTTATCCCTTATTTTGAGCGCTTTATGGCGCGTTTCCCGACGGTCACCGATCTGGCCAACGCCCCGCTGGACGAAGTGCTGCATCTTTGGACCGGGCTGGGCTATTACGCCCGCGCCCGCAATCTGCACAAAGCCGCCCAGCAGGTGGTGTCGCTGCACGGTGGCATCTTCCCCGAAACCTTCGATGAAGTGGCCGCCCTGCCGGGCGTCGGGCGCTCCACCGCCGGGGCGATCCTCTCCCTTTCGCTGGGCAAACATTTCCCTATTCTCGACGGCAACGTGAAACGCGTGCTGGCGCGCTGCTACGCAGTCAGCGGCTGGCCGGGCAAAAAAGAGGTGGAAAAACGCCTGTGGGAAATCAGTGAAGCGGTGACGCCCGCCAGAGGGGTTGAACGTTTTAACCAGGCGATGATGGATTTAGGGGCGATGGTCTGCACCCGCTCGAAACCTAAATGCGAACTTTGCCCGCTCAATAATCTGTGCGTGGCCTATGCTAACCAGTCGTGGGCGCAATATCCCGGTAAAAAGCCGAAGCAGACCCTGCCAGAGCGTACCGGCTATTTTCTGCTGATGCAGCGCGAGGAGACCGTGTACCTCGCCCAGCGTCCTCCAAGCGGATTATGGGGCGGACTGTTCTGCTTCCCGCAGTTTGAGGATGAGGCCGGACTTCGCGACTGGCTGGCGCAGCGCGGCATTAGCGCCGATACTCTTGTGCAGCTCACCGCGTTTCGCCACACCTTCAGCCATTTCCATCTGGATATTGTGCCGATGTGGCTTCCCGTGTCCTCATTCACGGCGTGCATGGATGAAGGCAGCGCTCTCTGGTATAACTTAGCGCAACCGCCATCAGTGGGTCTGGCGGCTCCCGTAGAGCGCCTGTTACAGCAATTACGTGTCGGAGCAACGGTTTAGCTCCGGGCGACAAAGAGGAATCAGTATGGCCAGAACAATTTTTTGCACCTTCCTGCAACGTGAAGCAGAAGGTCAGGACTTCCAGCTTTATCCGGGCGATCTGGGTAAGCGCATCTATAACGAGATCTCAAAAGAAGCGTGGGCGCAGTGGCAGCACAAGCAAACCATGCTGATTAACGAGCGCAAGCTCAACATGATGAACGTTGAACACCGTAAACAGCTCGAAGAAGAGATGGTCAATTTCCTGTTTGAAGGGAAAGAGGTGCACATCGAAGGTTATACGCCGCCAGAAAAATAATACCCAGCGTCTGATGCCGGGTGGCGCTACGCTTGCCCGGCGAAAACAGCCCCGGAACAAACACAACACGCACTCCCGGAATGATGAAAAAATTTTTAGCGCTTGCTCTTGTTGCACCGTTACTTGTTTCGTGTTCCTCCAGTAATAAAGGCGATAGCTATAACGAAGCCTGGGTAAAGGACACCAACGGTTTTGACATTCTGATGGGGCAGTTCGCCCATAACATCGAAAACATATGGGGTTTTAACGAAGTTCTGATCGCCGGTCCCAAGGACTACGTTAAGTACACCGACGGCTACCAGACCCGCAGCCACATCAACTTTGACGAAGGGACTATCACCGTCGAGACCATCGCCGGGACCGATCCTGCCGGACGACTGCGTCAGGCGATCGTTAAAACCCTGCTGATGGGCGACGATCCGGGCTCTATCGATCTCTACTCCGACGCCGACGATATCACTATCTCCAGAGAGCCGTTCCTCTATGGTCAGGTGGTGGATCAGACCGGCCAGTCCATTCGCTGGGAAGGCCGCGCCAACAACTTTGCTAACTACCTCCTGCAGACGCGCCTGAAAAGCCGCAGCAACGGCCTGCGCGTGATCTACAGCGTAACCATTAACCTGGTGCCGAACCACCTCGATAAGCGTGCGCATAAATATGTCGGGATGGTACGCCAGGCCTCGCGTAAATACGGTGTGGATGAGTCGCTGATCCTGGCGATTATGCAGACGGAGTCGTCGTTTAACCCTTACGCGGTAAGCCGTTCCGACGCCCTGGGCCTGATGCAGGTTGTGCAGCACAGCGCCGGCAAAGACGTGTTCCGCTCGCAGGGGCGTTCCGGCACCCCGAGCCGCAGCTATCTGTTCGATCCCGCAAGCAACATCGATACCGGCACCGCCTATCTGGCGATGCTGAATAACGTTTACCTGGGCGGCATTGATAACCCGACCTCGCGTCGCTACGCGGTGATCACCGCCTATAACGGTGGCGCAGGCAGCGTGCTGCGCGTCTTCTCCAACGATAAAATCAAGGCGGCGAGCATCATCAACAGCATGTCGCCGGGGGATGTTTATCAGACCCTCACCACCCGTCACCCTTCCGCAGAGTCCCGCCGCTACCTCTATAAGGTCAATACGGCTCAGAAGAGCTATCGTAGAAAGTAGTGTGACTTTTTTTACCCTCTCCGTTGTGGAGAGGGTAATCCTTCATTCCTGACCGCCCGCTTTATCCATACGAAATTGTTATTTGCATCACAATCCAAACTGCAAATTAATGTGGATTGCATTTTTTTGCGGGAGGTAACAAAACTTAACGCCACTCGCTGATAGAATTGCATCAAATCCAAAACCCAAATGTTTCTACACCAACATACAGCCCGCTCTCTTGTGAGGAAAGTAACATGAACCTTAAGCTGCAGCTTAAAATCTTGTCGTTTCTGCAGTTCTGTCTGTGGGGGAGCTGGCTGACCACGCTCGGCTCCTACATGTTTGTCACGCTCAAATTCGACGGTGCCTCTATCGGCGCTGTCTATAGCTCTTTGGGCATTGCCGCTGTCCTGATGCCGACGCTGCTCGGGATCGTGGCGGACAAATGGATAAGCGCGAAGTGGGTCTATGCGCTTTGTCATCTGGTGGGGGCGGGTACGCTGTTTATGGCGGCCGAAGTCACCACGCCAGGGGCGATGTTTATGGTGATCCTGCTTAACTCGCTGGCTTATATGCCAACGCTGGGGCTTATCAACACCATCTCCTACTACCGTCTGAAAAACGCCGGTATGGATATCGTGACCGACTTCCCACCGATCCGTATCTGGGGCACCATCGGCTTTATCATGGCGATGTGGGGCGTGAGCTTCGCAGGCTTCGAACTGAGCCATATGCAGCTCTACATCGGTGCTGCGCTGTCTCTGGTGCTGACGCTGTTCACCCTGACGCTGCCGCACATTCCGGTCTCTAACCAGCAGAAAAACCAGAGCTGGAGCTCCATGCTCGGCCTGGACGCGTTCGCGCTGTTCAAAAACAAACGCATGGCGATCTTCTTCATCTTCTCCATGCTGCTGGGTGCGGAGCTGCAGATCACCAACATGTTCGGCAACACCTTCCTGCACAGCTTTGATAACGACCCGATGTTCTCCGGGAGCTTTATCGTTGAACATGCCTCGGTGATGATGTCGATCTCCCAGATCTCCGAAACACTGTTCATCCTGACCATCCCGTTCTTCCTGAGCCGCTACGGCATCAAGAACGTGATGATGATCAGTATCTTCGCGTGGATGCTGCGCTTTGGTCTGTTCGCCTACGGTGACCCGTCTGCCTTCGGTACCGTGCTGCTGGTTCTGTCGATGATTGTCTACGGCTGCGCCTTCGACTTCTTCAACATCTCCGGTTCCGTGTTCGTGGAAAAAGAGGTTCGTCCGGAAATCCGCGCCAGCGCCCAGGGCATGTTCCTGATGATGACCAACGGCTTCGGCTGTATTCTCGGCGGCGTGGTGAGCGGCAAGGTTGTGGAGATGTATACCACTAACGGTATTACTAACTGGCAGCCGGTGTGGCTGATCTTCGCAGGCTACTCACTGGTACTGGCTTTCGCGTTCATGGTGCTGTTCAAGTACAAACATGTTCGTACCCCAACAGGTGCGCAAACCGTCGCGCATTAATCGGTTAAGTCCCCCTCCCTGCGGAGGGGGATTTTTTTTACTTCAGTACATAGCCGTACAAACGCTTAATCCCGTCCGCATCCTTCTCGCTGTATACGCCCTGCAGTTCCGGTGAAAAACCGGGCAGCAGATTGACGCCCTCTTCCAGCGCCAGGAAGTAACGCTGCACCGCGCCGCCCCAGAGTTCACCCGGTACCACGCACAGCACGCCCGGCGGGTATGGCAGCGCCCCTTCCGCCGCGATGCGCCCTTCGGCTTCGCTGATGCGTACCAGTTCGACGTTACCGCGAATAAAGGCCTGGTTGGCATCCTGCGGGTTCATCACCACGGTGGGCAGGCTCTCTTTGCGGAACATCGCCTTCTGCAGATCTTTCACGTCAAAGCTGACATACAGATCGTGCATCTCCTGGCAGAGCTGGCGCAGCGTGTAGTCGCGGTAGCGCACCGGATATTTGTTCCAGATGGTCGGCAGAACATCCGCCAGCGGGGTATCATCTTCGATGTGCTGCTCAAACTGGGCCAGCATTGCCACCAGCTGCGCCATTTTTTCGGCGCTCTCCGCCGGGGTCAGCAGGAAGAGAATGGAGTTGAGATCGCACTTCTCCGGAACAATGCCTTTCTCACGCAGGTAGTGCGCCAGAATGGTCGCCGGAATACCAAAATCGGTATATTCGCCGCTTTCGGCGTCGATGCCCGGCGTGGTCAGCAGCAGTTTACAGGGATCGACAAAGTATTGCTGGTCGGCATAGCCCTCAAAGCCGTGCCATTTCGCCCCCGGTTCAAAGCTGAAGAAGCGCAGTTCGCTGGCAATCGCGTGGATTGGGTGATCCTGCCACGGACGTCCGGCCACGACCGGCGGGATAAACGGCTTAATCATCTTACAGTTGGCAATAATCGCCTTGCGCGCTTCAATGCCCAGCTCAACGCACTCTGCCCACAGCCGACGTCCGCTCTCCCCTTCGTGGATCTTGGCGTTCACGTCGAGGGCCGCAAACAGCGGGTAGAACGGGCTTGTAGAGGCGTGCATCATGAAGGCGTTGTTGAGCCGCTTATGCGGGCAGAAACGCGCCTGGCCGCGGATATGGTTATCCTTTTTATGGATCTGCGAAGTCTGGGAGAACCCGGCCTGCTGTTTGTGCACCGACTGGGTGACAAAGATCCCCGGATCGTTGGCGTTCAGCTCCAGCAGCAGCGGCGAACTGTCCGCCATCATCGGGATAAACTGCTCGTAACCCACCCACGCGGAGTCAAACAGGATGTAGTCGCAGAGCTGGCCAATCTTGTCGATCACCTGGCGGGCGTTATAGATGGTGCCGTCATAGGTGCCGAGCTGGATCACCGCCAGGCGGAACGGACGCGCTTCACGGGCTTTTTCCGGAGCGACTTCACGGACCAGCTCCCGCAGGTAGGCCTCGTCAAAACAGCAGTCATCAATGCCGCCAATAAAGCCAAACGGGTTGCGGGCTGCTTCGAGATAAACCGGCGTGGCACCGGCCTGGATCAGAGCGCCATGATGGTTGGACTTATGGTTGTTGCGGTCGAACAGCACCAGATCGCCACGGGTCAGCAGCGCATTGGTCACCACCTTGTTGGCGGCCGAGGTGCCGTTGAGAACGAAGTAGGTTTTGTCGGCGTTAAACACTTTCGCCGCGAACTTTTGCGCATGTTTGGCGGAACCTTCGTGGATCAGCAGATCGCCAAGCTTCACGTCGGCGTTGCACATATCGGCACGAAAGACGTTCTCACCGAAGAAATCGAAAAACTGACGCCCTGCAGGGTGCTTCTTAAAGAACGCGCCGTGCTGGTGCCCCGGACAGGCAAAGGTGCTGTTGTCCATCGCCACGTACTGAGTGAGGGTGTCGAAAAACGGCGGCAACAGGTTCTCTTCGTAGCGACAGGCGGCGGCTTCCAGCTCTAACCACTCCTGCGCTTTGCCGTCGATTACCGCATCGACACCCGCAGGGGCTTCTACAGGCTCTGTTGAGAACATATAGACAGGCAGATGGAAACCGGTGCGTTTCAGTAACGCGAGGATGCCGCTGTGACTGTCAGCGACGGTAATGACGACTGCCGCCACATCCGTAAAATCTGTGTTATCCAGCGTCACCACTTCCCGGTGCGTGGATAAGGCGGACGCCAGCTCGCGGCTGACGGCAATTTTCATTGATTTCATAAGCGCAAATACCCGTGCAAGGCGAGAAAAAGCCCCGGACAGGGAGTCCCCCTGCCCAACGAATGTGTCTGACCGGAGTTCAGCTCCGACCGCCAGACATCAGTAAAAACAGAACGCGTCTGGTTTTACTGTTGTCCTGCAGTGAGCCTGCGTTACCCTCACCGCATGGTGAGCGTAGAATAAGATGTGTCGATACGGCCAGCCATTCGCACAGCGAGAGAAGATCTGTTCATGGGCGGCCCCGTATCTGAGAGAAGAAAATTCGCGCAATAATGTCACCTTTCATAAGGTGGTGCAAGAAGGAATCTTTATGCAAAATACGTCATTACATTTGGCGATTACTCACTGAAAAGAGTAATAATAATGCAATATCAATGAGTAAATAGTAGGAGTTCGCAGTGGTTATTGGACCATTTATTAACGCAGGTGCGGTGCTGCTGGGCGGCGTGCTGGGCGCCGTGCTGAGCCAGCGATTACCGGAGCGTATTCGCTCCTCCATGCCCTCGATCTTCGGCCTGGCCTCACTAGGTATTGGTATTCTGCTGGTTATCAAGTGCGCCAACCTGCCGGTAATGGTGCTGGCAACGCTGCTTGGAGCGCTGATTGGCGAGTTTTGCTATCTGGAGAAGGGTATTAATGGTGCCGTCAGCAGAGCGAAAAATCTGCTCTCGCGGGGTAAACAGAAAGGCGGCGGTCACGACGCGTTTATCCAGAACTATGTGGCCATCATTATTCTGTTCTGCGCCAGCGGTACGGGAATTTTTGGTTCGATGCAGGAAGGAATGACCGGAGATCCGAGCATACTGATCGCGAAAGCCTTTCTCGATTTCTTTACCGCCACCATCTTTGCGACCACACTCGGTATTGCCGTCGCCGCCATCTGCGTGCCGATGCTGCTTATCCAGCTCGCCCTGGCAACCTGCGCCACGCTGATACTGCCGCTGACAACCCCGGCAATGATGGCTGACTTCACCGCCGTCGGTGGCCTGCTGCTGCTGGCGACGGGTTTGAGGATCTGTGGGATCAAGATGTTTGCGGTGGTGAATATGCTGCCTGCGCTGGTGATCGCCATGCCGCTCTCTGCCCTGTGGACTGCGTTTTTTGCCTGATATTGCAGCGAAATGGCGACAGAGTATGCGGTCAGTAGCGAAATTAACAAATATCGTTGACGGCAGAGGGTAGATCGGGTTTAATGCGCCCCGTTGCCCGGATAGCTCAGTCGGTAGAGCAGGGGATTGAAAATCCCCGTGTCCTTGGTTCGATTCCGAGTCCGGGCACCACTATTTAGAAAAACCAGCCTAGGGCTGGTTTTTTGCTTTCTGAGGTTCCGGTAGATTTCTGGTCGTCTTAGCCACAGTTACCGCCACTCGGCCTCTTCCATCCAGCCTGAGCATTTCCCTTTAGCGGCTCACCCCTCCGGTCACTGTGCCAACGTCTGCTGGTCTTCACGCTACCAAAAAACACTATTTCCAACAAGTATACCTGGCTGGTGAATTGATCACAGCAAGGCAGCATCCGGTCTTTGTCCGGTCTGGGGAAGAAAAGCATCATCCTTTCCGGTAATCCCCCTGAAAACCCGCAGGGATTGATTGCACTCGCTTTGCTCAAGCAGACAACAGTACCTACAATTGAAGTACTTAAAGTGATTTGGTAATTATTCGTGAGTAACTACCGCACTTCGATTTGCTCGTTTGCCCCGGCCTGTTCAAGCCCGGTTTCATACTAACCTCTAATTGCTCAAATCCCCTTATGCTGGTGCTGTCAGAAAACTATATAAAGTGCTGGATCACTCGTACATTTTTTATGTACAAAGAAATACTTAAAAGGGAGATGGACATGAACAGAAAACAATTCATCCAGTCACATGGGGCTACTTGCAGGAACTGGACATGGAGTTGGTCATTCGTTAATCACGCAAAGAAGATGGTGATTTTTGGCGCATGGGATGTACAGAGAGAACAGGAAAGGTCTGTAATACTCCGAGAGCGGTGGAAAACCAAAGTGGTAGATGGCAAGACAAGAAAGAACTTGGGATACGTTCAAGCTATTGAACACATCCAATTGATTGCCGAAGGTTATGACTTTTTCACCTTTGATATGGAGCAGGGGCGAAACGACGAAGATCGAGATGTTGCCGTTATCAAAAGTTTTACCCCTAAACTTGAAAAGCGTTTTCTACGAAAAGAAGGAACAGTATGGTATGCCGACTTCTTACCTAACTCGTTTCCCGATGAAATTCCCGCACCTGAGAATTACGCAGAAGGTGCAAAAAAGCAGGTTACAGTAAACTCTTACGAGCGTGATCCACGAGCACGACAGGCTTGCATTGACCATCACGGTACTTCCTGTAAGTGTTGCAGCTTCGACTTTGAGAAAGTCTATGGTGAACACGGCAAAGGCTTTATCCACGTGCACCATATCAAACCGCTGCATACGGTAGGTGAGGACTACGTGGTAAATCCAATTACTGATATGGTTCCCCTTTGTCCCAACTGTCATGCAATGATACATCGCAGCAGTGAAGCCTTAAGCGTAGAAAATTTAAAAGATATGTTGCTTGAAGATATTAATAGAAGTTAAATAAAAATTATTTTCAGGTGAATTAAATATGGAAAAGAAAAAAAGAACTATAGTATGCCTAAGTCTCTCAGAAATGGATGCGATACTTAATAATAAAAATCTATCTGATTATTTATTTAATTTCAAATCTAACAACAAAATTTCATCCGCCCCGGAGACAACATTTATTGCATACGTTATGTCTTATTTTAAACCATTAAGATTTAAAAATATCTCAGGAACTAATGTCGTAATAAATGGTGTTCATGGATGTTACTCTGTAAATTTTCATCTTCAGAAAAAGGTTTACAATCCAAAAACCAAAAAAAGCCTTTCAAACGATTTAATAATTGAATTATATGACTCAGATACAAATGAAATCATTGCTAAAATTGGACTTGAATATGATGGGCATCCTGAACACACTAATTCATGGGGAATTGTCAGTGATAAAGAAAAGGATCTGATTGTTTTGAAACAGACGGGGATGATGAGACTTAGAATTGACCCGGAACTTTTTCAATCGACTGAAGATAGAAAGGACGTATATAGAGCAGTTAAAAAATATTTTGAGCAGTATATTAAACTTATCCCCAAGAAAAAACGAAATGTGAATCCTGGTCGTACATATATTGAATGCCCTCTTTGTGAAGGTGTTCAAGTATTGGGTGCACAGTCTTGTCCTGTCTGTATGGGGAATGGCTATGTTTTGAATAACATTTATTCAAAAATTGACATCGATGTTTTCGACTCCTTTGACTGTCCGGACTGTACAAAAATTACTATAAGGAATTGTAGAAAATGTCGAGGTAAAGGTTTTCTAAATAGAGACGAAGCGATAATGATAAGGAAGGAAGAACTAAACGCATTGTAATTGAAGTTTATGCTGAATTTCATCAGAGACTTTTGACCATTGTTCGGGTGTAATCTCTTTGTGATCTTACCCTCCAACAATGGACATAATCCTAAACGAGGCTCTGGTCTTCAAACTGTTCCCAGCTGGTGTAAAAATACTACCGCGCCGGTAGGCTTGCTCAACCCCTCACAATCCCGGAAAGGGTTCCCGGCCTTGTTCACGGTTCTCAATAATATCGGTTATGAGTACTCTCAACCAACTGACTCCAACTTGTATAGCCAAAAGTCACAGGATTACAGTTATTCAATTACTGATCAGACTATGGCAAGCTTTTCATGATACGATAACCCACAATCACCAGTGTCGTTCAATTTGGCTGCCGTTGAAGAAGGTTCGCCATTTTATAGAAACCGCCAGTCCATTCTCCGAAAGTAAGCATGGATTGGTAAAAATGTAGCGGTATTGGGGGGTATTTAGCCCGCCATCTGGATAAATATTTCTACTGGCACCCCCATCAGGAACGCACCAGCCAGATAGCGCTGCTCAGACAGGTCAGCGAGAACTTGTTCTTTGCTGCTGCGGAATATCTCAGGGCAGTCTGGTAATAGCGACTCAACACCACAAGTTGCCGCAGCAGCACAGCAATTGAGCAATCGCGGCAAGGCATCATCATAGATAACGTCGGCATCGTCTCCCCAGTAGTCGTCCTGTTTCATAATGTATGCTTTCATCTGGTGGGGATCGGTATTCCACGGCAGGACGGCATAGGCCGGATTCCTACCCTCGAAGATCTGCACCAGTTCGCTGATCTTGGCATTCACCAAATACGCGCTTTTGTGCGCCGTTATCTCATGTTTTGCCTGCTGAATTCGCGCATGCCATGCCACGCGCTGCAAATCATCCAACAGCTCGTTCACGACCGGAATACTGTTTAGCCAAATCTTCCCGTCGCTCTCAGCATCAATCAACTACTGCATACCAAACGGAATGCTGTCTTCGATATTATCCATGTACCCTCTCATAGATTTTGCTTACCACATTAAGTCGTGATCACGTCCTGTCCTCATTGGCTATCTACCACTGCAGGCGATCAGATAATTAACGCAATAAACACATATCCAGCTTTTCATGAACGGCCAGAATCGCTTCACGGGTAGCTGCAAAAATACTGTCTGTATCACGCTCACGGAGCTTCGCCCAAACCGCTCCATCATTACCCCAGTCTCTAGGAATGCGATTTTTCCCTTTCAGATCGAAACCCCTGCTCCACCATGACCAGTATTCGCTGGATTTACCCTGCGTGTGTGGAAATATCTCTGACATGGCAGCAGCTATTTTTGCAGATTGACCTTCAACCAGACTCACTCCCGAAATGCCAAAAAATAAGCCATAATAACCTGAATACTCAAACTCCCAGCACAAAGAGTAATTACCATCCGGACTTAATGGGATATAAAAATTAGCCCCACGTTTCGATATGTCCTCATCCGAGATTTCAATAGAATAAGGATGATTAATGAAACTGGCATTTAAATCAGAAATAAACTCTTTGAATAAATCGTTGCGAACCTCATTCATTTGGTTAAAAATCATAAATGCCGATTCTATAGAGTGCCTATCCTTGCGGATGATTTCTGACAACTCACGACTATTATTCATTATGAACTCACCATTAATTGACTGGTTGATATATTTAATCAATGATTCAACAAATATTCTGACCGCACCTGCCCGAATATGTAATAAACATTCATTAAGCCATTTGACGACTTCATGCCAGGATATCGTGAGGATATGTTGCTTCAGCGCTTCCGGGGTATTGTCAGGAAGAGTCCACTCTCCTGGTTCCTGATTGCATAAATAAATTAACTTCCATGGTCTTTCACTTTTGTTCAGCCATAATGCATAATCCCCTAACTGATTTTCCTGATCTGCTGCCCATGGCTTATTTTCGATAGCAATAAAACCCTCTGAAGACGTCATCAACAGATCTATTTTTCTTCTGTTTTCAATAGTGACTTCATAATCAACCCTGACTTTATGATGGCTGCCTCCGGTAGTTATAGGGCTATCGTGCCCACTCTTTTCAATGAGGGAAAGAAATCCCTTTAGAAACAGTGCTGACTGACCATGAGTTTCATTAGGAGAAAGCAAAAATCGTAGATAGCGTGAAAGGGCCAGTTCGTCATTCCTCAGCCAGTCCATGAGGCTGAAATCAGGTGCCAGCTCGGACTGATAGCGTAATTTAGCCAGAGTCGTCACTTCATTCCATCGTGCAATACTATCCATAAGCGCTGCAGCATGCTGCTGTATGGCTTTCATTGTCTTACCCTTTTGGCAAATGATGCTCACCACACTAACGCTATTCACGATATGAGCAAGTGCAAACCAGAAAAGATCTGATCAGCATCAACATAGGACCTCTCTCCCGTCCTTTTCCCACAATATCCCCGTAGTTTTCCCGTAACAGAGATCCACACATCCCTTGTATACCAACACTTTGCTATAAATTTCCCGTTTCCCCGATTTATTTTCACAGGGTAGGTATGAATGCTACCACCAGTCATCAATCCAACATTTATATCACTCTGTATATTCCTTCATAAAATAATGGTAATAAATTCAATTCCAAAAAACATACGTTACATGATAAAAGCAAATTAAACAGACAATGAAGGCTTTTCATTTTATTTTCTCAAGTGACATGATGTATCATTAACCATGACTTTTATTCTTGCAGCAGATAAAGGTGGAAACACAGCGTGACTGATATTTCTTTCATAATTAAGTCAACTATTAATATTCATATCCATTAATAAAATAGTTCCAAATTAACTGTAATGATTTACTGATCAACAAACGGTTTCATGTACATATTCATTTATATATTATTCATATAGGTTGTTTATTATCTAATAAGTTTACCCTATTCACTGAAAGACCGATAGTAAACAACACACCGTTGCCTTTAATTCAGTGCCCTCCCCTGCACCATTCTCACGGGGAAACGGGGAATTACCTGTCAAAACGTTATGGCGCATTACTTTTTCAGCTCCCGTTTTAAGGGATTTCGCCGGGTAAGTTGCGGGGAAGACCAGAGACGGACCGGAGAATTCTGGCGATCACCTTCCCCCATCAGTAGCCGTCATTGCCACAACATAGTCATGCTGCCTTTTCTGCTCCAACGCGCATTACACACTGAGGAACGGGACTCTTCCCTCCCTGCCTCACTTTCTGACCACATTCACGCATTAAATCACCCACTGCATAAGGAGACTTCTGCATGCCCACACCACGTCGTTTCAAATTCACTCACCGCCTCATTGATGGCCTGCCGCCTAATGAATCCGATGCCGCTTCCCGGGAAGCCGAGTACAGCGATACCGAAATCAGCGGGCTCAAATGTCTGGTAGGTAAAGGAGAAGGTAAGAAGAAGTTTCTCCTGCGCTATCTCTGGCAGGGCCGCAAACGTGCTATCAGTATCGGTCACTGGCCGGAAATTGATGTCACTGTCGCCCGAAAGATTGCCACTGAGATGAAACGCCAGATAGCCAACGGCACTGACCCGCGTTATGAGCGGGACAAATGCCGGGACATTCCCACCCTTCAGGAAGCTTTCAGTCAGTATTATTTCCCGTGGGCAAAGTTGCATAAAAAGAGCTGGAATAAGGATGAACAGCGCTTTCGTGACCACATTGCCCCGGTGATGGGAAATCTGCTGCTTAATGAAATCACGCCCCGTCACGTCACCCACCTTCAGTCTTCACTGTGCGAAACCTGCCAGCCCGCCACCAATAACCGGGTGATTGCCCTGCTGAAAGCCCTCCTCAGATGGTCACTGCGCCATGAGATGGTAACGGTGAACCCGGCAGCGAACATCCCTCTGCTGCGTGAAAATAACGCCCGCCAGCGCTATTTTTCAGAAACGGAAATCCGGCGCATATTCGATGCCGCGGGTCAGGACAACAGCCGCGTGGCCGGGATTTATATTCGTTTACTGTTACTGACCGGGTTGCGACGTGATGAGCTGAGACTGGCAAAATGGGCGCATTACAGTATGCAACAGGGAACGCTGTGGCTGCCGGAAACCAAGAATGGCTCAGGCAGACTGGTGCATCTCAACGACTGGGCGATAAAGCTGATTGATGAATTACCCCGCTTCGGGGGCAATATCTGGATGTTTGGCGGCAAAATTCCGGGTAAACCTGTCTGCAATGTCACCAAAGCCTTCAGGCGCATTATCCGACGGGCAGGCATCTACGATGAAGAGGTCTGTATTCACACATGCCGCCATTCCGTCGCAGCATTAATCGTTTCACGGGGAGGCACCTTATATGATGTTCAGGCCCAGCTCGGACACCGCAGCATTCAGTCATCACAGCGTTATGCTCATCTGCATCCGCAACGGCTGAAAGCAACCGGTCAGTTGATAGAGCAACATATTGGTAATGCACTGGCATTTTCCGGGTCATCTGATTAATCAACAGAAATGAGAAAGGCCGCCTGTGCGGGCGGCCTATGAATCAATTATTAAGAGTTCAGAAACCGGCTGTGGCAAATTCGGCGGATAAGCAGTACCCCGTCACGTTCACTTTTTGTATGGTCCGGCGTGTCGTCAGACGATCGCCTTCCGGGCGGGTCAGATAACCTTCTTCGTCAATTAAGCGGGCCAGTTTTTTTGCAGACAAGCCCCAGTTCATGCCAAGTTTCTCAAGGGTATCCGGCAGTATCAAATAGCTCCCGTCATTTAGAATATACCCGGCAGTATCGGTTTTACGGGACGCAAAACAGGGCATTTTCACATCAATAAATTTTGACCGGCTCACTGCAATGAAGTTCTGAACGGTAATCAGGACGTTCTGCTTACGGCCCGCATCAAAACGATAGTTCTGCAACCAGCGGTTAAAAGCTATGTAAACCACATCGGCAATCTCTTCTTTTTCCCATGGCAGGATTTGCCACTTTGATGCCAGAGCACCCGCAAGATAGAGGATTGCAAAACGCTGGAGAGCCCTGCACTCAACAGAATTAAGGGTGATCAGGCCTGCATGTAAACGTCGTTTCATCTCATCAAGCATGACACCCAGGTCTGCTTTCAGAAAATCAGAGGTCGCTTTCCAGTCAAAATACCTACCCTCTCCATCGGTAAGGCCCGTCAGGCAACAAATGAATTCATAACCAGCACTACCATGGCAGGTCAGCAGGCTGGTTTTTATGTCACCAATGCGCTGTCGGGCAGCATCAATGTCTTCATTCACGCCACGGGAATCCTCTGCCGTGACAGGAATAGACAAGGCGCGATGCAACATGCCGTCCATCACAGGTGACTTTTCCTGCCGAATTCTGTCTACAATGGTTAACTCGCCGGTCGAAAGCACATTCTGCACCCACGTTGATTGTCGGGCCATCCCCAGAGTCTCGCCGTCCATTCTCGACTTCGTTGCCCCAGAAACAATGTCATACAGCGTCTCAGCAAAAAATTTGCCGGTGAAGGAACCCAGCTCATCCAGGCACAACGTGGTTCCGTTATTCATTACCATCAGCAATTCCAGTCCGTTTGACGTGCTGTTCCAGCGCTGAATTTGGGTCGGGCTACCGCTTCCGGGTTCAGCAGCAAGGCCATTCACACTGGCTCCAGCCTGGATCGCAGCAGTTTTGCCCGTAGAACTGTCACCACACAGATGGAAAATTGCACCACTTTCGCCGAGTAAAGGAAGGAGGGATGAACTCAGCCCCACCAGAATCGACAATTTGGGTGCCATACCACATACCTTCTGAGCAATATGTTCCTGCCATTGCTCAAGCGGACCCGAGACAGCAATAGCATCATTAATCGCCATATCCTCATTCGGGATCACATCCTGAATCCCCTCTCGTTCAGCAACAAAAATGGGATAAGGACCAAACTGAAACACCAACTCCTCAGGCTGAAAACCCGGTCGAATCGCCACGCGGCAGAGTGGCAAGTCCAGCTCACAGGACTTTTCCAGGAACAAAAGGAATAATTTGCTGTCCTGGACAAAAACGCCCTTACCAGCAAGATGGCTGATAACAGAATCGGCATTTCTTTTAACCTTTTTCAGGCTGATAGTTATGTCAACTTCAGTGCCGCTATGATTCGTGCATTTCAGAATAATTTGCCAGTTACCGTTGCGGGCACGGTTACAGGCTTTTGCCACAGGTTCCAGTAAATGACTGGACACAAGTTTCTTTTTATCGTCATCTTCATGACAAAAATACAATCTACCATTCTCTTCAACAAAACCTTCCGGTAAACGAAGTTCATTTTTCTTCTTAACGTCAGACATAATACATCCTTATTCAGGTTAAATTCAGGTTGTAGAATCCCCTTCCCGGTTAAAGGGAATGAATTCCGTAATACAGATTCAAGGTTTAATTACTAATCTCAGCGGTTCAGCATCAGCGCCATCGCGCGTTCGATATCATCATGTTGCTGCCCACCAAAATACTGTGCATAGATCGCAGTTGTTTTGGTGCATTTGTGACCGAGAAACCGCTGAACGGAATAAATGTCCCGGGTCACAGCCAGCATTGCGCTTCCGGCGGTGTAGCGAAGCTCATGAATAGTAAAGCGCGCAATCCCCGCCCTTTCACATATTGCCGTCATGAGCCTGCGGGGCTCAGTGACTCTGCCACCGGCTCCTGAGCGAAAAAGCAGCCCTCCATTGCCATACTTGCTCACCTGCATCAGAGCAATATCCATCGCCCTCTGGCATAAGGGAACAAGCCGCGAATCCCCTGATTTCGTATCATGAAGAAACAAGGTTTTTCTGCTCATATTAATGCTCTGAATATCCGCAGAGCGCGCCTCACCGAGTCGCATACCGGTTAGCGCCAAAAAAGACAGAATTAAAAGCGTGTCCCTTGGTTCTTGTTTAATTTCAGCATCCAGCACCTGCATAAAAGCGGTAAATTCATCAGGCTCCATTGCACGCCGTAATGATGCAGGTTCTTTAAAAGTTTTAAACCCTGCGACCGGAGATGTTGAAATATAGTCAAACTCCCTGGCCCAGGTAAATATAGCCTTAAGTAAAGCGATGTGGCGATTGCGTGTCGAGAACTTCAGGCCATCAAGCCCATTAATATAATCAGCGATATCACGCCGGTTTATCATATTAAGTTTAATATGGCCCAGTCTTGGCAGAAGGTAATGTTTAATTTTTGACTGATCTGAGGCAAACGACTTCTTGTGTATTCTGGAGTATTCCAGATACCGCAAGAACAACTCAGCAAGTGTCATCATAGCCAGCTGCATTCAGGGTAAAGCGTAAAGTATTCATATCAAAGTATCCTTCCATTAAGGTAACGCCGTAGAGGTGCGTGCTTTCATCTACGGCACGGGGATAATTTTATTGGGACAATCCCCGTAAGGGAAGCCATACACCCCAGAAAAAATACACGGTTTTGCGGTGCGCAGAGCAATAAAACCAATGAAAAACAATAAATTAATCACATACGACGCATGCCCTGATTTACCAGATGTGTGCAATGTGACGCCGGGTGCCATGGGCATCTTGCACCAAGTAATGGGCCCGGCAGTTGAGGGACGGGATGCACCGTTATACCGTACAGAAGGAATCAACAAGGGTTCTGGCCGCCCATAATGCTTCTATGCAACATTCCTGTTCTGGGCGGTCTATCAGGGTCTCTATATCAAGGTTACGACGCGATGTGTTCGCATCAATCCAGGGATAGTGCTCACCAATCTCCCGGAGTAAGCGATGCCGGGTATACTGCGTGCTGCTGTCTGCCTGCATTCTTTTCAGCACAGCATAAAGCACCGATTTCAAGACAATCTCTTTCTGCAAAGAAAGGACTTTATCACTTGACAAATTGAACCGGCTTTTTATATAGAAAATGGTTGGTCGAACCGGCTTAATCGAACCCAGTGCCTTATTGTCGAAAGCATCAAATCCATTAGCGTCACAAAAATCCGTCAGCAGCACATAGAGAAAAACAGTGTCAAAAGCGATTTTTTTCTCCAGTACTTTTCTTTTTTCATTGTAGTCACTGGCAGAAAAGTTATTTGCGAAATCCTCAGCATCCTTTCTGCATTCGCGGTATAGCCGCAGCGAATATTCAATAATCGCTAGTGCAGATGCCGGCTCCTTCGGCTGATAAAGCTGCATTACGTGCTGAATCCCGTCCTGGGCGGAAAAATTCAGCACCTTCATTAAATTCTCATCCAGCACATACAGGGAGTCCATCCCCGTCTTCCGGATGGTTTTCAGAGCGTTATTACAGGTGCGACTGTCAAAAGGGGAGTGTGTAAGGGTCCTGACCGCAGGGAAGAAAGACAGGCTGCCATTTGCATAAAGATTATCTATTGCCTGAAAATGAACGCTGCTGACGCCTGAGCAATATGAATCAAAGAATGCCTCCAGAGCATTAATCTGATCACAAATGTAAGCATCATGATAGATATTCACCTTAAAGTGCTGCGGGTGATATAGCCGGATATAGCTCCACATCAGACTATCCCTGAAAGCCTGTGTTTTTAGCCCCTTCCCCCGGTAACGTAAATCGGCAAAGAAAGAAGAGATAAAATCAGCCCGCTCCGGGTTTTGCAGAACATTCAGCACGGAATTTTTTGCCAGTTCAGTGATATGGCTAAGGTGGACGCTGCCATTCAAAAAACGGAAAAATGTCGCAGGTGTTACCCCCTGGAGATAACGTATATCCTGATGCTTTCTCAGTTTACCCAGAAAATCATTCAGATCTTCATTCAGACTCACGCGTATTCCCCCTGCAATAAATAGCTGTATCAGACACATATTATTCTGGTGCCCATTATTAATAAGGACACCGCAATGCACATTATACAGTCTCCGGCAGACGCTTTCTGCCTGCCCGTGTCGCCAGTTCAGCAATTGCAGCTGGTTAACGAACTCACCGAATGCGCCGACAGCAGCCTCACAGTGGCAACGACATTATGGGAGGAAACCCGGACCCAGCTTTTATATCTGCTTCCCAGTGAGGAAGAACATCTTTCGGAAGAACTGACCACTTATCTGCACCATCTGACCTGCAATGCCGAATACGTCATCCGTCTGGATGATTCGCTGTTTCTTGCCCTGACCATTCTCAGTGATTCAGGACAGGGCTTTTATTTGCTGTTCCCGTTCTCAGCGACCTTTACAGGAGCCGCTGAACTTATCGCTATGGCTGAACCTTCAGGATTTTAACCGATGAAAAAGACCAAACTTGCACCAGTCTCCACTGCAGAAACTCAAAACGACCACAGCATTCTTACCGGAGAGGCCGAGAAGATTAATCCGCACTCCACCGGCCTGCTGCACTGGGAGATAACGGAAAATGCCGACGGCGAACGGGGCCTGCGCATTACTACCAACGATAGCGGTGGTCTGTTTTCACGGGAGTGGATTGCCCTGAGCGCCATATCCCGGGTTTTGAAAGCCCATGAAGCAGGTGACTTCACCTCCACGGTTCTGCGCCCGCTGTTTACCAGCGCCAGCCGTAACAATGCAGGTTTCCTCGCAGCCATTCTTCGCTGTGCTGATATCTGTCTCACCGAAGAGGGTTCCGGCGGGGCGTTCAGCCATCGCTGTTACCCCGACTGGGAAAAGCGACTGGAAAAACTGCTGACAATTTCCCCTTCTGCCTGACCCCCTTTATCCCCCTTGCCCTTACCCACCCCTCATGACGTTTGCACTGCCGAAGGCAACCCAATTTATACTGCTATAAGGAGCTTATCTGTGACCCCTTGTTCATCCACACTGCATCAGCCCACGCTTGACCTTCCCCTCAGCGGTGAGTTTATCGCACTGATAACCACACACCTCGCAGCACTGCCTGGCACCTGTCAGAGTGTCGTGCTGAACTTTCGTGACCCGGAGTACAGCGCTGAAAACGGTGGCTGGCATCCGGTAGAAATTCGCATCATCCGCAGCGAGCAGCCTGCAATATGGCAGCTGGATTACCTCACCGACTTCAGCTGGCAGGGCCGCGCATGGCCCGAACTGACAAAGGAATTCGATATCAGCTGGTCACAGCGCTATGCCTGGCACCGCTTTGCGGGAGACTTGCCGCTCAACCATGAGCTAAGTGCGTTCTGGACGCTCTGGCAGGATAATTTTATGGCGTACTGCGCGATGGATGTCTTCACCGTCACCGTTACCCCGGACTAATAAGGAGGTTTTATGCTGTTTACGTTCATTTCCCGGCTGGTGATATACCGGCCTCTGTTCAGCCTGGCGGAAAGCTTTGCCGACAATGTAATTCGCGAGACGGTGGACGAACCGGCAAAAGGCGGCATCGTATGGTGTGGGCTGGCAGGCGGCTATGCCACTCACAGCGGTATCTACACCGGTAATAACCGGATTGTGCATCTGTCCGGTGATGGTGAGGTGCTTTGCAGCGACCGCAAAGGATTTATGGCCAGACTGAATGGCCTGAATCCTGCCATGTCGGTCTATACCGATTGTCAGGGACGGTTGCCGGTTGGAAATATCGCCGCAGCCGGTCGGGCATTACGGGCGCTGGGCTCCAGACGTCAGTATCACTTGCTGAAGGAGAACTGTCATCGTTTCACGGCGGAGTGCCTGACCGGAAGACCGGATAATACCGTGGTTTTTCATCGTCAGCTGAAACGTCTGCAACGCGGGAATACCTGGCGCGTATGGGAGGACTGATGACCCGCGCTGAAAAACTTGCCGAACGCCTCTGCCACTGCGTCATTTTACTCTGTCAGGGGAAGACGCCATCAGTCCATGTGCTCACACAGTTATTCGGAATTTCACCCCGCACAGCCCGTCGTGACCTTGCCCGTATGGGCTGCATCATGGAACCCACATCAGTAGGTTGCTGGCGACTCTCAGCCCCACTTCGACGTGCCTTCATCCATCGCTGAAAATTCTTTCCCGCATGGTCATAACCTGTCCCCACCACCCGATATGCTCATTCTGCGGTATCCCACATGACCTGTTATTTAAGGAAAAAACATCATGAATAAAATTTTTACTGCGCTGTTTATCTCGCTCATACCGCTTGCCAGCGCTCATGCCGGGCTGGTTCAGGTTGAAAACCGGGTGAGCTGTTATCTGGCACTGGACGGCAATGAAGGGCTGATGGAGTCCAGTGGAAGTGACATCGCCTTTACCAAAAGCTGGTTGCACAACGAGCTGGCTCGCCACGGCGTTGACCAGGAGTCCATTAATGAGAACTCCGATGCACTGGAAAATGAGCTGCCCCGGGCATACCAGCAGGCCGCCTTCGCAGATAAGTGCGTCATCTATTACAGCAAACCCGCCAACCGCAAAGGCGATGAATAGCCCATCAGTGCTGGCACTATTAATAACTGAATTCAAACCTTTTCATTTTTCATAGGTTAAATAAATGAAAAACATTATTCTCACCACCTTCATTCTGGCGGTATCTGCATCGGCGTCCGCAGCTCAAATCTCACTGGAAACAGCGGGCCGTTGCTATGAAGCCACCCGTCAGTCAACACAAATGGCCATGCTGCTGGACCCGGATGCAAAGGAATACAAAAATATTGGCGACAACAACAAGGAGCTATTTGGCACGCTCTCCGGCGGCGTGGGCGAAAAGGACTCAAAGAAAATACGCGATGCGTGGAAAGCCATTCTGGATAAAGCGGGCATGGAAGGAAAAATGGCGAAATCAGACGGGTATCGTGCAATGAATATGTATCCGCACGATGTCATTATGCAGGAAGCCAACAAGTGTGTTCGGCTGGCGCTAAAAACTGGCATTGTAAAATTGTGACAGAAAATCAATAACAGAAGGGAGAGCGTTGTGCTCTCCCCTCTCACTGACTTACTGGTGCGGTTTATTTTTTCCCCGGTGGCGTGATTTCGCCATACTTCATCTTCAGCCGGACGATTTCGCACTCATACCAGGTGATAATGACCTTCAGCAGCGCATTCACTTTCTCCAGGTCACGAGGAGCAGAATATCCAACCATCCCTTTATTCACTGGGCTGAAGCGTTCCTTACGGGAAAGTGTCATCGCCGCAAGTTGTTCATCAATGCCGTGCATCAGCAGGTGGCTGTCATCCCCCGCCTGAAATCGCTCACAGATAAATGCGGCATGTTTGAGTAAAACCTCTGGCTGAACGGGGAAAGGACTGTCCAGCCAGTCTTTCAACTCGGCATTTTGCGCATTATCATGCGCCCCCAGCAACCCGCTCAGTAAGTTCACTGCAAGCGCCTCAAAAGCGTTTTCCACGTCATTATCGTCGTATAAAGTTGTTTCATTATTCATCTGAAGAATCTCCATTCATTTCATCATATCGGGTGAGCGCACTGCGCATGTCGTCAATAATCTGATTGCGGATGGACGCAGGCTTAATAACCTCCACCTCAGGCAACCAGTATTTGATAAGAGGAATAATCTGCCGGGGGTGCGCCACACGGGAAATAATGAGCAAATCACCGGCTGGTGTTGTATGGATAATTTCCTGACCGGGATAAAGGTTGCGCCGGGTGAAGTAAGACGCCGCACAGGCTGAGACAGAGATCAGCACTTCGGTGAGTTCATCACCATACCAGATGCTTTCCGCATGTTCCACCTGCTGACTCACAACCGGATCGGGGTTGAATCGCATATTACTGACCTGCACATGTGTCATCGTGGAAACTGCAAAACTCTTCAACGTACCTTCGTGCCGGGCGGCGAGATACCAGAGCCCTTTGTCATTCACAACACGATAGGGCTCAATTGCCGAAAAAACCTTGTTTTTATATGTAAAATCTATCTTCTGGTATGCCTGAATCGCCCCGGAAATGGCATTAAGAGTGGACATGAAGGCACCACAATTCTCATAGGGGCGTTGCTTGATCAGGAAGGGATTGTTTTCGCTATCCCCCAGTAGCACGCTCAACAGACGATCTTCCCAGCGCGGAAATAGTCCTTCAATGCTGAGAATGCGGTTAAAACGGCGCAAATCCGTATTGCTGCGTTGTCCCAGAATCCCTTTGGGCAGGCGGTACTGCTTTCCCTGTCGGAGCAGGTTCAGGTAAGCCAGGCGCTCAGTCAGATCGCGCCGTATTGTTTTTTCGCAAACGTAAAATTCGTCAGCAAGGCCCCTGACGGTCAGTGACTCGCTATTGTTGAGGCGCGTCAGTATCAATCCAAGTCGGTATCCAAGTTTGTCGTGTCGATCCATTCCGGCATCCGGGCTGCTGAAGCAGGAATGGGATTATGTGCGGTCATGTGGACGGGTTAGGTCCATGAATAAAAAAGACGTTCAATATTAAAACACATTAAAAACATACATATAAATTTGCAACTCGAACATAGACTCAACCTGTCTCTACACTCATGGCATACCCGCTGGATGATTTTCAGTCTATAGTTCGCAACAGTAACTAGGTTACAAAACTTCTCTGCCTTCGCTATGAGACTCAACCTCGAAGGCAAAGAATAGTTACGCAGTAGTAATTAATAAATTTTTAATAAGAACGCCATGATGGTACACCACGAGCAAAATTCCTCAGATGGCTCCATTTCTTCCCTCGATCCTCAACATAGTGATTAATCACGTTCTCTTGTAAATGCTTAGTCACAACTGGGTAAAGGGCAAGATATTCTTGTCCTAAAAAGATCTGATTTTCATAATCCACTAGCGGGAGGACAGCGACTTGATTTGAATGATGCCCATCAAAAAAGCCCAATTCCCATGGCATCCATTTCGAATTTGAGGCATTTTCAGTAGCTATATACATCATTGAACTGGAGCGCTTCATACGCTCACGAAGGACAGCAGCTGTTTCTTTGTTCACTGAATCACGGCTAAGTTGTGTGTCAACAATCCAGTCCACATAAACGCGTAAACCTTGCTGTTGAAGCAATACCATTATCCCTAGAACGAGATCGGCATCATCAATTGAATGAGAAAGAAAAACATCAAAATTTTCATGCTCTTTATAACTTTCCAGCCCTTCCCTTAAAACAGCATAGGCAGTTCGAGAGCCACGAGCGCCTGCTGCTGCTGCACGAGCTTCTCTTTTGGTAAAATAAGCCATAGTAAGTCCATTTCATATATTTATTGATTGATAGCGTTTTCAACCCAAGTTGATAAATTTTTCTTAATATCGTTATACGCATCGTTACTATCGGGTTCGTATACCAATGGCTCAATAACATCATCTCCTCGTTTGAAGATCAATTGGTCAAAAGGATTCTCTCCTTTTGTTCCGTAGCCATTATTCGGGCAGTTCAGTCGATGGATGAAGATACCAACTACAGCTTTACCCTGTTCCCAGGCTTTCTGAATCTCATAAATCACCAACGGGCGGGTAGCAGTTTCGCTACCAATCAGCACAACTAAGCAGGATTTCCCCTTAAGATTCTCATCGATCCAATCTTTCACACCTTTTTCAGTACACTTTATCTGCTCCCAAGTGTTGGGCCTTACTGGTTCCTCCCCTTCAATTACCCCCATGTTATGAATTTGCTGCACTTCATCACATCATTATCGAAATGAAAGCTGTAAAAAACCTGACGTTTCATATCTAACCTCCAATTTTTTTGGAAAAGGAAACGATTTATTTTATATTTATCAACCAGTCTGCTGATTGGCCAAGAAGGTGAAACTACTCGGCATCAAACTAAGAATGTTAGAAAAAACATTTCAACTTAGGCTAAATCTATTTAAGCCATGAAGAAAAATTATTATAACCATCATCCTTTATCCAATCATACACATTAAAGAAATTAGAAAGATTATAGCCATTCCCTCTATAAGTAGAGTCAACTGAAGTGCTGAAGTTTGCAGAACCATCAATTTTATTATATTGTACCCACTCCCCCCCAATTTTTTCCCAAAGTGTTCCTGTTTTCCCATCGGCAGAATAAGTAACTCCAACATAAGCAAGAGGGTTTGGTCCAAGTGCTTTTGTTTTCTGATGCTTATCTTTGATTCCATTTATGTGCACGGCTAGAATGTGATTGCCACGTACAAAACTTTTTAAAATTTCATAGCGAACCCATGGACGTTCGTATGTATTACTGCCGACTAGAATGCACGTATTCGAAGTATTGACTAGCGCTCCATTAATCAATTTTTTAAGAGCAACATCCCCTTGCTTTTTCGACTCTTCCCAAACTGACGCATCAAAGTATCCCGCACTTTCGCGATCAGATTTAGTTAACCAGTGATTGCGTACAGCGTTTGCTCGAAAATCACTTACATCCTGGTAATGAAAACTAAAAAAACTCTTTTGCCATAACATTTATCTCGTGATTTTGTAGTCAAAATTAGATATTACGTGCTTCGACTGGAGAAATATTAAGTTCTCGATATAGTAATCCGATGAAGTCTAATGGCCCCAAATCTTTTGGTATCGCGTATCGAAGCCTTTTTGCTAGTTCCCTTGTTGCTCCCCCAGTCACAGCAATAGGAATACATTTAGCATGAGGGTGCATTTGACGAAATATTTCATATTCCTCATTGATCCCTTCCATTCCTCCTATGAAGACAGCTGCATCAAATGATTCTGAAGTAAGCATTGCTTCTCGCATAATATGTAAACTCTGTACACGGCTATTATCTATAGCGTCAACAAATGTCACGTTTGCGAATCGTTTATTATCTTCCGGGAAATAGTCCTCGAAAAATTTAGTCTGAAAGAGTTTGACTGCTGTTGCATACTGAACACCTAAATCCTCAGCTGCCGCCCAAAGCATTGGGGTTATAGCGGGATGCCCACCCCAGACAATGGTGCGTCTTCCGAAGGCAACCGTCGCTAAGGCTATAACAGCAGACTGGATCATTTGTGGCTCGCAGTCTTCATCAAATGGTTTTCTGCCAGATACAGGCACGCTTGCTGAAAGAAAAATCGCCCCCATTTATAGCCCCTCCAGTTCGGATAATTCCCATCCTGCCTGACGACTCTTGATCCACTGAACGCCTTTGACATTTGTTCCCAACCAATTCAGATGAGTCATCCATTCCTCAGAAAGTCCGACATGGTCATAAACTAAAATAGCAGGTCGGCTATCGTTATCCCGCATAGCATCATGCAGCGTAACTGCAGTTGGTACACCAACACTAGGATGAGCCACAAGAGGATTGCCTGAAGGTAACCTCAGAACAAGTGAGCGCCGGATACCTATCGCCTCTACAGCTCCCCCCATGCTCTCAATAGAACTACGGAGATGGCCGGCAATATTTGCGTGACGCAACGCAACACTTTTACTTCGTAAGCCCTCAACCTGAAGTGAAAGAGAATCAATGACTTCATCTGTTAACTTCCCATCAACAAAGTCATCTACCGACAAAACTCTCGGGGTAGCTAATGCACTAGTTCGAGATGCGGTATGGCCCGGCCAAAGAACTTGCAAGATTGAAATGTGCTTATCTGTCGCACGCCCCCATTCCGCTCGAGCCCAACGACTGTCAAAAAATCCGGGGGTGTCCAGCATTACGACGACATCACAATCACATAATCGATGCCACAAAACGCTCTGAAAATCCACAGCTGCACCGACAGAATGAGTATCAAGAAATACTTCAAATTGCCGGGCTGATAGAGCTTCAAATAATTGAACGGCAACATCTCTAGACTCGGTCCGGCGGTAGCTCACAAAAACGCGGCGCTGTGTAGGAAGCAAGCCTAGACACTGTAAAGCAACACCTGCCGGTTTAATTAGCTCAATATCTTCAGGTGCAAGCGCTAAGGCATTTAGAGATCTCAAACATTCGGGAAGTTCATTTGCGACATTAGCGACATCACTCACTAAAGGTATTATAGGAATACTTAGCCGCATTAACTCAGCGTGTTCTGACAAAGAAGGGGCCACACCACCAAAAAACAAAGCCACAGAAGGAGCCGTCTCTATAAAGCTGCCTTCGAACCCTACCGTTATTGTAAAATGCTCATCGGGTTGAAGACCAAACCCTTCCATTGCGTTAGAAATAGTTTTCTTGATATTAGTAACTTGCTCTGGTGTCGATTGACCAAAAATCAAACACTGATAAAGTGACTTCGGCATCCTTGAGCTCATAAAGGTTTGCCCCATAGACTGAAATTGGTCATGCTGCATAACTCCTTGGTTACTAGACCTAAAGCAGTTGGTTGTTCTTTATCGTATACCAGTTCCCCGCTGCATTTTCATTGCGTTTCTTCAAAAAAAGAGCCCATTATCAAACTAAATTCACTGTGCACATCGAATCTGATTCGATTCCGAAACCCTGATCCATTCAGAAACAGAATTCCAGCATGATCTACACTCCCCTGAACGAGGTTGTGCCAATGGAACACTACAGTTCGCGTAAGGACTGATGACCTTTACCCTGAAAAAGTATGAGTAGACATACGTCTATGCGGATAGAAAATGATTGCTTACACTCAAGTGGCTATCATACTGCTTGTGGTGCTTTGTCGACTAAAACATACTGACTACGCTAGAAGTAGGGTAATGTAAAAATCTCGTTCAATTGTGATTTTCATTACCATGAATAGGGAAAGTTGAAATGCATCAATAGGGAGATGCGTATGACTAGTTCAGCGGTAATAGTAGAAAGTCTCAAGGAATACCAAGAGTGGTCAAAGGACAATGTTCGTAGAACCGAGAATGTCTTTTTCCGTGGTCAACGTATGCCATGGACACTTTTACCCAGCATCTGTCGTCATTCAAGCTCTGACACAATATTAGAATGTGAAACAGAGCTGCTCACCTGCTTTAAAAATGAAGCTGCGAGATGTCTCCATATCGTACCTACGAATGACTGAGATTGGCTGGTAGTTGCGCAACACCATGGCCTCCCCACTCGTTTGCTAGATTGGACAAGAGATCCTAGTGTTGCACTATGGTTTGCAGTTGAACAAATCAGACGTTATCCCGACTCAAATCCAGTCGTCTGGCAAATGTGCCCAGAAGCTAAAGACTTTGTTAATAACCAGGAGACTGAATTACCATTCGCCGGAACGAGAACAAAATTGTTTTCCACAACCTTCAACATACCTCGAGTTAGAGCTCAACATGGTTATTTTTCTCTTTTCAAACATAGCCAGGACTGGGGTAATGGTTTCGTTCCGTTAGAAAAAAACAAATATTTAAAAGAATCTATGAAAATGGTGAGCATTACTCCTGGATGTGCTGAAGAAATACTGCTTGAAATAGAGGCTAAAGGCATTAATAGACACATAATTTATCCCCCAAGAGTTGATGTCATTGCGAAACAAGTTAAAAATAAAATATTTAAAAAATAGAAGGACGTGCGATAATGAAAACAATAGAAAACTCTGCTATGCCTCAAGGTTAGATATAACCTTCAGTTAGTAATGCGGGTTGGTGCCCCTGACCACGAATATGCTCCAGCCATAATTAGGAATATCCGGCTTCATGTTGGTTGCATGTTCTGACAACCGGCAGTTCTCTCGGCGAATTCAGTTGGCGTTATCCAGTCCAGTGAACCTCCCAGTAAAACTAAGCTCTTACTTTTCCAACGAAAGCCTTCACATGACCGAATCCCGCTTTCCATTCAGGTTACAAAGTGCCTCATCAGCACGATAAACCTCGGCACGGAAAGTTATTCACTTCACATTAGCATCCCCAAGTACTTACTTTTTCTATTCACGCAGGAAACACAGTGGTATTGTTTTAAGCTAATATCGATGATGTGATACATACCACCAAACATTGGATGGTAGCTTGTTGCTTTCATGAGTCATTTTTCCGTACAGCTGAAAGCGCAATCGACCCAGGGACTAAAAATGACCGGAGTATCTAGCGATCAATACGCTGCTGGTGAACAGGGCTTAGGGTATATCTATCAGCCTCGTTTCGCGCTACTTAAGCTTCTACAGTGGCCAGAAGATACATCTGTTTTGATCGAAAAGGATGATGACCTAGACTTCATTAAGTCTGATGGTGTCAAAACACTGGCATCGCTCAAACACAAAGGGGATGGGGATACTCTAACCGACCTGTCTACCGATTTCTGGAAGTCAGTCCGCATCTGGCTTGACCGCTATAATCGTGATGGTAAAACCGAAGCAAATCTTCGTTTCTTTCTGTTTACGACCGGAACTATCTCAAACTCCTCGTTCCTGCAACACTTCTTAGTCGAACCGCCAACAAAAGACGATAATTCAGTATCAATAACTCAACTCGCTAACACAGCTCTGGCTAGAAGCAAGTCAAAACTGATCACGGCAATAGCCGATGAGTTCAATAAACTGACTGACGAGCAAAAAGATGACTTCTTATCACGGATAATCATATTTGATGGCGGGCCTCGCATTGAAGACCTTCCTTCAATCATCAAAAATCAGCACATGCGTATCATTAGACGCGATAACCGAGACGCTATTTTTGAACGACTTGAAGGATGGTGGAATAACACCATAGTCGATCTGCTAACAGGGAAACGTAAAGAGGCGATTTTTGGTTATGAGATCTCCGACAAACTTGCAGCATTTTCAGAAGAGTACAAATCGGACAATCTGCCGATTACGTTCAGAGGAAAAATGCCCGTTGGAGAAATCGACGCGATGAATGATCCCAGGCTCTTTGTTGTGCAGCTCCGTGAAATAGGGGTTTCCTCTAATCGTATCCGAAACGCTATTCTCGACTATTACCGAGCATTTGAGCAGCGTTCTTCATGGGCGCGTGAAAACCTTTTGGTAACAGGAGAGATGGAGGATTATGAAGACCGCCTTGTTGATGAATGGAGTCGCTATAAAGACGTCGTTTTTGAAGAATTAGATGAAAACTCAGCTGATGAAGTACTTATTACTGCGGGAAAAGCATTGTATCAATGGGCCGATCTTGAAAGTGGTAATATTCACTCATTGCGTATCCGAGAACGAGTGACTGAGCCTTATGTAGTTCGAGGAGGATTTCACATCCTTGCGAACAGTAGACCACTACCTAAAATTTTCTGGCATCCCCACTTCCTAAATAGAGTTGGTCAATTGTTGGGAGCCCAAGAATGAAGCAATGGGATCAACGTCCATTCGAGATAAGGAATCTTTTCAATCCTGCATTTTGTGGTGTTGTACTATTCAGAGCAATGCAGAGCTACGAAGAGGAAAACTCACAGGGCATGCCATTCTCTCTGGCTCTTTTAGTTCTACCATTATGTCTGCAAAAAGATTCTCGCCAAGTGTTTGCTGATAATCCTCGCCGCTACCTTTTGAAAACTATAGAAAACAACCCCAAATTACTCGTTAATTTTGCTAATCGCGTCAATAATATGCTGCCATTTACGCTTGAAGCTTTTGGAGTGCTCATGGAACGAGGATGTTTTGTTGTAACGCAAGATGGCCGATTGAAAACAGTACCTAAAAAAGTTCGCAAATCGGTCATAGGGACTGAAGAATCGATCTCATGCCAGCGTGTCGCGCGCTATATAGGAAAAGAATTTGCCCGTATTGCAGATCGCGTTACGGTATACACGACCTTTGGAATACGCCCATGAAAATTAAGTCGATTCATGTCTACAGCCATGATGGCCAACGTCGGGACCTGCAATTTAAGGTTAATGGTTTAAATGTCATTACTGGCCGTTCCTCAACCGGTAAATCAGCTCTTTCTGAGATCATTGAATACTGTATGGGTCGATCTACCTTTAACGTACCAGAAGGCATTATTCGCGATAAAGTGTCATGGTTCGCAGTCATTTATCAATTTTCACAGGAGCAGGTACTGATCGCGAAACCAACACCAAATGCAGGAGCCACAAGCTGTGGCACCGTTATGCTGCGACGAGGAAATGAACTGACCGCACCAAATTTCAAAGACCTCTCGGTTAACACCGATGATGATTCTGTAGTCGCACTGCTGTCACGATTACTAGGCATCCGCGAGAACCGTACAGACGTGGCAATTGGGCACAGCAGAGAAAGCTTTGATGCAAACATCAAGCATACTTTTTATTACCTTTTCCAAAAGCAGGGCCTTGTAGCAAATAAAGATCAACTTTTTTATCGACAAAATGAGGCATTTCAGCCACAAGCTATTCGCGACACATTACCGATTCTTCTAGGCATTTCATCAAATGATCGCTATGAACTTGAGGCCAAACTCCGAACTGCGCAGCGAGATCTGAAAATCAACGTCAAACGTCTTGAACAAGCTCGCGATACAATCGACACATCACTGCTAAAAGGTTCTGGGCTTTTATCTGAAGCCAGAGCCGTAGGTATCATCACACAAGACAAAGACAAAATTGGAACTGACGAAGTAATTAATGTTTTGCGTTCTGCAATGCAATGGAGTCCGTCACCCCTACCTGAAGACGATGGACATAGAATATCCATTCTTGAAAATGAAATTGCTGGTTTACGACAAGACAGACGTCAGATCCAGTCCCGAATTGATTCTGCTCGGATGTATGCCAAGCAATCAGGTAATTTTGAAAACGAAGTTTTAGAACAACAAGACCGATTATCTTCTATCAAGGCTCTACCGAAAAATCCGGAAACTGGCGAATGGCAATGGCCTTTCTGTGAAGCAAATTTAGCACTGGAATCTCCAATTGCTAAAGCACTCCTGAGCGAACTAACAACTCTCGACGCTGAAATGAGCATTGTGGCTGGCCAGCGCCCTAAAATGGATGCTTATCTTACTGAACTAGAAGATGAGGTTCATACCATTGTAAGTTCGATAAGAGCCAAAGAAGTGGAGCTTGCTGCGGCAATAGCGGCAAACGAAGTTATTGAGCAATTAGGCACACGCAATAATGCTGCGGCAAGAGTAATTGGTCGTATAAGTTTGTTCCTGGAAGACCTTGTACCTAACTCAGAGCTGGCAACATATGAATCAGAAAATCGTCGTCTAAAGCTCAAAGTCGAAGACCTACAAAGGAAAGTTGGAGCTGATAGCAGCCATGAAAGACTCATATCTATTCTGAATAACATTTCGTCACAGATTACACGCTACATCCTGGCATTTGATGCAGAATTTCAGGGGCTCCCTGCACGGTTTGATCTAAGCCAAATGACTATTATCTTTGATCGTATAGATCGTCCGGTACCTATGAGTCGAACTGGCGGTGGCGAAAATCATCTCGCTTATCACCTGTCTGCATTGTTAGCCCTTCATCTCTTTGCCTCAAAGAACAATTGCCCCATCCCTCAGTTTCTTTTAATTGATCAGCCTACCCAAGTTTATTTCCCTTCTGAAAAAATTTACCAGGAAGCTGATGGTACTGTTCAGAAAACGGAAGCTGATGCTGACTTAGCAGCAGTACGTAGACTGTTTGCGTTACTGCTGAAGTTTACACAAGAAGAAGTTCCTGGCTTCCAGCTTATCGTGACAGAGCACGCAAATCTTCGCGACCAGTGGTTCCAAGATGCTTTAACCGAGCTTCCCTGGACCAAGCCCCCTGCCCTGGTACCAGAAGACTGGCCTTTACCGTCAGAATTACCAAATTAGGCACGAGTTTTGAAAATCCCCGTGTCCTTGGTTCGATTCCGAGTCCGGGCACCACTATTTAAAGAACCCGCCCAAAAGGCGGGTTTTTGCTTTTGCAGAACCGAACTTTCATCGCTCTCTATTAACTCTTCTTTAATGGCCCTAAATTTGCGACCCATACGCGTTGCGAAGGTTTTAACTTCTGCAACGCAGTCCTGCGTCTATCTGGCTTCTTATGGCCGTCCAGACACTATACAGTCAATGATTAAGAGCGCCCTTCGCTAACAAACGGCGTTACGCCTTTTTCGCGCTGTAGACTTCTTCCCCAGAGAAGGTCGGTTCAGCCCAGAAGTTGATATTGAACTGGGCGTCATCCGTCATCTCAATACGGTGCCAGTACTGCGGTGGGCTGGTCGCGAAGTTACCTGCATTAATCACAACCTTCACTTCTGGTTCTGTTGCTTGTGCGTTCGCGAAGCCGTAATAGGTTACGGTCCCTTCCATCACACAAAGCTGCCCAAAGATGCCAGCTGCGGTATTGTGGTGGCTCAGAAGCGCTGCAGGAACGTTATCTTTAGTGAAGAAGGGAGTTGAACGTTTGATTGTCCAGTTTTTGGGGATTCTTTGATGGCTCATAATGACCTCCGACTTAAAACATGTATTTAAATTACATGTTTATGATAAGCCTGTAAAGCCCATTTGATAATAACTCTCATTTCTATTATTAATGGAGGATATATGACAGAGAATTGTTTTTTGTAGGCCCGGTAAGCGCAGCGCCACCGGGCAGGACGGGCACAAACGCAAAAAGCCCGTCCTTGCGGACGGGCTCTTGGCTTGTTTGATGCCTGGCAGTTCCCTACTCTCGCATGGGGAGACCCCACACTACCATCG
>NZ_JAIKTT010000009.1:0-240522 GCF_023736175.1 Leclercia sp. LTM14
GGTTATCTCAATATATTTAAATTTTATTCAGACAATAACCACCCCGTTCCGGATTGACAGAATATGTCGCTATCATCAGAACAAGTTGATTTTTATTTTTATAGGGCCAGAGGTTTTACACAATTATCGTAAGGCTATCTCCTTCTTTGAAACTTATAATGCGCGCTGACTGTTAAAGCGAGAGCGCTCTCAGGTAGCGGCAAGGATCGGCTGAGACATACCCTCTATTTTCCTGGCCTGTTGCTCAATTACGTTATTTCACTATCCGGGTAAGATAATGCTCAAACGTGAACTTCGTCGCAAAATCACCCTTATATTTCCAACACATTGACACCGCTTCACCAGAGCTATTTTATGGCTTTATATAGAACCTGTGCTCGACGATCACAGAAATAAAAAAACATAATAAATTAATTTAAAAACGTAATGGATCCTCCCTGGCCTCCTGTGTCAGAAAGAGCTTCGCGTTCATAAAACAAATCGGAGATCGGATTAGAATGAGTAAAAACATAATGCATAGCCGGCATGATGAATATCACAAATTATCTCGTGGGGAGCGCATTGGCTATGGAATGGGCGACTTTGCGCAAAACCTGGTCTTTGGCACGATTGGTGGTTTTCTGGCGCTTCACATGTTGACGGTAAATACCATCGGTACCGCGACGGCGGGATTCATCTTTCTTTTTGTACGCATCCTCAATGTTTTTTGGGATCCGATGGTCGGAACCTATGTTGACAAAAGAAGTTCATCGGCAGGGAAATATCGTCCGTGGATTTTAAGAGCCGGCGTTCCGCTCGTTATTCTGTCCGCTTTACTTTTTGCACCTATTCCTGGCGTAAAAGGTTCGGTTGCATTTGCCTTTATTGTTTATCTGGCTCTGGATCTGGTTTATTCCGTAGTGAACATTCCTTATGGTTCACTGAATGCCTCATTGACCCGGGATCCTGAATCTATCGATAAACTGACCAGTACGCGAATGATGCTGGCCAACAGCGCCAATCTTTTGGTCTATACCCTCTTCCCTATGTTTGTCCAGATGGCCTCGCCCAAGGATCGCAGCCTCAAGGACACCGGGTTCTTTGGCCTTGAGCTCAATATGGGCAACTATACCGATCCCTCAGCGAACTATGCCTGGTTTGGCGTTTACTCGATCTATATGGTCATCGGCGCAGTTGCCCTGTTCATTTGCTATAAATTCACCAAAGAACGCGTTGTGGCTTCAGCAGAGCAGACGGCCAACGTTAAAACCACCGACCTCTTCCTTGAACTCAAAAATAACCGCCCGCTGGTTATTCTCGGCCTGTTTTTCATGCTGGCATTCACATTTATGTTCTTCATGAACACCGTGAATGGCTTTTTCAATCAGTTTGTTGTCGGCCATTCCGAATGGATGGGCGCCGTCGGCCTTGTTGCCTCAATCCCCGGCATTCTGTTCCCCATTTTCTGGCCTAAGCTGAAGAAGATTTTTGGTAAAAAAGGATTCTTCCACATTTTCCTCGGCATGTTTATTGTCGGCGAATTACTGACCTACGTCTGGTCGCGCGAAGGTATGCATGATGCCCTCTGGCTCGCGTATATCGCCACCTTTATCAAGCAGTGGGGCTTAACCTCGGCGACCGGATTCATGTGGGCACTGGTGCCGGAAGTGATCGCTTATGGTGAATTAAAATCAGGCAAGCGCAATGCCGCCATCATCAATGCCATTATGGGGCTCTTTTTCAAAATTGGATTTACTATCGGCGGCGCAATTCCACTCTGGTTACTCGCAGCCTATGGATTTAGCGAAACCGGGGCCCAGCAAAGTGCGAGTGCAATCGACGGCATTATTATCACCGCAGTCTGGATCCCCATTGCTTTAGCCTTTATCTCGATGATCGTCATTCACATTTATCCCATCTCCGATAAACATGTCACCGATATCAATCGCCAGCTTGATGAGATCCGCGTGTAATTTCGAATATGAATTAAATAGTCTTTAAAAATAAAATTCAGAAAACGTTAAAAGGTAGAATGATATGTCGCTTATCCAGAACCCTGTACTGCCTGGTTTTAACCCGGACCCAAGCATTATTCGTGTAGAAGACACCTACTACATCGCCAACTCAACCTTTGAGTGGTTCCCTGGCGTGCGTCTGCATGAATCAAAAGACCTGAAAAACTGGGATCTTCTGCCCAGCCCATTATCAACGACAGCGCTTTTAGATATGAAAGGAAATCCCTCTTCCGGTGGGATTTGGGCGCCCGCGCTCTCATACGCCGATGGCAAATTCTGGCTGGTGTACACGGACGTGAAAATCACCGAAGGTGCCTTCAAGGACATGAAAAACTACCTGACCACCGCCACCGATATTCGGGGTCCCTGGTCCGATCCCATCAAACTTAATGGTGTCGGTTTCGATGCCTCACTCTTCCATGACGACGATGGGCGTAAATATCTGGTTCAACAAACCTGGGACCATCGCGAGTACCATCATCCCTTCAACGGCATCACGTTAACTGAGCTAAATACCGAGACGCTAAAATTAAAACCAGAGACAGCGCGAACGATTTACCGGGGCACTGCCGTTGCACTGGTTGAGGGGCCACATCTTTATAAACTGAACGGCTATTACTATCTTTTCGCCGCTCAGGGGGGGACGGTGTTCACCCACCAGGAGGTGGTTGCCCGTTCAAAAACTTTAGAGGCCGATAGCTTTGAAACCGAGCCAGGAGAGGTCTTCCTGACGAACGTCGATACTCCGGACAGCTATATTCAGAAACAGGGTCATGGTGCGTTAGTTTCCACCCCTGGCGGTGAATGGTATTACGCCTCGCTCTGCGCACGGCCGTGGAATCGCCCGGGTGAGTCAGCCTACGATCCCCGGGGCTGGTCAACCCTGGGCCGGGAAACCTCTATCCAGAAAGTGTACTGGGATGAAGCGGGCTGGCCACGCATTGAAGGCGGCCATGGGGGTAAAACCTTTGTCGAAGGCCCTGCCGATGCCATTTACACCGAAAGCGCACAAGATCATAGCCAGCGCGATGATTTTAAAAGTGCGACGCTCGATATTAACTGGAATACGCTTCGCGTCCCGTTCACCGAAAAAATGGGCACAACGGGCGACGGAAAATTGACGTTAAACGGCCAGGGTTCTTTAGCCAATACCCACGATCTTTCGCTGATTGCCCGCCGCTGGCAGGCCTTCTATTTTGATGCTCAGGTTAAAGTCAAATTCAATCCATTTAGCTATCAGCAGATGGCTGGCCTGACGAATTATTATAACGATCGTCACTGGAGCTTCGTATTCATCACCTGGAATGAAATTAACGGTGCCGTTATCGAAATAGGGGAAAATAACCGCGGAAAATATACCTCTTACCTGAAAGATAACGCGATCAAAATTCCGCAGGGAACAGAATACGTCTGGTTCCGCACGAAAGTCCGTAAGGAAACCTATACCTACGAATACAGCTTTGATGGCGTCGCGTTCACCGAGATCCCGGTCAAACTGGATGCCGCCGTTCTCTCAGATGATTATGTCCTGCAAAGCTATGGCGGGTTCTTTACCGGGGCGTTCGTGGGCCTCGCGGTCGTCGATTACTCTGGTTACGATGCCAGCGCAGATTTTTATGATTTCGTCTATCAGGAACTGGGCGATACATTGACTGCAAACGGCGAGTATAGCCGGGACGCAAGCGAGTCACGGTTTAATTAAAGACTGACAAAAAAGGGGCCCGCGGGCCCCATTACAGTGATAGTGCGCGTTGTGGAATTATTCAGGCAGCGCGTAAACTACAACCTGGTCGCCCACCTGATCCTTCAGGATAGTGTTCCCGCCCGCGACAAAAGCCACATACTGACGGCCTTTATATTCATAGACTGACGGGTTGGCAACCGCCGGGGCTTCAGCCTGATCGGACCACAGTTCTTCGCCGCTCTCCACCGAGTAAGCGCGTACTTTGGCATCCATAGAGGCACCGATGAAGATCACCCCACCCGCGGTGATCGCCGGGCCGCCGATGGTTGGCGAGCCCCAGCTTTCCGGCATAAAGAAACCGTATTGCTGCGAAGCCCCCACCGGACGGCGCCACTTCACGTCACCGGTATGCATATCCAGCGCGACAATCTCACCAAAAGGTGGCTTCCAGCACGGCATGCCCAGCCAGTTATTGGCCACCAGCAGACGCATACCGTACGGCGCGCCTTCCTGCGGCGCAAAACCACTCTCGTTGCCGGAGTCTTTATCGGCCTTATCGTAATCTTCACGGCTGTAGAGCTTCACGTACTGCACGATATGTGAGGTGTTGACGATAGCGATCTGCTTATTCGGATCGAACGCCACCCCGCCCCACTGCACGCCACCGGCGCTGTCGGGATAGGTCAGCGCGCCCTCGCCTTTGGTGGTTGGTGGGGTGTACATGCCCTCATAGGTCAGATTATCCCACAGGCGTGAGCACTGACCGGCCCCGACCATATCGGCCAACTTCCAGATCTCCGGCTTTTTCGACTGATCGAGCAGCGGCGCAGGCTTCGTCGGGAACGGCTGGGTTGGCGAAAGTTTTTCACCCTGTACAGAACCGTCGCCCTGCGGGACCGGACGCTCTTCGATAGGCCAGACGTCCTCCCCGGTCAGGCGGTTAACCACAAACAGGAAGCCCTGCTTGGTGGCCTGAATCAGCGCCGGGATCTGCTTACCATCAACGGTGATATCCATCAGCGTTGGCGCGGAGTTGATATCGTAATCCCAGACGTCATGATGCACCCACTGGCGGGACCAGACCACTTTACCGGTATTGATGTCCAGCGCGGTCGTTGAGGTGCCAAGCGGGATCGCGTCGACACGGTTACCGCCCCAGTAGTTAGGTGACGGAGAGGAAACAGGAAGATAGACCAGACCGTTGGCTTCGTCGGCGGACATGTGCGTCCAGACGTTAGCGGTCCCCGTGCGTTGGCGGATTTCGGCTGGAATCGCCTCGAAGGACCATTCCCGCTCGCCGGTCTGGGCGTTGATGGAAAATACGGTGCCCGGAGGCGCTTCGGCATAGGCCCAGTCTTTACCAGCCCAGCCCACCAGCAGATGGTTACCCACCACCGTCGGCGGCTGCAGGATGGAGAGCGGGAATTTAGCGTTCACCGTGTTCCACTGATTTACGTTCAGCACGCCGTTGTCCGCAAAGTTGCTGCACGGCTTGCCGGAGTCGGCGTCAAGGGCGTAGAGCTTACCGTCAACGGTGCCCATATAGACGATCTTCTGGCACGCTTCACCGGCGACCGGATTTTTGGCCTGCCAGTAAGAGACACCGCGGTTCTTCAGCACCGGTTGGGTCAGCGCCTTGCGCGGCGATTTGGTGTCATAGTGCCACTTCTCTTTCCCGGTGCCCGGGTCGAGCGCAATCAGGCGATCGAAAGGGGTGCCGATGTAGAGGGTGTCGTTGGCGAAGATGGGCGTGGCTGACCAGACGGTCGCCGGGGTATCGCCTTTACCATCCGATACATCGCCGGTATGAAACTCCCAGACTTTTTTTAATTTTCCGACGTTCTCTGCGGTGATCTGGGTCAGCGGGCTGTATTTCTGGGCATTAAGCTGCCCGTGGAAGCTGTCCCAGGTGGCGGTGGAAGGCACAAGCGGCGTCCCCGGATGCTCTGCCGAGGCCACGGACTGCCCTTCACTTTTTCCGCTTGCGGCGTCATCGGTGGTTTTGGTGGTGCCCGGCGCCTGCTGGTCGGCCGCATCCACGTTGAGCTCTTCCTGCGTTCCCTGAGAGGCCTCAGCGGCTTTATCCTGCGCATGCAGTGAGAGTGGCGCGATCAGCAGTGCCAGCGCTGTCATGCTGACTTTCATTAAAGGGTAGTGTTTATCGTTATGCACGGGTGGCTCCTCAGGCTCTGACGCGGGGATGGTGGTGAACGGAAGTGCTGCTCAGCATAATCAGACCAATCAGGCCGACCACCATGGCTGCCGTTATGATGTACTGGTGTAGCAGCGCGGCCGCAAAACCCGTACCAGCCAGAACCACAAGAGTGACAATAATCAGGAATATACGCCCGCCGCGACCGGATGCGGCACGCAGTATAAAGGTCAGTACCGCCAGCACGGCGCAGGCTATGGCGACGCCCAGCGCACCAATGGTACCGGTGACGCCGGTAAGGGGCGTCAGCCAGGCGTATAACGCCACCGCGAAGCCAATGACCGCAGCCAGCAACAGCAAAATGCTGCCGGTACGGGAGGGATGAGAATGCAACATACCAGGAAGTCCCCTATCAAAAATAAAAATGAGCCAATATGTCCTGTTCCCGGATGGATGCGGCTGTTGTGTGCATGGGCAATAGCTAAAAACTCAGGCAGTTAAGGAAAACAGCGGCATAGATCACTGAACGTAACTGAGTATAGAAGAAGGTTTTTAAAGGGGACGCTCAAACGCCTGAAAGCCAGGCAGTAACCAGGCGTAAAGCACGCATTGTTAACCGGGGATGGCAGCAAGACGACGTTCAGCTCTGCACGTCACGAGGAGATCCCGCCTCCGGAAACAAAGCGTGACAGGCCGCTCTCAGCCGCTGTTTATCCGATGCAATATAGGGCGTGATTTCTATGCGCTCTTTCATCTCCTCGACCATGCCCGCTGCGGCTGAGCCAAAGCGTTCGGGCCAGCCGCAGCTCAGCATGCTGAGGCTTTTCAGCACTCTCAGCTGTATTTCCCGCATCGCCGCGCCGTCGCGCGCGATGGGTGAAAAAAAGTCTTCCATCAGGTCGCAGTCCCGCAGAGGTGCCACGTGAACGGCAGGGTATTTCACCTCGCTCCCGGTGCTGGCGTGGCGGGCATATTCAGACAGTACCCGCACCCCGCGGCCGATAACGTCAATGGCGGTTCCGGGATCGTTCACCGCGGGCGAAAGTGCGCGGCAGGCAATTTCCGCCAGCACGCAAAGGCAAAAACGGGGGTCCTGATTAAAGGAGCGCACGTCAGACACGCGAACTGCTGACTGGATCGCTGAACTGAGTGCCGCGTCTACGCTATCGGTCACGTAGATCAGGGGCCGGGAAGGATGAACGAAGCTGCCCGGTTGCGCCACCAGATAGACATGCAACGAACTGTCGGACAGCAGCGCCTGAAGCCTGTCGACGTCAATATATTCAACGTATCCAATATCCCGGGGAAAAAGAGCGGTGGTGCCTTTTGGCTGCGTGTCGCTCTCAGGCCAGGGAAAGCCGCCGAGACAGGGGTTTTTGGCGCGTTCAATAAAGGTTTCTAACGCCGCATCCTCCACTTTTTTGGTTGTCTCTCCGACGCGGCCAAGGTAAGTCAGATGCTGGATCCAGCGCAGCAGCGTTAACAGAATCAGCGCAATAACGATCAGGGTGACGAAAAATAGAATCACCCGCCCCCGTTCCCCGTATGCGCCCATATTCAGGGCGATGATCCCTACCAGGCTGAACAGAAACGAGCCGATAAAGGTGGCCAGTACGTTTTGGGTAGTGACATCTTCGACAACAAGGCGCGTGGCCCTGGGGGTAACATTTGTTGTCGCTGACCCGTAGGCGGAGACCATAATGCTGAGGGAAAAGGTGGTCACCGCCAGCATGCTTGAAGCGAGGATATTGAGGATGTTGTCTACCGCTTCGGCGCCCACCTTGACCGATAAGGACTCCGGGATCATCGACTTAAAGACGATGGATAGCAGCGCGGTGATAATGGCCGCAATGGCGAACAGCGTTGCCCTGAACCAGAGTTTTTTAAAGACCTGTGCCAGTATCCACCGCCAGCGCGACATCATCGTTGACCTCTCTTCGTCAGTTGCAGGGCAAAAAAAATGCCGCCAGGGTTGGCGGCACCGGAAGATTAACGAACCAGATGCAGGAAGTGCAGATGCTTTTCGTACTGGTCCAGAATGTCGTTGATCAGCTGTTCCTGAGTCCAGCTCATGACATCGTAATCCTGTCCCCCCTCTTTGAGGTAGACTTCTGCACGGTAGTATCTGTGCTGCTCCGCTTGCTGTTCGTCGTTATCGATAGCCGCCAGGGCGAAAGTCGGCGAGTTATAGCCACGCAGCCTGACTTCATAGAGAAAGTTCAGCTCATTGCCTAAATCCACTTCCAGACGAAGACGATCGTCCGGCACATCGCTGATTCGGCTCACCGTGCCCTGCTTTTGCAACTCCTCCTGAACCAGCGTCATCGCCGGTTGGATCACCTCATCCATAAAGCGTTTCACCAGGGAGCGCTTCGGCAGATAGGCGATATTACGTAAACGCCGCTGCCACGGAATTGGATTGCGGGCTGCGGTGGGCGCGATAGTCGCCATACTCAGGCTTTCGCGCTTGGTTAAATCACGACGTAGCGCCTTCAACAGCCCGTAGATGGAGATAAGCAGGATGACGGAAAACGGTAACGCGCTGGCAATGGTGACCGTTTGCAGCGCGCTTAGCCCACCTGCAAGGAGCAGCGCAATCGCCACCACCCCCATCAGCGCGGCCCAGAAAATGCGCTGCCAGACGGGCGTATTCGGCTCGCCGCCGGACGCCAGCGTATCCACCACCATTGCACCCGAGTCGGCTGAGGTGACAAAGAAGACAATGACCATCGCCATGGCGATAAACGACAGTATGGATGAGAACGGGAAGTGCTCGAGGAAATTGAACAGCGCCAGCGCCACATCCTGCTGCACCGTGTTCGCCAGATCGGTTGCCCCCTGGCTCATGATGAGATAAATCGCGCTATTACCGAAAACGGTCATCCACATCAGGGTGAAACCCGCAGGGACAAAGAGCACGCCGGTCACGAATTCACGAATGGTTCTGCCGCGGGAGACTCGGGCAATAAACATCCCGACAAAGGGCGACCAGGAGAGCCACCAGCCCCAGTACAGCAGCGTCCAGCCTCCCAGCCAGTTGCTGGATTTTGGCTCGTAGGCGTAAAGGTTGAACGTCTTACTTACCAGTTCAGAGAGATAGCCGCCCGTGTTTTCAACGAAAGATTTCAGCAGCAGGACGGTAGGCCCCAGGCACAACACCAGCGCCAACAGCAGCAAGGCCAGACCCAGATTAATCTCGGACAGGATGCGGATGCCTTTATCCAGCCCGGAGACCACGGAAATGGTCGCCATACCGGTGATGACGACGATCAGGATCACCTGCACCGTTTCATTAACCGGCACACCGAAGAGATGATTAAGCCCGGCATTCACCTGCAATACGCCATAGCCCAGCGAGGTCGCCACCCCAAAAACGGTGCCAATAACGGCAAAAATATCGACGGCGTGGCCTATCGGCCCATAAATTTTGTCACCGATGATAGGATAGAGCGCCGAGCGCAACGTCAGCGGCAGGCCATGGCGGTAGCTGAAAAAGGCGAGGATCAACGCAACGATGGCATAGATAGCCCAGGCGTGAAGCCCCCAGTGGAAGAAGGTTAGCCGCATTGCTTCTTTGGCAGCGGCAACGGTCTCGGGGGTGCCTACCGGCGGAGAGAGATAGTGCATGACCGGCTCGGCGACGCCGAAGAACATCAGGCCTATCCCCATCCCTGCGGAAAACAGCATGGCAAACCAGGAGTGATAACTGAAATCGGGCTGGGCATGATCGGGACCCAGCTTGATATCGCCGTAGCGAGACAAACCAAGAAACGTCACGCTCAGTAATATCAGCGCGACCGCCAGGATGTAGAACCAGCTGGCGTTAGTGAATATCTGCTGCTGCAGCAGTTTGAAATTTTTGTCGGCAACGTCAGGGAAAATCGCTGCAAATGCAACGAGAAGGAAAATTAACAAAGCAGATGTATAGAAGACCGCTTTGTTAATCTTGCTTGTGGACTGCTTTGGGATGGGGGTATTTTCACTCATATGTTATGTATTCCATTAAAACTGAAACCGCTCCGGATGAGAGGAATCATCTCTTTCAGCTTAGCAAAACGAGTCTGCTTGTGCAGTTGATGATGGCAGAGTTACTTTTTTATGCTCCTGAGTTTTCTGGGGTTAATTTTATTCAGTGCGGGTCTGAATCTGGCTGACATTACGTCATTCTTTGGTAACACGATAAAAGAAAAAGCCCCGCGATATTGCTATCGCAGGGCTTTCAAATTTGGCGGAAGCGTAGAGATTCGAACTCTAGAACCCTTTCGGGTCGCCGGTTTTCAAGACCGGTGCCTTCAACCGCTCGGCCACGCTTCCTAAGTGAGGCGAACTATAAACACCTCCGTGTGCGCTGTAAAGTATGAACCCAATCGTTCGCCTGAAAAATAGCCAAAACGCGTTTAATCGGTTGAATAGACAACGCATTGGCCATTTTCTCAGCACCGGATCTCAGCCATAACCCTTAGTGCTTTTTGATGTACATATCCTTTGTGAAGTAGTACCCGAGCTTATCCGGCGTAAATCCGCCTATCCACGGCTTCACCAGGTGGGTACGCACGTAGTGATAGACCGGGATCGCCGGAACATCCCGCGCCAGCAGATCTTCCGCCTGCTGGTAGAATGCCCCGCGCTCGGCGGTGGTTTTGGCTTTGGCGGCGTTGACCAGCGCTTCGTCATAGGCCGGATTGCTGTACTGGCTGGTGTTCTCGCTGTCGCCGGTGCGGAAGTTGTTCAGGAAGGTCGCCGCATCGTCGTAATCGGCAATCCAGGCGTAGCGCACCGCATCAAAGTTGTGGGTGTGCATGGTATCCAGCATCGTTTTCCACTCCTGGTTTTGCAGCTTCGCCTCTACCCCGAGGTTTTTCTTCCACATTGAGCTGACGGCGATGGCAATACGCTGGTGTGATTCCGAGGTGTTATAGAGCAGATTAAAGCTCAGCGGGTGGCCCTCGTTAAAGCCCGCTTCGGTCAGCAGCTTTTTCGCCTCAGCGATGCGTTTATCCATCGGCCAGCTGGCGTAATCCGGATTTTTTATTTGCACTCCGCCGATATCCGGCTGGCTAATGACCCACGCCGGACGCTGCCCCTGCCCCAGCACTTTCCCGGCAATAATGTCTTTATCCAGGGCCATGTTCAGCGCCTTACGCACGCGCGGATCGTTAAACGGCGGACGGGTGGTGTTGAATTCGTAGTAGTAGGTTGCCAGCTGCGGTGAGACATCTACTTCTTTACCCAGCGTCTTTTGCAGCTGGGCAAACTGGTTGATCGGCAGGGTGTAGGCAATATCGATCTCCCCCGCCTTGTAGCGGTTAACATCGGCGGCTTCAGAAGTGATCGGCAGATACGTCACCTTGTTGATGATGGTATGGGCGTTGTCCCAGTAGCGCGGGTTGCGCTCGGCGATGATCCGCTCGTTGACCACCCACTGGCTGAGCTTATAGGCGCCGCTGCTGACAAAGTGCTCCGGTTTCGTCCACTTATCGCCATAGCGGCCAATCAGGACCTTATCCACCGGCACCAGCGACGGGTGCGCCAGCATGGCCAGGAACGCCGCGTTGGGCTGGGTCAGCGTCACTTCAAGCGTGGTGTCGTTCAGCGCCTTCACGCCCATGGTGTCGGGGGCCTTTTTGCCCTGGGCGATATCGGCGGCGTTAACCACGTGCATATTGCCCGGATAGCTGGCGTACGGCGAGGCGGTTTTCGGATCCACCAGCCGCTGCCAGCTCCAGACCACGTCCTGGGCGGTAATGGCCGTGCCGTCGCTCCAGGTAATGCCCGGGCGCAAATGGAAGGTCCAGACGGTGTTGTCCTTGTTCTCCCATTTCTCGGCCAGCCGCGGCTGGATCTCCCCCTGCGGCGAGACGCTGACCAGCCCGTCGAACAAATCGCTGATAATATTGAATTCGACATCGCTTTCGACTTTATGCGGATCGAGCGATGCCGGCTCATTGCCATTATTCCTGACCAGTTCCTGCTTCTCAGCCAGCTCGGTTCCTGCCGGCACGCTGGCTGCAAACGCCGTTGCGCTTGCGCACAGGATGCCTGCTGTCAGCAAAGAGAGGGTAAATGTTACTTGTGATGAGGGTTTCATGTCCTTCGCCTTATAGTTTAGTTTTGACGATGCAAAATAACTCTTAGCGCTGCGGCTGGAATAAGGCAATATATTTCAGTGACCTATAAGAGCTTGATCTGATTAATCCTGACAAACCGGGGTTTATTCTGCGTTAAAGGCGTTATGGAACACATCATGCTATATCGAGGCCTAAGACGTTGAGTAAAGATGGGTAAAATCACTTTGTAACCGGCGCGTCGTTTTCTATTCTTGCCGTTAATTACATCTGTCATAAGAGAGTGACTCATGGATCGTATTATTAGTTCTTCACGCGACCGCACATCGCTACTCAGCACCCACAAGGTGCTGCGCAATACTTACTTTATGCTCAGCCTGACGCTGGCCTTCTCCGCGCTGACGGCAACTGCCAGCACCGTGCTGATGCTGCCGTCACCGGGGCTGATCCTCACCCTGGTCGGCATGTATGGTCTGATGTTCCTGACCTACAAAACCGCGGATAAGCCGGTAGGCATTTTGTCCGCCTTCGCATTCACCGGTTTCCTGGGCTACATCCTGGGGCCAATGCTTAACACCTACCTGTCTGCCGGTATGGGCGACCTGATCGGCCTGGCGCTGGGTGGTACGGCTGCGGTGTTCTTCTGCTGTTCAGCCTACGTTCTGACCACCCGCAAAGACATGTCTTTCCTCGGCGGGATGCTGATGGCGGGCATCGTCGTGGTGCTGATCGGTATGGTTGCAAATATCTTCCTGCAGCTGCCAGCTCTGCACCTGGCTATCAGCGCCGTGTTCATCCTGATCTCCTCCGGGGCGATCCTGATGGAAACCAGCAACATCATTCATGGCGGCGAGACCAACTACATCCGCGCCACCGTGAGCCTGTATGTGTCGCTGTATAACATCTTCGTCAGCCTGCTGAGCATCCTGGGCTTTGCGAGCCGCGATTAACCGACAGTGCTGTATAACGAGCCCCGCTTATGCGGGGCTTTCTTTTTTGGTAAACTGCCGCGGTTTTCGATAAACCCGTGATGATTATGCTGAACTTTGAAGGTAAAGAGATTGAGACCGATAGCGAAGGCTATCTGAAAGAGACCAGCCAGTGGAGCGAAGGGCTGGCGGCTGTGATTGCCGAAAAAGAGTCTATCGCCCTGACGCCAGAGCACTGGGAAGTGGTGCGCTTCGTGCGTGATTTCTATCTGGAATTTAACACCTCCCCCGCCATCCGCATGCTGGTGAAAGCAATGGCCAATAAGTACGGCGAGGAGAAAGGCAACAGCCGCTATCTTTACCGCCTGTTCCCGAAAGGCCCGGCAAAACAGGCGACCAAAATCGCCGGTCTGCCTAAGCCCGTGAAGTGCATTTAATAGCGAATACCGAAATTCACGTATTCCCGGCCGGGTTGATGCGGTTCTGAGAGAACCTTTTCGACCCGGGCGATGCGTGGCCCGCCCGCCTTAAGCCAGTCGAGCAGTTTATCGACCTGCTCCGCCTCCCCGCACGCCACCACCTCGACGCTTCCGTCATCCATGTTGCGCGCGTAACCGGTCAGCCCCAGCTCAGTGGCTTCGCGCTGCGTGCTGTATCGAAAGCCAACCCCCTGAACCGTGCCGTGAACCCACGCGATGATGCAGACTTTTGCCATACTCCTTCCCCTTATCCATGCCTGGCTCTGAACCCAAAGAATAGCAAATTATGGCCGGAGAATTAGCGCAGCGTTTTGGGTAAACAGCCGTAATGCTGACGAAAACGGGCCGTAAATCGGGAGCTGGAAAGATACCCGCACTGCATGGCGATCTCGCCAATGGGCAGACGGGTCGACTGCAACTGAGAGAGCGCAACCGCCATACGCACCTCCTCCACGATCTGGCGAAAGCTTTGCGACTCTTCCCGTAAGCGTCGGCGTAAGGTCGGCACGCTTAAGGCCAGACGACTGGCCACATCATGAGCAGTCCATGCCCGGGCGGGCGCCAGCATAATGAAATGCCGCACCTGCTCGGTAAGATTGATATTTCGCTCGATCAGCAGCGGACCGGCCACCCCATCATGCAGCAGCGCCAGCAGGAGCCCGAAGGCCTGGTGCTTTTGCAGCTCATCCGAAAAATTATGCCGCACCGCGTGCAGCAGGTTGCCCCACATGAAGGCGAGTCCTTCGCTGAGCGGAGCACAGAGTGAGTCCGTTTTTGCCCGCGGCCAGGATTGCAGGTAGCGCGTTTTAAACTCGGCGATGAGGTCGGGGGATAACAGCAACAGATCGGAATGAAACACGTCCTGCGCAGGCTGGTTAATGATCTCCATCGGGGTGTTCGCCGGAATGATAATGAGCTCATCCGGCGTCGCCACTAAGCGTCTCTCATCCTGGATAATCACCTTACTGCCGTGCGTAATGTGACAGATGGCCGGGTAGAAGAGCTTTACGTGGTGCAGGCGATGCATTTTGCTGGCATTGACCTCAGCCGCTGTCAGATGGTTATGTTGAAAATGAAACTCCTGCACCGGGCCACCTTTATCGTGCGTATGTTGCGGTTAATTGTGCTTTCGCCAGCACGTGACTGTTGAGCATAAAGCCAACCAGTGCCCCGCTGGCGTTGCCGTCGAGCGGCAGTTTTTCCACATTCAGCGCCCAGACGGTGAACTGATAAGGGTGCGGTTTATCCCCTTCAGGCGGACATGCCCCGCCGAAGCCAGCATAACCGAAATCATTACGTCCCTGCACCGCTCCCGCCGGTAATTTATCGCTGTTCGTTTTCCCGGCACCTGAAGGCAGGCTCTGCGTCTTAGCGGGAATGTTGACCAGCGTCCAGTGCCACCAGCCGCTGCCGGTGGGTGCGTCAGGATCGTAGGCGGTAATGGCGAAGCTTTTTGTGCCTGCGGGTGGATTTTGCCAGGCCAACTGTGGCGAGGCATTGCCCCCCTGGCAGCCGAACCCGGCAAAGACCTGCTGTTGCGTTAAGGGGTGACCGTTGGCGATATCCTGGCTGCTGAGGCTAAACGGCAGGGCTGCAGAAACCGTAAAACTGATTGTCGCCAGGGCGCTGACGGCGATGGCAATATGCTTTTTCATTGTTGTCTCCTTTTGCTGAACCGGAAACCACACTGTAAAGCCTGCGACACACTCATAATGTGCCTGACCGATTTTAAAATGTGCCGAAACGCTCAATAGTGTCCGCAGATGATTGCCACTGGCCATCTGTGCTACTCTACGCGCCATTTCCCTGGAATCGACAGAACAGAAAATTATGAGTGTACGTTTAGTGTTAGCCAAAGGGCGCGAGAAGTCATTGCTGCGCCGCCATCCCTGGGTCTTCTCCGGCGCGGTTGCCCGCATGGAAGGCAAAGCCAGCCTCGGTGAAACCATCGATATCGTTGACCACCAGGGGAAATGGTTAGCGCGCGGCGCATACTCGCCTGCCTCGCAGATCCGTGCCCGCGTCTGGACGTTTGATAAAGATGAATCCATCGACATCGACTTCTTTGTCCGCCGCCTGCAGCAGGCGCAGCAGTGGCGCGACTGGCTGGCAAAACGCGACGGGCTGGACAGCTATCGTCTGATCGCCGGCGAATCCGACGGTCTGCCGGGCGTGACCATCGACCGTTTCGGCAATTTCCTGGTGCTGCAGCTGTTAAGCGCGGGTGCTGAGTATCAGCGTGCGGCGTTAATTAGCGCCCTGCAGACGCTGTTCCCCGAGTGCGCTATTTACGATCGCAGCGACGTTGCGGTGCGTAAAAAAGAGGGGATGGAGCTGACCCAGGGTCCGGTGACGGGAGAACTGCCGCCTGCCCTGCTGCCTATCGAAGAGCACGGCATGAAGCTGCTGGTGGATATTCAGGGCGGCCATAAAACCGGTTACTACCTCGATCAGCGCGACAGCCGCCTGGCAACACGCCAGTACGTTGCCGACAAACGCGTGTTGAACTGCTTCTCCTACACCGGCGGCTTTGCGGTTTCGGCCCTGATGGGCGGCTGCAGCCAGGTGGTGAGCGTCGATACCTCACAGGAAGCGCTGGACGTGGCGAAGCAGAACGTTGAGCTGAACCAGCTGGATCTGAGCAAAGCGGAATTTGTCCGCGACGACGTCTTCAAACTGCTGCGCAAATACCGCGACCAGGGTGAAAAGTTTGACGTGATTGTGATGGATCCGCCGAAGTTCGTGGAAAACAAGAACCAGCTGATGGGCGCCTGTCGTGGGTATAAAGACATCAACATGCTGGCAATCCAGCTGCTTAACCCGGGCGGCGTGCTGCTGACCTTCTCCTGCTCCGGCCTGATGACCACCGAATTATTCCAGAAAATTATCGCAGATGCCGCTGTAGATGCTGGGCGTGATGTACAATTTATAGAGCAGTTCCGTCAGGCGGCCGATCATCCGGTGATCGCTACCTATCCGGAAGGGCTGTATCTGAAAGGATTTGCCTGTCGCATCATGTAACTTGAAAAGTGGAATGTTGCCCACACCTATAGTGTAAGTAACGTTTCCCGGGAGGTGACTATGATTGCCAGCAAATTCGGTATCGGCCAGCAGGTCCGCCACTCCCTGTTAGGTTATCTGGGCGTGGTCGTGGATATCGACCCGGAATATTCCCTCGACGAACCGTCAGCGGATGAGCTGGCGGTGAACGCAGAACTCCGCGCCGCGCCCTGGTACCACGTGGTCATGGAAGATGACGACGGACAGGCCGTGCATACCTATCTTGCCGAAGCCCAGTTAAGTAGCGAACAGCAGGATGAACACCCAGAGCAGCCATCTATGGATGAACTGGCGCAAACTATCCGCAGACAGTTACAGGCTCCGCGCCTGCGCAACTAATGAAAACCCGGTAGCCGACGGCTGACCGGGTTTTTTATTACTTCGCCATCCCCAGGCGGGGGATCTCAATGGCCGGACAGCGGTCCATCACTACATTCATGCCCGCATCGCGCGCCAGAACCGCCGCCTGTTCATTAATCACCCCGAGCTGTAACCAAAGGGTTTTCGCCCGACCGCAATTGCCTCCTGAGCAACGCCCCAGGCCGCTTCGGAATTGCGGAACACGTCCACCATATCGATTTTTTCCGGCACTTCTGCCAGGGTGCCGTATCCCTGCTGGCCCAGCAACGTTTTACCTGCCACTTTTGGCGAAACCGGGATCACGTGGTAGCCCTGATCGAGCAGGTATTTCATCACCCTGTAGCTCGGGCGATCCGGCTTGTCGCTTGCCCCCACCAGCGCAATGGTACGGGTGGTAGTAAGGATGTCAGCGATATCGTTCTCTTTCATTTATGTCCTCCTGGCTCGTTCAATCTGGGTATCAATTCCGTTACAGCAACTGCCATCCCATACGTCTGCATGAGGGCAAATTGCCGGGATATGTCTATATGTTAGTAAATATGATTAGCGAAAAATTTTGATACATTATTCATGACGCATGTCTTTTAAGAGGGCTCTCTATGAAAACCGGCATTGCCTGGAGTCTGTTTGCGCTGCTCATGCCGGTTTGCGTTTTTGCCACAACGCTGCGGCTCTCTACGGACATCGACCTGCTGGTATTGGATGGCAAAAAAGTTTCCAGTTCCCTGCTGCGCGGTGCGGACAGTATTGAGCTGGATAACGGCCCGCATCAGATCGTCTTCCGGGTAGAAAAAACCATTCGCCTTGGCAATCACGAGGAGCGGGTCTATATCTCTCCTCCCCTTGTCGCCAGCTTCAACACCCAGCGCATCAGTCAGGTTAATTTTAGCCTTCCACGGCTGGAAACAGAAAAAGAGTCACAACTTTTTGATAAATCACCGCAAATCGAGTTGCTGGATGGCGACGCGACCCCGATCCCGGTGAAGCTGGATATTCTGGCGCTCACCGATACGCCGAACGGCGTGAATTACGAATATGATACCGAGCGCTATAACAAAGCCGGGCAGAGCGCCTCGCTGCCGCAGTTTTCAACCACCATGGCGGATGACAGTACGCTGTTATCCGGGGTGTCTGAGCTGGACATGCCGCCGCCGCAATCCCAGAGCATGACGGAGCAGCGTCTCAAATACTGGTTTGCCCAGGCCGATCCTGAAACCCGAAGCCGTTTCCTGCAATGGGCGAAGCAACAACCCTCGTCCTGAGCCGCATTTTTTCTCCCTTTCTCTTGCAGCGTCAGGTGCTTCCAGTAATCTGTAACCAGTTAACTAACGGATAGAGATTATGGAATCCACAACCCGCACACTGCCGGAACGCAAACATATCGCCCTGGTGGCGCACGATCACTGCAAACAGATGCTGCTCAACTGGGTTCAGCGTCATCAATCCCTGCTGGAAAAACATCAGCTGTCGGCCACCGGGACCACCGGCAACCTGATTCATCGCGAGACCGGACTTGAAGTGAATGCCATGCTGAGCGGCCCGATGGGCGGCGATCAGCAGGTCGGCGCACAGATTTCGGAAGGTAAGATTGATGTGCTGATCTTCTTCTGGGACCCGCTCAATGCGGTGCCGCACGATCCGGACGTAAAAGCCCTGCTGCGTCTGGCAACGGTGTGGAATATACCGGTCGCCACCAACCTGTCGACGGCGGACTTTATTATCGAGTCCCCGCAGTTCAACTCGTCGGTTGAGATCCTGATCCCGGACTATCAGCGCTATCTGGCTGAACGTCTGAAGTAAAAGTGGGCATCGCCGGGTGGCGGCTCCGTCTTACCCGGCCTACAAAACCTCAAACCGCACGCCCCGTAGGCCCGGTAAGCAAAGCGCCACCGGGCAACAGACCGCACGAGCCGTAAGCCCGGTAAGCAAAGCGCCACCGCGCAACAAACCGCACATCCCGTAGGCCCGGTAAGCGAAGCGCCACCGGACAAAACAACGCTAGGGTTTGCGTGCCACCGGAACATCAATTTCTTTGAGGATATCGACAAAGCGTGATGGCTGCTCTTTGTTGAACAGCAACCAGACCCGGTGACGAGCACGGGTGATAGCCACGTAGAGTAATCGCCGCTCCTCGGCGTCGGGAAAATCTTCCACCACTGGCAGCAGGGCCTGCTCCATGACCGATTCCCGGGCAGGTGCCGGGAAGCCATCGCTCCCTTCCTGCAATCCCACCACAATGGCATAGTCCGCCTGCTGGCCCTTGCTGGCGTGAATGGTCATAAAATCCAGCTGCAGTTTCGGCCAGCGGGTCGCGGCTTTCTCCAGGCTGGCGGGCTTCAGGTGGTGATAACGCGCCAGCACCAGAATACGCTCATCCGCCCGGGCGTAACCGCTCAGCTTATCCAGCAGGGCATCGAGCTGATCCTCTGCCAGCAGCGTAACCGCTTTCTTGTCGCCAGCCGACAGGCTGTTGAGCGGTTTTGCCAGCTGATGCGGGTTTTGCTGGATAAACCGGTTGGCGATCTCACCGATCCGGTTATTGAAACGGTAGGTGGTGTCCAGATCGCAGCGATCCCCTTCGCCAAAGTAATGATGAAACGCCGTCGTCAGCGACAGTTGCGCACCACTGAAACGGTAGATCGCCTGCCAGTCATCCCCCACGGCAAACAAAGTGGTGTACTTGTTTTGCGCCCGCAGCGCCGCCAGCAACGCCGCGCGTTGAGGAGAGATATCCTGAAACTCATCCACCAGAATGTGCTTCCACGGGCTGATAAAGCGACCTTTCTCCAGAATGACGATCGCCTGATGAATCAACCCGGAAAAGTCGACGGCGTTCTCCGCCTTGAGGGCGGCTTTCCATGCCTTAAGCAACGGAGCCATTAACTTGACCCGCTTTGAGAACAGGGCCCGCACCTCTTCCGGCGCGCCGGCAATCATCTCGGCCTGCGCGCCACCGTGCATACGCATCAGGCTCACCCAGCGATCGAGCCGGGGTGCCAGTCGGCGCGCCAGCTTTTCGTTTTGCCAGAAACTGCCCTCCGGCACGCTCCAGTCAAGCTCCTCTTCGAGCCACTGTCGCCAGCCTTTGGCCTGAGCTTTTTTCTCGCTGCACTGCTGCTGCCAGGCGTCGATGAAAATTTTCTGCCGCGCCATGGTGTCATTTTCAAGCTCGCTGACTACCGGCACCTTTTTGCTTCCCTGCTGGATGATATGCAGGGCAAGAGAGTGGAAGGTCCTCGCGGTAATGTCGCGGGTGTGCAGTCGCGCCTCGATTCGCTCATCCATCTCCTGAGCCGCCTTACGCCCAAACGCCAGGAGCAATATTTGCTCGGGAGCGGCTTCATTGCGGGCCAGCAGCCAGCCTGCCCGCGCCACCAGCACCGAGGTTTTTCCGCTACCGGCCCCCGCCAGCACCAGCAGCGACTGTTCGCCATTGACCACCGCCCGGGCCTGGGCCGGGTTCAATGGGGATGACTCAATACTGGCAAAAAAATCGGCATACTGGCTGAGCATGGTGTCAGTCCACGCCTGATTGTGCGCCAACCGGCTCTGGTCAATGTCCTGTAGCCAGGCCTGACACTGCCGCCAGGCTTCACGGCAGTTATCAAACTCGTCGAGCCGCGAGACGGATAACGGCAAGGCCTGCAACGCCTGGCGGATTTTTTGCTGAAGGCCGAGCGTTTTTTCCCGCGTCAGCCAGCTGTTTTGCTCATTCGTGGCGGCAATGTCATTCAGCGCGTTTTGCAGCACCTGTGCCGCAACCTCACTCATTTCAGCACTCCATTGCTGCCAGAGCGTGTTCAGATGGCGGTGAAAACGCTGGGTTTCCGCCCACTCGGTGCCGTGCAGCCGCACCACTTTTTCGTCTGTCAGCACAAACTCCAGCTCGCCCCAGACCAGGCCGCGCTTACAGTGAATCGCTAACAGCTGATTGAAGGGGATGAGATATTCGTGACGTTCGCCCGAGACTTTAACCCCGGCGTTAAGCAGAACGACTTTGTCGTACGGATGTTGTGCCAGGCGTTTGCCTAACGATGTTGCTTTCAGTTCCATGTCCAGCCTGATCCACGACGTGAATAATTGCATAACAGTTTAACTGCCAGTTTTCAGGTGCTCCAGCGCAAAAAACGTTACAATCATCAGGGCTTCAACATTACGGAAAGAATTGAGGTTTTATGCGTACCATTCTGAATATTTTGAATTTTGTGTTGGGTGGTTTTGCCACCACTCTCTCCTGGCTGCTGGCGACGCTGGTCAGCGTGGTCCTGATCTTCACCCTTCCGCTAACCCGCTCCTGCTGGGAAATTACCATACTCTCGCTGGTCCCATACGGCAACGAAGCGGTTCACGTAGACGAACTGGAGCCTGGCAATAAAAGCGCGCTGATGAACACCGGCGGAACGCTGCTCAATATTCTGTGGCTGATCTTTTTCGGCTGGTGGCTGTGTCTGATGCACATTGCGGCGGGGATCGCCCAGTGCCTGACGCTTATCGGCATCCCCGTCGGGATCGCCAATTTCAAAATTGCCGCCATCGCCCTGTGGCCTGTCGGACGCCGGGTTGTCCCGGTGGAAGTGGCCCGCGCCGCGCGGGAAGCTAATGCCCGCCGTCGTTTTCCGTAACAAGGACCCCGCGCGCACATGCTAAGCCCACTGCTTCGCCGCTACACCCTGAACAGCGCCTGGCTCTACAATGTCAGGATCTTTATTGCCCTGTGTGGCAGTACCGCCCTGCCCTGGTGGTTGGGCGACGTGAAGCTGACCATCCCCCTGACGCTGGGGGTGGTTGCCGGCGCGCTGGCCGATCTGGATGACCGCCTTACCGGTCGGCTGCGCAATCTGGTCATCACCCTGATCTGCTTTTTTATCGCCTCGGCGTCGGTGGAGCTGCTCTTCCCATGGCCTTGGCTTTTTGCGATTGGGCTGATGCTCTCCACCAGCGTGTTTATTCTGCTCGGTGGGCTAGGCCAGCGCTACGCCACCATCGCTTTCGGCGCATTGCTTATTGCCATCTACACCATGTTGGGGGTATCGCTGTACGACCAGTGGTATCAACAGCCGGTGCTGCTGTTGCTGGGCGCGGTCTGGTATAACCTGCTGACGCTGGCCGGGCATCTCATATTTCCCATTCGCCCGCTGCAGGACAATCTGGCCCGCAGCTATGAGCAGTTGGCCCATTACCTTGAGTTAAAGTCCCGGCTGTTCGATCCGGATATCGAAGGTGACGGCCAGGGGCCGCTGTACGATCTGGCGCTGGCGAACGGGCAACTGGTGACAACCTTAAACCAGACCAAGGCCTCGTTACTTACCCGCCTGCGCGGCGATCGCGGTCAGCGCGGCACCCGCCGGACCCTGCACTATTACTTTGTGGCGCAGGATATCCACGAGCGCGCCAGCTCTTCGCATATTCAGTACGCCGATCTTCGCGAGAAGTTTCGCTACAGCGACGTAATGTTTCGCTTCCAGCGCCTGTTATCCATGCAGTCGCAGGCCTGCCACCAGCTGTCGCGCTCTATCCTGCTGCGTACCCCCTATCAGCACGATCCGCGATTTGAACGGGCGTTCACCCATCTCGATGCGGCCCTCGACCGGGTTCAGGCCAGCGGTACCTCTGCCGAGCATATGAAAGCGCTGGGCTTTTTGTTGAATAACCTGCGCGCCATTGATGCCCAGCTCGCCACCATCGAATCCGAACAGGCGCTGGCTACACCCGGTAATGATGTGGAAAATCAGCTTGCGGACGACAGCCTGCATGGTTTTAGCGATATGTGGCTGCGTTTGAGCCGCAACTTTTCCCCGGAATCCGCGCTGTTTCGCCATGCGGTAAGGATGTCCGTGGTGCTCTGCATTGGCTATGCTTTTATACAGATAACCGGCCTGGACCATGGCTACTGGATCCTGCTCACCAGCCTGTTTGTCTGTCAGCCCAACTACAACGCCACCCGGCATCGTCTGGCGCTGCGTATTATCGGCACTCTGGTGGGGGTCGCCATCGGGTTACCCATCCTTTACTTTGTCCCCTCGCTGGAAGGACAGCTGATCTTAATTGTGATCACCGGCGTGCTGTTCTTCGCCTTTCGCAACGTGCAGTACGCGCACGCCACGATGTTTATCACCCTGCTGGTATTGCTCTGTTTCAACCTGCTCGGGGAAGGCTTTGAAGTGGCCCTGCCGCGCGTCATTGATACCCTGATTGGCTGCGCCATCGCCTGGGCTGCGGTAAGCTTTATCTGGCCGGACTGGCGGTTCCGTAATCTGCCCCGCGTGCTGGATCAGGCCATGAACGCCAACTGCCGTTATCTTGATGCTATCCTGGAGCAGTATCATCAGGGGCGTGATAACCGCCTGGCGTATCGTATCGCACGACGTGACGCCTATAACCGCGACGCGGAGCTGGCGTCTGTGGTGTCGAATATGTCTACGGAACCGAGGGCAACAGCAGAAATCCGGGAAGTCGCGTTCCGTCTGCTGTGCCTGAACCATACGTTTACCAGCTATATCGCCGCACTGGGCGCACACCGAGAGCGGCTCACCAGCCCCGCAATCCTCGGATTACTGGACGATGCTGTCTGCTACGTTGATGATGCGCTACATCAACGCCCCGCGGATGAGCCTCGTGTTCAGCAGGCCTTAACCGAACTGGCGCAACGCATTTCACATATCGAGCCGGGAGCCGAGAGCAAAGCGCCTCTGGTTCTGCAGCAAATCGGTCTGCTTATCGCGTTGCTGCCAGAAATTTGTCGATTACAGCAGCACGTTAATCAACTGCCGGAGTGAGCACTGCTCTCTGCCGGCAGTCTTTTGTACCACTCCACCAGCTCCCGGCGTCTTATCTCCGGGAGCGCCGCGACGTGTAATCCGGTGATTGCCCCCTCCAGCGCAAACAGCACCTTGTAACTCAGGTGCTTGTTGAGCGCCCTGATCTTGAGCCAGCACTGTTCAGCCCCCAGCGTGCGTAATGCCTCTTCGGTGGTGATGCCCGCCTCAAACAGCAGGATTTCGAGTTGAAAGGTGAGATTGGGTAAATCTTTCAGGCGCTCGCGTTTGTAGCGTTCACAGCGTTCCCGCCGCGCAGCTTCCAGGGCAAACGAGGAGAGTTGCAGCAATTTCTCCTGATCCTGCCAGAGCCCTTCATCGACGCGAAAATAATTCAACAAAACGGGCCGCCCCCGCTTCACCAGCGACAGGAAAGAAGAGGCATGCTTTACACAGTAAGACGCGCTCTCTTCGCAGGCACGCAGATACAACTCCCCCTCCGACACCATGGCAAAAACCGTGTCATCAACCGCCAGGGTGTATCCGCCAAACAGGGCGCGATAATGAACTTCGCCGAGGGGTGAAAGATATTTTGCAGATTGATAGATCCGTTCATAAGATAATTTTTTCATGATATTTCCCTTTTAAATCATGGCGTAATGGTTGAGTCGAGTATTAACGGATCCGTTAGCCAGAAAATAGGTAACTTACGATCGAACGGCAAGGTGAATTTTCAATACGCCTGAATTACAAACCAAATTTGCGAGGAGCTTTCCGAAAATGAGGTTGATCTTTAGTCGCACAGGGGTTACTGTATATCCATACAGTAACTACAGGGCTGGATTGATTATGTACTCTTCAGGCTATGCAAACCGTTCAACAACTTTCTCTACTTCCGCTGGCAAAAGCGCGATGAACTCCGCGGCGCAAATGACCACCGGGCTGATTAGTGAAGTGCTCTACCGTGAAGACCAGCCCATGATGACGCAGCTGTTATTGCTGCCACTGTTGCAACAGCTTGGCCAGCAGTCGCGCTGGCAGTTGTGGCTCACGCCGCAGCAGAAATTAAGTCGGGAATGGGTGCAATCCGCAGGCTTGCCGCTAACGAAAGTGATGCAGATTAGTCAGATGGATCCATGCCATACTGTAGACTCAATGGCGAGGGCGCTGCGTACCGGAAATTACAGCGTAGTGATTGGCTGGTTTACGCATGAGTTGACGGAATCGGAACAACACCGTCTGGCTGAAGCTGCCGAAGAAGGGAATGCACTCGGCTTCATTATGCGTCCCATTCGAATGAACACTTTGAGCAACGGACACCTTTCTGGGCTAAAAATTCACTCGAATTTGTATCATTGAGTAAAAATAAGAGTTTTCCTGGAATTTTTTTTGCCATCTCTGTACACCGTTGGTTCCCTGTGTAAAAGCCGCGAAAAGTCTTGTCTGCCGCGGCTTTCTCCATTTTAGCACGCCTCAAATTGCGCAATAAATGTTAAATATTGTGTATACAAAACTTTTTTTTTCATATGCCTGACGGAGTTCACACTTGTAAGTTTTCAGGTACGTTGTAGACTTTACATCGCCAGGGGTGCTCGGCCTAAACCGAAGATATCGGTAAGTTTTACTCTTTGTCCCCGCCCCCCGGTGAAGGATTTAACCGTGACTCTCATTGAGATTCTCATGGCGATTTTTGGATGATAACGAGGCGCAAAAAATGAAAAAGACAGCTATCGCGATTGCAGTGGCACTGGCAGGTTTCGCTACCGTAGCGCAGGCCGCTCCAAAAGATAATACCTGGTACGCAGGTGGTAAACTGGGCTGGTCTCAGTTCCACGACACCGGCTGGTATAACGACGCTCTGAACAACGACGGCCCAACTCACGAAAGCCAGCTGGGCGCAGGCGCGTTCGGTGGTTATCAGGTTAACCCGTACGTTGGTTTCGAAATGGGTTACGACTGGCTGGGCCGTATGCCTTACAAAGGCGACAACGTTAACGGCGCATTCAAAGCTCAAGGCGTTCAGCTGACTGCTAAACTGGGCTACCCAGTAAATGACGCTGTAGACATCTACACCCGTCTGGGCGGCATGGTATGGCGTGCAGACTCCAGCAACAGCATCGCTGGCGACGACCACGACACTGGCGTATCCCCAGTATTCGCTGGTGGCGTTGAGTGGGCTATGACCCGTGACATCGCTACCCGTCTGGAATACCAGTGGGTTAACAACATCGGCGACGGCAACACCGTTGGTGTTCGTCCAGACAACGGCATGCTGAGCGTAGGTGTTTCTTACCGCTTCGGTCAGGCTGAGCCAGCACCAGTTGTTGCTCCAGCTCCAGCACCAGCTCCAGAAGTACAGACCAAGCACTTCACTCTGAAGTCTGACGTTCTGTTCAACTTCAACAAAGCAACTCTGAAACCAGAAGGCCAGCAGGCACTGGATCAGCTGTACACCCAGCTGAGCAACCTGGATCCGAAAGACGGTTCCGTAGTGGTTCTGGGCTTCACCGACCGTATCGGTTCTGACGCTTACAACCAGGGTCTGTCTGAGAAACGTGCTCAGTCCGTTGTTGATTACCTGATCTCTAAAGGTATCCCGGCTAACAAGATCTCCCCACGTGGTATGGGCGAATCTAACCCAGTTACCGGTTCTACCTGTGACAACGTGAAACCTCGCGCTGCACTGATCGACTGCCTGGCTCCAGATCGTCGCGTAGAGATCGAAGTTAAAGGCATCAAAGACGTTGTAACTCAGCCAGCGGCATAAGTTATCGTCTGACAAAAAACCCCGCCATGTTGCGGGGTTTTTTATTGCCTGAAGAAAAGCAGTACGTTACTTCTTTCCGGCCAGCAGCGCCTGGAGATCGGTTTTCAGGGTCGACATCTGACTGGCGTACTTCTCTTTATGTTCCGCATCTTCAATCAGCTGCACGATGGTTTCTGACAGGGTTTTCCCGCGTCGCTGGGCAAGGCCAGCCAGACGCTGCCAGACCATAAACTCCAGATCGATCGACTTCTTACGGGTATGCTGGTGCTCAGCGTTGAAATGCCGCTTACGTCGCGCACGGATAGTCTGCTTCATTCGGTTCAGTAATGCAGGATTGATATGCTTTTCAATCCAGCTATTGACCAGAATGGGTTCATTTTCGAGGGTCAGCAATAAATCTACAGCTTCTTTTGCAGCACTGGCTTCGAGGTAGCACGTGATCAACTCCCCTTCACGGTGTTTTTTGACCAGATACTTCCATTTCCAGCCGCTTTCGAGATTTTCCAGTTGTTGGTATTTCATTGCGATCTCAGTGTGACCGTGTAACTGTGTTCAGAATATCAGTTTTTTGGCAATCTGCTGAAAAGAAATCATATCCTGTGACGCGCGGTAACGCATTCATGCCCGGAAACTCCCATTCCCTCATGTGCAGAGCCTGCGCCTTACGGTATACTCCATCGTTTTACATCTGACTAAAAAACATCAACTTTGACCATTACGAAACTTGCATGGCGTGACCTTGTTCCGGATACAGATAGCTATCAGGAACTGTTTGCACAGCCAGATCTCGCGAAAGAACACGAATACATCCTCAGCGACACTCAGCCCCGTTTGCATTACGCGCTGGAGCAGATGTTAAGCCCATGGACAACCTCACCATTCATGTTGTTGAAAGCGCCAGACGAAGCGGAGTATCTGAGTCTTCTGGCGGATGCCGTACGGCATCCGCCAGAAGCCGGAACGGTCTTTGGTGGTGAATACAGCATCAACGGCCACACCGTTACCTTTGCACCCGCTACCGTACCCGATGGCCGTTTTGCGGTCACCGGCAACGTCATCCAGGCGGGCTGGACGGAAGCAGAGCAGCTGTTCGGCTGCTTGCGCCAGTTTAACGGTGAGTTAACCCTGCATCCTGGTCTGGTTCATCAGGCCAACGGCGGCGTGCTGATCATCTCCCTGCGTTCGCTGCTCGCACAGCCCCTGCTGTGGATGCGCCTGAAAAATATCGTCAGCCAGCAACGCTTTGACTGGGTTGGCTGGGATGAGTCGCGCCCTCTTCCGGTCGCCGTACCGTCCATGCCGCTCTCCCTGAAAGTCGTCCTGACAGGCGATCGCGAAGCGCTGGCTGATTTCCAGGAGATGGAGCCCGAGCTGGCTGATCAGGTGGTCTACAGCGAATTTGAAGACAGCACCCAAATTGCGGATGCCGAAGACATGCAACAGTGGCTGCAGTGGGTTTACGCCGTCTGCCAACGCGCGCAGCTGCCAACGCCAGCTGCGGATGCATGGCCGGTGCTGATTCGCGAAGCGGTCCGCTATACCGGCGATCAGGAGACACTGCCGCTTTGCCCTCTCTGGCTTGGCAAGCAGCTGCGTGAAGCCGCTGCCATGACCGAAGACGATACGGTGAACGGCGAGCAGCTCTCCCAAATGCTGGTGCAGCGCGAGTGGCGCGAAGGCTATCTCGCCGATCGTATGCAGGATGAGATCCTGCTCGAGCAGATCCTGGTCGAAACCGAAGGCGAATGCGTAGGACAGATTAACGCCCTTTCGGTGATTGAATTCCCTGGCCATCCGCGCGCCTTTGGCGAGCCGTCGCGTATCAGCTGCGTGGTGCACATCGGTGACGGTGAATTTATCGATGTCGAACGTAAAGCGGAGCTGGGCGGGAACATTCATGCCAAGGGCATGATGATCATGCAGGCTTTCCTGATGTCGGAGCTGCAGCTTGAGCAGCAGATCCCGTTCACCGCCTCGCTGACCTTTGAGCAGTCCTACAGCGAAGTGGATGGCGATAGCGCCTCAATGGCGGAACTGTGTGCACTCATCAGCGCCCTGGCCGACGTGCCGGTGAATCAGAGCATTGCTATTACCGGCTCGGTAGACCAGTTTGGTCGTGCGCAGCCGGTCGGCGGCCTGAATGAGAAGATCGAAGGCTTCTTTAACATTTGCCAGCAACGTGGGCTGAGCGGTAAACAGGGCGTGATCATTCCACTGGCGAACGTGCGCCACCTCAGCCTGAGTCAGGAGCTGCTGAAAGCGGTCGAAGAGGAACAATTCAGCCTCTGGGCCATCGAAGATATTGCTGATGCGCTACCCTTACTGACAAACCTGGTGTGGGATGCCGAAGGGCAGACATCACTGATGCAAACCATCCAGGAACGCATTGCGCAGGCAACGCAGCAGGAAGCACGTCATCGTTATCCCTGGCCGTTACGCTGGTTGAACTGGTTCACGCCAAACTGATCGGACTTGTTCAGCGTACACGTGTTAGCTATCCTGCGTCCTTCACTAAAATAAGGCTTACTGAGAACATGGTAGATAAACGCGAATCCTATACAAAAGAAGATCTTCTTGCCTCTGGTCGCGGTGAACTGTTTGGTGCTAAAGGCCCACAGTTACCGGCCCCGAACATGCTGATGATGGACCGTGTCGTGAAGATGACGGAAACCGGCGGCAACTTCGATAAGGGTTACGTAGAAGCAGAGCTCGATATCAACCCGGACCTGTGGTTCTTCGGTTGCCACTTTATTGGCGATCCGGTAATGCCAGGCTGCCTGGGCCTGGACGCAATGTGGCAGCTGGTTGGTTTCTACCTCGGCTGGCTCGGCGGTGAAGGCAAAGGCCGCGCGCTGGGCGTGGGCGAAGTGAAATTCACCGGTCAGGTTCTGCCGACCGCGAAGAAAGTCACCTACCGTATTCACTTCAAACGCATTGTTAACCGTCGCCTGATCATGGGCCTGGCGGATGGCGAAGTGCTGGTTGACGGTCGTCTGATCTACTCCGCATCCGACCTGAAAGTGGGCCTGTTCCAGGACACTTCCGCATTCTGATTTTTGCTTTTCTCAAAGCATAAAACGGCGAAACCTCCGCAATGCGGAGGTTTCTTTTCTTAAAGAGACGCTATCAAGCAAGTACTGCCCTGTCTCCGATGGCTTCTCGCCAGCCCCCTAACCATTGCGACCTTTGATTGATGGTCTGATAGGGACACATTTCTTTAGAACGTCCGGCGATGCCAGCCTGATAACCACGTTGATGAGCCCTTTCAAGGCGATCTCGTTTCTGTCTCTTCATGCCTCGTTTCCCTCATTATTTGATCTGGTGGAAAAGAAAACAGTGATTACAAAACATGCAATCACGACTAACGAATACCGCGAATCCCGCTTAGCGTCAATGCGCAAAATTCACGCCAGTGTCATAAATGTGACCTATACAAAAGTTCATTTGTACAAAAACTGTGATGCGGCACAAGTAACCACCTGAGCTTCAAACGAAAAAAAAGCCGCAATTAGCATGACGCTAAATGCGGCCCGGTGCGATGAATTTTACTTATGGCTGACGGGAGATCTCCCTGGCAATACTGGCGGATTCCTGCGCCCAGCCCTGTGCCAGGACTTTCACCATCTCATCATAACCATCTTTCTGCTGTACCAGTTCCAGATGGAAAGGCCGCTTGATCAGCTGACCCTGATGGTTCAACAGCCACTCCCCGCTGATGATAACTCTGCCATCGTAACGCCCGTGGAAATTGGTCACGTTGACGTTGAGCGTATCCTGGTCGCTGCCCAACGGCTGCGATGCCACCACCCACCCCGGCAGCTGGCTGCCCAGATTGGCGACCAGCGTATTACGCAGCTGCTGATCCAGCGGGCTGGCCCACAGGTTGTTGTTGGCGATGACATACTGCACATCGCTGGTTTGATAGACCACGCCATTGCCGGCAAGGTAGTCAGGCACGGCCACCTGCTCTACCCACAGCAGGCGATTCCCCTGGCTGGCGATACTCTGCCCGCCCGCCTGCGCTGCCACCGGCAGCTGGTAGTAGCTCTTGTTCTCGGAAGAGCTACAGGCGGACAGAAGTGCCATTGCGGTGATAATTAGCCATTTTTTCATTATTTAGCCCCCTTCGGCTCAGGGTCCTTTTTGTCTTTTGCTTCGAATACCAGCGCATTGCTCTTCGTATTCAGCGTTTTCAGCACCGGCTGGAGTTCGCGCAGAACCTGATCGAGGCGCTGCATATCCGCCACCATCTTGTTGTACGCGGCGGAGCCCGGCTGGAAGCCCTGCATACTGCGGTTCAGCTCACGCAGGGTTTTCTGCATGTCCTGCGGCAGCTGCTGCATCGACTGGCTGGCGGTCAGCTTGTTCAGGTTATCCAGCGTGGCCTGCAGACGGCGCATCGTCGCCTGACTTTCGCTAAGCGTGTTAGTGGCCTGCTGAATCATCGGATTGAGCGGCAGGCTGTTGATCTTATCCAGCGTCTCCATCAGACGCTGCTGGATCTGCGCCAGGCCACTGCTCACGGTCGGGATGATTTTATAGCCGCCAAACTCGCGGATCTCTTTAACCGGTGGCTCTTTCGGGAAGAAGTCCATATCCACGTACAGCGCCCCGGTCACCAGGTTACCGGTTTTGAGCGAGCCGCGCAGGCCACGCTTCATCAACCCGTCGATATGCTCAGCGATATCAGGCGTATCACCAACCTGATTAATCAGGCGCTCTGGCTCGATGCGGATCAGCACCGGAATACGGTAATCGTCATCGAGCACCTGACGCAGGCCCGGCGCGAAGAACGGCACCTTACCGACGGTTCCGAGACGGATACCACGGAATTCAACCGGCGCGCCCGGCTGCAGGCCACGGACCGAATCCTTGAAGAACATCAGGTAGTCGATATGGTCGGTATAGAGCGAATCCTGAATGCTCTTCTGATCGTCATAGAGCCTGAACGCGGTCTGTTGCGCCACCGGCTGGCCTTGATCCATGCCTTCCGGCACGTCAAAGCTCACTCCGCCGCCGAACAGCGTGGAGAGGGAACCCATCTCGACGCGCATGCCTGCGGAGGTTAAGTCAACGGCGATGCCGCTATCCTTCCAGAAGCGTACATTGCCGGTGACCAGGCGATCGTTTGGCGCACTGATAAACAGCTGATAGCTGATGGTGCGCTTCTGGGCGTCGAAGGTGCTGGTTTCCACCGATCCCACACGATAACCGCGGAACAGCACCGGATCGCCCGGGCTGAGCTGGCCCGCTTTTTTACTGTCGAGGGTTATACGGATGCCCTTCGCATCCGGCGGTGCCAGCGGCGGAGAGTCCAGCAGTTGATACTGCTCCGGCTGCGAGCCCTTTTTCCCCGGCTGTAGTTCGATGTAGGCCCCGGATAACAGGGTTCCCAGACCGCTAATGCCTTCACGGCCCACCTGCGGTTTCACCACCCAGAATACCGAGTCGCCATGCAGCAGCTTTTCCATGCCAGCATTGAGTCGGGCTTTAATTTCTACATGCGTCAGATCGTCGGTCAGGGTGGCGCTTTCGACAACGCCCACATCCACGCTGCGGCTTTTGATGGTGGTTTTACCGCCCTCAATGCCCTCGGCGTTGGTGGTGATGAGCGTCACTTCCGGGCCCTGATGGCTGTAATGATAAAACAGGATCCATGCACCGATCAGCGCCGTCACGATGGGAAAAATCCACACCGGCGACCAGTTTCTGACCTTCTGCACTTTCGCCTCTCCACTCTTATTTTCCATGCTTTTATTCATCCTCATGGCTCGGCTCTGACTCACGATCCCACGATAACCGCGGATCGAAGGTCATGGCCGCAAACATGGTCATAATAACGACCAATGCAAACATCACCGCTCCGATGGCGGGATAGATGCTCATTAATCCTCCCATACGCACCAGCGCAGAGAGTACGGCAATCACAAACACGTCAATCATTGACCAGCGTCCGACAAACTCCACAACCTCATAAATCAGATGCATGCGCTCGCTGTCGCGCTTGCCGTGCCCTTTGGCATCCCAGCAGAGCCAGGCAATGGCAATCATTTTGAGCGTCGGTACCATGATGCTGGCGATAAAGATCACCAGCGCCACCGGATAGGAGCCTTCCCCCCACAGCAACACCACCCCGGCCATGATGGTCGACGGCATTTTGTCGCCCAGTAGATCGGTGATCATAATCGGCAGAATGTTGGCGGGAAGATAGAGAATCATCGACGTGATAAGCAGCGCCATCGTCCACTGCAGGCTGTTTTTACGCCGCACGTGCCCTTTGGTTTCGCAGCGCGGGCAGATCTCCTGGTTGGCCGGGAGGATAGCCGTGCAGCACGGACACAGGCGCAGATTCTGATTAATACCCGGTACCCCGGCTTTCAGCGTCTGATGCAGTACGGGCGCAGGGGCGATGTCGTCCCACGCCCAGCGGCGATCAACGCACTGAAAAGCGCGTAACTGGAGGATGCAATACAGGCACCAGGGGATAAAGCTGAGGCCCACTCCGACATCACCGTAGGCCATCAGCTTAACGAAGCTCACCAGAATACCGGCGAGGAAGATCTCCGCCATTCCCCAGCTTTTTAACTGGAAGAGGATCCGCGCCAGCCTGATTTTCAGCGCCATAGGCATCACGACGCGGTTGACGAGCAGCAGGATCACCACCAGGCAAAATGCCGGGACGATCTGAACGAAGAGCATAAAGAACGTGCCGAGGCTGGCGTAATCTTCTGAGAACATCACGCCGGGTATCTCCAGCAAATGCACTTCGCTGGTGATGCCCCCCACTTTCATATAAATGAAAGGAAAGAGGTTGGAGAGTAACAGCATGAACAGCGCAGCAAAAGCATACGCGGTGGGACGCTGCCGCGGCGCGTCCCACTCAGTTGTCAGCGTTGTCCCGCAGCGCGGGCATGCCGCTTTGTGCCCATGCTCGAGCGCGGGAAGCGCCACGAGCATGTCGCACTGTGAGCATAAAATATGCCGATCGCATGGTGATGTTCACACATACTGGCTCCATGGTTAACTTATGCGCCGTTTTTCAGAGCCTCAAGATATTCCCAGCGTTCAAATGCTTCTTCCAGCGCCTGCTCAGCCTGGGCCATATCGGCCAGGACTTTTTGAGTATAGTCATGCGGCTGGCTAAAGAATGACGCGTCGGCCACCTGAGCCTGCAAACTTTCCAGACTGGCTTCGAGCTCTTCCAGACGCAGCGGCAGGCCTTCCAGTTCGCGCTGAAGGTTATAGCTTAATTTATTACTGCCGCGTTTGATGTTTTCTGCTTTTGTAACAGCAACTTCCGCTTCAACCTTCGCTTTTGACTGTTTTGTCGCCTGCGATTGCGCCTGCTGTCCGCGGGCATCATGGTAGCCGCCCACATACTGACCAATGCGGCCCTGGCCTTCAAAGATCCAGCACTCGGTGACGGTGTTATCCACGAACTGACGATCGTGGCTCACCAACATCACGGTTCCCTGATAACTATCAATCAGTTCTTCCAGAAGTTCCAGCGTTTCGACATCAAGATCGTTGGTCGGTTCGTCAAGGATCAGCAGGTTGCTGGGTTTCAGGAACAAACGCGCCAGTAACAGGCGGTTACGCTCCCCACCGGAGAGGGCGCGCACCGGGGTCATTGCCCGTTTCGGATGGAACAGGAAGTCCTGCAGATAGCCCAGCACGTGGCGCGGCTTACCGTTCACCATCACTTCCTGCTTACCTTCGGCGAGGTTGTCCATCACCGTTCTGTCCGGGTCCAGCTCTGCGCGGTGCTGGTCGAAGTAGGCGACTTCCAGCTTGGTTCCGCAGTGGATGCGGCCGCTATCGGCCTTAAGTTGATCCAGCATCAGCTTCAGCAGCGTGGTTTTACCGCAGCCGTTCGGGCCGATAAGGGCGATTTTGTCCCCGCGCTGCACCTGGGCGGAGAAGTCCTTCACCAGCACTTTGCCATCAACCTGGTAGTTGACGTGTTCCATCTCGAAGACGATTTTGCCTGAGCGGCTCGCCTCTTCGACCTGCATCTTCGCGCTGCCCATCACTTCGCGGCGTTCACTGCGCTCGCGGCGCATCGCTTTCAGGGCGCGAACGCGACCTTCGTTACGGGTACGACGTGCTTTAATACCCTGACGGATCCACACCTCTTCCTGGGCGAGTTTGCGGTCGAACTCGGCATTTTGCAGCTCCTCAACGCGCAGGTTTTCCTCTTTCTCCAGCAGGTAGGTGTCGTAGTCGCCGGGATAGGTCACCAGCTTGCCGCGATCGAGATCGACAATGCGGGTCGCCATGTTGCGAATAAACGAACGGTCGTGCGAGATAAAGATGATGGTGCCGTTGAAGGTTTTCAGGAACCCTTCCAGCCAGTCGATGGTTTCGATATCCAGGTGGTTCGTCGGTTCATCGAGCAGCAGCACTTTCGGCCCGCTGACCAGCGCCCGGCCCAGCGCGGCCTTACGCAGCCAGCCGCCGGAGAGCGAGCCCAGCGGCATGTCCGCTTCCAGACCTAATTGCGCCAGCACTTCGTTGATGCGGTTTTCCAGCTGCCACAGGCCGTGGTGATCCAGCAGCTCCTGCAGGCGCGCCATCTCATTGAGGTTTTTGGTGCTCGGGTCGGTCATGACCAGATGCGAGATCTCGTGATAGCTCTTCAGATACTCGGCCTGCTCTTCGATGCCTTCGGCAACAAAATCGTAGACGCTGCCCTGAACGTTACGCGGCGGATCCTGTTGCAGACGCGCCACAATCAGATCCTGTTCATAGATAATGCGCCCGTCGTCCAGCCCCTGCTCGCGATTCAGGATCTTCATCAGCGTCGATTTACCGGCGCCGTTACGACCTACCAGACAGACACGTTCGTTATCTTCGATATGCAGTTCAGCATTATCGAGAAGCGGCGCGTCGCTGAACGACAGCCACGCCCCATGCATACTAATTAATGACATTTACTTTTCCTTTCAGGCCGCGGTAATCAGCCAGCAGTTGTGGATCTGACGGTTACGGGCAAAATCCTGGGACAGGGTTTTTTGACTGATCTCTTGTGCTTTCAGCCCCAGTTTTTCCAGCCCTTCGTGATCCATGCGGAATCCGCGTTTGTTGTTCGAGAACATGATGGTGCCGCCTTTACGCAGCATACGTTTCAGGTCTTTCATCAGCGTTAAATGGTCGCGCTGGACATCAAAAGACTCTTCCATGCGTTTGGAGTTGGAGAAGGTTGGCGGATCGATAAAGATCAGATCGAACTGCTCTTCAGATTCACGCAGCCAGCCCAGCACATCGGCCTGCAGCAGACGGTGCGCGCGGCCGGTCAGGCCGTTGAGGCGCAGGTTGCGCTCTGCCCACTCCAGATAGGTGCGGGACATGTCCACGGTGGTGGTGGTACGCGCGCCGCCCAGACCCGCGTGCACGCTGGCGCTGCCGGTATAGGAGAAGAGGTTCAGGAAGTCCTTGCCTTTGCTCATCTGGCCCAGCATACGACGGGCGATGCGGTGGTCGAGGAACAGGCCGGTATCGAGATAGTCGGTGAGGTTCACCCACAGGCGCGCGTTGTATTCGCCCACTTCGATAAACTCGCCCTTGCTGTTCATCTTTTCGTACTGGTTTTTGCCTTTCTGACGCTCACGGGTTTTGAGGATCAGCTTGTTCGGGGCAATATTCAGCACGCTGATGGTCGCGGCAATAATATCCAGCATACGCTGACGGGCTTTCTGCGGATCGATGGTTTTTGGCGGAGCATACTCCTGCACCACCACCCAGTCGCCGTAACGGTCGACCGCCACGTTGTACTCCGGCAGATCGGCGTCATACAGGCGATAGCATTCGATGCCTTCCTGCTTCGCCCATTTTTCAAATTTCTTCAGATTCTTACGCAGACGGTTAGCGTAATCTTCCGCGATGCTGGACGGCTTGCTGTCGGCCTCTTTCTCGGCCAGATGGTAGTTCTTCTGCACGCAGTCCAGCGGGCCGTTTTTGGCTTTGAACTGGCGCTCGGCGCGCAGCTGCAGGCAGCTCAGCAGCTCTGGCGAGGCGCTGAACAGGGAGAGATTCCAGCCGCCAAACAGATCCTTCATGGTGCGCCCCAGCAGGCTGTGCAGGGCAATCAGCGCTGGCTCGCTGTCCAGGCGTTCGCCGTAAGGCGGGTTGCTGATCACCGTGCCGTACGGGCCTTTTGGCAGCGGGTTAGTGAGCTGAGAAACGTCTTTTACCTCGAAGGCAATCAGATCGCCGATCCCGGCGCGACGGGCGTTGCTGCGCGCGCGTTCAATCACGCGGGCGTCGCTGTCAGAGCCGTAGAAGCGGGATTCATAGACCGCCAGCCCGGCACGGGCGCGGGTCTGGGCTTCGGCTTTCACTTCCTGCCAGACTGCTTCGTCGTGATGTGCCCAGCCTTTGAAACCCCACGCGCCACGATGCAGGCCCGGCGCACGGTCGGTCGCCAGCATCGCCGCTTCGATCAGCAGCGTGCCGGAACCACACATGGGATCCAGCAGCGGCGTGCCCGGCTGCCAGCCGGAACGCATCACGATGGCGGCCGCCAGGTTCTCTTTGATTGGCGCGATACCGGCACGATCGCGGTAACCGCGCTGGTGCAGGCCTTCGCCACAGAGATCCAGCGCGATGCTGGCGATCTCTTTATTCAGGCGAACGTTGATACGCAAATCCGGGTTTTCACGATCGACGTTAGGACGCTCCAGATTTTTACGGGTGAAGCAGTCGACGATGGCATCTTTAACCTTCAGCGCGCCGTACTGACTGTTGCGGATCTCGTCATTCAGGCCGCTGAAGTGGACGGCAAAAGTGGCGCCCGGCGCAAAAATCTCTGTCCAGTCGATAGTCTGCACGCCCAGGTAAAGATCGAGATCGCTGTAAACCTTGCACTCTCTCATCGGCAACATGATGCGTGAGGCCAGGCGACTCCACATCAGGCTCTGGTAAATAAGCCGTGTGTCGCCCTGAAAATGGACACCACCCTGAACCACCTGGCACTCTTGCGCACCCAGGCTTTCCAGTTCAGTTTTTAACAGCTCTTCCAGCCCACGGGCCGTACTGGCAAACAGAGAATTCATATCGTCACTTTTACTCTAAGAAAATTGCTGCGCATTATAGCCAATCTGGGCTCTATGTCATAAAGTTGAGGGCTTATTTTCATTTTAGGGGGCGGTGCCGTGGCGACGTTATCCAGGCTTTTCATTCATCCGGTTAAATCCATGCGCGGTATTGGGCTCACTCATGCCCTCGCAGACATGAGCGGCTTTGCCTTTGACCGCATTTTTATGGTCACCGAACCGGACGGCACGTTCATTACCGCACGCCAGTTCCCGCAAATGGTTCGCTTCACGCCGGTGCCGGTGCATGACGGTCTGCATCTCACCGCGCCGGATGGTTCCAGTAGTATCGTCCGCTTCAGCGACTTTGCGCCAGCAGACGCCCCCACCGAAGTCTGGGGCAACCACTTTACCGCCCGCATTGCCCCGGACGAGATTAACCGCTGGCTGAGCGAGTTCTTTTCGCGCCCGGTCCAGCTCCGTTGGGTGGGGCCTGAGCTGACGCGCCGCGTAGATAAGTTTGCCGCAGTGCCGCTGTCGTTTGCCGACGGGTTCCCCTTCCTGCTGACCAACGAGGCCTCGCTGCGCGATCTGCAACAGCGCTGCCCGGCCAGCGTGCAGATGGAGCAGTTCCGCCCTAACCTGGTGGTGACCGGCGCGGCCGCGTGGGAAGAAGACACCTGGAAAACGATCCGCATCGGCGACGTGATTTTCGACGTGGTAAAACCGTGCAGCCGCTGCATCTTTACCACCGTCAGTCCGGAAAAGGGGCAGAAGCACCCGGCCGGCGAGCCGCTGAAGACCCTGCAATCCTTCCGCACCGCGCAGGATAACGGCGATGTCGATTTTGGGCAGAACCTGATCCCACGCTCCAGCGGGGTGATCCGCGTGGGCGATGAGGTGGAGATCCTCTCGACCGGGCCGGGCCGTATCTACGGGGCTGGCGCCGAGGAAGAGCCCACTGAAGTGGAAACCCAGCCCGCAACGGCGGTGACTATCCAGTGGCAAGGGCAGACCATTCGGGGCAACAATCAGCAGGTGTTACTGGAGCAGCTTGAACAGGCCGGTATTCGCGTGCCCTATTCCTGTCGTGCGGGGATCTGCGGATGCTGTCGCATCACGCTGGTAGAAGGTGAAGTGAGTGCACTGAAGAAATCGGCCATTGGCAGCGACGGCACCATTCTGTGCTGCAGCTGCGTACCTAAAACGTCGTTACAGCTCGAAGCCTAAACGGCCTGCTCGAGGCTGAAGCTGACCGGTTGCGGTTTCAGCCTGTCGTTCATCACTTTAATCGGGTCCCCCAGCTGCATGGTGCGCCCGGCGATAGTTACCGCCGGCTGCGCCAGTAAACAGAGCGCGGCGTTGTCGCCTGGCTCGACTACCAGCAAATTCACCTGCTCGGCATTCTCGCTCAGGCTGACGCACGCGGCATCACCGGTGACCGGCGTCCAGCGCCCACCGTGGGCAAGAAAGTGCCAGCTTTTTGGCATCTGAGGTTTAAGGAAGCGGATTGCCACCAGCGCATTGAGCACCAGTTCGGCGCGTTGTTCTTTAGAGAGGTCCAGATCCCGACATTTCTCTTCAAAGGAGAAATAGAGCGCGGCATCGTCGACGCAAAAACCGGTATCGGCAAAGGCATCCGGGGTTAACATCCGGCGGGCAAAACGCGAGCGGAACAGCATACCATTAGCCAGATCGAGCATCATACGATCGTGCTCTTCGCAGAAATACCATCGCCAGTTATCGTCAGGTTTAATTCGCATCTGTCTCTCCCGTTCCCGAAACGTCCTGTAGTAAGAAAGTCCTTATTGCCGCTTCGCTTTTTTAACTTCAATAATAAAAGACTACAATGTCTAATAAAGCAACAGTCCGGGAATATAAAACAACCAGAGCTGGAAATAAAGCCCTGGTTGTCAATAGCGATAAAAGATTAGATATGATTAACGATTTCTTTAATCAGCGGCGGGCCTTTAAAAATAAAGCCTGAATATATCTGAACAAGCGAAGCGCCAGCGGCCATTTTTTCCCGGGCAGCCATCACCGAATCAATCCCGCCCACGCCAATAATCGGCAGGCGACCCATTAACTCCTGCGACAGGCGACGGATAATTTCGGTGCTTTTTAACTGTACCGGACGTCCGCTCAACCCACCCATTTCGTCGCAATGTTTCATCCCCTGAACCAGGGAACGATCGAGCGTAGTATTGGTGGCAATAACGCCATCAATATTATGGCGAACTAAACTGTCGGCTACCTGAATCAGCTCTTCTTCTGTCAGATCCGGGGCAATTTTAACGGCCACCGGGACATATTTATGGTGCGTCGCCTGCAGTTCATTTTGCTTATTTTTGATGCCGACCAATAAGTCATCCAGCGCTTCACCGTATTGCAGGGTGCGCAGACCCGGGGTGTTAGGCGAGGAGATATTCACCGCAATATACCCGGCGTAAGCATAGACTTTCTCCATACAGATCAGATAGTCATCTTTGCCCTGCTCTACCGGCGTGTCTTTATTTTTGCCGATATTAATGCCTAATACGCCGTCGAAATGGGCTTTCTTCACATTCTCGACCAGGTGATCGACGCCGAGATTATTGAACCCCATGCGGTTGATCAGCCCTTCGGCCTCGACCAGGCGGAACAGGCGCGGCTTGTCGTTACCCGGCTGCGGACGCGGCGTGACGGTGCCAATTTCAATGGAGCCGAAGCCCATCGCACCCAGCGCATCAATACATTCGCCATTTTTATCCAGACCTGCCGCCAGACCCAGAGGGTTTTTAAAAGTTAACCCCATGCAGGTGACCGGCTTCTCCATCACTTTCTGGCGCACCAGCGCTTCGAGCGGGGTTCCCGTAATACGGCGTAATTGCTGGAATGTAAATTCATGAGCGCGCTCAGGATCGAGCTGGAAAAGGGCTTTACGAACGAAGGGGTAGTACATGAACTCTCCTGGATTCCCGGTGTGCAAACCGGGGGCGTATTATCTGCGATCGCAGCGGGAAAGGGAATTGACCTGAGGCAAAAAAAGCCGCATGCCGCGCAATCGTTTACTTTTCATCCCTCCTTTATTCATTTTCTGGCATTTCACTTGCGGATAAATCATTTAGTGGAATAAGCCAGCGGTGCCACACTGCCAACAAATGTTATCAATGTTAGATAAAAGCAAACAATTGGTTATAAGGAGCATGTATGCGCGTCATTACGTTGGCCGGCAGTCCGCGATTCCCTTCCCGCTCCAGCGCGCTGCTGGAGTATGCCCGGGAGCAGCTTACTTCTCTGGATGTGGAGGTGTTTCACTGGAATCTGCACAACTTCGCCCCGGAAGATCTGCTCTATGCCCGCTTCGACAGCCCGGCGCTGAAAACCCTCAATGAACAACTGAAGGATGCCGATGGGCTGATTGTCGCCACCCCGGTCTATAAAGCCTCGTTTTCCGGTGCGCTGAAAACCCTGCTGGACCTGCTTCCGGAGCGCGCGCTGGAGAGCAAAATCGTGCTGCCGCTGGCGACGGGCGGCACTGTGGCCCACCTGCTGGCGGTGGATTACGCCCTGAGACCGGTGCTCAACGCCCTGAAAGCCCAGGAGATCCTCCACGGCGTGTTTGCCGACGATTCTCAGGTCATCGACTACCAGCACAAGCCGCACTTTACCCCGAACCTGCAAACCCGCCTCGACAGCGCGCTGGAGACCTTCTGGCAGGCGCTGCATCGCCGCGACGTCGAGGTTCCTGCCTTTGGCCTTCAGAAAGGAGTCGCCCATGTTTAAATCTCTTGCCCGCCTTAGCCTGGCAGGCCTGGTGGCCCTCTCCGGCCTGGCGCACGCCGCAGAGCCCGCCCCTGAAAGCCTGCGTATTGGTTACCAGAAAGGCAGCGTCAGCATGGTGCTGGCGAAAAGCCATCAACTGCTGGAAAAACGCTACCCGGACACCAAATTCTCCTGGGTGGAGTTCCCGGCAGGCCCGCAGATGCTCGAGGCGCTGAACGTGGGCAGTATCGATCTGGGCAGTACCGGTGACATCCCGCCGATCTTCGCTCAGGCCGCCGGGGCGGATCTGGTCTACGTTGGCGTTGAGCCGCCAAAGCCCAAAGCCGAAGTGATCCTGGTGCCTGAAAACAGCCCGATTAAAACCGTGGCGGATCTTAAAGGCCACAAGGTGGCTTTCCAGAAGGGTTCCAGCTCGCACAATCTTTTATTGCGTGCCCTGCAGCAGGCGGGACTGACCTTTAAAGATATTCAGCCGGTTTATCTTTCCCCGGCGGATGCCCGCGCCGCCTTCCAGCAAAATAATGTCGACGCCTGGGCTATCTGGGATCCCTACTACTCTGCCGCCCTGCTGCAGGGTGGCGTGAAGGTGCTGAAGGACGGTGAAACCCTGAAACAGACCGGCTCCTTCTACCTTGCCGCGCGTCCTTATGCGGAGAAAAACGGCGCATTTGTTCAGGGCGTACTGAATACCTTCAGCGAGGCAGACGCCCTTACCCAGAGTCAGCGTCAGGCCAGTATCGCACTGCTGGCAAAAACGATGGGTCTTCCGGAGCCGGTCATTGCCTCCTACCTTGACCATCGCCCGCCAACCGTCATCAAACCGGTGGATGCCAAAACCGCCGTGTTACAGCAGCAAACCGCCGACCTGTTTTACGAGAACCGCCTGGTACCGAAAAAAATCGATATTCGCGACCGCATCTGGCACCCCACTTCCTCTAAAGGAGATAAGTCATGAGTCTGAATCTGTTCTGGTTTTTACCTACCCACGGTGATGGTCACTATCTTGGCACCGAAGAGGGCGCCCGCCCGGTGGATCATGCTTATCTTCAGCAGATCGCCCAGGCCGCAGATCGGATTGGCTTTACCGGGGTGCTGATCCCCACCGGGCGCTCCTGCGAGGATGCGTGGCTGGTGGCGGCGTCGATGATCCCGGTGACCCAGCGCCTGAAGTTTCTTGTGGCCCTGCGTCCAAGCGTGACCTCCCCGACGGTGGCCGCACGTCAGGCCGCGACGCTGGATCGTCTGTCAAACGGACGCGCTCTGTTTAACCTGGTCACCGGCAGCGATCCGCAGGAGCTGGCGGGCGACGGCGTCTTCCTGGATCACACCGAGCGGTATGAAGCCTCTTCTGAGTTCACCCACGTCTGGCGTCGTCTGCTGGAGGGGGAGAACGTGACCTTCGAGGGCAAGCATATTCATGTCCGTGATGCCCAACTCTTCTTCCCGCCGGTTCAGCAACCCCGTCCACCGCTCTATTTTGGTGGTTCGTCCGACGTTGCCCAGGACCTGGCTGCCGAACAGGTGGATCTCTACCTCACCTGGGGCGAGCCGCCGGCGCTGGTAAAAGAGAAGATTGAGCAGGTGCGCGCCAAAGCCGCGGCCCACGGTCGTAAGGTCCGGTTCGGGATCCGCCTGCACGTGATTGTCCGCGAAACCAACGAAGAGGCGTGGCAGGCCGCCGACCGTCTGATCTCCCATCTGGACGATGCGACCATTGCCAAAGCGCAGGCCGCCTTTGCCCGCACCGATTCTGTCGGGCAGCACCGGATGGCCTCCCTGCACAACGGCAAGCGAGAAAACCTGGAGATCAGCCCGAACCTGTGGGCGGGCGTGGGGCTGGTGCGCGGCGGCGCGGGGACCGCGCTGGTGGGCGATGGCCCGACGGTGGCGGCGCGTATTAATGAATATGCAGACCTCGGTATCGACAGCTTTATTCTTTCCGGTTATCCGCATCTGGAAGAGGCCTGGAAGGTGGGGGAACTGCTGTTCCCGCATCTGGATGTTGCCATTCCGGAAATCCCGCAGCCGCAGCGGCTGTTGCAGCAGGGCGAAGCGGTCGCTAACGAATTTATCCCGCGTAAAGTCGCCCAGAGCTAAGGAGTCACTATGGCTAATCCTTCCCAAAAATGGCTGCTGCGCATTGCGCCCTGGCTGCTCCCTGTCGGTATTGTGCTTATCTGGCAGCTGGCCTCCTCCGTGGGCTGGCTCTCAAGCCGCATACTGCCCTCACCCGAAGGCGTTGTGGAGGCCTTCTGGTCGCTGAGTTCAAGCGGAGAGCTGTGGCAGCATCTGGCGATCAGTTCCTGGCGTGCGGTGATTGGCTTTTCCATCGGCGGGACGATTGGCCTGACGCTCGGCCTGGTCAGCGGCCTCTCCCGCTGGGGCGAGCGTCTGCTGGACACCTCAATTCAGATGCTGCGTAACGTGCCGCATCTGGCGCTGATCCCGCTGGTGATCCTGTGGTTTGGCATCGATGAGACGGCGAAGATCTTCCTCGTCGCCCTCGGCACCCTATTCCCGATCTATATCAATACCTGGCACGGGATCCGTAATATCGATCGCGGGCTGGTGGAGATGGCGCGCAGCTACGGCTTGTCCGGCTTCGCCCTGTTCATCCACGTCATCCTGCCGGGTGCCCTGCCCTCGATTATGGTGGGCGTGCGCTTTGCCCTGGGTCTGATGTGGCTGACGCTGATCGTGGCGGAAACTATCTCCGCCAACTCCGGCATCGGCTATCTGGCGATGAACGCACGCGAATTCCTGCAAACCGACGTCGTTGTGGTGGCCATTATTCTCTATGCCCTGCTCGGTAAACTTGCAGATGTCAGCGCCCAGTGGCTTGAACGAAGCTGGCTGCGCTGGAATCCCGCCTACGTTAAAAAGGAGGCACACGCATGAACACGGCTCGCTTAAATCAGGGTACGCCGCTGCTGTTAAATGGCGTGACCAAACGCTACGGCAATAACACCATTCTGAACGAACTGGAACTGCATATTCCCGCCGGACAGTTTCTGGCGGTGGTGGGCCGCAGCGGTGGAGGAAAAAGCACCCTGCTGCGCCTGCTGGCCGGGCTGGAGGCACCGAACGGCGGCGAACTGCTGGCCGGGAATACTCCGCTGGCTGACATCCAGGATGATACCCGGATGATGTTCCAGGACGCGCGACTGCTGCCGTGGAAAACGGTGATAGATAACGTCGGGCTGGGGCTGAAAGGCAACTGGAAAGCATCCGCCCGCCAGGCGCTGGCCGCCGTCGGGCTGGAGAATCGCGCCGATGAGTGGCCTGCCGCCCTGTCCGGCGGACAGAAGCAGCGCGTGGCGCTGGCCAGAGCGTTGATCCATCGCCCGGGACTGTTGCTGCTGGATGAGCCGCTGGGGGCGCTGGATGCGCTGACGCGAATTGAGATGCAGGATCTGATCGTCTCGTTATGGCAGGAGCATGGCTTTACGGTACTGCTGGTGACCCATGACGTGAGCGAAGCCGTCGCCATGGCTGACCGGGTGTTGCTGATTGAAGACGGCAAGATTGGCCTGGATCTGACGGTGGATCTGCCTCGCCCTCGCCGGGTGGGATCCGCGCGACTGGCGGAGCTCGAAGCAGAGGTGCTGGATCGGGTGATGAAGCGTGGCACCAGCGAGGTACCCGCCAGAAAGCACGGATAAAAAAAGCCGGGTAACTCCCTACGGTTATTTTTTGTAGGCCGGGTAAGGCAAAGCCGCCACCCGGCACTGCTGTGCGGCCTGATGCCCGGTGGCGCTACGCTTACCGGGCCTACAGGATCACTGCCCGGTAAGCGTAGCGCCACCGGGCATTTCTTTTAAGCTAACGCCTTACTGATCTTCTCGTACAGATCTCCGGACAGGTTCTCCAGCCCTTTCAGCTGCTCCAGCGCGGCACGCATCTTCGCCTGACGTCTGGCGTCATAGCGTTTCAGACGGATCAGCGGCTCAATCAGACGTGACGCCACCTGCGGGTTACGGCTGTTAAGCTCGGTCAGCATCTCCACCATAAACTGGTAGCCGCTGCCATCTTCCGCATGGAAGGCGGCCGGGTTGCTGCTGGCAAACGCGCCAATCAGGGAACGGACGCGGTTCGGGTTGCTCATTGTGAATGAACGGTGGTTGAGCAGGCTGCGCACCTTGTTCACCACATCGGCCGCCGGGCTGGTGGACTGCAGAATAAACCACTTGTCCATCACCAGACCGTCCTGATGCCACTTGTCGTCGTACTCCTGCATCAGGGCATCGCGGCAAGGCAGTTCAGCGGCGACGCTCGCGGCCAACGCAGCCAGGGCGTCGGTCATGTTGTCGGCCGTGTGATACTGCTTGCTCACCAGTTCGTCGGCGAGCGCCGTTTCCCCAAACGCCAGATAGCGCAGGCAGGTGTTACGCAGCGCACGCTTGCCGATGTCGGCATGCTCAACGCGATACGCATCCAGTTTGTGGTAGTTGTAGACCGCCAGGAACTCATCCGCCAGCTCAGCGGCCAGAGTACGGGTCAGGGCTTCACGCACGGCCACAATCGCAATCGGGTCGATAATCTCGAACAGCTCGGCGATTTCAGTCGCCGATGGCAGGGTCAGGATTTCAGCCGCCAGCGCCGGATCAATTTTCTCATCCAGCAGGATCGCGCGGAAGGCATCAGCAACATGGGCCGGCAATGAGAGCGGCTGCCCCTGCTGATGACGGTTCACGTTCAGCTTGATGTAGGTTGCCAGCAGGCTCTGGGCCGCATCCCAGCGGGAGAAGTCATTGCGCGCGTGACGCATCAGGAAGGTGAGCTGCTGATCGCTCCACTTGTACTCAAGCTTGACCGGCGCGGAGAACTCGCACAGCAGCGCAGGTACCGGCTGGAAGTAGACATTATCGAAGACAAACGTCTGCTCGGCCTGCGTCACGTTGAGCACGTTGTGCACCGCGTGGCCGCCTTTCTTCAGCGGGATCACCTTGCCTTCGCTGTCATACAGCTCAATGGCGAACGGAATGTGCAGCGGATGCTTCTCTTCCTGCTCGGCCGTTGGCGGCGTACGCTGGCTGATGGTCAGCGTGTACTGCTCGGTTTCCGGGTTGTAGTCGTCTTTGACGGTAACAACTGGCGTACCGGCCTGGCTGTACCAGCGGCGGAAATGGGACAGATCGACGTTAGACGCATCTTCCATCGCCTGGACAAAATCGTCGCAGGTGGCGGCGCTGCCGTCATGACGTTCGAAATAGAGCTGCATCCCTTTCTGGAAATTCACTTCGCCCAGCAGGGTGTGGATCATGCGGATGATTTCAGAACCCTTTTCATACACCGTCAGGGTGTAGAAGTTGTTCATCTCGATCACTTTGTCCGGACGGATCGGGTGCGCCATCGGGCTGGCGTCTTCAGCAAACTGCAGGCCACGCATGGTGCGCACGTTGTTGATGCGGTTAACCGCCCGCGAGCCGAGGTCGGAGCTGAACTCCTGATCGCGGAAGACGGTCAGGCCCTCTTTCAGGCTTAACTGGAACCAGTCGCGGCAGGTCACGCGGTTGCCGGTCCAGTTATGGAAATATTCGTGGCCGATGACACGCTCGATATCGAGGTAGTCTTTATCGGTGGCGGTGTCGGTACGCGCCAGCACGTATTTGGAGTTAAAGACGTTGAGGCCTTTGTTCTCCATCGCGCCCATATTAAAGAAGTCGACGGCGACGATCATATAGATGTCGAGGTCGTACTCGAGACCGAAACGCTCTTCATCCCATTTCATGGAGTTGATAAGCGAGGTCATCGCCCATGGGGCACGGTCGAGGTTGCCGCGGTCGACAAACAGTTCCAGCGCCACTTCGCGGCCTGAACGGGTGGTGAAGGTGTCGCGCAGAACGTCAAAATCACCCGCCACCAGCGCAAACAGGTAGCAGGGTTTCGGGAACGGATCCTGCCACTGCACCCAGTGACGGCCATTCTCCAGCTCGCCCTCACCCACCCGGTTGCCGTTGGAAAGCAGGAACGGATAGGTAGCTTTATCGGCGATGATTTTAGTGGTGAAGCGGGCCAACACGTCAGGGCGGTCGAGATACCAGGTAATGTGACGGAAACCTTCGGCTTCGCACTGGGTACATAGCGCTACGCCCGACTGGTACAGACCTTCCAGCGCGGTGTTGGACGCCGGACTGATCTCGTTAACGATGCGTAAGGTAAACCGCTCCGGCAGATTATCCAGCACCAGCTGGTTATCTTCTTCTTTATAGTCGGTCCATGGAGCGTCGTTCACATGCACCGACACTAAGGTCAGGTCTTCACCATCAAGACGCAGCGGCACCGCCGTGGCGTTGTGGCGCGTTACCTGGCTGACCGCCGTGACAACGGTTTTTGTGGCATCCAGGTCAAAAGTCAGATCGATATCGCTAATCAGGTAATCCGGCGCACGGTAGTCGTGGCGGTATTTGGCTTGAGGCTGTTGTGTCATAGAAAACCTTTTGCATCGTTTGTCGAATAACGAGTCAGTCTATTCCTGTTGTGGAAATCGCGCTATGCAGAATGTTCATCTTTTCAGTCACAAACACTCTATTTGCTACATTTATATAACATGCGGCACGAAATGCACTCGACCCTGAATCAGGCTTATGGTGTGATCAGGGTTCAATAAATCGCTAAACAAGGTATACTCCAGCGGTTTCATTAGTCGTTTATTGTACTAAACGCTCCCGTGAGAGGATGCTACTGCGCACCTATGACTCAATTCGCTTCACCTGTTCTGCATACGCTGCTGGATACCGATGCGTACAAACTGCATATGCAGCAAGCCGTTTTCCACCAATACTACGACGTACAGGTCGCGGCTGAATTCCGCTGCCGCGGTGACGATTTGCTGGGCATCTATGCTGACGCCATTCGTGAGCAAGTCGACGCAATGCAGCATCTTCGTCTGCAGGATGATGAATTCCAGTGGCTTTCCGGCCTGCCCTTCTTTAAACAAGATTACCTTCAGTGGCTGCGCGATTTCCGCTACGACCCGAAACAGGTCAACATCAGCAACGACAATGGCAAACTGCATATTCGCCTTGAAGGTCCCTGGCGGGAAGTGATCATGTGGGAAGTGCCGCTGCTGGCCGTGATCAGTGAGCTGGTGCACCGCTATCGCTCGCCGGAGGCCAGCGTTGAGCAGGCTCTGGCAACACTGGAGCAGAAGCTGGTTGGGTTCGCTGAACTCACCGACTCGCTGGATATGTCGCGTTTCCGTCTGATGGATTTCGGTACCCGTCGCCGTTTCTCCCGCGAGGTGCAGCAGGCCATTGTTGAGCGTCTGCAGCAGGAGCCGTGGTTTGTCGGCACCAGCAATTACGATCTCGCCCGCCGCCTGAATCTGACCCCAATGGGCACCCAGGCACACGAGTGGTTCCAGGCACATCAGCAGATCAGCCCCGAGCTGGCGACCAGCCAACGTGCGGCGCTGGCGGCCTGGCTAACTGAATACCCGGACCAGCTCGGCATTGCCTTAACCGACTGCATTACCATGGACGCTTTCCTGCGCGATTTCGGGCCAGAGTTCGCGTCCGTCTATCAGGGGCTGCGCCATGACTCCGGGGATCCGCTGGAGTGGGGTGAGAAAGCGATCGCCCACTACCAAAAGCTGGGTATCGATCCGATGAGCAAAGTGCTGGTCTTCTCCGATAACCTCGACCTGCCAAAAGCGGTAGATCTGTACCGTCATTTCTCCTCGCGGGTGAACCTGAGTTTTGGGATTGGCACCCGGTTAACCTGCGATATTCCCCAGGTAAAACCGCTGAATATCGTTATTAAACTGGTGGAATGTAACGGCAAGCCGGTGGCGAAGCTCTCCGACAGCCCGGGCAAAACCATCTGCCATGACAAAGCCTTCGTCCGGGCGCTGCGCAAAGCGTTCGACCTGCCGCAGGTAAAAATCGCCAGCTAACGCACAGTAAAAAGGGCCCCTGCAGCGCTGCAGGGGCCCATTTTTTCTCTCAGATTACAGCGGCAGACGGGTTCTGACGACCTCCGCAAAATACTCCGCTCCGGTCAGTAAAATCTCATCGTTAAAGTCATAGCGGGCATTGTGCAGCGGCGTATTGCCCTGAGGGTCCGACGCATCGCCATTGCCTAAAAAGACAAAGCAGCCGGGAACCTGCTGCAGAAAAGCGCCGAAATCTTCTGAGATCATCATCGGCGCGATATTGCCATCCACCCTCTCCGCCCCTACAACGTTTATCGCCGCATTCACCGCCACCTCCACGCACTGTGGCCAGTTGACGGTCGGCGCGAACTCATGGGTGTAAGTGAACTCGCACTGTGCCCCGTGCATGGCGCAAATCGCTTCGCTGAGGGTGCGCATCCGCTCCTCAAGCAGGGCCTGCACCGCCGGGGCGTCGCTGCGGGTATCGCCTTTGATGATGACATGGGTCGGAATGGCATTGCGGATGCCATCGGTGTGCAGCTCCGTACAGGAGATCACCGCCGGTACGTTTGGATCGACGTTGCGTGAGACGATGGTTTGCAGCGCCAGAATAATCTCCGCCGCAATCACCAGCGGATCTTTGGCCATATGCGGTCTTGCGGCATGCGCCTCCTGGCCTGTGATACGAATGATAAAGTTATCTTCGCTGGCCATAATGCCGCCAACCCGGGTGGCTATCGTCCCGGCCTTCATGCCCGGCATATTGTGCAAGCCATACATCTCTTCAATACCAAAGCGTTCGATAACCCCGTCCGCCATCATCGCCTTCGCTCCGTAACCCGGCTCCTCGGCTGGCTGGAAGACAAAGCAGACGGTGCCGTTGAAGTTCTGGCGCTGTAACAGTAGCTGCGCCGCTCCCAGCGCAATGCAGGTGTGACCGTCATGCCCGCAGCCGTGCATGCGTTCTGGCGTGTCTGAGCGATAAGACATCTCGCCCTGTTCCGTCAGTTGTATGGCGTCGATATCGGCGCGGATCGCGATAACACCTTTACCTTCCCCGCATTTCAGCACCCCTACCAGCCCGGTTTTGCCGATGTCACGATGCACCTCAACCCCCATACTCTCGAGTTTTTCGGCAATAAACTGCGCGGTTTTCACCTCTTCAAAGGCGCTTTCCGGGTTGGCATGCAGGTGGTGACGCCATGCGATAAGCTGCTGTTTGAGCTGTTCCTGATCCATCATAATCTCCCGTAAAGTTAAGCCGGACGCTGAGCGCGCTGTAAGACCACCTGCAGCAGCACGTTGGCTCCGGCAACCAGGTCTTTGGGATCGCTGTGTTCGTTGACGTTATGGCTGACGCCGTCGACGCAGGGGACGAAGATCATCCCGGCCGGGCACACCGAGGCCATAAATTGCGCATCGTGGCCTGCGCCACTCGGCAGCCGCCGGAAGCTCAGGCTCTGACGCTTCGCTTCTTCCTCTACGGCGTTGACGATCTCATCGGCAAAAATGACCGGATTAAAACGCACCAGCGAACGGCTGGTGATCGCTACCCCTTCTTCCTGCGCAGTTGTGGCGACAAAATCCGCCAGCCGTTGTTCTGCCAGTTTTAAGACTGCGTTATCGGTATTGCGTAGATCCACCGACATCACCACCTGGTTGGGGATGACGTTAATCAGATTGGGTTTGACGCTGATGTGCCCCACCGTTGAGACCTGATCGCCGCCGAGGCTCAGCGCCAGTTCACGGGCGAAGACGGCGATTCTGGCCGCCGCCAGACCGGCGTCGTGACGCATCGACATCGGCGTGGTACCGGCATGATTGGAGACACCGGTCAGGGTCAGCTCCTGCCAGGAGATCCCCTGAACACCAGTGACGACTCCGATATTGGTTCCCTCTTTATCGAGGATCGGTCCCTGTTCAATATGCAGTTCGACGTAGCTGTCCACCGGCATATCGCCAGGCCTGCGTTCACCTTTGTAGCCAATCGCCCGCAGCGCCTCGTCAAGGGTAATGCCATTGCTGTCTTTCGCTGCCAGCGCTGTCTCCAGGGGATACTCCCCGGCAAACACCACGCTGCCCATCATGTCGGGCTGGAAGCGCACCCCCTCTTCATTGGTAAAGAAGGTAACCGCCAGCGGACGGCGGGGACGGATCCCCGCCTCCTGTAGCGTGGCAATCACTTCCAGCCCGGCCATGACGCCGTAGTTGCCGTCGTACAGGCCGCCGGTGCCGACGGTATCGATATGTGAACCCATCATCACCATGGGGAGAGCCTCTTCTCCGGCATACACGCCGGTGACGTTGCCGATCGCATCAATAGTGATATCCAGCCCCAGGGCCTTCATTCTGGCGAGAACAAAATCCCTGCCCGCTTTGTCCTCTGCGGTGGCCGCGAGGCGACAGACTCCCCCGCCCTCCAGCGCGCCGAGCTCGCCGAGAGCGAACAAAGAACCGATAAGCCGCTGGCCGTTAATCTGTAGATAGTGATGCATAAAGATCTCGCTATTGATCGTGGTTACTGGAACATGCCGTAAAAAATGGCAGATACGGTAATCAGCCCAATCAGGGTGACAAAAACGTTGCTGGCTTTGCCGCGATATGGTGCCAGCGCGGGTAATTTATGGATGGCGTACATGGGTAACAGCAGCAGGATCACCGCCCCGGTGGGGCCGCTGATGTATTCGATAATGCCGAGGATACTGGGGTTTTTGTAGGCGGCGAACCAGCAGGTCAGGACCATAAAAATCAGGATCGCCACGTCAACCGAGCGGATGGCGAATGTCTTCCCCCGCGCGGCGGCCGCTTCAAGGATCAGATCGCGCAACGATTCATAGGCGCCGATATAGTGGCCCAGGAAGGACTTGGTAATGGCAACAAAGGCGATAATCGGCGACAACCAGGCGATAACTGGCGTATCGAACTGGTTGGCAAGATACGACAGAATAGAAAGATTCTGCGCCTTCGCCTCTGCCAACTGCTGCGGTGACAGGCTTAACACGCAGCTGAGCACGAAAAAGAGCACCACCAGGGTCATCAGCAGGATGCCATACCGCTGAATCTGTTCGCATTTACGCTCGGCGAGCGCCAGGCCATAGCGCTGCTTCTGACGCACCACCATCGGGGAGATAATCGGATAGTGGTTAAAGGACATCACCAGCACCGGAAACGTCATCCACAGCGTCAATAACATGCCATGTCCGTTATCCGCCGCGTCGGGATTCAGGGTGTGCAGAATCGCCACGTTCCAGTGTGGGATCAGAAACAGCGCCATAAAAACAAGTGAGAGAATAAAGGGATAGACCAGGGCGCTCATCACCCTCATGATCAGCCGCTGCCCGAAGCGGACGATAAACATCAGCCCGAGGATCAGCACGATAGCCACCAGCGCCCGCGGCGGCTCCACCATCCCGAGTTGGTGAGTGATAAAGCTCTGGGCGGTATTGGTGATCGCCACCGCGTACATAATCAGAATGGTATAGACGGCGAACAAATAGATAAGGGTGAACACTTTTCCCGCCAGTGCGCCGAAATGTTCACCGATCGCATCGGTAATGGTGCTTTCTGGCGTATTGGACGAATAAATAAAGCGCGCCAGCCCGCGGTGCGCCAGATAGGTAATGGGAAAGGCCAGGACAAAAACGATTAGCAGCGGCCAGAAGCCGCCGATCCCGGCGTTTATCGGCAAAAACAGCACCCCGGCGCCAATCGCCGTCCCGAACAGGCCAAGTACCCAGACGGTATCTTCGCTATGCCATTTTGCAGGATTGCAGCATCCTCTTTCTGTAACAGCATTTTCACTATTCATTGGTCATGTTCTCTCTGTGCATTACGCGATACCGCGTATGTTTTATTGTCAGAACGCGTGCCATACCGAGAGCCTGGAGGGTAGGTAAGATGGCCCTCTTGTGATTACCGTGGGAAATTAACCGTTACGGCCAAACCAGACGATCTCCTCATAGATATCCGGGGAGGTGTCCCCTTCGGTGCTGATTAACAGGACGTGAGCTTCGGCATTAAGGCGTAGTGATTCGGCGAGTTCGCGGTACTCTGGTTGCGTCATCAGCGCATGAAGCACCCCGGCGCCGATTGCGCCAGATTCACCGGAGATAAAGGGCTCATCGGTACCGGGGCGCGGCGCGGCAAGCAGGCGCATGCCGTTGGCGGCAAGCTGGTCATCGGCGGAGATAAAACAGGTGGCGTAGTCGCGCAGCATCGGCCAGCTGGTAATATTGGGTTCGCCACAGGCCAGCCCGGCCATCAGGGTGGACATGTCGCCACCTACGCTGTGCGGCTGGCCGTCATTGACGACCGCCGAGCGGTACAGGCAGTTCGCTTTATGCGGTTCCACAATGACAATCGTCGGCGCCTGGTGCTGCATCTTCCCGACAAAATAGCCCATGATGCTGCCCGCGAATGACCCGACCCCGGCCTGTAAAAAGAGATGTGTCGGCAACGGCGCCCCGCTTTGCCGCAGCTGTTCCCAGATTTCAACGGCAAGGGTCATATAGCCCTGCATAATCCAGGTGGGGATCTGCTCATAGCCCTGCCAGGCCGTATCCTGCAGCAGCACCCAGCCCTGCTCACGGGCCATTTTGTCGGCCAGCCGCACGGTATCGTCGTAGTTGAGATCGGTGATGGAGCACTCGGCGCCGTGCTGGCGAATATTCTGCGCCCGCACCGGCGATGAGCCTTTCGGCATGTAGACCACCGCCCGCAATCCGAGCTGCTCTGCAGCCCATGCGACGCCGCGTCCGTGATTGCCATCGGTAGCGGTGACAAAGACAATATCTTTGATACGCGCTTTAATTTCTGCAGAATTAAGGTCGGTGAAACTCAGGGTATTAATGTCGCGACCAAGCAGGCTGGCGAGATATTTCCCCATCGCATACGAGCCACCAAGACCTTTAAAGGCATTGAGGCCGAATCGCCGGGCTTCATCCTTAATATGTAACGACCCCAGCCCCAGACGCTGGCTTAAATGGTTTAACCTGCGCAGCGGCGTCACCTGGTATGCCGGGAATTTTTGATGGAAAGCCAGCACTTCATCGCTGACCTGCTTATTGAGCAGGCTGAGGTTCCCCCCCTGCTCATACCCTTTGCGTCGGGCGTTAAATTGATAATTAATCCTGTCCGTCATACGTGCACCTTTATCCTGTGAATTCGCGAGGGCTGACTCTTGAAAGCGAGTTAACGCTTTCCTGATGACTGTGATGGTACACTTGGCCGGATGCGAAAATGGCGCAAAATTGACCATGAATACGCAACTTCCACCCTTATTTGCCTCTGTAACGCAACAAAGTTGCATAAGTGAGGCCGATCACACTGTTTAAAGGCCGTCGACACGATGAAAATGGATACCTGGGATAAAAAAATCCTCACGCTTTTGCAGCAGACAAGTCGCCTTTCGCAGCGGGAAATCGCCGATCGCGTCAGCCTGTCAGCCTCGGCGGTCAATCGCCGGATCGCCGCGCTGGAGGAGGCTGGCATTATCAAGGGCAACGTCAGCCTGGTTGACGCCAGTAAGGTGGGTCGCCCGATAACCATCATGGTTCAGGTCACGATTGAGAACGAACGCCTGGACCTGCTGGAGGAAGATAAGCAGCGGTTCGTGAATTGTCCGCAGGTGCAGCAGGTCTATTACGTCACGGGAGATTTCGATTTTCTGCTGGTAGTTAACGTGCGTGATATGGCGGAATATGAGCTGCTGACGCGCGAGCTGTTCTTCGCTTCGGGGAATATTAAGTCCTTCCGTACTATTGTTTCGATGCAAAATGCCAAGCAAGAGATGACGGTGGTGATTGAGTAGTTCACCCGAAAGACAATAGCGAAAGGTAAGGAATCTGTCTGGGCCATTATTATTTCCGAAATCCCCCCTTTCATATGCGAATTCTACTTGTCTGATGGAAGATGACAGGTAACATAGATATCCCCCCATTGAAGGGGATACAGATTTTATTTTTGGACAACATAGAGAGACTATTATGAGCGTTGTGCCTGTAGCCGACGTACTCCAGGGCCGCGTAGCCGTTGACAGCGAAGTCACCGTGCGCGGATGGGTGCGTACCCGCCGAGATTCAAAAGCTGGCTTTTCATTCCTCGCCGTCTATGACGGTTCCTGCTTTGATCCTGTACAGGCCGTTATTAATAATTCTCTGCCCAATTACAATCAGGAAGTGCTGCGTCTGACCACGGGTTGCTCCGTTGTCGTCACCGGTAAAATCGTGGCCTCTCAGGGCCAGGGTCAGAGCTATGAACTGCAGGCCACCTCAATTGAAGTGACCGGCTGGGTTGAAGATCCGGACACCTACCCGATGGCGGCAAAACGCCACAGCATCGAGTATCTGCGTGAAGTGGCTCACCTGCGTCCGCGTACCAACATGATTGGGGCCGTCGCCCGTGTACGTCACACCCTGGCGCAGGCGCTGCACCGTTTCTTTGACGAGCAGGGTTACTTCTGGGTTTCCACGCCGCTGATCACCGCCTCCGATACCGAAGGCGCAGGCGAGATGTTCCGCGTTTCGACGCTGGACATGGAAAACCTGCCGCGCACGCCGGAAGGCAAAGTGGACTACGACAAAGATTTCTTTGGTAAAGAGTCCTTCCTGACCGTATCTGGCCAGCTGAACGGCGAAACCTACGCCTGCGCGCTGTCCAAAATCTACACCTTCGGTCCGACCTTCCGCGCCGAGAACTCCAACACCAGCCGCCACCTGGCGGAATTCTGGATGCTGGAGCCGGAAGTGGCTTTCGCTGACCTCGATGACGTTGCTGGTCTGGCAGAAGCGATGCTGAAGTACGTCTTTAACGCCGTACTGACTGAACGCGCCGATGACATGAAATTCTTCGCCGAGCGCGTCGACAGCGATGCTATCGCCCGTCTGGAACGTTTCGTCTCTGCTGATTTTGCTCAGGTGGATTACACCGATGCGGTGACCATCCTCGAAAACTGCGGTCAGCAGTTCGAGAACCCGGTTTACTGGGGCGTTGATCTCTCCTCCGAGCACGAACGCTACCTGGCCGAGAAGCACTTCAAGGCACCGGTTGTCGTGAAAAACTATCCGAAAGACATTAAGGCGTTCTACATGCGCCTTAACGAAGACGGCAAAACCGTTGCCGCGATGGACGTACTCGCCCCGGGCATCGGTGAAATCATCGGTGGTTCTCAGCGTGAAGAGCGTCTGGACGTACTGGATGCACGTATGGCTGAAATGGGCCTCAACAAAGAGGACTACTGGTGGTATCGCGACTTGCGTCGCTACGGCACCGTGCCACACTCCGGTTTCGGGCTCGGCTTTGAGCGTCTGATTGCCTATGTTACCGGTGTTCAGAACGTGCGTGATGTGATTCCATTCCCGCGCACCCCGCGCAACGCAACGTTCTAATCCCTCACTACACAATGGCCAGCTAATGCTGGCCATTATTTTATTCTGCACTGTCAACTTATGTCAGTTAAAAGTCAGCGTCTTTAAAGTGCAACCCCGCCAGATCCTCTCCAGTGTTACGCTATATTTCCATGAAACATCTTTGAACACAAAATAAACCCTATTCTTATTGCGCCTAATACTTATCTCAAGCATTAGCACACTTTTTGTGCAAAATCCCGGCTATCCAGATGTCTATTTCCAAAGATAAGAAAAATAGTGCGCTAATGCTTCGGATCATAAAAAAAGTCATTATCTAAAATTAAGATAAGAAATTCATATAGATAGAATTAGTGAAGCTTTAATTTTAGCCATTCAACTCTGAACTTTGAGGTCCCTCACAAAGTTCCTTAAAATTCACATTTAGTTACACATATTTTCTTATTGTAACCGATTCTTGATGTTTGTAGCACTTTCAGAGTAGCGAAACGTTTATTTGAATGGAAAGATGCCTGTCAGATACATAAAGACACCAAACTCTCATCAATAGTTCCGGAAATATTTATTGACAGAATTTATTGACGGCAGTGGCGAGTGTCATAAAAAAACCAATGAGGGTAATAAATAATGATGAAGCGCAATATCCTGGCAGTGGTTATCCCTGCCCTGCTGGTAGCCGGTGCAGCTAACGCAGCAGAAATCTATAACAAAAACGGTAACAAGCTGGACTTCTATGGTAAAGCAGTAGGCGAACACCAGTGGACCACCAACGGTGATTCCGATAACGGTGACACCACCTATGCGCGTATCGGCTTCAAAGGTGAAACTCAGATTAATGACCAACTGGCCGGTTACGGTCAGTGGGAATACAACATGGACGCTTCCGCTCAGGAAGGCGCTCAGGGTACTAAAACCCGTCTGGCATTCGCAGGCCTGAAAGCCGGTGAGATTGGTTCATTCGATTATGGTCGTAACTACGGCGTGTTCTATGATGCGCTGGCTTCAACCGATATGTTCGTTATCTGGGGCGGCGACTCCCTGGCTGCAACCGACAACTTCATGACTGGACGTAGCACCGGTCTGGCTACCTACCGTAACTCTGACTTCTTCGGTCTGGTTGATGGCCTGGCGCTGGGTCTGCAGTACCAGGGTAAAAACGAATCTGGCCACACCACCAGCCGTCAGAACGGCGACGGCGGCAGCTACTCTCTGGGCTATGACTTCGCTGAAGGTTTCAACGTAACCGCAGCCTACTCTAACTCAGACCGCTCTACTGCGCAGAGTGCAGACGGTAAAGGCGAACGTGCTGAAGGCTGGGCAACCTCCCTGAAGTATGATGCAAACAACCTGTACGCAGCGGTAATGTACGGCGAATCTCAGAACATGACCCGTGAAAATGACGGCGAATTCGCTAACAAAACTCAGAACTTCGAAGCTGTGGTTCAGTACCAGTTCGACTTCGGTCTGCGTCCATCCGTGGGCTACGTACAGTCCAAAGGTAAAGATCTGACCGCTCGTAACGGTTTCAGCGGCGGCGATGCTGACCTGGTTAAATACGTAGAAGTGGGTACCTGGTACTACTTCAACAAGAACATGAACGTGTACGCTGCGTACCGCTTCAACCTGCTGGATGACAACAACTACGCTGAAGCAACTGGCCTGTCTACCGACGACCAGGCGGGTGTAGGTATCGTTTACCAGTTCTAATCAGTACACCACTTTGTTATATGTCTAAAAAACAGGGCTTCGGCCCTGTTTTTTTATGCCTGAAAGCTAAAAATGGCGACTTTTGAAAAGCCGCACGCTTTTTGTAGCAAACGGTTGGCATTTTGTAGAACTATCGTTAACCTGATAGCGGATTTCACTTCCGTAACCACAATGGAACTTCGTCATGTTTGAGAACATTACCGCCGCCCCTGCCGACCCTATTCTGGGCCTGGCCGATCTGTTTCGTGCCGATGACCGCCCTGGAAAAATTAACCTGGGTATTGGTGTCTATAAAGATGAGACCGGCAAGACCCCGGTACTGACCAGCGTTAAAAAGGCTGAGCAGTATCTGCTGGAAAATGAAAATACCAAAAACTACCTCGGCATCGATGGTATTCCGGAATTTGGCCGTTGCACGCAGGAACTGCTGTTCGGCAAAGGCAGCGCGATTGTCAGCGATAAACGTGCCCGCACGGCGCAGACCCCTGGCGGTACTGGCGCACTGCGTGTGGCGGCGGATTTCCTCGCTAAAAACACCGGCGTTAAAACCGTGTGGGTGAGCAACCCGAGCTGGCCGAACCACAAGAGCGTCTTTAACTCTGCGGGTCTGGAAGTGCGTGAATATGCTTATTACGATGCGGCGAACCACTCCCTGGATTTCGACGGCCTGCTGTCCAGCCTGAGCGAAGCCCAGGCGGGCGATGTGGTTCTGTTCCACGGCTGCTGCCATAACCCAACCGGCATCGATCCTACGCTTGAGCAGTGGGAGCAGCTGGCGAAGCTCTCCGTTGAAAAAGGCTGGCTGCCGCTGTTCGACTTCGCTTACCAGGGCTTTGCCCGTGGTCTGGAAGAAGATGCTGAAGGTCTGCGCGCCTTTGCAGCAGTGCATAAAGAGCTGATTGTTGCCAGCTCCTACTCCAAGAACTTCGGTCTGTACAACGAGCGCGTAGGTGCGTGTACGCTGGTCGCTTCCGATGAGCAGACCGTTGACCGTGCGTTCAGCCAGATGAAATCCGTTATTCGCGCTAACTACTCTAACCCACCGGCTCACGGTGCGTCTGTGGTTGCGACCATCCTCAGCAATGACGCCCTGCGCGCCATCTGGGAACAGGAACTGAACGATATGCGCCAGCGCATCCAGCGCATGCGTCAGCTGTTCGTGAACACCCTGGCGGAAAAAGGCGCGGATCGCGACTTCAGCTTTATCATCAAGCAGAACGGCATGTTCTCATTCAGCGGCCTGACCAAAGAGCAGGTTCTGCGTCTGCGCGAAGAGTTTGGCGTGTACGCGGTGGCATCAGGTCGTGTGAACGTGGCGGGTATGACGCCAGATAACATGGCGCCACTGTGCGAAGCGATTGTCGCGGTGCTGTAAAAACTGTGTCGGGTGGCGCTATCGCTTACCCGACCTACAAAAGATCACCCTGGCCCGTGCAAGCGTTAGCGCCGCCGGGCAAAAAAAAACCTGCTCAAAGCAGGCTTTTTCAATTCTTCTTTACCAGACCGGCATTTCATCCTGCAGGAACGGGTTGTGCAGCCGTTCGTAGCCCAGCGTCGACATTGGGCCGTGGCCGGAGATAAAGGTGACATCATCGCCCAGCGGTAATAATTTCTCTTTAATTGAGCGAATCAGCTGACCATGATCCCCACGCGGGAAATCACTGCGCCCTACACCGCCTTTGAAGATCACGTCGCCGGAAATCAGCAGACGCGACTGGTCATCAAAGAAGACGATGTGGCCAGGCGTATGGCCCGGGCAATGCAAGACCTGTAGCGTCACATTACCTACGTTTACGCTCTCGCCTTCATTCAGCCAGCGATCCGGGGTCAGCGGCAGACATTCATCAAGACCAAACATGCGGCTTTGGGCCGGTAATCCCTGCAGCCAGAACTCATCTTCTTTTTCCGGGCCAATCACCGGCACGCCATAGTGCTGCGCCAGTTCAGCCGCTGCGCCTACGTGATCGAGATGGCCGTGGGTCAGCAGGATCTGCATTAAAGTCACGCCAGCGGCAGCGACTTCCTGTTTGATCTTCTCTGCATCGCCACCGGGATCGACCAGGGCTGCCAGTTTGGTTTGTTCACACCAGATAAGCGAACAGTTCTGGGAAAACGCGGTGACCGGAATAATACGATAGTTCATACTGCTCCTGATTTGTTATTACCAGTGCCGCAATGGCCCGGTATCAATATGCACAAAGTTGCTACGTGGGTAATATCCTACACCACCTGCGCGCATAGATAACGCAGCTTTGCGAACATTGGCTAACGAAACGCCTTCAATATGAAAATCCATCGCCTGCCCTTTGGTGTGATAGCTTTTTTTCGCTACACCGCGGCTGTGGGCGCGTAATTCATTATTGGTATCAAGAGAGCGATAACCGGAAATGAGCTGTACGGGTTTGCGGGTGCCCAGCAAACCCTGCAGGCGGTAAAGCTGATCGAATAATCCTGGATCGATGGCTTTGACTTTATTAGCGCGGAAATCACGGAAGAAATGATTCAGCTTGGCTAATTCGTCCTGAATATAGCCCCGACCATCAAAAAACTCGGCTTTTATTGACTCACCTGTATGCAGGTTATTTAGCGTCAAAATGCGTGGTCGAGGGGTAGAGAGCGTGGCAAATGATGGCGTGGGTAAGATGGCCGCGCCCAGCGCAAGGCCACCTAACGCCAATAACTTACGGCGATTTGCGTCGAATTTGTCCATGGTAATCAGGTCTACAGGTCAATGTTATCGTATAGATGCTTTACAGCGCACGAAGGGCACATTACCGGGCAAACCTGTCATCGTCAAGGCACCACAACCCAGGAAATACGGGGCTTGCAGCCGCAATGCCCCGTTTATTTTTCCACTCAGGCTACCAGAATTGTCCGAACTTCTTCATTTACCTGATTAATTGTTCTGCTTTGGTCAGGATTTGTGTGTTAGACCGGGCAGTCTCATCATAATTGTAAATATCTGTACGATACTGGGTCCGGCCATCCTTGCCGACGAAGGCGGTCAGATAGTACAGATTAACCGGAATATTCTGGCGGATATTCACATATCGCGTGTCGCCCTGCTTCAGCGCGTCGGAGATACGTGTGTCGTTCCAGCCCGCATCCTGTAACAACATATTTGCCAGCTCTGACGCCTTATTGACGCGCACGCAGCCGGAACTCAGCGCGCGAACATCCTTCTGGAACAGGTTGTGGTTAGGGGTATCGTGCAGATAGATCGCATCCGAGCTGGGCATATTGAACTTATACCGGCCCAGGGAGTTGTGCGCCCCGGGTGCCTGCTGGAAGCGGAAAGGCAGATTCGCAGGCGTGATGGTCGCCCAGTCTACGCGCCACGGATCAATCGCCTCTTTACTGTTCCAGCCGCGCAGTACCGTATAGTTGTGGCGTTCAAGATAACCCGGATCGTTCCACACCTTCGGCAGGATATCTTTGCGCGCCAGCGTAGGCGGCACGTTCCACGGCGGGTTAACCACCACGTTATTCAGGGCGCTGCTCATCATTGGCGTTTTGCGATCCGGACGACCGACAATCACCCGTGAGGCCAGCACCTCGCTGCCGTTCTGATAATAGACCAGCGAAAAGGCCGGAATATTTACCATGATGCCGGTAGACAAGGTTCCCGGCAGCAGACGCAGACGCTGGATATTCAGCGCCAGCACCCCGGCACGCTGGGCAGGCGTCATATTCAGCGCATCGCGCGTTCCCTGACCAATAACGCCATCAGCCCCCAGCCCCTGGCTGGTCTGGAAGGCTTTTACCGCCTCTACCAGACTCCGGTCGTAGGCGGCTGGCTTGCTGGAGGTAACTTTCTTTTTCTTCTCGACCGCCGGGGCCGACGGACTGACGACCACGCTCTGGGGATCGTCACCCGGCAGGGCAATTTTTGGCCCGCCGTCGATCACGCCGGAGCGTTTGAGGATTTCACGCAACGCCGGCACGTCGCTGCTCCACTGCCCGGGGCTCAGTTTGGCCGTGCTCTGTAGCTGTGGCCAGGGCTGCGTGTCAGCCACCAGCTGCAGCAGCGACTGGTGCATAATCGTATACTGCGGGTGCGACGGGGCAAGCCCGGCAATGAAATGCGGCACCGTGCCGTTATCCAGCGCCAGCTGCCACTGGTTGATCACCGACAGCGGCGGCGTCGCCAGCTTGTAAGGTTTATTGCTGTAGAGCCAGCGGTTGCCGTTGACCGGGATCCCTGCCACAAACTGCAGGTAGCCCATCATCGCATCGGAGAGCACTACGTCACGCGCCATCCCGGTGACGGCAGGCTGGGTCAGCAGCTCAACCCAGGCGGTAAACTGCGGCTGAAAACCGGCGATAGCGACTTCGGCAAGCTGCTGCTGGAACGCACGCACGGCTTCACGATCGTCCCACATGGGCTTCATGTCGCGTGCAGCATATAGCAGCGTCAGTTGATTGAGATAAGCCGGAGTGTAACCGGCAGGCAGGGCCGCGATCAGCTCCTGGCGGCGCTGTTCTGCGTTAACATCCGCTGGCAGCGGCTGGATACCAGCCATCATGGCGGTAGCTGGCGATTGTTCCAGCGGCTGCGACAGCGACGTAGGCTGTGCGCCCATAGTGGCGGAGCTGTCGACAGGAACCAGTTCGGGCTCGTCGGCCCGGGTATTAAACAGTGGAGCAACTAAAACCGTCAGGCACAAACTCAGCGCCGACAGCCGACGACCATACATTTTATTCAGCAACATCCCTTGCCCCCTGTTTGCTGTACGTCACGCCCTCATCACCGGGGCTTCACTTCATTATAGGAAGGCAGAACGGTACCAGCCTTACCTTATGTAAAGAAGTTTAAAGTTAACGCAGCCGCCAGTACAAGCTCAAGGGATAAAAAAGGCGCCCGGGGCCGCCATGGTTAACTTTCAGAATCCTCAAATGGCATCAGCCGTGCCGGGAAGGGATTCCGGGGGCTGCGGGGCAAAACCGCGCAGACCAACAACGTGCACGTGCTCGCTGTTCTGGTAGACCTTACGCACCAGTTTGTAGGTGGTCCCTTTCTCCGGGCTAATGTTTTCCGGCGCCGCGATAATCAGCTGCATATCCAGACGATCGCACAGCTCAAACAGCGTGGCGATAGAGCGGGCATCCAGACGCGCCGCCTCATCGAGGAACAGCAGGCGGCACGGCGAAATATCCTTGCCGCGCAGACGGCGGGATTCATCTTCCCAGCTCTGGACCACCATCACGAGAATCGACATCCCGGTACCGATCGCTTCACCGGTGGACAGGGCACCGGATTCTGCGCGCAGCCAGCCGTCGGAGCCACGGTTAACTTCCACTTCCATCTCGAGATAGTTGCGGTAGTCCAGCAGCTCCTCACCGATGGTTTGCGGCGTGCGCTGGCCCATGTCGATCTGCGGATTCAGACGCTGATACAGCTTCGCCAGCGCTTCGGAGAAGGTCAGGCGGTTGCTGTTGAACAGATCCTGATGCTGCTCGTGCTGCTCGGCCAGCACGTCCAGCAGCGTGGCGTGGGCTTCACGCACGTTAACGTTCAGTCGCACGCTGTTAACCTGGCCGAACGACACGCTCTGCAGGCCCTGGTTGAGCTGGCGGATACGGTTCTGTTCGCGCTGGATCGTTTTACGGATGATGTTGGCCACGCTGCGGGAGCTGATGGCCAGCTTCTGCTCGCGGGAGGTGAGCTCTTCCGTCAGACGGCCCAGCTCGATCTCCATCTGTTCGATGGCTTCAACCGGGTCATCGGTGCGGATAATATCCTGGCGAATACGCTCGCGCAGATGCTGGTACACCGCCACGAAGAACTGAATTTTACGTTCAGGACGCTTCGGATCTTCGGACATGCGCAGCACATCGCGCAGGTGTTCGTTATCCGCCACCGCCAGACGCAGCGCGCCCAGCGCCTTATCCGACATGGAACGCAGCTCATCGCCGGAGAGATAGGCCAGCTCGCGACGGTGCAGACGACGTTCAACCCCGTTGTCTTTCACCATCCGCATCACGGCACACCAGCCCGCTTTGGCGGTCACTACCTGCTCGCGCTTCTCGTGATAGTCACGCTCCAGCTTGCGCAGACGACGGGTCAGGTTGTCCATCTCCGCTTCGCAGAAGGTGAGCGCTTTTTCAAGCTGATTGCGACGCGCACGGTTATTGCTGAGCTGGGCATGCAGTTCGTCACGACGAATGCGCGCCCGCTCCTCTGCCCCGCTGTCGGCACGCACGCCGATATCCTGCAGCTCTTTATGCAGGTCGGTCAGCAGCTCTTTCTTGGTGTCATAGGAGCTTTTCAGCGACGCCAGTACCTGGTTGTACTGGCTCAGCTGGGCAGCATGGCTACGCATCGCCTCACGGGCGCGGGTACGTTCCGTTTCCGCCTGCTCCAGACGCTGGCGCAGCTTCTCGTTCAGATCGCTGTTGCCGTTGAGCATCTCAGCCGAATCGGAGTAGCTGAAGTGCGCCCGGCGCTGGGAAACTTCGGTCAGGGCAAAGGCCTGCTGACGGGCTTCGCGCTGAACCTGCTGTGACCAGGCGTAATCTTCTTTCAGCTGTTCGAACTGTTCCGGGTCACTCTGCAGAACGGAGAGCATCGGCTCGAGCTTCGCCAGCTGGTTGCCGTACTGCTGCACAAAGCGCGCGGCTTCCTGGGCTTCGTCGAGACGCTCCTGGATCTCATCCACGCGATCGGCGAGGGTGTCGTCCGCCAGCAGATTGAGGCGCGGCAGAATGCGGTTCAGGGCAGCGACGCCCTCTTTGGCCTGCTCGAACTGGACGCGGCTCTGCTGGTTGTCGTTTTCGTGGGCTGAAATCGCGCGTTCAAGCTCGCTACGGCGCGTGGTGAACTTGCGGATTTCGGCTTCCGGATCGGCTTCAAAGGCCACGGCAAGATGGCTGCCGATAAAGCGGCTGAACGCCTGGTGCAGACGCTGGGTTTTCTGGACGTCAAACGAGAGCGTGGCAAAGCGTTCAGACAGCGCTTCACGCTCGGTGTGCAGGCTCTCAATGCGGCTTTCACGCGCGGCGCGGCCAAACAGCGGCAGCGACGGGAAGCGCGAGTAACGCCACTGGCGATCGGCGATTTTCACCACCACCGCTTTTTCCAGCTCATCGACGCCAAACACACTGTCATCGAACGACTGCGGATCCCCTTCGATCAGATAGAGATCTTCCGGACAATCTTCCAGCCCTTCAAGCTGGTCGGCGATCAGCGACAGATCCGGCACCACGATAGCGTGGCGGGACGGGCCGTAGAGCGCGGAGTAATACGGCGCATCTTCCAGGCTGACGTCGTCATAAATTTCTGACAGCAGCACGCCGCCAAAGCGTTCTGCCAGGGTGTTCAGACGGGCGTCTTCCGCCCCGCCCGGCTGGCTTAAACGTTCGATCTCGTCGTCGACCGCCCGCTTGCGCGCGCCCACTTCATCACGTTCAACAATGGCTTCGCGCTCGCGCTCCAGCAACTGCTGCAGATATTCCGTCACGTCCTGGCTGGATTCGAACTCTTCGCCGCACTGCTCGCTCAGCTGGCTGAGGCTGCTCTGGGCCGCCAGCCAGACTGGGGCGCGCTGCATCAGCGTCTGAATACGCGACTGCAGCTGCTCCAGCTCCTGACGCAGCGCCATGCGCTGTTCGCTGGCGCTGGAGACGCTGTCGGACAGCGACGCGATGCGGGCTTCCAGCTCCTGATGTAAGCCTTCCAGATCGTCAATATCGACCCGTTTGCCGTGACGCTTACAGAACTCGGCCAGCAGGCGTTCCGCCTCCTGCTGTTCACGCAGGCGTTGTTCCAGCTCGTTCAGACGCATACGCAGCGGCTGAACCTGCTCAGCCTGGTGACGCTGGTTCACGCCATCACGCAGCAGCTCGCGGGCCACTTCCCACGCCTCAGCGCGCGCCAGCGGACCGTTAATCGCCGCCACCAGCTGGTAAGCCTGTTCAAACTGGCTGTGCGCGGTTTGCGCCACGCTCATTTTCTGATCGAGGTTCAGCAGTTTTTCGGTTGCTTCCTGCTCTTTGGCCTGGAAAGTTTCCAGCCACTGATCCGCGCTCTCAGGCGTCAGATCCGGCAGATGACAGAGCGCTTTCGCGCGCTCCAGCGCCTGCAGCGCCTGGTTGTACTGAATGGCGCGGGTTTGCTGCACGTCCAGCGCCTGCTGATAGTCAGCGAGCTGGCTTTTCAGCTCATCCACTTCCAGCTCGGCGGCTTCGGCCCGGACTTCGTTCTCTTCCTGCTTGTCGGCGGCTTCCGCCACCACTTCGTTCTGCTCTTCGAGACGAATTTGCAGCTCATCGAGATCCGCTTCATAGCGCTCGATTTTTTCCTGCTGACGCAGCGCGGTCTGGACCAGGTTCAGGTGATCGCTGGCGGCCTGGTAATCGGCCTCCAGATCCCCTTCCGCCCCGTTATGCTCGGAGAGCTCGCGGGCCATTTCAACGTGTTTGTACTGCTCGGACGCCAGCTGCTGGCGTGAAGTAAGCAGCTCGCGGCGATACTCCAGGGCCTGATCGAGATGAATACGGCGCTCGTTGGCGTGGCGCATATAGTCGGCGGCCACGTAGTTGGTGGCTTCGCTGATCAGGTGCTTGAACAGATCGCGGTCCGACTGGGTCACGCGGATCGCTTCCAGCGTCATGCGGTTCTCACGCAGCGCCGCTTCCATATCCTGGAAGGCCTTACGCACGCCGCTGTTTTCCGGTAACAGGTAGTCACGCAGGGAGCGGGTAATGGCGCTGGAGATCCCGCCGTAGAGCGAGGCCTCAATCAGGCGATAGTATTTGCTGCGGTCTGATGCGGAGCGCAGACGGCGCGCGACGATGCCCAGATCGAACATCAGCGAGTGGTAATCGGTAATGGAGTTGAACTGCTTGAACTGTACGCCCTCTATGGCTTCCAGCTTGTCTTTCAGCTCCTGGAGCGTGAGCACGCGCGCCTGGCGTTCGTTCAGGGTTTCCGTCAGCAGCGCGGTTGGCTGGACGGAGGTCGGCAGCCCCTGAATGGCAAAGGGTTTGATGTCCACTTTACGGTCGCGACCGGCGACCTGCTGTAAACGGACGCCAACCACCACGCGCTGATGACGGGAGTTGATCACGTCCAGCACGGAATAACAGACACCCGCTTTCAGCTTACCGTGCAGGCCCTTATCGCGCGAACCGCTGGTGGCACCGGCCTCGGTGGTGTTACGGAAGTGCAGCAGGGTTAAGTCAGGGATCAGCGCCGTGACGAATGCCGCCATGGTGGTGGATTTCCCTGCCCCGTTACCGCCCGAGAGCGTGGTCACCAGCTCATCGAGATCAAAGGTGCGGGCAAAGAAACCGTTCCAGTTAACCAGCGTCAGTGAGCGAAACTTACCGCGTTCAATCATTACTCTTCCTCCCCGCTATCCGGCTGAGTGTCTTCATGCTCGTCATTGAGCTGCAGATGGTTTTCCACCGGCATCGCTTCGCCATCACGGATCATGCGCAGCTGCGCTTCGCGGGCGTCATCGCCTGCACGTACGTCAGCACCGAAGCGGAATACCGATTCGGTGATGCGGAATTTGCTGCTGTCATGGCCCATAAACCACACCATCCCCAGACGGCGCAGACGGTTCAGGGAGGAGCGCACTTTTTCCTGTAATTTCTGACGGTCTACGTCAGAGCCGGTGGAGCGGTTGTTCACCAGCTTCAGCAGCTTGCCTTCGTCAGCCAGGGTCAACAGCTCGTCATAGAGCTCCTGCTGGGTGAAGATGCCTTCGTTAGCCAGGCGCTCCGGGCTGAGATAGAGGTAGCAGAGGATCTTCCCGACCATCATGTCCAGCTCGGAGAGCACCGAGCGCGGAATCAGCGTGGTGGAGCGCGGGCGCAGATAGAAGAACCCTTCCGGGGCGCGGATCAGCTCCACGTTATAGCGGGCGTAAAACTCTTCCAGGTATTCCTGAAAATCCATCAAAAAAGCGTGATTATCCAGCTCGTCGAGACCAATGTGACGACCGGCACGCAGCTGGCTGTCCAGCGCCGGAAAGATCGGATTTGCCAGCGCCTGGGCCAGTTTAACTGGCATCACGTGTTCAATATTTGTCAATGACATGCGCCTGTACCTTGGCTCCGTAATCGTTAATCGGCTGCCACTTTGGCGGCAGGCCGGTGAAATCTGCTTGCGCGACGCCCAGGCGTACCGCCTGATCGACCACGATGCGGGCAATATCGAAATGGCGGGCGCGCGGGTATTGTGCGAGGTAGTCACGCACCACCAGACCGAGATCCAGCGGCGTGTTTTTGGCTTTAAAGATCGCCAGCTGCTCCTCGATCATTGCCGCAAGTTGTTCCCGAATTTCGTTGAATTCTTCATATTCCAGATCGGCTGGCAGCTCGCCGGTAACCTCTTCGTCGCGCAGGCTCATCTCTTCGTCACGCATATCGAGCAGACGGTCGGCGCTGGCGTAGGTCAATGCCCACGGCGCATCAAAATAGGTCTGTACCGACTGGCGCAGACGCTGGGCGAACACGCGGTTTTTATCCATATCGATAGCGGTACGGATAAATTTATGCACGTGACGGTCGTAGCCGATCCACAGGTCAATCGCCTGCTGGCCCCAGCTAATAATGCGGTCCAGCTTGCTTTGCAGGTCGAAGACCAGACGATCAACAAAATGCAGGTTGTCATGGGCCAGGGTGGCATCCTGGATGCGCAGCAGGTTGGCCTGCAGCTTGTCGCCCGCCGCCTCCAGGGTATCCTGCAGTTCACGCAGGGTGCCGGAGGTTTCTGACAGCAGCATTTCACAGCTGGATATCGCCGCGCGCCAGTCTTTGTTCAGCAGCTGGGCGATATCGTCCTTCACCAGCTGCTGCTGCTCGTCCATGATGCGCTGGGTCAGATCGATGCTGTCGAAAATCTCGGCCACGGAATATTTCAGCGGCGCGTAGACGTTGCGGTGCCAGTGGAACTCGTCGCCGTCTTCGTCGGCGGCATCGGCCGCACGCTTCAGTTCGCCCGCCACGATGGAGAGCTGCATTGAGAGGCGCAGGGTCGAGAATTCGCGCTGTCGAATGTAGTAGTCGGTAATGCCGATGCCCAGTGGCGTCAGGCGATAGATGGCATTCCCTTCCGCCAGTTCGCTGGTAAAGCGGTTCAGCAGACGTTGACGCACCATATCGTTAATCGCGTTATTGGCACGCACATTAATGGTTTCGCTGGTTTGCTCAAACGCATCACTGACGTGGCGGAACGCGTCCACCAGTTCGCCCTCGCTCATTTCTCCATCCAGCCGTTCGCTGTTCAGCGTGGCGACCGCCAGCAGAAAAGAGAGTCTGTCTACCGGCAGCGAGAGAGAGAAATCGTTTTTTCGGGCCCAGGCAACCAGTTCGGGGACTGTCTGGGAAAATTCACTCATAAGTTATCCTTGCTCTGCGGCTTGTGCGCGGTGACATGTATATAACGGCCAAGGCTAATGTAAGGCTCCTGGCGACAGTACCGCGTCTCTAATTCTGTCAGGGCGTCGAAACAGTCATGCTGCTTCTGTTTATCGCGAAGATAATCATGAAACACCCTTATGCCGGTTTTCCCGGTAATCTGCCAGCCGGCGGTTTCCAGCCAGCTATAAACCTGCTGCGGGTCGCGCGGAAAGTCCGGTGACAGCGTGCGGCGTTTCTTTTTGTACATGCCCTGCTGCACATAACCGAAATTACCCACCAGCACGTTACGCATCAACAGGCCGTTGGCGTTGTAGAACATCAACGACAGCGCGCCGCCGGGGCGCAGTATCGACCACAGCGTCTTCAGCAGCGCCTGGGGGTCGGCGACCCATTCCAGCACCGCATGAGACAATATCAGATCAACCGGGGTTTCCAAATGTTGTGCGATGTCCTGAGCGGCGCAATGTATAAATTGCATGTTATCGCTCACACCTTTTTCCGCCGCGGCGCTTTCGGCGCGGGCGATCATCTCCGCTGAGAGATCGCAAAGGATGACGTGATGTCCACGTTCAGCCATCTTTATCGCCGTCTGGCCTTCACCGCCGCCAGCGTCGAGGACACGCAGTTTCTTCTCGCCAAAACTGGCCAGCAGGATGTCCAGATCCTGCCAGAGGATCGTCTGCCGCAGCCGGCCTTTGGTCGTGCCGTAAATATTGCGGGCAAACTTTTCCGCGATGTCATCAAAATTGCGATCCCGCATTGGGAGAGCTCCACCCGCTAACTGCAAAACCGCTATTTTGTCACAGCCGGGCGGAGAATGAACCTCTCTGGTGTAATATCGCTGACAATCATCGGCTATATGGTCAAAAAAGGAGCCAGAAAGGATGCTTTTTACCCTAAAAAAATATATTGGCGGCATGATGCTTCCCCTCCCTCTTCTTCTGCTGTGCATCGCGCTGGGCCTGGGGTTGCTGTGGGTCAGCCGCTACCAGAAAACCGGCAAAATTTTGATTACGGCAGGCTGGCTGGTGCTGACGCTGCTGAGCCTGCAGCCGGTGGCTGACGGGCTGTTACGTCCGGTGGAAGACAAATACCCTACATGGCAGGGAGATCAAAAAGTTGAGTACATCGTGGTGCTCGGCGGGGGCTATACCTGGGATCCTGACTGGGCCCCGAGTTCGAATCTGATCAACAACAGCCTGCCGCGCCTCAACGAGGGGATGCGGCTGTGGCTGGCTAATCCGGGGTCGAAGATGATCTTTACCGGGGCAGCGGCGCAGAGCAATCCGGTGAGTACCGCCGAAGCGGGGGCGCGCGTGGCGCAGTCGCTGGGCGTGCCGCGCGAGGCGATTATCACCCTCGACAGCCCGAAAGATACCGAGGAGGAGGCCGCGGCGGTTAAGCAGGCGATTGGCGATGCCCCGTTCCTGCTGGTGACGTCGGCCTCCCATCTGCCGCGGGCGATGATCTTCTTTGAGCGTCAGGGACTGCATCCGCTGCCCGCGCCCGCGAACCAGCTGGCCATCAGCGCCCCGCTCAACCCGTGGGAACGGATTATTCCGTCCCCGGTATGGCTGATGCACAGCGATCGCGTGGGCTATGAGACCCTCGGGCGCGTCTGGCAGTGGCTGAAAGGCGCGTCAGGCGAGCCAGGGGAGCAGTGATTTCGAGGCCAGGTCGAAGCTGGCGCGGCTAAAGCGCCCGGTGTTTACCAGCTGCGCCACTTCGTCCCACAGCATATACAGCCAGCGCCGCCAGACGAACGCCTCTGATACCGGCGCGCGCTGCAGATAGTGCCAGAGTAAATCCTCCGCCTGTCCGCTCTCGCTCAGGCGAAACAGCTCATACTCCCGGGGGGCCCACAGCATCACCCCGGGGCCGACCATCGCCAGCAGCTGATCGCTGCGCGGATCCTTGAGCATGCTGCGCAGGGTAAAATTACCGTGGATCAGCACGCTGTTGTCGTTGAAGCCCTCAAACAGGGCGGGCAGGCACTCCCGGGTGCGAAAGAGGATCCGTTTATCCTGCATGGTCAGGCCGGTGTTGTGGTACTGATTCAGCGTTCCCCACAGCACCTCGACCCGCTGGCGATACCAGAGCGGCCAGAGGTTTTCCTGGGTGCTGTCCACCGCGCCGACCAGCCCGCCGCTGTCCATCCTGTGCCAGGCCAGCAGCGCTTCGACAATCTGATCCTTAAGCTGCTCCCAGCGTTGCGGCGTGCGCGCGGGGGCTTCTACCGGAACGCCGCGCAGGCGTTCAATCAGCAGGACGTCAGGACCGGGATGTTCCTCATGGGTCATCACGCCATACACCGTTGGCATTCTGACCGTGCCGCTGCGGGCCAGCATGGAGATTTTCCATGCCAGCTGGCGGGCAACGTCCGGCGTAGAGAAGCTTCGCGCCAGAAGCGGCATGGGGTTTCCCTGACTGTCGTACAACGACCACAGCGTGGTATCCGCCTTTTCATGCACGCATTCCACACGGCTCAGTTTTTCACCCAGCAGATGGCTGAGTTCGGCTCGCAGCTGTTCCATTTTGAGATTACCCCCATTAAGACTACTGCTTTTATAATGAGCGCCTGACGGGCGGATGTCACTCTTATGAGACGATTCTGTAGCAGAAATTCAGAATAACGAGGCAAAAAAATCCCCTCAGAAGAGGGGATAGCGGGGATTAACGCAGCTCAGCGCGAACGCGGGCCAGATCTTCCGGCGTATCAACGCCTGTACCCGGCACTTCGTGCGCGACGGCGACGTGGATCTTCTCGCCGTACCACAGCACACGCAGCTGCTCGAGCATTTCGATGTTTTCCAGCGGGCTCGGCTGCCAGGTGACGTATCGGCGGATAAAGCCGGCACGATAGCCATAAATGCCCAGATGACGCAGGATAGTGTCGCCAATGTTATCCCGGGATTCAGCAAAACGATCGCGATCCCAGGGAATGGTGGCGCGGGAGAAATAGAGCGCATAGCCTTCGGCGTCCAGCACCACCTTCACGGCGTTCGGGTTGAAAGCTTCTTCCGCACTGTGAACCGGCACGGCCAGCGTCGCCATACCCACCTGACGCTGGGCCAGGTTTTCAGCTACCTGACGAATAATGACCGCCGGGATCATCGGCTCATCGCCCTGCACGTTAACAATCACCGTGTCGTCGCTGAAGCCGCATTTTTCAACCACTTCAGCCAGACGCTCGGTACCGGACTGGTGATCGGCGCGGGTCATGCACACTTCGCCGCCCGCGGCTTCCACCGCACGCGCCACGTCTTCATGATCGGTGGCGACAATGATCCGCTCCGCGCCGGACTCACGCGCACGTTCAAGCACATGCACGATCATCGGCTTGCCGTTGATATCGACCAGCGGTTTACCCGGCAGACGCGTGGAGGCAAAGCGAGCCGGAATAATGACAACAAAACTCATGGTTTGCTCTCTTCAGCCGCCAGCGAACGGGCTTCGGTTTCCAGCAGGACGGGAATGCCGTCGCGCAGGGGAAAGGCCAGGCTATCCAGTTTGCAGATTAACTCCTGCTTATCCTGGCTGTAGTAAAGTTTGCCGTTGCACACCGGGCAGGCAATAATTTCCAGTAAACGGTGATCCATAGTTCCTCCGTATCAATAATCGGTAAAGCTTACCATATTCCTTTTTCAGACCGCGTCTATTTCCCAGCCACTTCGACAGGCCTGGAAAAGGCCGTCGGGCAGATGGCCTGTCACGATGCGTGTTGCCCCCTGCCAGCCCGCAAAATCACTGATTGCCGTGATGAGCCCTTTTTCCAGCCCAGCGCCGATCCTAACGCCCTCTTCCAGATAAAGCGCGATGACCTCAAGCTCGCTGGCTTTGCGGTGCATTTTGGCATCCATCCGTCCCACCAGCTGCCCTTTATGCAGCAGCGGCAGGACGAAATAACCATACTGACGTTTCGGAGCCGGGGTGTAGCACTCCAGCCGATAGCTGAAATTAAACAGCTGCTCCGCGCGCTTGCGATCCCAGACCACCGGATCAAACGGCGACAGGACAGCGCTGTGGGTCGCGGTGAGTTTCCCCTCCAGGGCAAGGGAAAGCAGCGGCAGCAGATCGCTATGCAGCCACATCTCGCCCAGGGTCTCAACCTCGACGCGAACGACCTGCTGCTGCGCCTGCCAGCGCTCAAGCAGCGGCGCCAGCACCGGCTGGCGCAGGCGGTAATAGTCGGCTAACCACTGAGCGCGGAAAAGACCTAAGCTACGGGCGCTGTTTTCCAGCATCACGGCTTCTGCCGCCGCCTGGGTCAGCATATCCCGGCGGTCATCCCACTGTGGCATCACCCTGTGGGTGAGATCGTAAACGCGCTGGAAGTTGCGCCTTTCGACCACCATCACCTTTCCGGCGGTAAACAACCCTTCAAGATGGCGCTTGTGCGGTTTCCACTCCCACCATCCGCTCGTCCCTTTGCGGGGATGTTCAAAATCGGCGGAACGAACCGGGCCCTTCTCCTGAATATGCGCGATCAGTTGTTCAATTTCATCCGCATTTTCCTGCATCCAGGCCTGACGGTATTTCCAGCCCATTTTATCGGGGGCGAGCATTCTGTGACGCACCAGCGCAAAGTCGCTGCGCGGCAGGAAGCACGCCTCATGCGCCCAGTACTCCATCAGCTCTCCCTGACGCAGGGCGTTATCCAGCCAGTCGGGTGAATAAGGGCCGAGGCGGCTGAACAGCACCAGATAAGGGCTGCGGGCGACGATATTGATGGTGTCGATCTGCAGGAGCGACATGCGCTGGATGGTAGTAAGAATATCGGCGGGCCGGGCGCGGCGACGGGGCTTTTTCAAAAGCCCCTGGGCGGCAAGATGGAGATGACGTGCGGCTGAAAGCGTGAGTTGCGGTAAAGCCATGCTTTTTCCTGTCAGTTAGTGCGCGGGCGAAACCTCATTTGTCTGCCCTGCGAGGGCAATCAGTTCCTGAAGCAGTCGCTCAGGCTTTTCGCCCTGCAGTTGTGCATCAACCGGTAAATACCACCAGTTATCCCGGGCAAAGGCGCGGCATTTCACCGCGTCTTTTTCAGTCATGATCAGCGTCTGGCCGGGCGCGGTAAAGGCCGCAACCTGCTCCAGGCTCAGCGCCTGGTGGTCGGCCAGCGGCACCGTACTCTGAAGCGTCGCGCCGCAGGCTTCAAGGGTGGAGAAAAAGCGCGGGGGATGCCCGATACCGGCCATCGCAACCAGATTGTTAAGCTCAGCTACATCGCGCCGCTCACCGGTCTGCAGGTTCACGGCAAGCCCCGGGCGCAGCTGCATGGGGATCTCGCCCGCCTGCGCCGTGCCGCCGTTAACGATAACCGCATCCACCGTTTGTAAACGCGACGCGCGCTCGCGCATTGGCCCGGCAGGTAGCCACCAGCCGTTACCAAAGCGGCGCACGCCATCGATCACCACAATCTCTTTATCCCGGGCCAGGGCGTAGTGCTGCAGGCCATCGTCGGTAATGACGATCTGGATATTTTCATGAGCCAGCAGAGCCTGCACCGCTTCGCTGCGCACCGGCGAAACCGCGACGGGCGCGCCGGTGCGCTGAAAGATCAGCACCGGCTCATCGCCCGCTTGCGCCGTGGTGGTTTGCGCGGTCAGCAGCAGCGGATAGCGCTCCGCCTTGCCGCCGTATCCCCGGGAGACAACGCCCACGTGAATTCCGCGCTTAGTAAGCTCTTCCACCAGCCAAATCACCACCGGCGTTTTACCGTTGCCACCAGCGGTGAGGTTCCCCACCACCACCACCGGCACCGGCGCACGCCAGGCCCGTTTGAGCCCCACTTTATAACTCAGGCGGATGAGGCCGCTGACCAGGCCATACAGCCAGGAGAGCGGCAACAGCAGCAGCCAGAGTAGAGACTCACCGGACCAGATGCGAGCAATCATGCGCCAAACTGCATCTTATGAAGCTGAGCATATACGCCCTGATGGGCCAGCAGGTCGGCATGACTGCCCCGCTCGACGATGTAGCCATCTTCCACCACCACGATTTCATCGGCTTTTTCGATGGTCGACAGGCGGTGAGCGATCACCAGCGAGGTACGGTTCTTCTGCAACTCATCCAGCGCAGACTGGATGGCACGTTCGGACTCGGTATCCAGCGCCGAGGTAGCTTCATCGAGGATCAGTATTGGGCTGTCACGCAGCAGCGCACGCGCAATGGCGATACGCTGGCGCTGACCGCCGGAGAGCAGCACGCCGTTTTCGCCGATAATGGTATCCAGACCGTTATCCATCTTATTGATAAAGTCCATGGCATAGGCCATCCGCGCCGCCGCTTCGATCTGCTCGCGGCTGTACTCTTCAGTACGGGCGTAAGCGATGTTATTGGCTACGGTGTCGTTGAACAGATGCACATTCTGGGAGACCAGCGCGACCTGATTACGCAGCGACTGCAGGGTATATTCGCGCAGGTCGTGGCCATCAATCAGGATCTCACCTTCATCAATATCGTAGAAGCGGGTGATCAGGCTGGCGATGGTTGATTTACCCGAGCCAGAGCGGCCCACCAGCGCCACGGTCTTACCTGCCGGGATCTTCAGATTGATGTTGCGCAGCGCAGGCGTATCGCGACCCGGATAGGTAAAGGTCACGTTGCGGAATTCCACATCCCCGGTTGAGCGTTCGATCACGCGTTTGCCTTCGTCTTTTTCCTGTTCGGAATCGAGGATAGCGAACAGCGTCTGACAGGCTGCCATCCCGCGCTGGAACTGGGCGTTAACGTTGGTTAACGATTTCAGCGGGCGCATCAGGGCAATCATCGACGAGAAGACCACGGTGATGGTACCGGCGGTCAGAGTTTCCATTACGCTCGGGAAGCTGGCGGCATACAGCACGAATGCCAGCGCCAGGGAGGCAATCAGCTGAATGATCGGATCGGAAATGGAAGAGGCAGAAACCATCTTCATCCCCTGCAGACGCATTTTATTGCTGACCTTATCGAAGCGCTTGGTTTCAACGTCCTGGCCGCCAAAGATCAGTACCTCTTTATGGCCTTTCAGCATCTGCTCTGCGCTGGTGGTCACCTGCCCCATCGTGTTTTGCATGTTCTTACTGATGCTGCGAAAACGCTTCGAGACGACGCGGATGGCAATCGACACAATCGGCGCCAGCACGATAAGGATCAGCGACAGCTGCCAGCTGTACCAGAACATCAGGGCGAACAGGCCAATGATCGAGGCCCCTTCACGCACCACGGTGATCAGCGCGCTGGAGGAGGAGGAAGCCACCTGCTCGGAATCGTAGGTGATGCGGGACAGCAGGGTACCGGTCGACTGCTTGTCAAAGAACGCTACCGGCATGCCCATCATGTGGCTGAACAGGCGGCGGCGCATGGTCATCACCACTTTGCCCGATACCCAGGAGAGGCAGTAGCTGGAGATATAGCTGGTGATGCCGCGTAAAATCATCAGGCCGATAACCACCAGCGGCATCCATAGCAACACTGAGCGATCCGTTTTACCAAAACCGTCGTCCAGTAACGGTTTGAGGAGCGATAACATGAAGGTATCGCTGGCTGCGTTGAGGATTAACGCTACGCCCGCCACGATAAGGCCCGTTCTGAAGGGTGCAATCACCGGCCAGAGTCGGCGGAAGGTCTGCCACGTGGAGAGATCTTTGTCGTTATGCATTCAAAAAACCAGCATTTGTTGAAATAGCCGCATATTCTACCCGTTATCTCCGGGCGCGCCAAACCACTGATGATACCAACGGGGCAAAATTTGATCCCGTAAGCTATGGATTTGCCAGCCATGTTGCGAAAACGAGACGGTAAGTTGTCCTGAACGGGGGGTTGTTAACCACATATACCCCTCCTTTCTGTAACGGCGAGCCACTTTGACTGAAGGCAGTCGCCACGCGTTATAGCGGGATGCAGACACCAGGGCGATATGCCCACCAACCCGCTGCACCAGAGGAAGCGACGAAGAGGTATTGCTGCCATGGTGCGGCACCTGGATAAGTGTAGACGCAAGATATTGCCAGTGACGACTGAGCATCGCTTTTTCTCCCTGCGCCTCAATATCCCCTGTTAACAACAGGCTATGCGTCCCGTCCTCAACCTTAACCACGCAGGAACCGTTGTTACCGCGCTGCGGGGTGGTGGCGAGGGGCCAGTGTGCGCTGAAGGTCAAACCCCGCCACTGCCAGCGTTCCCCGCGCACGCAAGGGTCATGCCCGGCCCAGCCCAGCGGGCTTCTTATCCACATTTCCGGCCACGCCTTGCGTAGTGATACCAGACCACCGATGTGGTCGAGGTGATCATGGCTGACAATCACCCCCTCCGGGCGCAAATGGTGCCACCGTAGCCAGGGGATGATCAGCTGTTGTGCGCTGTCTCCGCCAGGCCATGCAGGGCCGGTGTCATAGAGAATCACCCTCCCCTGACGCTCGATTGCCATTGCCAGCCCTTGGCCGACATCCAGCATATGCACGGCCCAGCCCTCTGTTTTGTTCTCTCGCCATAGCGGACTGGTCGCCAGCACCAGTACTGATACACACACAACTGGATACGTTCGTGCGCCGCGCATTCGCCAGGCGACGATGGCCCCCCACGGCAGCAGGGTCAGCCACAGCCAGCGTTTATCGACCGTGATCCAGCCGTCGGGCAGCGTGGTTAAAAATCGAAACAGTAGCGACAGTGAGCCATCCGCCAGAGCCCAGACCATCTTTTCCATAGTTGGCCAGGGCAGGAGATGCAGCCCCATCCCCAGTAAAATCAGCGGCACCGAGATAAAGGTCACCAGCGGCACCGCCACCAGATTCGCGACCAGAGACGAAAGGCTAAAACCATGAAACACGACGATCTGCACCGGCAGCAACAGTAAAAGCATGCCGAGCTGCAGGTGCAGCAGGTTAACCCCGGCCCGGACTGCCCATGGGGCGGACAAGCGTGGCGCAGGCACCCACTGATACCAGAAAATCAGCACCGCTACCGCAAAGGCAGACAACAACAGGCTGTGCGACAGTACGGCCAGCGGATCGGCCAGCAAAATGGCGGCGATGCAGACTCGCCAGATTTGCCAGGGAGACCAGAGGCGGCCGCTCAACTGCAGTGCCAGGCAAGCTCCCAGTGAGACGACGGTGCGCAACGCGGGTGGCTGCATTCCGGTAAGCCAGGCGTAAAAGGCGGCAAAGCAGAACCCTGCCACCAACGGGGCTCGCCAGCTCATCCAGCGTACCGGGATAAAAAATTGCATACCCCGCACCAGAAGCCAGATAACCGACGCTGCCAGCGCAATGTGCAAACCCGAAATCGCCATCAGATGCGCGGTACCGGTTTCCCGCATCAGGTCTTTGACGTCTGCCGAGACCGCCAGCCGCTCCCCCATGCCCAGCCCCATAAGAACCGGCCCCCAGCTATACGCTGAGAGCGTGGTTGTCAGCGAGGCGAGATAGCGGGCGCGTAAGCTACAGCGGGCATCTTTCACTTCAGCGTGGGTAAAACGCCCGGTCAGGGGTTGATGCTGCGCCAGGGCATAGCGTTGAGAATCGAACCCGCCATCGTTGAGTTGCCCGTGAACGGCGCGTAACGACAAAGTCATGCTCCAGCGCTGTCCGGCACATCTCGGCTGCGGCAATGTATTGCCATACAACGTAACGCCCACCGCAGGCACCACTGCTTTACCATCAAGCTGGATAATGCGGGCCCGATACGCCGTATCGCTCTCAACCGCGACGATCTCTATTCCGGCTTTCTGCGGACCTCGGGTCAGATTCTGCATCGGCCAGACCGTACTTTGTGCGGCAAGCGCCCCCCAGGCAAAAAACAGCAGCCAGAAGCCACTGTAGCGGGTAATGTCATGGCGAATTAAGGCGAGCAGACATCCGGCAATCGCTATGGCCTGTATTAACGGTAGTGCAGGCAGCGTGGGCAGCCAGAGCAGTGGCAGGATAGCCAGGATCAGACATGTCGCTAATGCAGTTAAACGCATTTACACCTCCCTGTGTCAGGGCAGTGTGCGGTCACAGAGTGGATATGTCAGGTGTGAAATTGCGCGATTGCGAGGCAGGCTGGCGTAAATCAACGGTTTGCAGCAAAGAGCTGCAAGATTTGCGGCGCGGGTTCCGGATCCGGAGTTGAGAAACGAAAAAAGCACCCGCAGGTGCTTTTCTGATGGTCACTCAGTTTCGCCCGCAGGCTAAACTCAGTTGCCGTAAATATTGGCGCGATCGCGCAGTTCTTTACCCGGCTTGAAGTGCGGAACGTATTTACCTTCCAGCTCTACTTTGTCGCCAGTCTTCGGGTTACGCCCGGTACGTGGAGCACGATAGTGCAGAGAAAAACTACCGAAACCGCGGATTTCAATGCGCTCACCCTGTGCAAGAGTGGTAGCCATATGCTCCAGCATCTCTTTTACAGCGTCTTCCACTGCTTTCGCAGGAATATGCGATTGCTGGCTGGCAAGTCTTTCAATCAATTCTGACTTGGTCATGATTCCTCCGGTTCCTTCAAACCAATTAGCTAAACAGCTTAAACAAGGGCGGCCGTAGCCGCCCTTTGTTATTGATTACAGGACGAATCCTGCAATCTGTCAAGTCACTCTACGAGTAACTTATTCGCCTTTAGCTGCTTTGAAAGCTTCAGCCATTGCGTTGTTGGAGAAGTTTGCATCTTCCTGTTTGTTAACAGTTGCGATTGCATCTTTCTCATCAGCTTCGTCTTTAGCACGAACAGACAGGCTGATTGCACGGTTCTTACGATCAACGCCGGTGAATTTAGCTTCAACGTCGTCGCCTACGCTCAGAACCAGAGTTGCATCTTCAACGCGGTCACGTGAAGCTTCAGAAGCGCGCAGGTAACCTTCAACGCCGTCAGCCAGTTCTACGGTTGCGCCTTTAGCGTCAACTGCAGTCACTTTACCGTTTACGATTGCGCCTTTCTTGTTCAGTGCAACCCAGTTGTTGAACGGATCTTCTGCGAGCTGTTTAACGCCCAGGGAGATACGCTCACGCTCTGCGTCAACCTGCAGAACAACTGCTGCGATTTCGTCGCCTTTTTTGTATTCACGTACTGCTTCTTCGCCTGCAACGTTCCAGGAGATGTCAGACAGGTGAACCAGGCCGTCGATGCCGCCGTCCAGGCCGATGAAGATACCGAAGTCAGTGATAGACTTGATTTTACCTTCAACACGGTCGCCCTTGTTGTGGGTTTCCGCGAACTGCTGCCATGGGTTGTTTTTGCACTGCTTCAGGCCCAGGGAGATACGACGACGTTCTTCGTCGATATCCAGAACCATAACTTCCACTACATCACCAACGTTAACAACTTTGGATGGGTGGATGTTTTTGTTGGTCCAGTCCATTTCGGAAACGTGAACCAGGCCTTCAACGCCTTCTTCGATTTCGACGAAGCAGCCGTAGTCGGTCAGGTTGGTAACGCGACCAGTCAGTTTAGTACCTTCTGGGTAACGTTTAGCGATAGCAACCCATGGATCTTCGCCCAGCTGTTTCAGGCCGAGGGATACACGAGTACGTTCGCGGTCGAACTTCAGCACTTTAACAGTGATTTCGTCGCCCACGTTCACGATTTCGCTTGGGTGCTTAACGCGTTTCCACGCCATGTCGGTGATGTGCAGCAGGCCATCAACGCCGCCCAGGTCAACGAATGCGCCGTAGTCAGTGAGGTTCTTAACGATACCTTTGACTTCCATGCCTTCCTGCAGGTTTTCCAGCAGCTGATCGCGTTCTGCGCTGTTTTCGGATTCGATAACGGCACGACGGGAAACAACAACGTTGTTACGCTTCTGGTCCAGCTTGATTACTTTGAACTCAAGCTCTTTGCCTTCCAGGTGCAGGGTGTCACGAACTGGACGAACGTCTACCAGTGAACCTGGCAGGAACGCACGAATACCATTCAGCTCAACAGTGAAGCCGCCTTTGACTTTGCCGTTGATAACACCGACTACAGTTTCAGCTTCTTCGTAAGCTTTTTCCAGCGTGATCCAAGCTTCGTGACGTTTAGCTTTCTCACGGGACAGCAGGGTTTCACCGAAGCCGTCTTCTACTGCATCCAGAGCAACGTCAACTTCGTCACCAACCTGGATTTCCAGCTCGCCCTGGGCGTTTTTGAACTGCTCTGCCGGAATGGCAGACTCAGATTTCAGACCGGCGTCAACCAGTACGATATCTTTGTCGATAGCAACAACAACACCACGAACGATGGAACCCGGACGGGTTTCGATTTCTTTTAAGGATTCTTCAAACAGTTGAGCAAAAGATTCAGTCATGTTTAATCTTCAGGTTAATATTAACGTCCACCTGGCTCCGTGCCGGATGGGGTTGTTTCACATACCCGCCGTCAATCCATTGCAGCGGGGGTACTGCTAAATCGGTCGCGATTACGCGATTGCCAGTTTTTGGCGCGCATATTGTAGCGCTTTTTCAATCACTTGCTCAATAGTTAAACTGGTAGAATCCAGAACTAATGCATCATCTGCGGGAACAAGCGGTGCAACGGCGCGATTACGGTCGCGATCGTCGCGCTCTTTTATCTCAGACAAAAGACGTTCAAAGTTAACACTAAAGCCCTTTTCCTGCAACTGTAGCATGCGGCGCTGCGCACGCTCTTCCGAGGAAGCGTCAAGGAAAATTTTCACCGGCGCGTCAGGGAAAACCACGGTTCCCATGTCGCGTCCGTCAGCGATCAGGCCAGGGGCATCGCGGAAAGCGCGCTGGCGGCGTAAAAGCGCCTCGCGAACGCGTGGGAAAGCAGCGACCTGAGAGGCGGCGTTCGCCACTTCCTGAGTGCGGATCTCTCCGCTCACGTCTTCCCCTTCAAGAATCACTTCCAGATTGCCGTTGGTGGAGACAAAACGCACATCCAGATGGGCGGCCAGCGGCACCAGAGCCTCTTCAGAAGCGACATCAACATGATGGTGCAACGCAGCCAGCGCCAGCACACGATAGATTGCGCCCGAATCTAAAAGATGCCATTGCAGTGCTTCCGCCATCGCTTTGCACAGCGTGCCTTTACCTGCGCCACTTGGCCCGTCAATGGTGATAACCGGGGCAATTGCCGTCATCTTTTTCTCCTTAAATTAGGCATACCGTTGTGTGAACGCCGCGCATTATACGCGCCAATGTGCACAACTGTTACCTTTGCGTGCAAATTACGGAATGATTGAAGCTGAGTGTAGAAGAAATGGGCGATGGCAACGTCAGGAAGCGTAAGGAAATGCCGCACCGGGCGGTGCGGCATGGGTTTATCAGGCCAGGGTGCTGATGCGCGCCAGCTGCTCGAAATAGTCCGGGAAGGTTTTCGCGGTGCATTTCGGATCCAGAATGGTGACCGGCGTATCCGACAGCGCCACCAGCGAGAAGCACATCGCCATGCGGTGATCGTTATAGGTGCCAATCTCCGCAACCTGCAGTTTCGCCGGAGGGGTCACGCGAATGTAGTCTTCGCCCTCTTCCACTTCGGCACCCACTTTACGCAGCTCGGTCGCCATGGCAAACAGGCGATCGGTCTCTTTCACACGCCAGTTATAAATGTTGCGCAGAGTGGTGGTGCCTTTGGCAAACAGCGCCGCGGTGGCAATGGTCATCGCCGCATCGGGGATATGGTTCATGTCCATATCAATGGCGTTCAGTTCACCGCGGGTGCAGGAGATGTAGTCATCGCCCCAGGTGACCACCGCGCCCATCTTCTCCAGCACATCGGCAAAGCGAATATCACCCTGCACGCTGTTGCGGCCAATACCGGTCACTTTAACGGTACCGCCTTTAATGGCGCCTGCCGCCAGGAAGTAGGAGGCCGATGAAGCATCGCCTTCCACCAGGTAATTGCCCGGCGTCTGGTACTGCTGCGACCCGCGCACCACAAAACGCTGGTAGTTATGGTTTTCGACTTCAACGCCAAAGGTCTTCATCAGATGCAGCGTGATATCGATATAGGGTTTAGAAACCAGCTCACCTTTAATGGCGATGGTGGTGTCCTGCGGCGCCAGCGGCGCGGTCATCAGCAGTGCGGTCAGGAACTGGCTGGATACGCTGCCGTCCACCGCCACTTCGCCGCCGGTAAAGCCACCGCGCAGACGCAGCGGCGGATAGTTTTCCTGCTCCAGATAATCGATCTGCGCGCCTCCCTGACGCAGCGCATCCACCAGATGGCCAATAGGGCGCTCTTTCATACGCGGTTCGCCGGTCAGCACGATGTCATTGCTGCCCAGACACAGGGCCGCAGCCAGCGGGCGCATTGCCGTGCCGGCATTGCCAAGGAAAAGTTCCAGCGCGTCGGCGGAGTGCAGCGCACCGGCGTTACCGGTGACTTCGCAACGGGTGCGATCGGCGGACAGAGTATAGTGGACTCCCAACGCTTTCAGCGCATTGAGCATATGGCGAACGTCATCGCTGTCCAGCAGGTTAGTGAGAACAGTGGTGCCGTTTGCCAGCGCTGCCAGCAGCAAGGCGCGGTTCGAGACACTTTTTGAACCAGGCAGATTGATGGTGCCATCTACCCGGGCAATAGGTTGTAACGTCAGGGATTCCATGAAATTTAATTCTCAATTCAACATAATAAAAACCCCGCAGCCAGGCCGCGGGGGTGAACACTGGCGCGATTAACCGTGACGACGTTCGAAGTCGGTCATGAAGTCGGTCAGGGCCTTAACGCCTTCAAGCGGCATGGCGTTATAGATAGACGCACGCATTCCGCCAACCACGCGGTGGCCTTTCAGCGCATGCAGACCGGCAGCGAAGGACTCTTCAAGGAACAGCTTATCAAGATTGCTGTCGGCGAGCTGGAACGGCACGTTCATGCGGGAACGGTTCGCTTTGGCCACGTCGTTGCGGTAGAAGTCGCTGCCGTCGATGACGCTGTAGAGCAGCTCAGCTTTCTGCTGGTTGATCTTATCCATCTGCGCCACGCCGCCGTTGTTTCTCAGCCACTTGAAAACCAGGCCAGAAAGGTACCAGGCGAAGGTCGGCGGGGTGTTGAACATGGAGTCGTTATCGTTCAGCACGCTGTAATCCAGAATTGACGGGCAGGATTTGTGGGCTTTACCCAGCAAATCTTCACGCACGATCACCAGCGTCAGACCGGCCGGCCAATGTTTTTCTGTGCGCCTGCGTAGATCACGCCGTAACGGCTGACATCCAGCGGGGAAGAGAGAATAGTAGAGGAGAAGTCGGCGGTCACGACCACGTCATCGCCAAAGGCAGGCTCTTCGTGGATGGCAATACCGTCGATAGTTTCATTCGGGCAGTAGTGCAGATAGGCCGCATCACGAGAAAGTTGCCATTCGCTCATCGGTTTCACCGCGCGCAAACCGTCAACGGTGACTTTGGCATCAATGACGTTCGGGGTGCAGTATTTGTGCGCTTCTTTTACCGCGCTCGCTGCCCAGTAACCGGCATCAACATAGTCTGCCTTGGTTTTGTCACCCAGCAGGTTCAGTGGGATGCCCGCAAACTGACCGCGCCCCCCGCCGTGGCAGAATAATACTTTGTAGTTTGAGGGGATATTCAGCAGGAAACGAAAATCTGCTTCTGCCTCTTCCGCCACCTGAATAAACTCTTTACCACGGTGGCTGACTTCCATCACCGACGTGCCAAGACCGTTCCAGTCACACAGCTCCTGTTGAGCCTGTTTGAGCACATCCGCCGGTAACATTGCCGGACCTGAACTAAAATTAAAGACCTGAGCCATTTACCCTCACCACGCTAAAAGCCATAAGTTATAACTGTGGATATCGGTTTTATCATTCAGTGACACGCGCCGCAATGTCTAAAACTTATGACCAGGAAAATGTGCCCGCCGTCACACAATACATTCTGCCAGCGGGCTGTCACAAAACCGACAAAATCGCTGTCAGGTGATGCGTCTGGCCCGGCTAACCTTCGTCCATTCCGGATTCGTGCAGCGTGGGCATAATTGATGCGCCCCGGCCTGGAGAGTCTGAACATGGCCACAACGGCGGCAGGCATAATCACCGACTTCCGGTATCGTCATAAAACGTTCCACAAATTCATCCGGCAATATGCATAGCCCAGGCTTGACCTCGTCATCGTCGTAAAAGTAGACGCTTATCTGTCCGTTAGTCTCCATGATGGCAAGCTTAACCTGTCCAAGCTGCTCAACGCTGCTCACCCGTAGTTCCATAAAGAACTCAAACTCGGTCATATTGGCGCGCTTCACTTTTTCCCAGGCCAGTTGGCCCTCTTCGACAATGGCTACCGGTTTTCCCTCCAGCAGATCTTCCAGCTTTTCACTTTTCGACATCAGCCACATCACGAGCCGGTAGAGCAACGCCAGGGTGACGAAAACGACAAAGACGGGAACCATCGGCACATCGTCATAAAATGCCACGTCCCCCGCTGCCGACCCCAGCGTCAGGATAATTAACACTTCGAAGAGTGACATCTGACGCACGCCGCGTCGCCCGGTAAGCTTGAGGAACAGGAATACCAGGACAAAGGTATAGAGACTTCGCAGCGCGACCTCGCCTAAAAACTCGAGTGGAACTTTATCAAAGGCCATTCGGTGAAGATCGAATGCTTTCATTTTTATATTCCTTTACAGTAGGTTACTGAAGGTAAGCATAGCTCAGCCTTTTATTTTCGCCGAAACCGCCGGGAGGATAGCGCCAGTCATGTAAAACCCGTATCATTGCGCGCTTTCCGTACGATATAAGTGATCCCCATGACTCAAACGTTTATCCCCGGCAAAGACGCCGCTCTGGAAGACTCCATTGCTCGCTTCCAGCAAAAACTGACCGACCTGGGCTTTAACATCGAAGAGGCCTCCTGGCTTAATCCGGTTCCCCACGTCTGGTCTGTGCATATTCGCGATAAAGAGTGTGCGTTGTGCTTTACCAACGGTAAAGGCGCGACCAAAAAAGCGGCGCTGGCCTCTGCGCTGGGTGAGTATTTTGAACGTCTGTCTACTAACTACTTCTTTGCCGATTTCTGGCTGGGCGAAACCGTGGCTAATGGCCCGTTTGTTCACTACCCAAATGAGAAATGGTTCCCGCTGACCGAAGACGATGAACTGCCGGAAGGGATCCTCGACGATCGTCTGCGTGCGTTCTACGATCTGGATAATCAATTGACCGCCAGCATGCTGGTCGATCTGCAGTCAGGTAATGAAGATCGCGGTATCTGCGCCCTGCCGTTTACCCGTCAGTCTGACGAGCAAACCATCTATATTCCGATGAACATCGTTGGCAACCTGTATGTCTCCAACGGCATGTCAGCCGGTAACACCCGCAACGAAGCGCGTGTTCAGGGTCTGTCAGAGGTCTTTGAGCGCCACATTAAAAACCGCATTATCGCCGAATCTATCAGCCTGCCGGAGATCCCGGCTGACGTGCTGGCCCGCTACCCGGGCGTGGTTGAGTCCATCGCCAAACTGGAAGCAGAAGGCTTCCCGATCTTCGCTTACGACGGCTCCCTGGGCGGTAAGTACCCGGTCATCTGCGTGGTACTGTTCAACCCGGCGAACGGCACCTGCTTCGCCTCCTTCGGTGCTCACCCGGATTTCGGCGTGGCGCTGGAGCGTACCGTTACCGAACTTCTGCAGGGCCGCAGCCTGAAAGATCTCGACGTATTTACACCGCCGACGTTCGATGATGAAGAAGTGGCGGAACATGCCAACCTGGAAACGCACTTCATCGACTCCAGCGGCTCTATCTCCTGGGATATGTTCAAGCAGGACGCGGATTATCCGTTTGTTGACTGGAGCTTCTCAGGCAGCACAGAAGAAGAGTTCGCCACGCTGATGGCCATCTTCACTGCTGAAAATCAGGAAGTGTATATCGCCGATTACGAGCACCTGGGCGTTTACGCCTGCCGTATTCTGGTGCCGGGCATGTCCGACATCTATCCGGTGGAAGATCTGTGGCTGGCGAACAACAGCATGGGTGCGCACCTGCGCGAAACTCTGCTGGCGTTGCCGGAGAGCGCATGGGAGAAAGAGGACTATCTGAACCTCATTACCCAACTGGACGACGAAGGTCACGACGACTTTACCCGTGTGCGTGAGTTGCTGGGTCTGGCGACGGGCAAAGACAATGGCTGGTACACCCTGCGTATCGGCGAACTGAAAGCGATGCTGGCGCTGGCGGGCGGCGACCTAGAACAGGCGCTGATCTGGACCGAGTGGACCATCGAGTTCAACGCCTCGGTGTTCAGCGCAGAGCGTGCGAACTACTACCGTTGCCTGCAGACCCTGCTGTTGCTGGCGCAGGAAGAGGATCGTCAGCCGCTGCAGTACCTGAACGCCTTTACCCGCATGTACGGTGCCGAGGCGGTAGAGAACGCCAGCGCAGCCCTGAGCGGTGAAGCGCCATTCTATGGCCTGCAGGCCGTGGACAGCGATCTGAAAGCCTTCCCTGCCCACCAGTCGTTACTGAAAGCCTATGAGAAATTGCAAAAGGCCAAAAGCGCATACTGGGCTAAATAAGGTTACATACCATTACAAACAGTAGGCGAATACAATCACCTACGTTATATTACGGGGCAATTTTATTGCCCCGTTTTTTATGTGCGGTAATAAATTTTTAATTGTAATAATTAAGTTAAATATTGGTAGCTATAATAATAGCGGCCTGACGGTTATTGTTACTTTTTATATGAAATACTCCATTCTAATTAACTGTCATCGACAGGGTCAGGAGAAAAAAATCAAATCATTTTGTAACTTTTAAAATTTATTTTTATTCGGATAATCAAATACTTACTCCGCATTTGCTGTAAAACCACGCACTTTGCGGGCCTATAAGCCAGGCGAGATATGATCTACATCAATTTCTCTTCTATAATGCTTTGTTAGTATCTCGTCGCCGACTTAATAAAGAGAGAGTTAGTGTGAAAGCTGACAACCCTTTTGATCTATTACTCCCAGCTGCTATGGCGAAAGTTGCCGAAGAAGCGGGTGTCTATAAAGCAACGAAACAACCGCTGACGACGTTCTTCCTGGCGATTACCGCTGGGGTGTTCATCTCCATCGCCTTTGTTTTCTATATTACTGCGACCACCGGTACAGCCGCGATGCCTTTCGGTATTTCTAAGCTGATTGGCGGCATCTGTTTTTCACTGGGTCTGATTCTGTGCGTGATTTGCGGCGCCGATCTCTTTACCTCGACGGTACTTATCGTCGTGGCGAAAGCCAGCGGCAGGATCACCTGGGGTCAACTGGCCAAAAACTGGCTCAACGTTTACGTAGGTAACCTGGTTGGCTGTCTGCTCTTTGTTCTGTTGATGTGGTTGTCGGGAGAATACATGACCGCCAACGGCGCGTGGGGGCTAAACGTCCTGCAAACCGCCGACCACAAAGTCCACCATACATTTATTGAAGCCGTTGCCCTTGGCATCCTCGCAAACCTGATGGTCTGCCTGGCGGTCTGGATGAGCTACTCCGGACGCAGCCTGATGGATAAAGCCATGATCATGGTTCTGCCTGTCGCGATGTTCGTCGCCAGCGGCTTTGAGCACAGCATTGCAAACATGTTTATGATCCCTTTCGGTATCGTAATCCGTGACTTTGCCAGCCCGGAGTTCTGGACCGCAATTGGTTCCAGCCCGGACAATTTCTCTCACCTGACCGTTATGAACTTCATTACTGATAACCTGATCCCAGTCACAATCGGGAACATTATCGGCGGTGGTCTGCTGGTTGGGTTGACATACTGGGTCATTTACCTGCGTGGCGATAACCATCATTAATGGTTTTCTCAGGCAGTAAATAAAAAATCCACTTAAGAAGGTAGGTGTTACATGTCCGAACTTAATGAAAAGTTAGCCACAGCATGGGAAGGTTTTGCCAAAGGTGATTGGCAGAATGAAGTCAACGTTCGTGACTTCATCCAGAAGAACTACACCCCATATGAAGGTGACGAATCCTTCCTGGCCGGTGCTACCGACGCGACCACTGCCCTGTGGGATAGCGTTATGGAAGGCGTTAAGCAGGAAAACCGCACTCACGCGCCTGTTGATTTCGACACCTCCATCGCGTCCACCATCACTTCACACGACGCGGGCTATATCAACAAGTCCCTCGAGAAGATCGTTGGTCTGCAGACTGAAGCGCCACTGAAACGTGCGATTATTCCGTTCGGTGGTATCAAAATGGTTGAAGGTTCATGCAAAGCGTACGATCGCGAGCTGGACCCAATGCTGAAAAAAATCTTCACCGAATACCGCAAAACCCATAACCAGGGTGTATTCGATGTTTATACCAAAGACATTCTGAACTGCCGTAAATCTGGCGTTCTGACCGGTCTGCCAGATGCGTATGGCCGTGGCCGTATCATCGGTGACTACCGTCGCGTTGCGCTGTACGGTATCGACTTCCTGCTGAAAGACAAATACTCCCAGTTCCTGTCTCTGCAGTCCGATCTGGAAAATGGTGTAAACCTGGAAGCCACTATCCGTCTGCGTGAAGAGATCGCTGAACAGCACCGTGCGCTGGGTCAGATCAAAGAGATGGCAGCGAAATACGGTTGCGATATCTCTGGTCCTGCGACCAACGCTCAGGAAGCTATCCAGTGGACCTACTTCGGCTACCTGGCTGCTGTTAAGTCTCAGAACGGCGCAGCAATGTCCTTCGGTCGCGTATCCACCTTCCTGGATGCATACATCGAACGTGACCTGAAAGCAGGCAAAATCACTGAACAAGACGCTCAGGAAATGATTGACCACCTGGTCATGAAACTGCGTATGGTTCGCTTCCTGCGTACCCCTGAGTACGATGAACTGTTCTCTGGTGACCCAATCTGGGCAACTGAATCCATCGCCGGTATGGGCGTTGATGGCCGTACCCTGGTAACCAAAAACAGCTTCCGTTTCCTGAACACCCTGTACACCATGGGGCCGTCTCCGGAGCCGAACATCACCGTTCTGTGGTCTGAAAAACTGCCACTGAACTTCAAAAAATATGCCGCTAAAGTGTCCATCGACACCTCTTCTCTGCAGTACGAGAACGATGACCTGATGCGTCCTGACTTTAACAACGATGACTACGCTATCGCTTGCTGCGTAAGCCCAATGATCGTTGGTAAACAAATGCAGTTCTTCGGTGCGCGTGCAAACCTGGCGAAAACCATGCTGTACGCAATCAACGGCGGCGTTGATGAAAAACTGAAATTGCAGGTGGGTCCTAAGTCTGAGCCAATCAAAGGCGACGTGCTGAACTATGACGAAGTCATGGATCGTATGGATCACTTCATGGACTGGCTGGCTAAACAGTACGTCACCGCGCTGAACGTCATCCACTACATGCACGACAAATACAGCTACGAAGCTTCTCTGATGGCGCTGCACGACCGTGACGTGGTTCGCACCATGGCATGTGGTATCGCAGGTCTGTCCGTGGCAGCTGACTCCCTGTCCGCTATCAAATATGCGAAAGTTAAACCGATTCGTGACGAAGACGGTCTGGCTATTGACTTCGAAATCGAAGGCGAATATCCGCAGTTTGGTAACAACGACGCTCGCGTTGATGACATGGCGGTTGACCTGGTAGAACGTTTCATGAAGAAAATTCAGAAACTGAATACCTACCGTAACGCTATCCCGACTCAGTCTGTTCTGACCATCACCTCTAACGTTGTGTATGGTAAGAAAACCGGTAACACCCCAGACGGACGTCGTGCTGGCGCGCCATTCGGACCAGGTGCTAACCCAATGCACGGCCGTGACCAGAAAGGTGCTGTTGCCTCTCTGACCTCCGTTGCAAAACTGCCGTTTGCTTACGCTAAGGATGGTATCTCTTACACCTTCTCTATCGTGCCAAATGCGCTGGGTAAAGACGACGAAGTGCGTAAAACTAACCTCGCGGGTCTGATGGACGGTTACTTCCATCACGAAGCATCCATCGAAGGTGGTCAGCACCTGAACGTGAACGTCATGAACCGTGAAATGCTGCTCGACGCGATGGAACACCCTGAGAAATATCCTCAGCTGACCATCCGTGTATCTGGCTACGCAGTGCGTTTCAACTCACTGACTAAAGAGCAGCAGAAAGACGTTATTACCCGTACTTTCACTCAGTCCATGTAAGTGGATTTGACTGAAATCGCGCGGTAAAAGGCGTACAATAAAGGCTCCACGCAAGTGGGGCCTTTTTAACACCTCCCGCTCCGCAGTCTCTTTTGCCCGCTATCTATAATGAATGGATAACAGCCAAAACAGACTCGACACAGCCGCCTGAGCTGTGCACATAAACAGGCCCTGGACGGGCCGAACCTGGAGATATCACCGCAATGTCAACTATTGGTCGCATTCACTCCTTTGAGTCCTGTGGCACCGTCGATGGCCCGGGCATCCGCTTTATTACCTTCTTCCAGGGCTGCCTGATGCGCTGCATGTATTGCCATAACCGTGATACATGGGATACCCACGGCGGCAAAGAAGTCACCGTTGAAGAATTAATGAAAGAGGTGGTGACCTATCGCCACTTCATGAACGCCTCCGGCGGCGGCGTGACCGCATCCGGCGGGGAAGCAATCCTGCAGGCCGAGTTTGTGCGCGACTGGTTCCGTGCCTGTCATAAAGAGAGCATTCATACCTGCCTGGATACCAACGGCTTTGTTCGCCGCTACGATCCGGTGATCGACGAACTGCTGGAAGTCACCGACCTGGTGATGCTCGATCTCAAGCAGATGAATGACGAGATCCACCAGAATCTGGTGGGTGTTTCCAACCACCGCACGTTAGAGTTCGCGAAATACATTGCCGCCAAAGGCATCAAAACCTGGATCCGTTATGTGGTGGTGCCGGGCTGGTCAGATGACGACGACTCTGCCCACCGCCTGGGTGAGTTCACGCGTGATATGGGTAACGTCGAGAAAATTGAATTGCTGCCGTATCACGAGCTGGGCAAACATAAATGGGTGGCAATGGGCGAAGAGTACAAACTGGATGGCGTGAAGCCACCGAAAAAAGAGACCATGGAGCGCGTAAAAGGTATTCTGGAGCAGTACGGTCACAAGGTCATGTATTAACAAAACGCCCGGTTTTCACCGGGCGTTTTATTTATTAGTCGAAGACACCATTAATAATGGTTGTCACAATCGCAGTACTCAGCGCAATTAATACCAGATCTTTCCCCACTACCCGCCATTCATAGCCAGGGTAAGAAGGCAATTGACCCAGCATCGAGGCCGGAACGGTTTTTTTCGCAATACCCGGAGGCAGTGGTTTACCGCGTGCCAGGTTTTTCGCAATCCCCGGCGGAAGCGAATCATAGCCTGTTAAGCCATAGTTCAGCGCCAGATGACGAGCATGATCGTAACTAACGCGGGCATTCACATCATCACTGACGCTTTTATTTGATTTGCCCGGATTTTGGTTGCCATTATTCTGTTTATTACCATGGTTATCGGAATTCCCTTTACCTGAATTCCCGTTACCATGATTGCCGCTATTACCTTGCCCACCGCCATTGCCATGGCCATTTCCATTGCCTGGATTAGCCATAACAGGTGCAGTTGCAAATGATAAAGATAACACTACGGCCAGCGCGGTAGTGGTAAAACGACGAGTAGACATGATCGCTGCCTTTTTGTGGTAGAACGCATCTGAATTATCGCCTGGCGCGATAAACAAACAATGCGTAAAACTCTTAGATGTGACAAAGACAAAAAAGCCTGTCATCGACAGGCTTTTATTTATTCAGGCATGTGCCACTGGGGTTGGATGTTCGCCCGCTTTACGCAGCAACATTAAGAGGTAAATAAACGACACGCTGGCGATCATGATAAACAGCAGATTGTCGGAATAGTTCTGCATCAGCATGGCGGTAAAGGTTGGTCCCAGCAGGCTGCCGATAGTATAGCTCAGCAGCAGCGCCTGATTCATGGCCACCAGTTGATGGTGCTCCACCTTTTCACAGGCCCAGGCCATTGCAACCGGATAGAGCGTGAAGCCAGCAGCGCCGAGAATAAACAGAGCCGGTGCCATGGCGGCGTTGCTGAGCATGGCAAGACAACCCATGATCACCACGAAGACCTGGACGCGCAGCACCAGCAGACGCCCGAAGCGATCGGCAAGACGCCCCACCGGCCACTGGCCGACAATCCCCGCGCTGACCATCACCGCCATCCAGAAACCAATCCCGGAATCACTCACCCCCTGATGATTCAGGTAGAGCGGCATCAGGCCATACAGTGAGCCCAGCACAATCCCGGAGATGATGCAGCCGTTAACGCCCAGACGCGCCTGACGCAATCTCAGCATTGGCCAGACGTGAGTCGCTTCCTGATGCTCGCTGCTCTGGTTCACAATGCGCGTAAAGAGCAGCGGCAGGATCGCCGCCAGCACCATGCCCGTTACCCACGGCAGTACGCTCATCAGGTCGGTCGGGAGTTTGCTGACCATCAGTTGGCCAAGCACAGTGCCAACGTAATAGACCATCATATAGGCCGCCAGCAGGCGACCGCGGTTGCGGGAGGTGCCGCTGCACATCAGGGCGCTTTCCACCACCACCCAGATCATGGCGCAGCCGACGCCGGCGATAAAGCGCCAGACCATCCAGCTCCAGAAGCCAACCATCAGCCCCAGCCCGGCACATCCGACGGCAAAAATAAGCGATGCCAGATAGTAGCTGCGGTTAAAACCGAAGCGTTTGATCAGGCTTCCTGTCAGCAATGTTCCCAGCAGGTTGCCGGTAAAAAAGGACGAGCTGACCATACCCACCTGCCAGGTCGGTAAGTTTTCATGGGCGAGCCACAGCGGGACGAGCGTATTTAACACCGCGATCGCCAGGGTCAGCAAAAGCAGGCCACAGAGCAACAGGAGCACTGGCCGGGTATAGGTCGACATGGATTAAAAACCGTGAGGAAGTTCAGATTTCGTGCGCATCATGCCACTGGCAAAAACAAAGTCAATCCACCTGTTTAGGCCGCACGCACGATATGTTCCTTGTCGATTGAAAAAACTCATCCTGCTAATGCAATGCCTGCTATCAATATTAATTATGTATTTGTTTTTATTTATGTCTGACTAAAATTGAAACCAAACGACAGTTGAAAAATTTCATGATTGAAAATAAAAAAGCCGGGCACTAAGTCCCGGCTTTATATAACGAAAATCAAAATTAACTGGCGACAGCCATTCCAACCGTCATATGCAGGCCATAGAACACCCCGCGGCCAATCAGTTCACCCGCCAGCACCAGCACAAATGCCAGAGACAACAGCGGGATCGCAGGCTGATAGCCTTTGAGCTGCGGCACTACCCAACAGACCAGCGCCGCCGCCAGGAGCACCACGCGCCAGGCCATCAGCGAACCGTAATCCGGCACGAGGGCAGAAGCCTGCTGAATGGAGCTGCTAATTGTTGCCAGCTCTGCGCCCTGCATCAAAGCAACAACCGCGCTCACCACCAGCGCCAGCAGCGACACGGCGGGCAGTAAACGCATCGCCCAACCGTCTACACCCGCAACGCGCAGCAACAGGAAGCCCAGCAGCGGCCCGCCGATAAACATCGTCAGGAAGAAACTCATCGGCGTCCAGACGCTGTACCAGGTCGGCACGGTATCGATAGTGTTATAGACCCGAACCATCATCCAGACGAACACCACGCCCAGCACCATAGTGACAATCAGCCACAGGCTACGCAGACCGGCAGGCAGCTTTTTCAGCGCAGCCAGCAGCCAGCCCAGACCACCGACAGCAAAGAAGAGCGCCCCGCTGGCGATCTCATTGCTGAGGGAAGAGGCTCCCACGCGGTTCAGGGAGTTGAACGCGCGCATCGGTGAACCGAGGTGCAGCGTAGAGGCGATAAAACCGATCCCCATGAGCACCCACAGGCCAAACATGCTGAGCACCAGACGCTGCTGTTGTCCGGCATTCAGATTGCCTTTTAACAGCGCCAGCGCAAGGACGATAAACCCGCCCGCCACGCACTGTCCGAAGACGGTAAAAATCATCAACGGCCATTCATGCCATCCGCTTCCCATCTCACACCTCCTTTGGATTGGCCAGGTAGCCGGTGGTGTCACCCGTTGGTCGGCTGTTGGCATTGGGTTTAATGACGATACTCGGCTTCGTAAAGTGCGCCGACGGCAGCGGTGCGACGGCAGCGAGCTTGCCGTATTTCTGGCGCAATTCGGCAATCGGGCCGAAATCCAGCGCGCGCAGCGGGCAGGATTCAACGCAAATCGGCTTATGGCCTTCGGCTACGCGATCGTGGCAACCGTCGCACTTGGTCATATGCCCTTTGGCGGCGTTGTACTGCGGCGCACCGTACGGGCAGGCCATATGGCAGTAGCGACAGCCGATGCAGACATCTTCATTCACTACCACAAAGCCGTCGTCGCGCTTGTGCATCGCGCCGCTCGGACACACTTTGGTGCAGGCGGGATCTTCGCAGTGGTTACAGGCAATGGACAGATAGTAGGCAAAGACGTTCTGGTGCCAGACGCCGTTGTCCTCCTGCCAGTCGCCGCCCGCGTATTCGTAGATACGGCGGAAGCTGACATCCGGCGTCAGGTCCTTATAATCTTTGCAGGCCAGCTCGCAGGTTTTACACCCGGTGCAGCGGCTGGAATCAATAAAAAATCCATACTGAGTGGTCATCGGCTACTCCTTACGCCTTTTCAACCTGAACGAGGTTACTGTGAGACGGATTACCTTTCGCCAGCGGCGACGGGCGTTGTGTGGTGAGCACATTAATGCAGCCAGCCTGATCCACGCGGTTGGCGTCCGGGTTGTACCAGGCGCCCTCACCTAACGCGACCACACCCGGCAGGATACGGGGCGTCACTTTGGCTTCGATATGCACTTCGCCGCGTCCGTTAAAGATCCGCACCCGGTCGCCGTTGGCGATCCCGCGCGATTTTGCATCCAGCGGATTGATCCACATCTCCTGACGACAGGACGCCTTCAGGACGTCAACGTTGCCGTAGGTGGAGTGGGTACGCGCCTTATAGTGGAATCCGGTCAGCTGTAGCGGGAACGCTTTGCTCTGCGGATCGTCGTAGTTTTCAAAGCCAGGGCTGTAAACCGGCAGCGGATCGATCACGTCGTCTTTCTCCAGCTCCCACGTTGCGGCGATCTGCGCCAACTGGGCGGAGTAGATCTCAATCTTGCCTGACGGCGTGGTCAGCGGATTGGCGACAGGATCGGCGCGGAAAGCCTTATAGGCCACGTGATGCCCTTCCGGGTCACGCTTTTTGAACATGCCCTGCTGGCGGAATTCATCAAATGACGGCAGCTCCGGAATGGCCTGGCGGGACTGCTCATACAGGTGGCGCATCCACCCTTCCTGGGTACGCCCTTCGGTGAACTGCTGCTCAACGCCCATGCGTTTCGCAAGTTCGGTCGTCATCTCATAGATGGTTTTGCAGCCGAAGCGCGGTTTGATCGCCTGGTCGGCAAAAATCACGTACGACATGTTGCCGCAGGAGGCGTCCAGGGCGAAGTCCATCTGTTCAGATGCGGTGCAGTCCGGCAGCAGAATATCGGCATACATTGCCGACGAGGTCATATGGCAATCCACCACCACAATCAGCTCGCACTTCTTGTCATCCTGCAGGATCTCGTGGGTGCGGTTGATCTGCGAATGCTGGTTGATCAGGCAGTTACCGGCATAGTTCCAGACCATCTTGATTGGCACGTCGAGTTTATCTTTGCCACGTACCCCGTCGCGGGTGGCGGTCATCTCCGGGCCACGCTCTATGGCATCGGTCCACATAAACATTGAGATGCTGGTCTGAACCGGGTTTTCCAGGGTCGGCATACGCACAAACGGCAGCGAATACGAGCCTTCACGCGCCCCGCTGTTGCCGCCGTGGATCCCCACGTTGCCGGTTAAAATTGCCAGCATGGCGATGGCGCGGGAGACAAGTTCGCCGTTGGCATGGCGCTGCGGGCCCCAGCCCTGAGAGATAAATGCGGGCTTCGCCCCAGCGATTTCACGCGCCAGTTTGACGATGCGCGCCTCGGGAATGCCGGTGATAGCGGCGGCCCAGGCGGGGGTTTTGGCAATACCGTCATTACCCTGGCCGAGAATGTAGGCTTTGTAGTGGCCGTTTGCCGGCGCCCCTTCCGGCAGCGTTTTTTCGTCGTAGCCGACGCAATATTTGTCGAGGAAAGGCTGATCGACGAGGTTCTCATTAATCATCACCCACGCCAGGGCGGAGATCAGCGCCGCATCGGTTCCCGGGCGGATCGGGATCCACTCATCTTCGCGCCCTGCCCCGGTGTCGGTATAGCGTGGGTCAATGACGATCATCCGGGCGTTCGATTTTTGCCGCGCCTGTTCAATGTAATAAGTTACTCCCCCGCCGCTCATACGCGTTTCGCCAGGGTTATTGCCGAACAGCACTACCAGCTGGCTGTTCTCAATGTCCGACGGGCTGTTGCCATCGGCCCAGCCGCCATAGGTGTAATTCAGGCCAGCGGCAATCTGCGCGGTGGAGTAGTCACCGTAATGATTGAGATAGCCCCCGCAGCAGTTCATCAGGCGGGCAATGAGAGTTTTACCCGGCGGCCAGGAGCGGGTCATGGTTCCACCCAGAGTGCCGGTGCCGTAGTTCAGATAGATGGATTCGTTACCGTAATCCTTAATCAGACGCTGCATCGTCCCGGCGATAGTGTCAAAGGCCTCTTCCCAGCTAATGGGTTCGAATTTGCCTTCGCCGCGTTTACCCACTCGCTTCATCGGCTGTTTCAGGCGATCCGGGTTATAGACGCGACGGCGCATCGAGCGGCCACGCAGGCAGGCGCGAACCTGATGTAACCCCTCGTAGTTATCATCCCCGGTATTGTCGGTTTCAACGTATTTAATCACATCGTCCACGACATGCATGCGCAGCGGACAGCGACTGCCGCAGTTTACCGTACAGGCGCTCCAGACCACTTTCTCATCGGATTTTACTGCAGTTGCGGCTTCAGCCGCCGATGCCAGACGTGAAAAAGGCAATGTGAATGCGCTACTGGCAACAGCCAGGCCGCCAATCGCCGTGGTTTTCATCAACCCACGTCGACTCACCTCGGCAGCCAGCAGCGCTTCAGGCGTTTTCATTTTCATAGACTCTCACTTTGATTGCTCACAAAGTTCAAAGGTGCGACAAAGTCGCTATATAGTTTTTTATATAAGGAAAGCATGCGTTAGCAGACGTTTTCGCTAACCAACTGTTTGGCAAGTATTACTACTTTAGAGGGAGGGGATATTGCCTGACATCAAAAGCGGGACATAAAAAAAGCGCCCTGAGGCGCTTTTTTACTTAAAAACATGTTAACCGATGTACTGCTGGCCTTTCATGTACGGACGTAGCACTTCAGGGATTTCGATACGACCGTCAGCCTGCTGATAGTTTTCCAGCACCGCCACCAGGGTACGACCCACTGCAAGGCCGGAACCGTTCAGGGTATGCACCAGGCGGGTTTTCTTGTCGGATTTGGTGCGGCAACGAGCCTGCATGCGGCGAGCCTGGAAATCACCTACGTTGGAGCAAGAGGAGATTTCGCGGTAGGTGTTCTGCGCAGGAACCCACACTTCGAGGTCGAAGGTTTTGCAGGCGCCAAAGCCCATATCACCGGTACACAGCGCCATACGACGGTACGGCAGACCCAGCAGCTCCAGCACTTTCTCTGCGTGACCGGTCATCTCTTCCAGCGCCGCCATGGACTCTTCCGGGCGAACGATCTGAACCATTTCAACTTTGTCGAACTGGTGCATACGGATCAGACCGCGGGTATCACGACCATAGGAGCCCGCTTCAGAACGGAAGCACGGAGAGTGTGCAGTCAGTTTAATCGGCAGGTCATCTTCGTCGATGATCTCGTCACGCACGAGGTTAGTCAGCGGCACTTCTGCCGTTGGGATCAGCGCGTAGTTGCTGCTGTCTGCTTCTTCGTCCAGTGGACGAGTATGGAACAGATCGCCGGCAAATTTCGGCAGCTGGCCCGTGCCGTACAGCGTATCGTGGTTAACCAGGTAGGGTACGTAGGTTTCGCTGTAGCCGTGCTGCTCGGTGTGCAAATCCAGCATGAACTGGGCCAGCGCACGATGCAGATGGGCAATCTGACCTTTCATCACCACGAAACGGGAGCCGGTCAGCTTAACCGCAGCGGCAAAGTCCAGGCCCGCGTGCATTTCGCCCAGCGTCACGTGATCGCGAACCTCGAAGTCGAACTCGCGAGGCGTGCCCCAGCGTTTCACTTCGACGTTGTCGTTTTCGTCCTTGCCGACAGGGACGCTGTCGTCAGGGGTATTTGGGATCGCCAGGGCGATATCACGAATTTCGGCCTGAAGAACGTCCAGCTCAGCTTTTGCCTGATCCAGTTCTTCACCCAGCTTGTTCACTTCCAGGCGTAATGGCTCGATGTCTTCCCCGCGCGCTTTCGCCTGGCCGATGGATTTCGATCGAGAGTTACGCTCTGCCTGCAAGTTTTCTGTTTGTACCTGCAGAACTTTACGACGCTCTTCAAGAGCGCGCAGCTTATCTACATCCAGTTTAAAGCCCCGGCGTGCCAGTTTTTCAGCGACTGCGTCTGGCTCGTTACGCAGCAGATTGGGATCGAGCATGCTTATCCTGTGCTTATCGAATTAAAAAATAGGAGGAAATGACCGCAGCCTGCGGTCATCAGATACATTACCAACATTACCGCAACGATAGCCCTAACGATAGCGTTTTATAGGGCTATTTTGATCCTGTCCGGTAAGCCAGGCGAGCTTTTCGCCAATCTTGCCCTCAAGGCCTCTGTTTGTGGGGTGATAGTAGCGTGTTTGTGCCATTTCCTGCGGGAAGTACTCCTCCCCGGCGGCATAGGCGTTGGGCTCGTCGTGGGCATAGCGATACTCCTGACCGTAACCCATCTCTTTCATCAGTTTGGTAGGGGCGTTACGCAGATGTACAGGGACATCGTAATCAGGACGCTCGCGGGCATCGGACATCGCCGCTTTGAAGGCGGTATAGACGGCATTACTTTTCGGCGCACAGGCCAGATAGACAATCGCCTGCGCAATGGCACGCTCGCCTTCGGCAGGCCCGACGCGGGTGAAGCAGTCCCATGCGGAGAGTGCCACCTGCATGGCGCGGGGATCGGCGTTACCCACATCTTCCGAGGCAATCGCCAGGCAGCGGCGGGCTACGTACAGCGGATCGCCCCCGGCGGTGATAATGCGCGCATACCAGTAGAGCGCGGCATCGGGGGCGCTGCCACGTACCGACTTGTGTAGTGCCGAGATTAGGTCGTAAAAACGATCGCCTTTGTTATCAAAACGCGCGCTGCGTTCGCCGGCAATTTCGGTCAGCAGCGCCGGGAGCAGAACCCGCTTACCGCTGTCGTCGGCTTCGGCCATATCGGCCATCATCTCGAGCGTATTCAGCGCCCGGCGTGCATCGCCGTTTACCAGCTCAGCAATGGCAAGACGGGTTTCGTCCGGCAGGACGATATCCTGGCCGCCGTAGCCCCGGGCCTTATCGGTCATTGCCTGGGTCAGCACCTGCTCGATGTCTTCGGTGGTTAATGACTTCAGCAGATAGACGCGGGCGCGGGACAGCAGCGCGGAGTTCAGCTCAAACGAGGGGTTTTCGGTGGTGGCGCCGATAAAGGTGATGGTGCCATCTTCGATGTGCGGCAGGAAAGCATCCTGCTGGCTCTTGTTGAAGCGGTGCACCTCGTCGACAAACAAAATGGTGCGGCGCCCGGCATTGCGGTTCTGTCGCGCCCGTTCGATGGCTTCGCGGATCTCTTTCACCCCGGAGGTGACGGCGGAAATACGCTCGACGTCCGCATCGGCATAGCGGGCAATGACCTCGGCCAGCGTGGTTTTACCTGTGCCTGGCGGCCCCCAGAGGATCATCGAATGCAGATGCCCGGCTTCAATAGCGCGCGGCAACGGCTTGCCCGCAGCCAGCAGATGCTGCTGGCCGATATACTGCGCTAAATTTTCTGGCCGCATACGGGCGGCCAGAGGTTGAAACGCATTATCTGAAAAATCGAGCGACAGGTTGCTCACGCACGCCTCTTACTTATTACGTTGATCGTCCACCGTGACGCCCTTCGGCGGGGTAAAGGTGAATTTAGATGCATCAACCGCCCCGTTCTGCTGGGATTTCAGCTGATAGCTGCTGCGCTGATCGTCCTGCTCAACCGCACCGAACTGATTGATGGTCCCGTTGCTGCTCACGTTAATGGTGAACTGCTTCAGATTACCGCTGCCACTTTTCGGGGTCAGCACAAAGTCATCGCCGTTCTGTTTGATGTTGTACTGCTGCCAGTCGCTGCTCTGGTTACGGGCGATCAGCATAAACGGCGTGTTGCTGGCGGCATCCTTAAGCCAGGTAGCGGTAGCCTGCTCCACAAACGGGTTGAAGAACCACAGGGTTTTCCCGTCGGAAACCAGGATGCTCTCATCCGGCTGGGTCATATGCCAGTTGAACAGATTCGGACGTTTAACCCACAAGTCACCCTGACCTTCCTGCACCGCGTTGCCGCTGCCATCGGTCACTTTCTGCGTGAAGCTGGCGTGGAAGCTGCTCACTTTATCGAGGCGGCTTTTCAGGTCGCTGGCGGCATCAGCCCAGACGCTGCTTGCCACAAAGCCAGTCAGTAATGCACAGGTGATTGCGATTTTTTTCATTGTTCATCCTTACAAAGCGTCTTCCCGAAATGGGGGTTTCTGTCACTATTCTGGACCTGCCCGCAGGCAGGCGACAGAAGAAAATGCTTAAATTTTGCTGCCTTACCCATCTTTGCAATCGGGGGCATTACTCGAACGGCGGCGGTGCCAGCACTTCACGGTTGCCGTTGTGGCCCTGCTCGCTCACGATGCCCTGGGCTTCCATCTGCTCGATGATGCGCGCTGCGCGGTTGTAGCCGATGCGGAACTGGCGCTGAACCCCGGAAATAGAGGCTTTACGTTTTTCAGTGACGAAGTTGACCGCCTGATCGAACAGCGGATCCAGCTCTTCACCGCCGTCAAAGCCGCCGCCACCGCCGCCTTCGCTTTCGCTGTCAGAGGTTATGCCTTCGATATATTGCGGACGACCGCGCGCCTTCCAGTCTTGCACCACGGCATGCACTTCCTGGTCGCGAACAAACGCGCCGTGGACACGCACCGGCGAGGTCGAGTTAGGCCCGGAATAGAGCATATCACCCATGCCGAGCAGCGACTCTGCGCCGCCCTGGTCGAGAATGGTACGGGAGTCGATTTTGCTCGACACGGTAAAGGCGATACGGGTCGGGATATTGGCTTTAATCAGGCCGGTGATGACATCCACCGACGGACGCTGGGTCGCCAGCACCAGGTGAATACCTGCCGCACGCGCTTTCTGCGCCAGGCGAGCGATCAGCTCTTCCACTTTCTTGCCGACGGTCATCATCAGGTCGGCAAATTCATCCACCAGCACCACGATGTACGGCAGTTTTTCCAGCACCGGATGCTCAGCATCCATGCTGTCGCCCGGTTTCCAGTACGGATCCGGAATTGGACGGCCCATCTTCGCCGCTTCTGCGATGATCTCGTTATATCCGGCGAGGTTACGCACGCCGAGCGCAGACATCAGCTTGTAGCGACGCTCCATCTCGTTGACGCTCCAGCGCAGGGCGTTGGCAGCATCTTTCATGTCGGTCACCACTTCGGTCAGCAGATGCGGAATACCTTCGTAAACCGAGAGCTCCAGCATTTTCGGGTCGATCATGATGAAACGCACATCTTCCGGCTGCGCTTTGTACAGAATGCTGAGGATCATGGCGTTCACCCCAACAGACTTACCGGAACCGGTCGTACCCGCCACCAGCAGGTGTGGCATTTTCGCCAGATCGGCCACCACAGGCTCGCCGGCAATGTCTTTACCCAGCACCACGCTCAGCGGCGACGGGTTATCGCGGAATTTGGCGTTATCCAGCACTTCGCGCAGGTAAACGGTCTGACGTTTTTTATTCGGCAGCTCCAGGCCAACATAAGGTTTGCCCGGAATGACCTCAACCACGCGCACGGCCACGGTGGAGAGCGAACGCGCCAGGTCACGAGAGAGGTTGGAAATACGCGCGGCTTTCACGCCCGGCGCCAGGTTCAGCTCGAAACGGGTGATCACCGGGCCAGGCGAATAGTTCACCACATCCGCTTTAATACGGAAATCGGCCAGACGCAGTTCTACCAGGCGCGCCATTTGATCGAGGGCGAAGGTATCGACCGGTTCAACTTCCGTTGGCGGCGGTGTCAGCAGGTCAAATGACGGCAGCGGCGTGGTCGGTCTTTGCAGCGGACGGCTGTCACCGTTACGCATCAGCAGCGGGTGGATCAGGCTCTGTTGAGACTGAGGCGCTGGCTGCTGCGGCTGCACAGGCTGTTGAGGCTGTGCATACTGCTGCGGCGGCTGCTGAACAGGCTGTTGAGGCTGTGCATACTGCTGCGGCGGCTGCTGAACAGGCTGTTGAGGCTGTGCATACTGCTGTGGCGGCTGCTGAACAGGCTGTTGAGGCTGTGCATACTGCTGTGGTTGCGGCGGCGTAAATGCCTGACGCGGCGGCTCGGCTTCCGGCATTACGCCCGGCGTGAACAGCGGTTCGCTCGGCGTATCATCCACCAGATCTTTCATTGGCGAGAATTCAAAGTCCGCCAGCGAGAACGGGTTAGCCCCCGTCGGCTGCTCCCCGGAATAACGCTGCTGCTGCGTGGCGGCGAACTGGCGAGCCAGCTCCGCCTCGGCGGCATCATCTTCGTCATTTTGAGTGTCAAAGTGCTGCGGCTCAGCCTGATAATCCTCACCGCCATACCGCTGATGTTGCTGCTGAGCGAACTGGCGGGCCAGCTCCTCCTGCTGCATTTCATCGGCATCCTCTTCGTACTGTTCAACTTCGTAATGCTGACGTCCGGCCTCACGCGCTTTCTCTTCCGCTATCCGCTGGGAAGGCAGCTTGATGCCATACGAGGCCAGCTCACGGCGGGTAGGAACACGCACGCGGTTAGGGCGCGGCAACTGAGGACCAATCCCCTCTTTCACCTGTGGACGCGGTGCGCCACCGGTTGCCAGGCTGAATAACGGTGCTGCAGCGCTGGCCGCAGCCGCGCCTGCGCTTGTCGCCTGCTGTACGCTGGCAGCAACAGGTGCGACGGTAGAGACTGGCTCCACAACTGGAACAGCTGGAGTTTCAGCAGCTTTAACCGGGGCTGGCTCTTGTGCCGCCTCAGGCACCGGTTGATACCAGGCCGCGAGCTGCTCGCGCTCGCGGGCACGTTTCTCTTCCACCTCTTCGAAATAGTAAAGCGGCGGACGGGAGGGTTTCACCTCTTCGACCGGCGGCTCTTCAATAATCGGTTGAGCGATAACCGGCTCAGGCTGATAAACAGGCTCAGGCTGATAAACAGGTTCAGGTTGATAGACCGGCTCGGACTGATACACCGGTTCCGGCTGATACACGGGCTGCTGCGGCTCGTACTGCGGCTGCGCATAAACAGGCTCAGGCTGATAAGGCGGCTGCCACTGCTCCTGCGGTGCAGGGGCGGCATAAAGGTCTGGCTCAGGAGCATACGCCGGGGCGGCTGGCGCGCCTGGCTCAGCCTGCCAGTCAACCGCAGGCGGCTGTAACGGCATCTCTGGTAAAGAAGGAGTCGGGGTCACCGGATCCACCGGCGCAGCAAAAGCCTGAGTTGCCGTGGTGGCGGCAGCGGCGGCGGCAAGCGGCTCAGCCACTGAGTGGCCGTTGAGCAGCGGATCGTACTCATCATAATCGGATGTCAGGGCACGATTACCGGAGAACAGCACATCATCCGGATCGGCGGCTACGCCACGGGCGCTGTAAGCCACCTCTTCCTCGTCGTCCATCCGTTTGCCGGAGAACAACGCCGCATCGGTTTTGCGGCCTAATGGATTGGCGAATTTCTCAGCCACACGCTTACGACGCGCCAGCGCCCCGCGCATAATGCGGGCGCGGCGAGACTCCCGACGCTCGGCGCTCGGCTCGGCATCTTCGTAGTCGTCTTCATACTCTTCGTCGTTGACCCAGGTGTCGTCACGACGGGTGCGGTTGCTGGCAAAGGTCAGGACGTTGAGGATCACACTGCCGATTTTCTCGGCGATGCTGACCCAGGACCAGCCGGTAAAGAGGGTCAGCCCCGCGCCCCAGACGCAGAGCAGCGCCAGCGTGCCACCGCTGCTGTGCAGCATCGGCTGCAGCGCGGTGCTCAGCAGGCTGCCAATCACGCCACCGGAGGCAAAATACCAGATGTCGTCGGCGTTAATCGCCGCCAGACCGCAGGAGGTGAGGATCAGCGCCAGCGCGCCTATCAGACGCAGCGAGACGGCAAAATAGTCGATGTAGTCATCGTTCTGGCGATGGCGCCAGGCGAACCAGCAGCCGCCAATAATAATGACGGGAAGGGTGTACGCCATCACGCCAAAGATAAAGAACAGCGTATCCGCCAGCCATGCGCCCGGTACGCCGCCTAAATTATGAATAGGCTCGTGCCATGCGGTCTGTGACCAGCTGGGATCGGAGGGGTTGAAACTGAGTAAGGCTGCCATCAACCAGACGGCAAAAAGAGCAACAAGGATCAGTAACGCCTCAAGGAGTCGGCGTCCACTGCTGAGCTTGGTTAAATTGACTTCTTTGTCTTCGGTATATTCCTGGCTCAAAACAGGCTCTCCAGGTATCAGGCAATTCCTGCCTGAGTGCTAAACGGACAACAGTGCCGGGAGGCCCGACACTGTTGCTGTATGGATTACCAGGAGTGTAATCAAAGTACGCTGATATTGCACCTGTTCCGTGTTAGCGCGTCTTAATAACCAGACGATTGCTCTGTTTGACTTCTTCCATTACCACGTAGGTACGGGTGTCGTTCACACCAGGCAGTCGCAGCAGGGTTTCGCCAAGCAGCTTACGGTATGCGGACATATCAGGTACGCGGGTTTTCAACAGGTAGTCGAAATCACCGGAAACCAGATGACACTCTTGAATTTCTTCAAGTTTTTGTACGGCGGCATTGAATTGCTCAAACACATCCGGCGCACCACGATTCAGAGTAATCTCAACAAATACCAGAAGTGAGGCATCCAGATAATGCGGGTTCAGCAGTGCTGTATAGCCCTGAATAAAACCCTGTCTTTCCAGTCGGCGCACACGCTCAAGGCATGGCGTCGGGGAAAGTCCCACACGTTTTGAAAGCTCGACGTTGGAAATACGCCCATCCTTTTGCAATTCATTAAGAATGTTACGATCGATACGGTCGAGATCTTTGCCAGGGCGCTTCTTGCTATCTACCATTATTATTGTCTCTCTGTATTCCTTCCCTAACTCCTGCCAGGACCCTGTGCACTTCACTGTTCAGAGTCTTTCCCCGCGGTTAACCGCATCGCCTGTTTTTTAGTTTACGCGATGCTGATTGGGGTTATGTGGTATGAAGACCGTTGCCCAGAGGCGGCCATCAACATCACGTATGGCATCTGTCCACACCATGCGTAGATTTCGCTGACCCGGTAAAAATGGTGATTTTGTGCATGACTATGCGAAACACAAAGACCGTTTTTTTTCTTCCTTGAATGTTTTCGCAAAAGCGCAGGGGATTGTCAAAGCAAAACATCGATTTTTAGTACAACATGCCGGATATTCATTACGTCCGGCGATTAATCCTCATTTTATCGCCGCAGTTTCGACCGATTACCTACCATTATTGTTATAAAATCACCTTTCCCGCGCGGCGGTTGATTGGCGCTTTCTATTACACACATCGTTAACAAAATCGCTGCGCCCTTTTTTACGGCAACAAATTCCCTACAATCCGGGAAAATGTCTGCCAACAACAATGGGGATCTCATGGGCACGGCCAAACACAGCAAACTTCTAATTCTTGGTTCTGGACCTGCGGGATACACCGCAGCGGTCTACGCTGCACGCGCTAACCTGCAACCGGTACTGATCACGGGCATGGAAAAAGGCGGTCAGCTGACCACCACGACCGAAGTAGAAAACTGGCCAGGCGATCCTGAAGGCCTGACCGGGCCGTTGCTGATGGAACGCATGCACGAGCATGCCGCCAAATTTGATACCGAAATCATTTTTGACCACATCAACAAGGTCGATCTGCAAAACCGTCCGTTCCGCCTGATCGGTGATAACGCGGAATATACCTGCGACGCGCTGATCGTCGCGACCGGTGCTTCTGCCCGCTATCTGGGCCTCCCGTCTGAAGAGGCGTTTAAAGGCCGCGGCGTTTCTGCCTGCGCAACCTGCGACGGTTTCTTCTATCGCAACCAGAAGGTCGCGGTCATCGGCGGCGGCAACACCGCGGTTGAAGAGGCACTGTATCTGGCGAATATCGCCTCTGAAGTGCACCTCATTCACCGCCGTGATACTTTCCGCGCGGAAAAGATCCTGATCAAGCGTCTGATGGACAAAGTGGCCAGCGGCAATATCGTGCTGCATACCCACCGCACCCTTGAAGAAGTGACCGGCGATCAGATGGGCGTTGCAGGTCTGCGCATCCGTGATACGCAGAACACCGACAACGTCGAAACGCTGGAAGTGGCGGGTCTGTTCGTGGCCATCGGCCACAGCCCGAACACGGCGATCTTCGACGGCCAGCTGGAGCTGGAGAACGGCTACATCAAAGTGCAGTCCGGTATTCATGGCAATGCCACCCAGACCAGCATCCCGGGCGTGTTCGCCGCGGGCGACGTGATGGACCACATTTATCGTCAGGCAATCACCTCTGCGGGCACCGGTTGTATGGCCGCGCTGGATGCAGAACGATATCTCGACGGACTGGCCGATCAGAGTAAATAATTTTTACAAATCAGCAACAAACGTAAAAAAGGCGGCGATAAGTCGCCTTTATTGTCTCTGCGATGTAACATTGCCGTGCCCAATACCTAATAACATCACCTGCAAAGCACGCAATGGAAAAAACCCGTCAACAAGAGTTAACACGCTGGCTTAAACAGCAAAGCGTTCTTTCCCGCCGCTGGCTGAATATTTCCCGTCTTTTAGGGTTTATCAGCGGACTGTTGATTGTTGGCCAGGCATGGCTGCTGGCCCGCATTCTTAACCATATGATCATGGAAAATATCCCGCGGGAGGCTCTGTTACTGCCTTTCATTGTGCTGATCCTTGTTTTTATCCTGCGTGCCTGGGTGGTCTGGTTGCGTGAGCGCGTGGGTTTTCACGCCGGACAGAATATCCGCTATGAAATTCGCCGCCAGGTGCTCGACAGGCTGCAGGAGGCCGGGCCCGCCTGGATCCAGGGCAAGCCTGCCGGAAGCTGGGCGACGCTCATCCTCGAGCAAATCGATGATATGCACGACTACTATGCCCGCTATCTGCCCCAGATGGCGCTGGCCGCTTTTGTTCCCCTGCTGATTGTGCTCGCCATTTTCCCTTATAACTGGGTCGCCGCGCTGATCCTGCTGGGTACCGCCCCGCTGATCCCGCTGTTTATGGCGATGGTCGGTATGGGGGCCGCCGACGCCAACCGCCGCAACTTCCTGGCGCTCGGCCGTCTCAGCGGCCATTTCCTTGATCGCCTGCGCGGTATGGAAACGCTGCGTATTTTTGGTCGTGGCGAAGCCGAAACCGAAAACATTCGCCACGCCTCCCAGGATTTCCGCCAGCGCACCATGGAAGTGTTACGCCTGGCGTTTCTCTCCTCAGGGGTGCTGGAGTTCTTTACCTCCCTGTCGATTGCGCTGGTTGCCGTCTACTTTGGTTTCTCCTACCTCGGCGCCCTCAATTTCGGCCATTACGGCACCGCTGTGACCCTCTCCGCAGGCTTCCTGGCACTGATTCTGGCGCCGGAGTTTTTCCAGCCATTGCGCGATCTGGGCACCTTTTATCATGCGAAGGCGCAGGCAGTGGGCGCGGCCGACAGCCTGAAAACCTTCCTTGAAACGCCGCTGGCCCATCCGCAGCGCGGCGACGTGACCCTGAGCACCAGCAAACCGGTAAGCGTGGAGGCCGAAGATTTCTGCGTCCTCTCGCCGGAGGGCAAAGTACTGGCAGGGCCATTAAACTTCACCCTGGCGGCAGGCCAGCGGGTGGTGCTGGTGGGTACCAGCGGCTCGGGCAAAAGCTCGCTGCTGAATGCGTTATCTGGCTTTATGGCCTACAGCGGCTCGTTGCGAATCAACCAGGTTGAGCTCTCTGCGCTCGATCCTGACGAGTGGCGCACCCACTTAAGCTGGGTGGGTCAGAACCCGCAGCTTCCGGCAGCCACGCTGCGGGAAAACGTGCTGCTGGCGCGCCCGGACGCCAGCGAAGAAGAGCTGCTGTCGGTGCTCGATCGGGCGTGGGTCAGCGAGTTTCTCCCCCTTCTTCCGAATGGCGTGGACACGGTGGTGGGCGATCAGTCGGCGGGGCTCTCCGTCGGCCAGGCACAGCGTATTGCCGTGGCCCGCGCCCTGCTCAACCCGTGCCAGCTTTTACTGCTGGATGAGCCCGCCGCCAGCCTGGATGCGCACAGCGAACAGCGCGTGATGCTGGCCCTTGATGCCGCATCGCAGCAGCAGACCACGCTGATGGTAACCCACCAGCTGGAGGGCATCGCTCAGTGGGATCAGATTTGGGTCATGGAAAACGGCCAGCTTGTTGAGCAGGGCGATTACGCTACGCTCTCAGCGGCACAGGGCCCGTTTGCGGCCCTGCTGGCAAACCGTCAGGAGGAGATCTGATGCGCGCTTTACTGCCTTATCTGGCGCTGTATATTCGCCACAAATGGATGCTGACGCTGGGCGTAGTGCTGGCGATTGTCACCCTGCTGGCCAGCATCGGTCTGTTAACGCTCTCCGGCTGGTTCCTCTCTGCCTCGGCGGTAGCCGGGTTTGCCGGACTGTACAGCTTCAACTATATGCTGCCTGCCGCCGGGGTGCGCGGCACGGCGATCACCCGTACTGCCGGGCGCTACTTTGAACGTCTGGTCAGCCATGACGCGACCTTCCGCGTCCTGCAACACCTGCGCGTAACCACCTTCAGCAAGTTGCTCCCCCTCTCCCCTGCCGGGCTGGCGCGCTATCGCCAGGGCGAACTGCTTAACCGCGTTGTCGCCGACGTCGATACTCTTGATCACCTCTACCTGCGCGTCATCTCCCCGCTGGTGGGTGCGCTGGTGGTGATTGTGGTCGTCACCCTCGGGCTGTGCCTGCTGGATGTTCACATTGCGCTGGTACTCGGCGGGATCATGCTCGCGACGCTCTTTGTATTACCGCCCCTGTTTTACCGGGCCGGGAAACCGACCGGCGAAAACCTGACCCGTCTGCGCGGCGAGTATCGCCAGCAGCTGACGGGCTGGCTGCAGGGTCAGGCGGAGCTGACGATCTTTGGTGCCAGCCGTCGCTATCGCGCGCAGATGGAAAATACCGAGCTTAACTGGCACGAAGCCCAGCGCAAGCAGTCCGAGTTAACGGCCCTGTCACAGGCGTTGATGCTGTTGATTGGCGGAGGCGCAGTAATGGCGATGCTGTGGATGGCTTCTGGCGGCGTGGGCGATAACACCCAGCCGGGCCCGCTCATTGCGCTTTTTGTCTTCTGTGCGCTGGCGGCGTTCGAAGCTCTAGCTCCGGTGACCGGTGCGTTTCAGCACCTGGGACAGGTGGTGGCCTCGGCGCTGCGCATCACGCAAATCACCGGTCAGGAGCCTGAGGTACAGTTCAGCACCGCTGCGTCTGAAGTGCCTGAGCAGCTGGCTCTGCGTCTAGCGGATGTGAGCTTTGCCTACGACGGTCAGGCCCAGCCCGCGCTGGACCATATTAATCTGACGATCCCCGCAGGTGCCCACGTTGCGGTGCTGGGACGCACGGGCTGCGGTAAATCCACGCTGCTGCAGCTCCTGACCCGCGCCTGGGATCCGGCGCAGGGAGAGATCCTGTTCAACGACACGCCCCTGATGCAGATGAGCGAGCCAGCCCTGCGCAAAACGGTAAGCGTGGTGCCGCAGCGGGTCCATCTTTTCAGCGCCACCCTGCGTGACAACCTGCTATTAGCGGCCCCCGGCACCGCCGATGAAGTTTTGGGTGCGATGCTGGTAAAAGTGGGTCTGCACAAGCTGCTGGAAGACGAAGGGCTCAACAGCTGGCTTGGCGAAGGCGGCCGTCAGCTTTCCGGAGGCGAGCTGCGCCGTCTGGCGATTGCCCGCGCGCTGCTGCACAATGCGCCGCTGATGTTGCTGGATGAACCGACCGAGGGGCTGGACGCCACAACGGAGCGCCAAATACTTGATTTACTGAAAGAAGAGATGCAAGGCAAAACGGTGCTGATGGTGACGCACCGCCTGCGCGGCCTGGCGGATTTCGATCAAATTATTGTGATGGACAACGGACACATTATTGAGCAAGGTAATCACGCTGAACTGTTGGCAAAACAGGGCCGCTACTACCAGTTTAAACAACGTCTGTAGTCTATATTTGAACCGATCCCCACTTTGCGTACTGGAGTTTTGTTGTCATGCGCCTGGTCCAGCTTTCTCGTCACTCTCTTGCGTTCCCTTCTCCGGAAGGGGCGCTGCGCGAACCTAATGGTTTGCTGGCCCTGGGCGGCGACCTGAGCCCGTCGCGTTTACTGATGGCGTACCAGCGCGGGATTTTTCCGTGGTTTTCTCCCGGCGATCCGATCTTATGGTGGTCGCCCGACCCCCGCGCCGTTATGTGGCCTGCGGAATTTCATATCAGCCGCAGCATGAAACGCTTTCACGCTCACTCCCCTTATCGCGTCACCCTCAACCACGCGTTTGGCCAGGTGATCCAGGGGTGCGCCAACGATCGCTTCGAAGGAACCTGGATCACACCCGAGGTGATCGCCGCCTATCATCGCCTGCATGAGCTGGGTTATGCCCATTCAATTGAGGTGTGGGACGATAAAAATGAACTGGTGGGCGGGATGTACGGTGTGGCGCAGGGTACGCTGTTCTGCGGTGAATCGATGTTCAGCCGGGCGGTTAACGCCTCGAAAACCGCGCTGCTGGTTTTCTGCGAGCGTTTTGCCCGCAGCGGCGGGAGATTAGTTGATTGCCAAGTGCTGAACGAACATACCGCCTCTCTCGGCGCGGTCGAGATCTCCCGCCATGAATATCTGGCACAGCTGGCAACCCTGCGCATGCAAAAATTACCGCAGAACTTCTGGGTGCCAGCGACGTTATTTATGCCCCAAAGATAAATGTTTTCCGCATATTTTTCCTCAAGGTGCTATAATTCTGCCGCAGAGTAGGTTCTGCCTGTTGCCCCGCCGCCGTTTGGGAATAGTTCGCATCCGATAACGCCCTATCGTTTATCCTGCCACCTCCCCTTTACGTATGCGCTTTTCGTACGGTTCATCCGTGACGTCCGGGTAATACGCTGAAACTGCTTTGCTGCGTTTTAAACGCGCAAATCTTTACTTAATTGATGAATTTCGGCATTATCTTGCCGGTTCAAAACTTGGTAGTGATACCCCAGAGGATTAGATGGCCAAAGAAGACAATATTGAAATGCAGGGTACCGTTCTCGAAACGTTGCCTAACACCATGTTTCGCGTAGAACTGGAAAACGGTCACGTCGTTACCGCGCATATCTCCGGTAAAATGCGTAAGAACTATATCCGTATTCTGACGGGCGACAAAGTGACTGTTGAGCTGACCCCGTACGACCTGAGCAAAGGCCGCATTGTCTTCCGTAGTCGCTAAGAGTTTTTCGCCGCGAATGGCGTAGTGTAGTAAAAATAATCAAGGCCGGGATATCCCGGCCTTTTTGTTGGCTGTTACGCGACGTTAAAACCAGATTTCGGTCTGCACACCAAAATTCCATGTCCCGCCCGCAGTGAACCCTGCGCTACCAAAGTCGTCGTTAATAGCATACCGATCCAGCTCTTTATCCCAGTTCATATATGTGGCAAACAGGCGGATCTCCGGACGCGCTTTGATATCAAACACGTTGCCTACTTTGAACGTCGGGGCAAAGGTCAGCTTGTAAAAGTCCCCTTTCACCGCCTGATACTGGTGTACGTCCCCATCCGATCGATAGGTGCGCCCGTTGGGATCCAGATCCATATACTGCCAGGACGCCTCATACAGCAGGGCAAAATGCGGGGTTAGCGCCTGTGAGGCACGAAGGTTAAAGGTCGCCCAGTCATAACGGTCGCCGTCACGATAACGATCTTCGCTGTGCTGAGCGATGACTGACGGCGCGATTTCCCAGTTTTTCGCCACCGGCAGAATACCGTAAGAGGCGAAGCGCAGAGAGGTGGCATTATCCGTGAGATCGCCGTCGCTGCCCGGCTGGCGCGCTTCGGCTCCTAACCCGCCGCCAAACTGCAGCGCTGTTTCCGATAACCCCTTCGTCAGGCCATAAAACTGCTGTTTGTCGTGATAAGCCAGCATCACGTAATAACCGTTTTGCGCAGTGTTGTCGCTGCGCAGGGCATAGCTTCCGGTCGAGGAGGTGTTGTCCTTGAGATCGTCGTTGCCCTGGGCCGTCATCCCGGTGAGCATCAGCTGCCAGTTACCGTAGAAGTGGTTGGCGGTCAGCATCAGGTTCTGGATGTCGTTGTCTTCATAGTGCGAGCTACCAAGATCGCCGAAATTGCGGCCATACAGGGAGTAATCACCTTTCAGGTTATTGGTCCACTGCACGTCGTAGATCCCGGCCCCGGTGCCGCCGAGGAACATGATGTCGCTGTCGGTAAAGTGAATATCAAAGTTATCGCGATCGAAACGCTTCCCGGCCCACAGATAAGCGTTTTTCGCCGGCCCGGAAAATTCGGCGAAGTTGCCCATCTCCACATACATCTGGCGCACGTTGATATGGTGGCTGTCGTTGTCCTGCACCCAGGGATCGGGGTTGGTAGCCCCATCGGCAATCATGGTTTTAAAGTGAGCCCAGGAGCCATCGTCAAAAGTCATGCGCTTGCCAAAACTAAGCTCGATGTAATTGTCTTCCTCATTACCCAAACGCCCGACGTGCGCGTCGCCATTAAGCGAGCTGGCCGGTGACACGCCAGGACCGCCGCGCGCCCCTTTGCCGTGGTTATTGATTAGCAGACCGGAACGGGCGTATGCGTTAAATTCGAATCCATCGCTGAGCGCGTTTTGCTTCTGCTTCTGGCTGACGGTCTCCACTTTCTTTTCGGTAGCCTGAGTTTGCTGGCTTAGTGTGGCTAATTTTGCCTCCGCCTGTGAGGCACGCTGTTCAGCCTCGGCAGTTCGTTGTTCCGCTGCGTTCAGGCGCTGCTCCAGCAGAGCCAGGCGTTGTTCCACACTTTGCGCGTCGGCAAAGACATATGAGGGCGAAAAAAGGGCGCAGCAAACCGCTGCGCTAATCACAGAGATACGCATAGATGTCCTGTTATCAGAAAGAGGTCAGATTAAATAACGGCGGATTTTTTGAGTTCTGGTGCGCCGTCCGGGGCGTAGATGCCAGCATCAAGGTCCGCGCGGATCGCCGCGAAGCTGTCGTCAAGCCGGTAGAAGCGCCCGATCCAGATCATCGACGCCACGATGAGCCCGGCGGGGATCCACAGGTAGCAGGCCTGGATCGCCAGCAGGGCTGACGGGGTCTGCGCCGCGTTTGCCACATAGCCGCCCGAGGAGAGCAAGAGACCGGTGATCGCCCCTGCCCCCGCCATCGCCACTTTACCGAGGAAGCCGTTGATGGAGGTCAGAATGCCTGCGGTGTTAATCCTGGTTTTCCAGACGCCGTAATCCACCGGATCGGCCTGCATGGAGAAGTAGATCGCGGTGCGTTGCCCTGCGCCGAGCGACAGGACGATAGCCCCGATAACCAGCCCCCAGTAGTTGATGCCCGCCGCCATCATGATCCCCATCCCGACAAGGTTAACCGTACTGGCGACCAGATAGACATGGCGTTTTTTCATTAAGCCTGCGAGGAACGGCACCGTCAGCGTCCCGAGCAGCGGCACGAAGGAGGAGATCCCGGCCACCAGGGCGGTCAGTTCGCTGCTGCCCACGTAGTAGTGGAAGAAATAGACCAGCGCCCCCGTCTGGAAGAAGAATGCCCCCCACATCAGGAAGATATTCAGCGCGAACACCTTCCACGGGGTGTTGGATTTCAGGCCGGTCCAGGCACGTTTCAACGTCATGCGCTCCTGGGTAATACTGATTTTCTCCTCCACGTTGCGGAAGCTGATCAGCAGGAAGAAAGTGGCGATTACCCCGAATACCACGGCGGTATAGAGGAAACCCTGGGCCTGATTGCCCTGTCCTAACGCTCCGACCAGTGGCAGCGTGGCCACCGCCACAATAGTGGATCCCAGCGAGCCGAGCAGAATACGCACTGCGGATAAGGTGGTGCGCTCCTGGGAATCCGCCGTCAGGAACGGCAGCATCGCGCAGAAAGGAATGTTGACGATGGTGTAGAGGAACGAGAGGCACAGGTAGGTGATAAATGCATACACCAGCTTGCCGGTGGTGCCAAAATCAGGCACGTAAAATGCCAGAATACACATCAGCCCGAAGGGTACCGCACCAAACAGCAGCCACGGACGGCAACGCCCCCAGCGGGTGGTGGTGTTGTCGATCATAAGACCCATCAACACATCCGCCACCCCGTCCACCAGCCGTGTCACCAGGAACATGATCCCCACCCAGTAGGCCGGGAGGTTCATTACGTCGGTATAGAAAAACATCAGGTATAGCGAAATTAACTGCCAGACCAGGTTACAGGAGAGATCGGCAATCCCGTAACCTAACCGTTGCCGCCATAGGGTAAAGAAGGTTTTAGCCATTTTGTTCACTTTATTGTTGTGTTATCAGAGGCCGAACTGGCGAATAAACCAGGCCGGGGTACAGCTCCATGCATGGCAGTAACTGTTGATGAGCTTACTGCCATACGGGGAGAAGTCAGGTCTTTGCGGATCAAATAATTCCCAAAAGGTGTCCGCCCCGTCATCTACCATCGCCCCCCAGTAAGCTTTTATCTCGGCCACGGCACGCTCACGCAAGCCGCATTTCAACAGCGCGGCGATAAAGTGGTGGCGTAGATAGGGGGTGTTCATGCCGATGGACGGCGGCGACTGTAGTAAATTCGTCATAACATTTAGCTGGTGTGCAGCATTGCCCACATCGGCCAGCACCAGCCAGATTTGCGAGGCGGCGCTGATCTGGCGCGCGGAACCGCTGATATAGAAGCCGCTTGCTTCATCCCAGAGTTGATGCGCAGCACGTTTCACCCACGTCAGTTGATCGTGCAGGAAAGCAACCTGTTCAGGAGCGCAGACTTCCGCCAGCCGCACAGCTTTATCGATGCAGTAGATCAGCACTCCCTGGGAGGCCGCCTGCTTATTGAGCCGATCGTGCCAGTCGATAAACGACCACCATTCATCGCTGTCTGTTACCAGGCCTGCTTCGCAACGCGCCAACGCCAGCTCGACCTGACGGAAGGCAATCGGCCACAGCTCACGGGCGGTGGAGATATCCCCGGTCACCTGCAGGTAGTTGTAGAGCGTATCGACAAAAAAGAGAGAATAATCAAACAGGAAGGTATCATCCGCCCTCACCTCGGGACGGACAAAAATATTGGCCGAGACCATCCCGTCCTCCCGGCGATGACCGGCAAACAGGTACAGGCAGCGGCGCACCAGATCGTGATTGGCAAAAGTGACGTCATTCACCAGGGCCTGTAACCGGAGGTCACCCAGCCATAAACGCCGATCCCGCTTCGGCCCGTCCTCAAACACCTCCTGCATGCAGTTACGCAGGGTTCTGACAGCCACTTCATCAATTTTCAGCAGCTGTGGATCGGTGGCGTTGCAGGGTGGATATTCATCTGGCGCCGAGCTGACGCTATTTAACGTGATTTGCTTAAAGCGCAGCTGATATTTGGGCGAAAGCGCTACAACCCGCACCTTCAGATAACGAAAACAGTAGCGACGTGCGAGGGTAATATCCGCTGGCAGGACGTCAATATATTCATGGTGTTGTTGCAACCAGCTGCTGCTTAACCATCCCTGATAGTCGCTGAAAGGCTCTGCCATTTCGCACAACGTTTCGCCAAAAATAAACTCCAGATGGGCGGGGGCATCCGGTGGGCTGCCCGCGGCTTCGCAGATGAAATTTAACCAGCCGACACCGTGGGTGCCAAAATCCAGAATAAAGGAATCTCCCGGGGAAAAGGGTTGCTTCAGCCAGGTGCAGGCATCGGCCACCTTTTCCGCACGCCAGCCGTGGAGGGCATGACTGTCGGGAACGGTGTTGATCACGCTGACGGGAGAAATCGCCTGCGAATGGAGCGTTGGCATCAATGCACTGGCGGTGGCCAGGAGCTGTTCGTCGCGATACATGGTGAGATTATGGTGTTGCTGAAGTGCCTGAGACATACTGCGCCCTCTGTAAGATTTCAGGCAGAATAGAGGCGATGGGGAGTTGAGAGCCACTCTCAGATTGCCAACTCCAAACGCAGTTTGGCAGTGTCAGTGAGGTCAGCCCGAGTATGTTCACATTTTGAAAAACAGGACTTCTTAAGCGGTGAGAAATCAATTATCGTGCTCGCAGCTTTTCATGTGGCAGGATAATTTATGAACACTTTAACCGTTGCGCATTATTTCAAATCCACAGACGACAAACTCGCCCTTTATAAAAGCGACCCGGAAGATAACAGCTGCGAACATTGTCATGAATTTGATGAACTGGTTATTGTTGAGCAAGGACATGGCCTGCACATTATTAATGGACGCCCTCTCTATATTCAGCAAGGGGATATTTTTTACGTCCAGCGTGGCGACCACCATTTTTATGATGAGCTGGGTACACTCAAACTGATTAATATCCTGATAAACCCTGTGGCTGAATTTGTATTTTTACAGCACACCGGATCCCTGTTAGAACGTTTCTCGGTACGCGATGCCAGCTGCTACACCTGGCTGGCGCCGGAGATCCGCATGCAGTGCAATTCCCTGATCGATAAAATATTCAGTGCCCAGCCGCTGCAGGTTGAACAGCGGGAATCGCTCTTTTTCCAGCTGGTGAATACGCTGCTCCAGGCGCAGTCGGACGTTAATCACAACAACACCCGCTATAAGCTGCATAAACTGCTTAATCATCTGCAGGAAAATTGTTTTGAAGAGTATGACTGGAACGATCTGGCTAAGCAGTTTCATTTAACCCCGCGCACAGCATTCCGTCATATTAAAGCCGCGACAGGCATGACACCGGAAAATTATATTAAACACCTGCGACTGGTCTCTGCTCGGGTAAAAGTCCGTGAAACCGACATGACCATTACCGAGATTGCTTTCCTGTGCGGTTTCGCTAACAGTAGCCATTTCAGCACCCTGTATAAAAAGGTCTTTGCCATTACCCCGAGCGAAGAGCGTAAACGGGCTGAAATGGCCAGTTAATGCGCCCGAATTCGCCAGGCGCATATATTGACTCAGTGGATATGCACCACGGTCAGATCGGCCAGCATCGCATGGGAAATCTCGTGCAGTAACCCGGTGAGATGCGGGAGCATTTCGCGATCGAAGTGCGACACCAGCAGTACATGGTTTAAGGCTCGGCAGTAATCGCACTGGGCTTCGGTGCTGTCCAGTAGCCACTCTTGCCTGTGCGTGGGCGGGATCTCCGTCTCATCCAGCACGCGAAAATCTGTCATCGAATTTTCCAGCTCATTTTTGAATGCGTCCAGGTATGCCGCAAGACAGCGGCAGACAGGCTGCGTTTGCGGTAGTGAGTCGCAATCGACGAGGATTTCGGTGAGCAGGTTGCAACGCGCGGCCAGGGTGGAGAGATCGGGGGAGCTGTGTTCGAGTTCGCTGTAAAGGTGAGCAATAGTTTGATTTTCCATATTCACAATTCCATATTAAAGCTGAAAAACTACCACCTGAAACGCCAACTTCGGGTGGCAGACTGAACCGGATTGGCGTACCGACAATATGGAAAATCGGCGCTTCAAAAGAAGCCCCGGTTCAGCCCACCATAATTGAAGAAGCCCATTATATTCGCTACTTACAAAAGTGTGAACGAAACCTGTGGTGCTGCCTTAGCAACATCATTTCCATATTTATTAATCAGGACGCCAATCCTGGCACCTGATTTTGCAGGTGCATCGCCATTCTATTACTGTGGTTTTATCCAGCAATACAGCTGTTTAAATTCTGGATAACGCCTCGCAAAATTTTGATGTGGGCCGAGCACGGGTTGAGAGGAATATGCGGCTTAAGTAGTCGTTCCGTTCACTTTACGTTCCTTGCTTCTCTGATACGCCGGAACCGGTGAACGTGCCAGGGGGGCTCGCCGCCTCCCCCCTGGCTACCCCGGCTCCCGGCAAAGAAAATCGCCGCTGCGCGGTCCCCTCAGCTTGTTCCTACAGGCTTTCGGGTCGGGCACCAGCCTGCATCCATGCAGGCTATGCCCTCTCGGCGCGTCCATGCGCCTCGCCCCGGCCTTCCGGAAACGCTTCGGCGATTTTCAGCCGGACCTGGTCATCGCTGTAAGTATCAATTCACCTTTGATTCCTTTATCGCTTCAGATAAACAAAATTACCAACCCGGCCACATCCGTAAAAAGGCCATAAAAAAACCGGGCTTTCACCCGGTTTTTATCATCACATAACAGCGTTAGTGAGCCGCTTCCGGCTTATGCTTCGCCGCACTCTGGAAATCATACGTCAGCTCATTCTTCGCCTGATCCAGGGCCACCGTCACCTGCCCACCATCCACAAGCGAACCAAACAGCAGCTCGTTAGCCAACGGTTTTTTCAGGTTGTCCTGAATCACACGCGCCATCGGACGTGCACCCATCGCACGATCGTAGCCTTTCTCTGCCAGCCAGTTGCGGGCTTCCTGACTCACTTCCAGGGAGACCCCTTTCTGATCCAGCTGAACCTGCAGCTCGACGATGAACTTATCCACCACCTGATGGATCACCTCAGTAGACAGATGATCGAACCAGATAATGTTGTCCAGACGGTTACGGAACTCCGGCGTAAAGACCTTTTTGATCTCTTCCATCGCATCGGTGCTGTTATCCTGGTGGATCAGGCCGATGGACTTACGCTCGGTCTCGCGCACCCCGGCGTTGGTGGTCATCACCATCACCACGTTGCGGAAGTCCGCCTTGCGACCGTTGTTGTCGGTCAGCGTCCCGTTGTCCATCACCTGCAGCAGCAGGTTAAAGACGTCCGGGTGCGCTTTCTCAATCTCATCGAGGAGCAGAACCGCGTGCGGATGCTTGATCACCGCGTCGGTGAGCAGGCCGCCCTGGTCAAAGCCCACGTATCCCGGAGGCGCACCGATCAGACGGCTGACGGTGTGACGCTCCATATACTCGGACATATCAAAACGCAGCAGCTCAATGCCCAGCGCTTTGGAGAGCTGAACCGTCACCTCGGTTTTCCCCACCCCGGTCGGACCGGCGAACAGGAAGGAACCGACAGGCTTATGATCGTGCCCCAGCCCGGCGCGGGCCATCTTGATGGCTTCGGTTAAGGCCTCAATGGCTTTGTCCTGCCCAAAGACCAGCATTTTCAGGCGATCGCCGAGGTTTTTCAGCGTATCGCGGTCGCTCTGAGAAACGCTCTTCTCAGGGATACGCGCGATGCGGGCCACCACGGATTCAATATCCGCCACGTTGACCGTTTTCTTACGCTTGCTGACCGGCATCAGACGCGCACGCGCGCCCGCTTCGTCAATCACGTCAATCGCTTTATCCGGCAGATGACGGTCGTTGATGTATTTCACCGCCAGCTCCACCGCCGCACGCACCGCTTTCGCGGTATAACGCACGTCGTGGTGCGCTTCGTACTTCGGCTTCAGACCGTTGATGATCTGCACCGTTTCTTCAACCGACGGTTCAGTAATGTCGATTTTCTGGAAGCGACGCGCCAGGGCGCGGTCTTTTTCGAAAATATTGCTGAACTCCTGGTAGGTGGTTGAGCCAATCACCCGGATTTTGCCGCTGGAGAGCAGCGGTTTGATCAGGTTGGCGGCATCCACCTGGCCACCCGATGCCGCACCGGCGCCAATGATGGTATGGATCTCGTCGATAAACAGGATGCTGTTGGTATCCTGCTCCAGCTGTTTCAGCAGCGCTTTAAAACGTTTCTCAAAATCACCGCGGTATTTGGTGCCGGCCAGCAGGGAACCGATATCCAGCGAATAGATGGTGCAGTCGGCAATCACTTCCGGGACGTCGCCCTGCACAATGCGCCAGGCCAGCCCTTCGGCGATAGCGGTTTTACCCACGCCAGATTCACCCACCAGCAGCGGGTTGTTCTTACGGCGGCGGCACAGTACCTGAATCGCTCGTTCCAGCTCTTTGTCGCGGCCAATCAGCGGGTCGATACCGCCGACGCGGGCAAGCTGGTTAAGATTGGTGGTGAAGTTTTCCATACGTTCCTCCCCGCCTGCCTGCTCTTCGCTGTTGGCCTGATGGCCGGAATCCGATGCCTGATTCGGCTCGTCTTTTCGCGTTCCGTGAGAGATGAAGTTCACCACATCAAGGCGGCTGACTTCGTGTTTGCGCAGCAGGTACGCGGCTTGCGACTCCTGCTCGCTGAAGATGGCAACCAGCACGTTTGCACCGGTGACTTCGCTACGTCCGGAGGACTGGACGTGGAATACCGCACGCTGGAGTACACGCTGGAAGCTGAGCGTGGGCTGTGTATCGCGCTCCTCTTCACTGACGGGCAGTACAGGTGTGGTCTGTTCGATGAAGGCTTCAAGTTCCTGACGCAGCGCCACCAGGTCCACGGAGCAGGCTTCAAGCGCTTCGCGGGCGGATGGGTTACTGAGCAGTGCAAGCAGCAGGTGCTCGACCGTCATAAACTCATGTCGGTGCTCACGCGCTCTGGCGAAAGCCATGTTTAAACTGAGTTCCAGTTCTTGATTGAGCATAGGCACCTCCCCCAATTTTCATTGCCTTATTCAGGCTTTTTCCAGCGTACACAGCAACGGATGCTCGTTCTCCCTTGCATACTGGTTCACCATTGCCACCTTGGTTTCGGCGACTTCTGCAGTAAAAACACCGCAGATGGCTTTGCCATGATAGTGAACCGTAAGCATCAGTTGCGTTGCACGTTCAACATCATAAGAAAAGAACTTTTGTAGCACGTCAATAACAAATTCCATCGGCGTGTAATCATCGTTCATTAACATAACTTTATACATAGATGGCGGTTTTAGCGCGTCGCGCACTTTATCTTCCGCCAGCTTGTCGAAATCGAGCCAGTCGTTCGTCTTACCCATTGTCAGTCGTCATCTTCGTTTACGGTCTCCGGTCGCGTCTTTCTGAAGCTGACAGGAGGCTATACATAACCTGAATCTACCTCAGATGTCAGATAACTCACATCTATTATTGCCATCCGCGATGTCTGTCACAATACCTGGCAATAGCGTTAACTGGTTCAAATTTTGACGCATTTTTCCCCTCCCTTCCCCGCCAAATGCTTGACGCTGCCTTTGGTTTATCTAAATTGTACAAGCGTGAGTTGGCGAGGTTTTGAACAGCCCCCACTTCACCACCGGTTCATTACATCTAACTCAATAAGATTTACGAAGGATGTCGAAGCATGGAAACGGGTACAGTTAAGTGGTTTAACAACGCCAAAGGGTTTGGTTTTATCTGCCCTGAAGGCGGCGGCGAAGACATCTTCGCGCATTACTCCACCATTCAGATGGATGGTTACAGAACGCTGAAAGCCGGGCAGGCCGTCCGGTTCGATGTACACCTCGGGCCAAAAGGCAATCATGCCAGCGTTATTGTGCCCATCGAAGCAGAAGTGGTGGCATAGCCCTCTGTTTCATTGTGTACACCCCGCACTCAAAATGCCAGCCCGATGCGCTGGCATTTTTATTTGTGTGCGGTTGTGCGGCCCGACGCCCGGCGGCGCTGCGCTTGCACGGGCCTACAAATTATTGTGGGCCAACGCACTTACTCCCGGGCTAACGCATCCACCGGATCCAGCCGCGCGGCGTTTCTTGCCGGCAACCAGCCAAACAGCACCCCGGTAAAGGTAGAACAAAGGAAGGCGGTTAGCAGCGCCATTGGTGAAAAACCGATCTCCCAGCCGGGTAAAAACAGCTGCAGCGTGAAGGCGATTAACAACGAGAGCGTGATCCCCAGCGCCCCGCCCACCAGACAGACCAGCACCGCCTCAATTAAAAACTGTTGCAGCACGTCGCTGGCCCGGGCCCCCACCGCCATGCGAATGCCGATTTCGCGCGTCCGCTCCGTCACCGAAACCAGCATAATATTCATCACCCCTATTCCCCCCACCAGCAGGGAGATGATCGCCACCAGGGTGAGAAAGAGCTGTAAAGTACGTGTGGTCTTTTCAGCCGTTTTCAAGAGCCCGTCCATGTTCCAGGTGAAGAAATCTTTCTTCCCGTGGCGCAGGGAGAGCAGGCGCTCAAGCTGCTGCTCCGCCTGGGCGCTGTCGTAGCCGTCTTTCACCCGCACGGTGATCGAGTTGAGCCACGACTGCCCCATAATGCGCCCGGAGATGGTGGTGTAAGGCAGCCAGACACGCAAAATCTTGCTGCTGCCAAACATCGACTGTTTCTCCTCCGCCACGCCGATCACCGTCGCAGGCATGTTGCCCACCAGCACGATCTCGCCCACCACTTTTGCTTTATTGGGGAACAGCTGCCGCCGGGAGTTGGCATCCAGCACCACCACCTGAGCCCGCCCTGCGAGCTGCTCCGCATTGAAGGTGCCCCCTTCGCTGAAGGTCATGCCGTAGACGTTAAAGTAGTCCCCGCTGACGCCGTTGGCGCTGGCCGCCACGTCGATATTGCCGTAGCGCAGACGCAGGTTCTGCGACACTGCCGGGGTGGCGGAGTTGACCCACGGCTGCTTCTGGATCGCCGCCAGATCGTCATATTTCAGTGCCTGCTGGTACTGCGGCTCGTCATCGCCAAAGTCTTTACCGGGATAGACGTCGATGGTGTTGGTGCCGATGGAGCGGATATCCGACAGCACCAGCTGTTTGGCGGCGTCGCCGACCACCACAATCGACACCACCGAGGCGATACCGATGATGATCCCGAGCATGGTCAGCAGGGTACGCATCTTGTTGGCGGCCATCGCCAGCCAGGCCATGGTCAGCGCTTCGCGGAAACTGCTGGCAAACTGCCGCCAGCCGGACGGGGGCGGGAGCGCCACCTCCTGACGCCGGGTGGCGTTGAGCCCGGGGGGTGGATTGCTGACCAGCTCGCCGTCGTGGATCTCGACGATCCGCCCGGCCTGGGAGGCCACCTGCGGATCGTGGGTGACAATAATCACCGTATGCCCCTGATCCCGCAGCTGGTGCAGGATCGCCATCACCTCTTCCCCGGAGTGGCTGTCCAGCGCCCCGGTCGGTTCATCGGCCAGGATCACCTGCCCGCCGTTCATCAGCGCCCGGGCGATACTGACCCGCTGCTGCTGGCCGCCAGAGAGCTGCGAGGGCTGATAATCCACCCGCTCCCCCAGCCCGAGCCGGGTGAGCAGCGCCTGGGCTCGCTCAAGGCGTTTTTTACGCTCCACGCCCGCATAGACCGCCGGGACTTCAACGTTTTGCGCCGCGCTCAGGTGCGAGAGCAGATGGTAACGCTGGAAGATAAAGCCGAAATGTTCCCGGCGGAGTTTGGCCAGCGCGTCGCTGTCCAGCGTGGCGACGTCGGTCCCCGCCACGCGGTAGATGCCGCTGGTGGGCTTATCCAGGCAGCCGAGGATGTTCATCAGCGTCGATTTACCGGAACCCGAGGCCCCGACAATCGCCACCATTTCCCCAGCCTCTACCCGCATAGTGATGCCCTTCAGCACCTCCACCGGCCCGTCGCCGGACGGGTAGCTGCGGCGGATATCATTCAGTTCCAGCAGGGCCGTCATTTAGCCGCCCCCGGCTGGCTCTCGCTGATGACCACCTCTTCACCCTCTTCCAGCCCTTTAACCACCACCACATCGGTGTCGTTACGCGAGCCGAGGCTCACCTCACGCTCGCGCGTTTCGCCGTTACGCAGCACCTTCACGTTATAGCGATTGTCGCCCACCGGGGCGCCCAGCGCCGCCAGCGGAATGGTCAGCACGTTTTTCACCCCGGAGAGCTGGATATGCACCTGAGCGGTCATGTCCAGGCGCAGCACCCCCTGCGGGTTAGGCACTTCAAAACGGGCGTGATAGAAGATGGCGTCATTGACCTTCTCCGGGGTCGGAAGAATATCTTTCAGCACCCCTTCGTAGCGGGTTTGCGGATCGCCGAGCACGGTAAACCAGGCCTTTTGCCCCGGCTTAAGGTGGATCACATCCGCCTCAGAAACCTGAGCCTTCACCAGCATGGTGCCCATATCCGCGAGGGTCAGGATGTTCGGCGCCTGCTGGGCGGCAATCACCGTCTGCCCCTGCAGGGTGGTGATTTGCGTCACTTCCCCGGCCATCGGCGCAACGATGCGGGTGTAATCGAGGTTAGTTTTCGCGCTGTCCAGCGAGGCCTGGTTGCGTTTGATCTGCGCGTCGATGGTGCCAATCTGCGCCTGCTTCACCGCCAGTTCGGTCGTCGAGGTATCCAGATCCTGCTGCGAGATGGCCTGAGTGGTGGCCAGCTGCCGCTGGCGGTTCAGGGTTACCTGGGCCAGCTTCCGCTCCGCCTCTGCCTGGCTACGCTGGGCACGCAGCTCCATCAGGGTCGCTTCCACCTCTTTGATCTGGTTTTCAGCCTGCTCCGGATCGATAACCCCCAGCAGTTGCCCTTTTTTCACCTTGTCGCCAATCTCCACCGACAGCGTCTTCAACTGGCCGCTGACCTGGGCACCCACGTCAACCTTACGCAGCGCATCCAGCTTGCCGGTAGCCAGCACGCTCTGCTGCAACTCGCCCGGACGGACAATCAGTGTCTGATATTGCGGCACCGGTGCGTTAAGCACCCGCCACAGCCAGAATCCACCCACCAGTACAACCAGCACCAGCAGCAGAAACAGCTTCCTGCGCTTTCCCTTTAATTTCATAAATATTCCAAATAGCTATTCCGGCTTACATAACTGTTGATTCTAACTAAACCATTCCTCAACGAAACCCCTGCTTTTCCGGATGGATAAAAATCGTTGAGGAGAGGTTGATAAAGTCCCTGCTGAAATAAAGACCTGGCAACAAGACCGGTATCTATCATGTCGTCCATCGCAGAGTCATCTTATACACATCAGCCGCAACCTAAATCAGCCTGGCAGCTGTTTCAACATCTGGCATCCGGGACATTAACCCCCGGCCTCGCCTGGCGCAACCCGGCCTATCGCCGCAAGTTCATGCTGCGCTCGCTGATGACGCCGTTCAGCACCGCGCGTCTACTGTCGCACCTTTCAAAACAGCCGCAATTACTGCAAATGTTGCAGGTTCAGCCGGGGCTGCCCTGCCGCCTGCACCGCCCATGGCTCTCGGTGGCGATGAACCGCCAGAAAACGCTGCAGGCGCTGAACTGGCACTATCAGACCATGCAGAAGCGGCTCCCGGCCGCGCTGATGAATGGCTATCTCTCCCGGGAGGGGATCACCTTGCTGACCCTCACCGGAAAAGACGACCAGCCCTTTACCGTGCGCCTGTGCGCCGATGCGTTTCTCGATAAAGAGGGAGAGGCGACGCTGGCGTTTTGCGACGCGCAGCAGACGGTGCTGGCAGAGATGACCTTTACGCTGTGTCAGATTAATGGCACTTCCACGCTGTTTATCGGCGGGATGCAGGGGGCAAAAGCCTTTGTGCCGCACGAGGCGATCCAGAGCGCCACCAAAGCCTGCCACGGCCTGTTCCCGAAACGCCTGCTGGTGGAGGCCGCCATGACGCTGGGCAGCGCCCTGGCCGTGGATCAGATTATTGCCGTCAGCAACAGCACCCATATTTATCGCAGCTGGCGCTATCGCAAGAAAAAAGAGGGGAAACTGCTGGCCGACTACGACAGCTTCTGGCTCTCCCTTGGCGGGGAGCGCGACAGCGAGGGCAACTTCAGGCTGCCACTCGCCATGCCGCGCAAGCCGATGGAGGAGATCGCCAGCAAAAAACGCGCCGAATACCGCCGCCGCTTTGCCCTGCTGGACAGCCTGGTTGACCAGGTAAACGAGGCGACCCGCCGTTAATCCGCTCTCCCGCGTGCCAGCCACAGCACGCGGGAGAACATTTTCCGCAGCAGCGTGGGCACCGCCTCGACGCCCCGCCGTCCCGCCTCCATCGCCACTTCAATCGCCAGATCGGGCTTCGACGAACGGTGAATGGCCTTCATGATCACCCGCCGCATGTTCATCGGGATATCATCGGGGATCATCGCCACCCGGTGAAAGACGTCGGAAAAGCCCTGCCGGTACATGAAATGCTCCATGTCCATGGCGGGCAGCGCCGTCAGGTGCTCGCGCTCCTCTTCCCTGTCGTTATTGATAAGCCCGCGCACGGTAGCGGCATATTTCTTGCCCGCCTCGTCGCCATCCACCAGCACGTGCCATTCGATGCCCATCCGTCGGGCAAATTTAATCAGCGGTTTCAAGCCCGACTGGGCAAATTCAATAACCTTGATGCCCTCGGCATCGAAGTGGTGGCCGCACTGACGGGCCAGCTCGTTAATAACCCAGGTTTCGGTCTCCCCTTCTACCAGCAGCCAGCAGCGGGCAAACAGCGAGGAGGCGCGGTTGAAGCGAATGTGGAAGGCGATGCGACGGCTGTCTTCGGCGTTCATCCCCCCCGGTCCGAGGCGGTAAGCCGTGACCCGCGACGACTCACGCACCAGCCGGCAGACATGTTCCACCGGGGTTAGCGACAGCAGCTCTCCGGAGTTAGTGGTGGCAATGCGCTGGAGCGGCAGCAGGTTCAGCAGGTGCCACGCCACCGAGAGCATGATGGGGTGCAGGCGCGTCTCGGGATCTTCCACCAGCAGCAGCGGGCGGGCATCCCGGTCCAGCCGGACGGTGCCTTTCGCCTGCAGCAGCGTCGAGAAGAGCCCCAGCAGGATCACCCGGTGCGAGCGGCCGCCGGGCCGGTCAATCATCCGGTTGATGATGTCGAGATAACGCCAGCTGCGCTGCTCGTCATGGGAGCGCCGCCGCATCAGCCGGTTGCGCACCGGCGAAGTACCTTGTTCGGAGAAGTAGTGTTCCAGCAGCTGCACCATCGCCGACAGCCCCTGGCGGATCTGGCCGTCGGTCAGGTTCTGCGGACGAGCCACCAGTTCCCGGGCCAGATAGTCCAGCTCCCGGGCGGTGACCTCCACATCGGGCATATTCGGCACAGTACCGTTGCGGATACGGCGCATAAAGCGGGCGTCGCGCAGGCGCAGCACCGGCATCAGGCGAACCAGATGGCGCGCCCGCTCGTCGATGTCATCAAGCGGCAGGACATGGCCGTCGGTACCGAGAAAACCGCGCAGGGTCAGAACGCTGTCATCGTCGGCCAGTTCGCCCTCCAGACGGTAAAAAATGCGCTGGTAGCCGTCATCACAAGGCACCCAGCAGTCGGCTAAGGGGCGATAGCGGCGGACGCGATGGCGGCCCGGCTCGGCTTCACGAAAGGTGAGGATGATATGCAGATGATGTTCGCGTCCCAGCACATCTCCGGGCGGGAACCAGAAATCTTCCCGGACAAAGTGGTACAGGTCCGTTTCCGGCGACAACAGCAGCGTCAGGGCATCCAGCAGGCTGGATTTACCCCAGGCGTTTTCCCCAATCAGCACGTTATTGTGCTCAAGTATCAGCGACAGGCGGTTAATGCCGCGAAACCCCACGATTTCCACACGTTCAAGTAACATGTACCCTCCGGGAGAGATAAACTTTTTCCTTTAAGTTATCAGGAGTATAACGCTGGCGGAGAAGAGAGAGTACCGGGATGTACGTCGTGTTAACGATTTGGCAGGTAGCAGGATAAAAAAGGAGAGCGAACTCTCCTTGTCAGAAAGGCAATTCATTAATTTTTAGAGAACAGACCAGAGAGTCCGCTGAATAAGCTCTGTAAAATCGTTACGGAGTTTTCAACAATCAGTCCGATACCACGGCCCATTGCTTCACCTGCGGTGGAGGCTTCAGTACCGGTCTTACAGGCTGCATCGACAATACCGCCAATTCCTTTGCCCAGCAGCGCTGCCGCGTCGGCAAATAAACCTGCGCCAGAGACTGCGTCCATTTCTTGGTTGTTTAATTCACGCATGATGATAATCCTTATCCTGATAGTTAATAGACGAATACGTTATTCGCCATCATTAAAAAATGAAAAATATGTTCATTATATTTTTCACGCCAAATTCTATTTCTTTGATTTTACATATGTCAATGCTGCGCCAGTTATTCGGAATTTGACCCGAAGTCGTTCTTCTATCCAATTAAAAATATTTATAATCGTTCCGATCTCAAATTAACTTTCTGTCGCAAACAGACCAGGCTATATTGCGACGCGTAGCAACGCGCAATCCTTTATCATTGTTCTAAATCAATTTTACGGGACTTATTCTTCTGGTGAACGCATTACGCCCTATATAAAATAGGGCCGTTTTCCCTTTTGATCTCTTCCTTTGGGACAAGAAAACATTGCGCGCGGGATCAAGCGTAAAATATTAATATTATTGAGGTGGTTATGTTCAGAAAATTAGCAGCTGAATGCTTTGGTACATTCTGGTTGGTATTTGGTGGCTGCGGCAGCGCCGTGCTGGCAGCAGGGTTCCCGGAACTGGGAATTGGTTTTGTCGGGGTTTCACTGGCCTTCGGATTAACGGTTTTAACCATGGCCTATGCCGTAGGGCATATTTCCGGCGGTCACTTTAACCCGGCGGTAACATTAGGTCTGTGGGCGGGCGGTCGTTTTCCGGCGAAAGAGGTTCTTGGCTATATTATTGCCCAGGTAATTGGCGGGATTATCGCTGCCGCTATTCTGTATGTGGTTGCTAGCGGTAAAGCAGGCTTTGACGCGGCGGCCAGCGGCTTTGCCTCCAACGGCTTTGGCGAGCACTCCCCTGGCGGCTTCTCCATGCTGTCTGCCATCGTGATTGAAATCGTGCTGACGGCGGGCTTCCTGCTGGTGATCCACGGTGCAACCGACAAACATGCCCCGGCAGGTTTCGCGCCGATTACAATTGGCCTGGCGCTGACCCTGATCCACCTGATCAGCATTCCGGTGACCAATACCTCCGTTAACCCGGCGCGCAGCACCGCGGTAGCTATCTTCCAGGGTGGCTGGGCGCTGCAGCAGCTGTGGCTGTTCTGGGTGATGCCGATTGTTGGCGGTATCCTCGGCGGCGTGCTGTACCGTACCCTGCTGGAAAAACGCGATTAATATTGCGCGTTGTGGTGCCGGGTGGCGGCTTCGCCTTACCCGGCCTACAGACAGTGCATTTCGCGCGTTGTGGTGCCGGGTGGCGGCTTCGCCTTACCCGGCCTACAGGACAGTATTTCGTAGGCCGGGCAAGCGAAGCGCCGCCCGGCACTGTTTTCACCTTTACTGAACAGCCTTAATTGGGTAGTGTCTCAGCGCCACTCAAATAAAGGACCGGTTGTTCATGTTTTCAGGACTCTTAATCATTCTCCTCCCGCTGATCGTGGGCTATCTCATTCCTCTTCGTCATCTGTCAGCGCTAAAACTGATCAACCGTTTACTGAGCTGGATTGTCTACGTCATTCTCTTTTTTATGGGGATCAGCCTCGCCTTCCTCGATAATCTGGCGACCAATCTGCTCTCTATTCTTCACTATTCTGTTATTACCATGGTGGTTATCCTGGCCTGCAATATTGCGGCGCTTTTCTGGCTGGAGCGCGTCATTCCGTGGAAAAACCATCACCATCAGGAAAAATTACCCTCACGTATTGCGATGGCGCTGGAGTCATTAAAATTATGCGGCGTGGTATTGCTCGGTTTTCTGCTGGGGCTCACCGGATATGCTTTTTTACAGCACGCCACCGAGGCCAGTGAATATACGCTGATCTTCCTGCTGTTCCTTATTGGTATTCAGCTGCGAAATAATGGCATGACCCTGAAGCAGATCGTGCTCAACCGCCGCGGCATGATGGTGGCGGTCATTGTGGTGGGCAGTTCAATGGTGGGCGGGGTCATTAACGCCTTTGTTCTCGACCTGCCGCTCAATACCGCCCTGGCGATGGCCTCCGGGTTTGGCTGGTATTCCCTTTCCGGCATTCTGTTAACCGAATCCTTTGGGCCGGTGATTGGCAGCGCCGCCTTCTTTAACGATCTCGCGCGGGAGCTGATCGCCATTATGCTGATCCCGGGTCTGGTTCGCCGCAGTCGCTCCACGGCGCTGGGGCTGTGCGGCGCCACCTCAATGGACTTTACCCTGCCGGTTCTGCAACGCTCGGGCGGGCTGGAGATGGTGCCTGCCGCCATCGTACACGGCTTTATTTTAAGCCTGCTGGTGCCCGTCATGATGGCGTTCTTCTCCGCCTGATACTTCTTTGGCGGTAGCCTGCTGCCGCCAAAATTGCGCTAAATCAATCTCCCTCCAGTTTGTAGCAGAAAGCCCTTTTCTCCGTATCGCCTCAGGCATAACCTTAAACATGTATATTAAATACAACTTTAACAGGTGTGATTATGTTTTGTGTGCAATGTGAACAAACCATCCGTACCCCAGCCGGCAACGGCTGCTCTTACGCACAGGGCATGTGCGGTAAAACCGCAGAAACTTCCGATCTGCAGGATCTGCTGATTGCCTCCCTGCAGGGTTTATCCGCCTGGGCGCTGAAAGCCCGGGAATATGGCATCATCGACCACTACGTGGATAACTTCGCCCCGCGCGCGTTCTTCTCAACCCTGACTAACGTTAACTTCGACTCCCCGCGCATTGTGGGCTACGCCCGCGAAGCCATCGCCCTGCGTGAAGCCCTGAAAGCGCAGTGCCTGGCTGCCGATGCCGGTGCCCGCGTGGATAACCCAATGGCCGACCTGCAGCTGGTGAGCGATGACCTGGGTGACCTGCAGCGCCAGGCGGCAGAATTTACCCCGAATAAAGACAAAGCCGCGATTGGCGAAAACATCCTCGGCCTGCGCCTGCTGTGCCTGTACGGTCTGAAAGGCGCTGCGGCCTATATGGAGCACGCCCACGTTCTGGATCAGTACGACAACGACATCTACGCCCAGTACCACAAAATCATGGCGTGGCTGGGCACCTGGCCTTCCGACATGAACGCTCTGCTGGAGTGCTCCATGGAAATCGGCCAGATGAACTTCAAAGTGATGAGCATTCTGGACGCCGGTGAAACCACCAAATACGGCCACCCGACCCCGACTCAGGTCAACGTCAAAGCGACCGAAGGTAAATGCATCCTGATTTCCGGTCACGACCTGAAAGATCTCTACAACCTGCTGGAGCAGACCGACGGCACCGGCGTCAACGTCTACACCCACGGTGAGATGCTGCCCGCCCACGGCTACCCGGAGCTGCGTAAATTCAAACATCTGATCGGTAACTACGGCAGCGGCTGGCAGAACCAGCAGGTGGAGTTCGCCCGCTTCCCAGGCCCCATCGTGATGACCTCTAACTGCATCATCGACCCAACCGTGGGGGCTTACGACGATCGTATCTGGACCCGCAGCATCGTCGGCTGGCCGGGCGTGAGCCACCTCGAAGGCGACGACTTTGGTCCGGTGATTGCCCAGGCGCAGCAGATGGCGGGCTTCCCGTACAGCGAAATTCCTCATCTGATCACCGTTGGTTTCGGTCGTCAGACCCTGCTGGGCGCAGCGGATTCCCTGATCGACCTGGTGAGCCGCGAAAAACTGCGCCACATCTTCCTGGTGGGCGGCTGTGACGGCGCGCGCGGCGAACGTAACTACTTCACCGATTTCGCCACCAGCGTTCCGGACGACTGCCTGATCCTGACCCTGGCGTGTGGTAAATACCGCTTCAACAAGTTGGAGTTCGGCGATATCGAAGGCCTGCCGCGCCTGATCGATGCCGGTCAGTGTAACGATGCTTACTCTGCCATCATCCTGGCCGTCACCCTGGCAGAAAAACTGGGCTGTGGCGTGAACGACCTGCCGCTGTCGCTGGTACTCTCCTGGTTCGAACAGAAAGCGATTGTGATCCTGCTGACCCTGCTGTCGCTGGGCGTGAAAAACATCGTCACCGGCCCGACCGCACCTGGCTTCTTTACCCCGGATCTGCTGGCGGTGCTCAACGAGAAGTTTGGTCTGCGTTCCGTGACCACCGTTGAAGAAGACATGAAGCAGCTGCTGAGCGCGTAAGGAGTAAAAGAATGACTATGCCAACCCATCAGTGCCCATGGCGGATGCAGGTTCACCACATCCATCAGGAAACGCCGGATGTCTGGACGATTTCGTTGCTGTGCCACGACTATTATCCATACCGTGCCGGGCAGTATGCGCTGGTCAGCGTGCGTAACTCAGCGGATACGCTGCGGGCGTACACGATCTCCTCAACGCCTGGCATCAGCGAATACATCACGCTGACCGTCCGCCGCATTGATGAGGGGGCAGGCTCGCAGTGGCTGACGCACGACGTGAAGCGTGGGGATTACATCTGGCTGTCTGACGCGCAGGGTGATTTTACCTGTGACGATAAGCCGGAAGATAAATTCCTGCTGCTGGCCGCCGGCTGCGGCATCACGCCGGTGATGTCGATGCGCCGCTGGCTGGCGAAGAACCGTCCGCAGGCTGACGTGGAGGTGATCTTCAGCGTCCGCTCGCCGCAGGATGTGATTTTTGCTGACGAATGGCGGAATTATCCGGTCACGCTGGTGGCGGAAAATAATGCCACCGAGGGGTTTGTCGCCGGTCGTCTCAGCCGTGAACTGCTGCAAAGCGTGCCGGATATCGCCGCCCGCACCGTCATGACCTGTGGTCCGGCACCGTACATGGACATCGTTGAAGAAGAGGTGAAAGCCCTGGGCGTGACCCGCTTCTTCAAAGAGCAGTTCTTTACGCCGGAGGCAGAGGCTGCCACCGGCGGGCTGAAGTTTACTAAACTGCAGCCCGCAAAACCTTCTTTGGCCGCGTGGGCAGCACGCTGCTGGACGCGCTGGAGAGCAATAACGTGCCGGTAGTGGCCGCCTGTCGAGCGGGCGTCTGCGGGTGCTGTAAAACAAAGGTGGTGGACGGGAATTATACCGTCACCAGCACCATGACGCTGACGGATGCCGAAGTGGCAGAAGGCTATGTGCTGGCCTGCTCCTGTCATCCGCAGGGAGATTTGGTTCTGGCCTGATGAAAAACGCCCGGTGGCGCTCGCGCTTACCGGGCCTACAACGACAAATGCCCGGTGGCGCTGCGCTTACCGGGCCTACGGGTTTTGTAGGCCGGGCAAACGCAGTGCCGCCCGGCGTTACCGCTGCAGAGGAGCTACTTCCACGCCGGATCGCTCACCACCGAATACCGCCCTGCCCCTAGAAATGCCACGGCCAGCGCGCCAACAAAGAAATAGACCAGACTCTCAATTGCCCAGGCCCCTACCGCATCCAGCGCGAAGGTTTTCCCGGTGCCCACCATCAGCCAGGCCACCACCATGGTAAAAGCCAGCACCAGCGCCGCCGGACGGGTGAGAATGCCGAGAATAATCAGGATCGGCGCCACCACTTCGCCAATCAACACCCCATAAGCGATAAAGCCCGGCAGCCCTTTTGCCACCAGCATGCCTGCAATCCCCCCCACCCCATCGATCGCTTTATGCATCCCGTGAAACAGCATCAATCCACCTACGGCCAGGCGCAGCAACAGTCTGCCAAAATCGTCATGCGTTAGCGTTTTATTAACAGCAATTAACAATGATTTAACCATCTGAATTTACTCCATTTTTTAAGTTAACTGCCGTCAGAATATGACGAAATATTGCACATTGAAAGCAACTATTAATGAGGGGGATTTCGCGGGCACGCCGGTCAGTTTCATCTAAGCTTGAAAGCGTTATCACATTCAGGAGACGGACTACCATGAAACAAACCGTGGCGAACTATATTGCGAAAATGCTGGAGCAGGCCGGGGTCAAACGGATCTGGGGCGTGACCGGTGATTCCCTAAACGGTCTGAGCGACAGCCTGAACCGGATGGGCACCATCGAATGGATGCCGACCCGCCATGAGGAGGTCGCCGCGTTCGCCGCCGGGGCCGAGGCGCAGCTTACCGGCGAGCTGGCGGTCTGCGCCGGATCCTGCGGGCCGGGTAACCTGCACCTGATTAACGGCCTGTTTGACTGCCATCGCAACCATGTCCCGGTCCTCGCCATCGCCGCGCATATTCCGTCGAGCGAAATCGGCAGCGGCTATTTTCAGGAGACGCATCCTCAGGAGCTGTTCCGGGAATGCAGCCATTATTGTGAACTGGTCTCATCCCCGGAACAGATCCCCCAGGTGCTGGCTCTGGCCCTGCGCAACGCCATTCTCAAGCGCGGCGTCTCGGTGATTGTGCTGCCGGGCGACGTGGCGCTGAAACCGGCGCCGGAACAGGCCAGCACCCACTGGTATCCGGCCCCGCAGCCGGTGGTGACCCCTGCTCAGGGCGAGCTGAAAAAACTGGCCCAGTTGCTGCGCTACTCCAGCAATATCGCCCTGATGTGCGGCAGCGGCTGCGCCGGAGCCCATGAGGAGCTGCTGGAATTTGCCGGCACCCTCAAAGCCCCCATCGTGCATGCCCTGCGCGGGAAAGAGCACGTGGAGTACGATAACCCCTATGACGTGGGGATGACCGGGCTGATCGGCTTCTCCTCCGGGTTCCACACCATGATGAACGCCGATACCCTGGTGCTGCTCGGCACCCAGTTCCCCTACCGCGCGTTTTACCCCAACGATGCCAAGATCATCCAGATCGACATAAACCCGGCCGCTATCGGGGCGCACAGCAAGGTGGATATGGCGCTGGTGGGCGATATTAAGGCCACGCTGAGCGCGCTGATGCCGCTGCTGGAGGAGAAAACCGACCGTAAGTTCCTGGATAAGGCCCTGAGCGATTATCGCGACGCCCGCAAAGGGCTGGACGATCTGGCGAAGCCCGGCGATAAGGCGCTGCACCCGCAGTATCTGGCGCAGCAGATCAGCCGCTATGCCGCCGACGATGCCATCTTCACCTGCGACGTGGGCACCCCCACCGTCTGGGCGGCGCGCTACCTGAAAATGAACGGCAAGCGCCGTCTGCTGGGCTCGTTTAACCACGGCTCGATGGCCAACGCCATGCCGCAGGCGCTGGGGGCGAAAGCCACCGCGCCGGAGCGTCAGGTGGTGGCGATGTGCGGCGACGGCGGGTTCAGCATGCTGATGGGGGATTTTCTGTCGGTGGCGCAGATGAAGCTGCCGATCAAGATCGTCGTCTTTAACAACAGCGTGCTGGGTTTTGTGGCGATGGAGATGAAAGCGGGCGGCTACCTGACCGACGGAACAGATCTGCACGACACCAATTTCGCCGCCATCGCCGAAGCCTGCGGCATCACCGGCATTCGCGTGGAGAAGGCCTCGGAAGTGGATGATGCGCTCCAGCGCGCCTTCGCCACCGACGGTCCGGTGCTGGTGGACGTGGTGGTCGCCAAAGAGGAGCTGGCCATTCCGCCGCAGATCAAACTGGAGCAGGCGAAGGGCTTTAGCCTGTACATGCTGCGCGCCATTATCAGCGGCCGCGGCGACGAAGTTTTGGAGCTAGCCAAAACCAACTGGCTCAGGTAAAACAATCGGCATCGCCTTTAAAATAATAAGGAAATGCCATGATTGATTTACGCAGTGATACTGTCACCCGACCGAGCCGTGCCATGCTGGAAGAGATGCTGGCCGCGCCGGTCGGGGATGACGTCTACGGCGATGACCCCACCGTTAACGAGCTTCAGCGCTATGCCGCAGAGCTGAGCGGCCACGAGGCCGCTCTGTTCCTGCCTACCGGCACCCAGGCCAACCTGGTGGCCCTGCTCAGCCACTGCGAGCGCGGCGAAGAGTATATCGTCGGCCAGGGGGCGCATAACTACCTCTACGAAGCCGGTGGCGCGGCGGTGCTCGGCAGCATTCAGCCGCAGCCGATCGATGCCGCCCCTGACGGCTCCCTGCCGCTGGACAAGGTCGCCGCCAAAATCAAAGCCGACGACATCCACTTCGCCCGCACCAGACTGCTCAGCCTCGAAAACACCCATAACGGCAAAGTGCTGCCGCGTGGGTACCTGAAAGCGGCGTGGGAATTTACCCGCGAGCGCGGGCTGGGGCTGCACGTCGATGGCGCGCGCATTTTTAACGCCGTGGTGGAGTATGGCTGCGAGCTGAAAGAGATTACGCAATATTGCGACTCGTTCACCATTTGTCTCTCCAAAGGGCTGGGTACGCCGGTGGGCTCTCTGCTGGTGGGCAATGCCGACTACATTAAGCGCGCCAACCGCTGGCGTAAAATGACCGGCGGCGGCATGCGCCAGGCCGGGATCCTCGCCGCAGCGGGTCTGTACGCCCTGAAAAATAACGTCGCCCGCCTGAAGGACGATCACGATAACGCGGCATGGATGGCGACGCAGCTGCGCGAGATCGGCGCTGACGTGATGCGTCACGACACCAACATGCTGTTTGTCCGCGTCGGCGATGAACACGCGGCGACGCTGGGTGAGTTTATGAAGGCGCGCGGCGTGCTGATTAACGCCTCGCCGGTGGTGCGTCTGGTGATGCACCTCGATGTCAACCGCGAGCAACTGGCAGACGTGGTTGCCCACTGGCAGGCGTTTTTGCAGCGCTAAGGAACTCAGGTGACGCAACGTATTCTGGTCCTGGGTGCCAGCGGGTATATCGGTCAACATCTGGTGACCGCCCTGAGCGCACGCGGGCATCAGGTACGGGCGGCGGCACGCAGCATTGAGCGCCTGCAGAAGCAAAACCTGCCTGGCGTCACCTGCCATACTATCGACCTCAACTGGCCGCAGACGCTGGCGTTGCTGCTGGAGGGGGTCAATACCCTTTACTATCTGGTCCACAGCATGGGCGAAGGGGGCGATTTTATTGCCCACGAGCGCCAGGTGGCGATGAACGTCCGCGACCTGCTGCTGGAACACCCGGTTAAGCAGATAATCTTCCTCAGTTCGTTGCAGGCCCCGGCGCATGAGCAGTCCGACCATCTGCGCGCCCGGCAAGTGACCGCCGACACGCTGCGCAGTGCCGGAATACCGCTCACCGAGCTGCGGGCGGGGATCATCGTCGGCGCGGGATCGGCCGCTTTCGAAGTGATGCGCGATATGGTCTACAACCTGCCGGTACTGACCCCGCCGCGCTGGGTGCGCTCGCGCACCACGCCGATTGCGCTGGAGAACCTGCTGCACTATCTGGTCGAGCTGCTGGAACATCCGGCATCTGAGCACCGGGTGCTGGAGGCCGCCGGCCCCGAGGTGCTGAGCTACCAGCAGCAGTTTGAGCATTTTATGCGGGTGAGCGGCCGCCGCCGTCCGCTGATCCCCATCCCCTTCCCGACCCGCTGGATCTCGGTGTGGTTTTTAAACGTCATCACTTCCGTGCCGCCGACCACTGCCAAAGCCTTAATCCAGGGGCTGAAACACGATCTGCTGGCGGATGACCGCGAGCTGCGCACGCTGATCCCGCAAACGCTGATCACCTTTGATGATGCGGTGCGCAACACGCTGAAGGAGGAGGAGAAGCTGGTGAACTCCAGCGACTGGGGCTACGACGCCCAGGCCTTCGCCCGCTGGCGTCCGGAATATGGCTACTACCCGAAACAGGCCGGTTATACGGTGAAAACCTCTGCCAGCCTGAGCGCCCTGTGGCAGGTGGTAAACCAGATCGGCGGCAAAGAGCGCTACTTCTTTGGCAATATCCTCTGGCAGACCCGGGGGATGATGGACCTGCTGGTCGGGCATAAGCTGGCGAAAGGCCGTCCGGCCGCGCCCTGGCTGCAAACCGGCGATACCGTCGACAGCTGGAAGGTGATTATCGTTGAGCCAGAGAAGCAGCTGGCGCTGTTGTTTGGCATGAAAGCCCCCGGCCTCGGGCGGCTCTGTTTTACCCTGAAGGACAAGGGCGACCACCGCGAACTGGACGTGCGTGCCTGGTGGCATCCGCACGGGATGCCGGGTCTGTTCTACTGGCTGCTGATGATCCCGGCCCACCTGTTTATCTTCCGGGGAATGGCCCGGCGCATTGCCGTTCTGGCAGAACAAAACTCAGAAAAGGAGTAATTAAAACTCCGAATCTTTCACGTTTCCCATTGCATACCGCCGTAATTCACGGAAGAATGCGCACGAAATTCTTTCAATACAGTGGATCGATATGAAGGTACTGGTTACCGGCGCCACCAGCGGTTTAGGCCGCAATGCGGTGGAGTTTTTGCGCAATAAAGGCGTCAGCGTCCGGGCCACCGGCCGTAATGAAGCGATGGGTAAATTGCTGCAAAAAATGGGCGCAGAGTTTGTCCATGCCGACCTGACGGAACTGGTCTCTTCCCAGGCAAAAGTGATGCTGGCCGGAATCGATACGCTGTGGCACTGCTCCAGCTTTACCTCGCCCTGGGGAACCCAGGAAGCCTTTGACCTGGCCAACGTGCGCGCTACCCGCCGTCTCGGCGAGTGGGCCGTGGCCTGGGGCGTGCGCAACTTCGTGCATATCTCCTCCCCGTCGCTCTATTTCGACTATCACCATCATCGCGATATCCAGGAAGATTTTCGTCCGGCGCGCTTCGCCTGCGAGTTTGCCCGCAGCAAGGCCGCCAGCGAAGAGGTGATCGATCTGCTGGCGCAGTCCAACCCGCACACCCGCTTTACCATTTTGCGTCCACAGAGCCTGTTTGGCCCCCACGACAAAGTGTTTATCCCGCGCCTGGCGCAGATGATGCACCACTACGGCAGCGTGCTGCTGCCGCGCGGCGGAGATGCGCTGGTGGACATGACCTATTACGACAACGCCATTCATGCCATGTGGCTGGCGAGCCAGAGCGCCTGCGACGGTCTGCCGTCCGGCCGGGCGTACAACATCACCAACGGTGAGCCGCGCTCGCTGCGCAGCATTGTGCAAAAGCTGATTGACGAGCTGAATATTCACTGCCGGATCCGCTCCGTCCCCTACCCGATGCTGGATATTATTGCCCGCAGCATGGAGCGGCTGGGGAATAAAGCCGCCAAAGAGCCTGCGCTGACGCACTACGGGGTGTCGAAGCTGAACTTTGATTTTACCCTCGACACGCAGCGCGCGGAGAGTGAGCTGGGCTATAAGCCGCTGGTGACTCTTGATGAAGGGATTGTGCGTACCGCGGCATGGCTGCGGGATCACGGGAAGTTACATCGTTAATCAATCTGCTGCGGGGCGCCGGGGGCGCTTCGCTTGCCCGGCCTACAGGGCCTGGTCTCCTCACTCGGGCGCCGGGGGCGCTTCGCTTGCCCGGCCTACGGGGTCTGGTTCCCTCACTCGCGGTGCCGGGGGCGCTTCGCTTGCCCGGCCTACAAGGCCTGGTTTTGTAGGCCGGGTAAGGCGATGCCGCCACCCGGCGAAACTAAAACGGCAACCTTTCGGTTGCCGTTTTGCTTTTACAGTGCGGTCCAGGCGTCTGCCCATGCCAGGCCTGCGCCTGGTTCATAGTATGCCGGGGCGCTGTTACACCATCCGCTGTACGGGAACGGCTTGCACTGGAACAGTTTACCGTGGTTGTTCACGATATCGCCTGCGTTGTACTTGCTGTTGGCGCTCCACGCCGCATAAGCGTCGGAACTGCCTTCATCCCCCGCTGGCGTCTGCGCTTTCGCTTTGACGTTCAGCAGATAGGTGGTGGTGTTGCTCAGCTCGCCGTCGTTGACGTCCAGGCTGATCTCATACTGCTGAGCCGTCGCGGACTCAGGCGCAGTGAAAGTGACCACCGCTTTGTCTTCACCGCTTACGGTCTGGCCGTCCTGGGAGCGCCAGGTGTAGGTCAGCTTGTTACCGTCTTCGTCGGTGGAGTTTTCTGCGCTCAGGGAGACCTGCGCACCTGCATCAACTGCCCCAATCGGGCCGGAGATGACCGCTACCGGCGTATGGTTGACGACCGCTGGCGTGTTATCTGCCGGGGTCTCATCTGCCGGGGTGTTATCCGCTGGCGTGTTGTCTGCCGGAGTATTGTCAGCCGGGGTGTTGTCCGCTGGCGTATCATCGCCCGGCGTTACCGGAGTGCCGTCGTCATTAACGATATTGACGTTAAAGAACTTCTGCACGCATTTGGTGTAGTCGCCGTCTTTAAATGCGCTGAATGGCGTCTGATAACCCACCAGCTGGCAGGAGTAGGTCTTACCGCTCGGCGTATCCGCGCTCCATCCCCAGTCCTGTTCCCAGTACACTTTCAGTGCGCCCGCGCCGCCTTCATCGAACTGCTTCATGTTGGCACAGCCCAGCACTTCGTTTTCCGCCACCGGAACCTTCAGGTAGTTGGCGAACTCTTTGTAGTACTTGATACGGTTCTGAGACTGGGCAATTTCAGTCGGACCGCCGCACTCTACGCCGCCGTTGATGATCTGGGTGGTCACGCCGAAGCCCGGCACCAGGCCGTTAGCTTTATCGCGATCGTTAGGCTGCCAGGTACCGTCGATAACCTGCAGCATGCTTGGTTTCGGCGGCTGCGGGTAGGCGAAGAAGAAGATGGCGCTCGCCAGGTTCAGCCAGGTGTCGGCCACCAGCTCCGGCTTGTCCAGCAGCGTGCGGACATCACCAAACATCGCTTCCGAGAACGGACCGTAGTTGTAGTTGTAGGAGAGCTGTTTTGCACCGCGGCCAAAGTAGCTCAGGAAATCGCCGTCTTTGTCTTTGCCGCACGGCCAGGTCTGGCCCTGCCACACGCTTGGGTTACATTCGCCGTTATAGCCGCCCTTCTGGCCTTCGCTCCAGCCCATCTCGCGGACGTAAACCAGCGCCTGGCGCCATTCAGCTTCAGGACGCCAGGACTCATGCCCGCCGGTCTCCTGCGCAAAGTGGGCAAACATGGTTGCCAGCTCTTTGCGGCAAATGGCCAGGCTGTCGCGACCATCGGTGTAGTTGTCGCACAGTGCCGGGAATTTACCTACCGCCTTCAGGAAGTTGCTGTAGCTGTAATCTTTGGCGCGCAGCGGGAAGAGATACTCCCAGTCGCTCTCCTTCAGAATGCTTTCAACACGCTTCACGTTATCCGGGTTGGTCGCTTTACCCGGCTCAATCAGCTCCACCTGGGCGTTATCCAGAGTACGGATAGTCGCCTTGACCGACTTCATCAGCGGGAAATCCGTTAACGCCTTTTCCTTTTTGGCCAGGTCGCTGGCTTTCATGGTATAGGGTTCGCTGCTTTCCGCTTTGAGCATGGTTGCCTGCGCCATGACAGGTGCCACGCACGCGCCCGCGACCAGAATGCTCAGTAATGTCCTTTTATTCATTTACGTTGTTCCTGTTAAAAACGATAATAACCAGTACGATCTCGATTTATGTATTAATCCATTAATAAATAAATCCGGGACGGCAACATTTTTTGTGAAGAACACCTGTCAGATATTCTTCAAAAAAAGCAGCCTGATTAATGGTACTGCGACATCCTTTTTATTCTTTGGTATTTAGCCCAGACCTTTCTGGCGTATATTCTGCGCTGGGGGAAATTTTCGGGTTTCAGCCCGGCGTTATAAGCCCCTACCGCTTCCCAGTTATAGCCGTAGACTTTAATCATGCCGGAGAGAATGGATGCACCGACCATAATAGAGGTGCAGGGCTCAGCCATTAACCGGTACTCATCAATGCCTTTTCTTTCCAGCTCTGAAAAATGCGAACTGTTTATTTGCATCAACCCAACATCACGTGAACCATCATGGTTATAACCGACCGCATTGGGATTTAATCCGGACTCTACGTCCGCAATGGCAAATAATAACCAGGGGTCGACATGGTAATATTGCCCGGCAGAATTCCAGCAGTTGGCTAATGCGCCCTGGCTGATTAATAACAACAGAAAAATAAAACGTTTCATTTCCTCAACCGCCTGCCGCTGGTGTACTGACCGCCCGGAGAGGCGCGGTCAGTGAGTGCGGACGAGAAACCCCTCCGCACTCTCAGAGAAGGATGATTATTTGCAGTCTGTTGCTGCGCCTTCTTTCACCCACACATCGCTGTTGGCCGGGTTGTCACCACGGGTCCACCACTTGGCACGGTATACGGAACCCTGATAAGTCGTGGTGTCGCCACCGTTGTAAACCACATCAGATTTCCAGCCGAATTTCACCTGGCTGACCAGTTCCCATGCATCCACACCGAAGCCAGGCTGGTTGCCCTGCGTCCAGTACTTCGCTTTCCAGACCAGGTTGTCGAAGCTGACGGTATCGCCACCGTTGTAGACCTTGCTGCTGCTCCACGCGGCATATTTGCTGGCGTTGGCATCAACAGGGTTATCGCAGCTACCTGCCGCGCCTTCGTCAGACGGCGTGGTGTCTTCATCGGCTGGCGGCGTTACGTCGTCTGCCGGTGGGGTTACGTCATCCGCTGGATCGGCGGCTTTCGGCGTAACGTTAACCTGTACGCTTGAGTGCACGCTGTCTTTACCGTCACCCACCATCACGCTCAGGGTGTAGCTGGTTTCAGAGGTCACTTCTGGCGCGGTGATGCGGACGCTGTCGGTGTTAGCACCGGTCGCGTTCAGCTCTGCCGGTACGCTCCAGCTGTAGGTCAGTGCATCGCCATCCGGATCGGATGCCTGAGCGTGCAGGGACTGAGTCTGGCCCGCTTCCAGGGTAACGTCCTGCATTGGGTTAACCACAGGTGCCTGGTTCGCTTTTGGCGCTTTGTTCACAACCTGGACATTCGCGGTGCTGAACAGGCCTTTAGCGTCGGTAACGGTCAGGCGGAAGGCCAAAGTCTGGTCGCTGGTCACAGCCGGCACGCTAAAGGAGGCTTTAGCGGAGGTGCTGTTGGCGATACTAACCGTCGTCCCGGCAATCTGCGTCCACTTGTAGGTCAGCGCATCGCCGTCCTGGTCAGAAGAAGCAGAGCCATCCAGGGTCACGGTAACCGGGCCGGTGACGGTCTGGTCAGCGGCGGTAGCAACCGGCGCATGGTTGGTGTCCGCTGGCTCATCAGAGGAGGAGCCGCCCAGCAGGCTTTCGTTCATGGCGTTCAGGATGTCGCCGTTATCGGATTCGATAGACCATGCGAACAGACCGCCGAGGTTTTTGTTCAGAACGTACTTACCTTTGGCTTCAACGGAACGGGCATCGTCATAGCTCAGCAGCTCGCCGGTCGCCTTGTTGAAGAGGTATGGCGCTTCTGCCGCGGTGTCGTATTTGTACTCCCAGCCTGGCTTGCCTTTCATCTGGTTGGCAATCACGCGATAGTCAACGATCCCGGCTTCCCAGGTGCCAGGGATTTTACCTGTGGCAGTACCGGTAAACGGATTGTCGCCGGTGTAGCCATGGACGCCAGTCCAGCCGCGACCGTACATCGCCGCACCCACCACGATTTTGCCCGGCTGTACGTTCTGGTCGAGCATCGCTTTCACCGCGTTATCGGTGGTGTAGTTGGTGTCCGGTTTCCAGGAAGCACCGTACAGCGCAGTCTGGTGACCCAGATCGGTGTTGCTCCACCCGCCGTAGAAGTCATAGCTCATCAGGAAGATGTGGTCGATATACTGCTGGGCCGTGGTGTAATCGACATCTTCGATCTTATCTTTACCGGCACCGATAGCGGTGGTCAGTTCGTAGGTACGGCCCGTTTCGGCTGACAGCTCGTTCAGCATGGCGCGCAGATCGTGCATCAGCGCAGTATAAGTCGCCTTATCTTTCTGCGGATCGCCGAGACTAGCGTTTTCACCGCCGCCGCCCGGGAATTCCCAGTCGATATCCACACCGTCAAACACTTTCCAGGTTTTCAGGAACTCTTTCACTGAGCCGACGAAGCGGTCGCGCAGCACTTTGTTGTCCATCTGGAAGAACGGGTCGGAGAGGGTCCAGCCGCCAACGGAAGGCAGAACCTTCAGGTTCGGGTTGGCTTTTTTCATTGCCATCAGCTGGCCGTAGTTGCCTTTGTACGGCTCGTCCCAGCCGGTCACGCCCTGCTGAGGTTTTTGCAGAGCCGCCCACGGGTCATGAATGGCCACGGTGTAATCCTGACGGCCAGCACAGGCGCGTTTCAGGGATTCCAGCGCGCCGGAGGATTTGGCGCTGTCGTTGATGCCATCGCCACCGCAAATTGGAATGAAGCCATAGAGGATGTGGTTCAGGTTGGCAACCGGGATTTTATCGACGGTGAAGTTACGGTCGTACACGCCCCACTCAGGGAAATAGGCCGCAACCACTTTATCAGTGTGTTTGGCGAACGCTTTGTTGTTCTCGTGAAGGGTAGTGGTTAACGGCTGCAGGTGGCTACCGTCAGTATCGGCCACGATGATCAGTTTGCTGGCGCTGGTGTTGCAGCCGCTGCTGTTACATACCTGAACCTGCTCCTGATAACGGCCGCCTTTCTTGACTTTAAAAGTTGTGGAGCCAGAGGTGCTGCTCGCACCAGACCAGACTTCCTGGCCGTCCAGCAGTACTTTCGCTGAGGTTGGCGCATCGCCGCTCCAGACGTTCCACTCAACCTTAACATCGGCACCGTCGTGAACTTTTACCAGGTTATTATAATCCTGAGCGGATTGATCCACTTCAATAATGGAAAATTTATCATTTCCACTGGTCAACGACGGCACACCTGGAATTGCTGCAAATACAGGGCTGGCTGCCGCCGCAACAAAAAGTGCCAGGTATTTAGGCTTCAAAAATTTCATTCTCATTTCCCGATAACTTATTTGTGAACGTAAAAGTCATGTCTTCCGTAAACATGAAATAAAACCAGCATGGATTGTAAAAAGCTTAAATACATCGCCACTTGTAATGTTTTTAAGTTTCTTTGTAATCTCGAAAGAAATTAGCAATGCATGCAGTTCATAGCGTAAATGGTATTCGCAAAAAATGATGATTCACGCGATTACCTTGTCGAAAAAATTTCAAAAAAGAATTGACAGGATTACTCAGGCAATGAGCGAGAAAATTTGCAGAATAAAGGTAATAAGCCCCGCAAAGGCCAGCGCGGGACCAAAGGGAATTTGCGCGGTTTTATTGCCGGATTTAATAAAAATGAAATACCCCATTAGCCCCGTTAACGACGCCAGTAATATCACCGTGGGCAGCGCCTGCCAGCCGCACCAGGCACCCAGCGCCGCCAGCAGCTTAAAATCCCCGTAACCCAGCCCTTCGCGTCCGGTTATCAGGCGAAACGCCCAGTAAAGTAGCCAGAGCGAGAGATAGCCCACCATCGCGCCTGTGATGGCATCGCGAAGGGGCAGCGTCGGGTGAACAAGGTGAACCAGCAGCCCGGCCCACAGCAGGGGCTGCGTCAGGCAATCCGGCAGCAGCATGTGCCGCCCGTCAATGATGGCCAGCGGCAGCAAAAAGGCGCTTAACAGCCAGAGTGAAAACAGTGCCGGGATATCCGGTATACACCAGGCGGTGGCGCCAAAAAACAGAAAGGAAAAGAGTTCAAGTAACCATAAGCGCAGCGGGATAGCGCTGGCGCAGTGGTAGCAGCGCCCACGCAGCGCCAGCCAGCTTACAAGGGGGATATTCTCCCACCAGGCTAAATCGTGCTGGCACGCCGGGCAGTGCGAGGCCGGAAAAAGTAAGTTAATCCGCGTCTCATCATCGAGCAGCATCGGCGGAATACGCTCTGCCACTACCCCAAGAAAGCTGCCGATAATCGCGCCGAACACGGCGCTCATCAGGCTGAAAAGCGCCGGGCTGCTCTCCCGGAACAGGGCAAAGGCGATCATGAGGCTTTTTTCCAGCTAAGCTGGATCTCCGCTTTAACGTCACGCTGGTGGTCGACAGGCGTCAGCTTCATTTTCTCCAGCCGGATACCCGCGGCGGCATTAATTTCACGCAGCCAGTTTTTCAGCTCATTAATATCAACCCGCGGTACAACAATGATAATCCCTGCCCTTCCTGGCGCACGTCATTTAACGGCAGCTTAATTTCCTGCGCGCTGTTTTCTACCACGCTGCGCGGATTATCGGTTTTTAATTGCTGCACCTGGAGGTGATTTTTATCTATTTCGCTGCGCATCCAGGTAAGGGTTTCTGTCTGGCGCTTTAACGTTGCCTGGCTATTTTTAATCATATTATCCAGCGGCACCATGCCGCCGTAATAGACGACGGCACAACACAGCGCCACGGCGCCGAATTTAATCAGCTGCTTTTCACGGGCAGAATAATTCTGATACCGCGCTTTGAATTGAGCGACACGTGCTTTCATTTATGTTTCCCCGTGATCATGGCGGTAAAGGGCGCTGCCGTTGAAACCGGCTGGAGCGAGAAATCAAAATCCGCACTGGTCTGTGAAATAAACGCCTGTAGCGAGGCGCTGTCCTGGCTGCTGGCGCTGAGCGTCCAGCTGTTTTGCGCGCTGTCATAATCCAGCAGGTTCACTTCCATACCCGGCACGCGCTGTTTCGCCGTATTCAGGTCGTCCATCTGCAGGAAGACGCCTTTACTGACCTTCTTCAGGTTCTGACCAAAGTGATACTTAATATTGGTTTGCTGACGCAGGCTGGGGAAATGGTACTGATAGACCGTGGCGATCTCCTGCTGGAGATGGTTTTCCTGCTGCACCAGCATCAGGGCCATCGCCAGTCTCGGCCCCAGCAGCAGCCCGACGCTGAGCAGCGCCAGCGCCACCATCGCCCCTTTCAGCCCTTTGGGCGTGCCGCCCCGGGCACCATTGGGGCTAAACTCGCCGTGCAGCACGTTGGCCCGACAGCCCTGCCACTGGGGCTGGATCAGCGCAAGCGGATGCTGCCAGGGCAGGGTTTCATCCACCGCCACGCCGGCTGGCGCGTCGCCATAACAGCGCACCTCCCCGCCCGCGGTTTTCTGCAACAGCAGCGGCAGCAGCGCGGCGTCGGCTTCGCACGCCTCCCCGGTGGCAAAGCGCAGCCAGTAGCTATCTTCCAGCGACACCAGGGTGGTTCCCACGTCCGCAACCGGCAGCAGCCAGGCGTCAGGCAGCGCCTGGACCACCTTCAGCCCGGCCTGCTCAAAGCAGGCGAGCCAGCCGCGCAGGCGCCGGGCATCGATGGCAACGGCGTCCACTTCACACCCTTTTTTGCTTAACACCGTCCAGTGCAGGTCGTCGACGTCACCGATCAGCGTCTCTTCCGCCATCCACGAAAACGGCGTCGCCTGCGAGCCGAGTCCTTTCTTTGGCAGGGAGAAGTGGCGGAAGATCGTCTCGCTGGCGGGCAGCAGCAGGCAGACGCGCGAGGCCAGGGGATGGTCTGCGAGGGTCGCCAGCGCTGCCATGCCGCTGAGCGTATTCACCTGCTGGCTTCCGGATTCGCACCACGCAATCGTCCCGTCCTCACGGCTATCGGGACGAATAAAAAGTATCTTTTTCATCGGTATCGGCTTTTGTTATTCAATCATTCGGTAACGACGCTGCCACGTGACGATCTCGCCCGCTTCAGTGTTGACCTGAAGCTGGCTGACCACGCGCAGCGTTAAATCGTCGGTGTTGCCGGTGTAGTTGACCCGGAAGTAGCGACTGTTAACGGCCACCCGTTCGGCAACCTGAGTTAAATCATCCTTCAGCTGCGGGAAGTTTTGCTCCAGCGCCTTGCTGAAGGCCTCCATGTTTTCCCACCCCGCTTCCGGGCGTGCGGCGAGCAGCCGGGTAGCGTCATCCTCCGTCAGTTTTCCCGCAAACAGCGCCGCCAGCAGCTTTGCCTGCTCCGGCTTGAGGGTGTTGACGTTAATTTTGCTGCTGGCGTCCGGCAGGGCGCACAGCAGCGCGCTGACTTTGGCATAGGCCGCCGCCGGGAATGCCGGCAGCAGCCTGATTTCACTGATGTTGCGCATCATCTGGTTGGCCGGTAGGCGCGCGGGCTGAACGCCAGCCCAGGCGTCGGTCTCCTGAGCCTCTTTCGCCGTGACGCTGTCGCCATCCAGATAGTCCACCAGCTGCTGATAAACCTGCTCCGCGGTGGTCTGATCCAGTCCGGCGTCGGCCAGCAGCTGCTCGACCGTCAGCTGTTCAGACGATTTCTCCGGCAAGGGTGACGCAGCCTGCTCTTTCGCCATCTTCTCCTCGGTAAGCAGGTTATTGACGTTAAAGCAGTCCTGGGCATCCTCAACCTGGCTCACCACCGTGTAAAACTCCCCCTGTGTCTCAAGGGGCTGATGCCATTCGCCGTCCGGCTCCAGAGGATTCTCGCCGCTGGCGGCGGTCTGCAACCGCTCTTTCACCGCCTGCTCCTGGCGCTGAATTGCCCAGCGCAGCTGCTGCTGACTCACCTGATAGTGAGTTTTCTGCAGATTACGGCTGAACTGCTGGCTGATTTTCGATGCCAGCGCCGACATCAGCACCAGCAGGATCAGCACCACCAGCAGGGCGACGCCCCGCTGCTTTTTCAGCGTGTTTTGACTCATGGCTGGCTCCCCGGCGCGGGTTCTGCGGCCTGCTCCTGCGCGGCCTCGGGCGGTGCGCCTTCTGGTTTCTCTGCTTCTTTTACGGCGACCTGCGGCTGCGGCATGTCGCCCGGGGTGGTAAAGACCCAGCGCCAGGTATCACCGCTCTCCATGGTCAGCGTCAGCTCAACGCCATCCGGCTGATGCGCGCTTTCACTCCAGCGCTTTTGCCATGATTCGCGGAAAAACCGCCACTGGACGGATTTCACCTCTGCGACAATCGGCACCTCTTCCGGTTTGACGCCCGCCGGGCTGTCTATCGTCGGCCAGACGTCACGCCACAGCCGGTGATCTTCAAAGCGCCAGCGCACCCGCTCTAACTGAACGTTGCCGCTGACGCCGTTGAGGGTGGTCAGCTCAATCGCGTTATCGTCCTGGCGAAATACCTCGGGTTCATTGCGCGGTGCCCGGGCCTGCAGCTGAAAAAAATCACGCTCCAGCAGGCTCCAGGCGCGCTGGATCTGATTGAGTCGGGTCGCGCTGCGATCGGTGGCGTTGCTGGTGCGCATTGCGCCATCGAGGATCTGCCAGGCGAGCGTGCTGATCACCGCAAAATGGTCAGGGCAATCATGATCTCCAGCAGCGTAAACCCGCGCTGATTCTGCCGTTTTTTCACTTTTCCTCTCCCGGGGGCAGAACCCGCATCGCCACAACCGGCTGGCTCTCATCCCCTTCGGCATAGACCAGGATCTCATCCGCCCAGCGCTTATCGGCGGTTTTAACCCGCTGCATGTGCCAGGTCCAGTTGCGCCCGCCCATCAGCTCGGTCCCCTTCTGCTCTGCATCGGGAAACTCGCTTTTGGTGAGCTGCGCTTCGGCGAGCTGATTCTCGGCGACCCAGCTGGCCTGCAGGGTATCGGCAAGACCGTGAGTAAAACGCACGTTCAGGGAGACCGAGTTCATGAGCGCCAGCGCGGCGGTGGAGAAGATCACCAGGGCGACCATCACCTCCAGCAGCGTCATGCCGCGCTGCGATGCATCAGGTTTAGCCATCGTTTTCTACCGTAACCGGTGGCGCGCCCTGGGACACCACCCGGAAGTGGTGCTCTTTATCGGCGCTCTGTAACGTCAGGGTGAAACGGCTCATCTCGCCGTCCGGTAAAAAGACGATCTGCGGTTCGGCATCAGGGGTCGCGGCCAGACGCTGCGGGGTGAGCGAAACGTGCATCTCCTCCGGGAAATCGCCCCCGGTGTTGATACGTCGTTGCGCCAGCGGAACCCAGCGGCGTTCGCCGTTTTTTTCTTCCAGCGTCATCAGCTGATATTTATCCGTCGTGATGACCAGCCCCAGGATATTTCCGTCCATTACCGCGCGATCGGAACCATATTCAACAACGGCTTTTAATTGCTGGCCAAATATATCCGCACCGCTGCGCGACGGTATTGTGGAAACCACCATCATGGCGCAACTGGCAAATATCACCAGCGCGAGAATAATTTCCAGCAGGGTAAAGCCGCGTTGCCTGTTCATTATTTTTTATCGAATGACCAGTTGGTAATATCGTCTGCGGTATTGGCTTCGCCATCCGGCCCTGCAGAAAATACGTCGATGGCGCCATGCTCGCCCGGGCTCACCAGAATATAATCGCTGCCCCAGGGATCCTGCGGCAGACGGCGAATATAGCCATCGGCGCGGTAGCCGTTCGGGATTGGCGCGATTTCAGGTTTGGTGACCAGCGCCTGCAGGCCCTGTTCCGTGGTGGGATAACGGTGGTTATCCAGCTTGTACATATCCAGCGAACCTTCCAGGGCGACAATATCGCTGGTGGCTTTCTGGGTATCGGCTTTCTCTTTATTCCCCATTAAATTGGGCACCACCATACTGGCCAGCACGCCGAGAATAACAATCACCACCATTAATTCGAGCAAAGTAAAGCCCGCCTGGCGTGCCAGGTTTTTACGTTTCATCGCCATGATTAACCTACCATATTATTAAGTTGCAGAAGCGGTTGTAATATTGACATCACAATAAACAGAACAATGGTCGCCATTGAGACCACCAGCGCCGGTTCAAATACCGACAGCGTTAAGGTAATTCGATGCTGTAATGCGGACTCCTGGTTTTCAGCTGCCCTGTCCATCAGGTTGCCCAGCTCGCCGCTCTCTTCGCCAGAGGCGATCATGTACAGCATGGTGGGCGGGAATAATTTCGCCTGCTCCAGCGCGGCATATAACGATGCTCCCTGGCGCACGGTGTCCGCCGCCTGCTCAAGCACCTGACGGGCATGGAGGTTTTCAATCCCGTCCATGGCGATATACATCCCCTCCAGCAGCGGCACGCTGCTGGCCTGCAGGATGCTCAGGGTGCGGATGTAGCGCGCGCTGTTGATGGCGCACACCAGTTTTTTGATTGGCGAGGCGTTAACCAGCCAGCGGTGCCAGAGAAAGCGATTTTTCGCGTTCTTCAGCCAGCTTTTAAAGCCGATAAATCCGGCGACAAGCCCGCCGCCAATGTAGATGCCGTACGCCTGCAGGAAATCACTCACCGCGATCAGCGTGCGGGTGGTGATCGGCAGTTGCTGTTTCATATGGGTAAACTGCTCGATCACCTGCGGTACTACCGCCACCAGCAGGATGCAGATCACCGCCACCGCCACCACCGTCAGGGTGATGGGGTAGACCATCGCCTGGCTGAGCTTGCTTTTCATCTTCTGGCGCTGCTCGTTGTACTCCGCCAGTTTTTCCAGCACGTCGCCGAGATGACCGGTTTTCTCCCCGGCCATCACCAGGGTGCAGTAGAGTTTGTCGAAGGTGCGCGGAAACTGGCTGAAGGCGTCGAACAGCGTATGCCCTTCCACCACTTTGTCGCGGATCTCGCTCACCATCGCCGCCAGCTTTTTATCTTCCGACTGCTTCGCAATCGCCTTCAGGGCGCTCTCCAGCGGCAGGGCGGCGTTCACCAGCGTCGCCAGCTGGCGGGTAAACATCGACAGCACCGGGGTGGAGAGTTTGATCCCCTTCTGCGCGCTCCCGGCACTGGAGGGCTCCCGGGTCGGCGTGATGCTCACCGGCATCAGCTTTTGCTCGCGCAAGGTCTGGCGAACCTGCTTTGGCCCTTCGGCCTGCAGGGTGCCGCGCTGGGTTTTCCCAGCCGCACTGGTGGCCGTCCACGCATACCACGCCATTATTCATCTCCCCCGCGCTCGGCGGTGACGCGCATCACCTCTTCCAGCGAGGTGACGCCGGAGATAACCTTCAGCAGGCCGTTTTCGCGCAGGCTGTAGGCCTGTCTGAACAGCTCGGTCTCGATGGCCATTTCATCTTTATCTTCATGAATCGCCCGGCGCATGGTGCTGTCTACCACCAGGAACTCGTGGATCCCGGCGCGGCCCTGATACCCGCTCTGGCGGCAGTGCTCGCAGCCCACGGCGCGGTAAATCGCTTTTGGCGGCGCGTCCATAAAGCTGAACAGCGCTTTCTCATTGGCGTCCAGCGGACTGGTGGTCCGGCAGTGCACGCACAGCCGACGCACCAGACGCTGGGCAATGACACCGAGCAACGATGAACCGATCAAAAATGACTCCAGCCCCATGTCGCGCAGACGGGTGATGGCCCCTGCCGCGCTGTTGGTGTGCAACGTGGACATCACCAGGTGGCCGGTGAGCGAGGCCTGCACCGCAATTTGCGCGGTTTCGCCGTCACGGATTTCACCGATCATCACCACGTCCGGGTCCTGGCGCAGGATCGCGCGCAGCCCGCGGGCAAAGGTCATGTCCACGCGCGGGTTGACCTGGGTCTGCCCCACCCCTTCCAGCTCATATTCGATCGGATCTTCAACGGTGAGGATATTGCGCTCATGCCCGTTCAGCGCCGACAGAATGGCGTACAGGGTGGTACTTTTCCCGGAACCGGTCGGGCCGGTGACCAGGATAATGCCGTGCGGACGGCCAATCAGTCCCTTCAGCTGCTGTAGCTCTTCGTCTATCAGCCCCAGCTTGTTAATGTCCGGCTTAAGATTACTTTTATCGAGCAGACGCATCACCACCCGCTCGCCGTACTGCGAGGGAATAGTGGAGACACGCACGTCGATGGCTTTGCGCCCGATACGCAGCGAGATACGCCCATCCTGCGGCAGGCGCTTTTCGGCGATATCGAGCTTCGACATCACCTTGATGCGCGACACCAGCAGCGGCGCAAGTTTGCGCGCCGGTTGCAGCACCGGGCGCAGCACGCCGTCGACGCGAAAACGGATGCTCAGCGTGCGCTCGAAGGTTTCGATATGAATATCCGACGCGCCCTCTTTCACCGCCTCGCCCAGAATGGCGTTGATCAGGCGGATCACCGGCGAGTTTTCGTCGTTATCCAGCAGATCCTCGTTGTCGGGGATCTCCTCGGTGAGCGCCATCAGATCGATATCGGCGTCCATATCATCCACCAGCTGCTGGGAGACGCCGCTGTTCTGCTGCCAGATTTTGGCCAGCATCTCGTCAAAGGCCTCCGGCGTCAGAATGACCGGCGTAAAGGAGCGCGCCAGCACCCGGCGCATCTCCAGCAGGGCAAACGCCGGGGCATCGTCCCGGACATAGACCTGATCCTGATAAAACAGGACGCCGTTATCCTTGGCAAAGCTGCTGGTGCATAAGGCGTTGCTGAGTTCATCCATCTGCCATCCCCTTACTCTTTAAACGGATTGCGGGTGGCCGCCGTGGTGGCGGAGCCCTTAGACGGGTAGGCCGGCAGCACCGCGTTATCATTATTGGAAATAATGCCCAGCTTTTTCTCTTCCATACGCTGCTGTTGGCGCGCGCGGATCTGGTCATATTTCTCTTTCGACGACGCGCTGTAGCTGTCGTCGTCACGCAGGACGGTGGTATGGATAAAGACCATCAGGTTACGTTTCGACGTATCCTGCGAGGTGTAGCGGAACAGCTGCCCCACCAGCGGAATATCCCCCAGCAGCGGCACTTTCGAAACGTTTTGCTTGGTGACGTTCTCCATTAATCCGCCGAGAACCACCGTCTGCCCGCTGTGCACCATCACTTCGTTGTTGATGGTACGGGTGTTGAAGGTTGGGCCGAGGCTGGCGTCTTCCGTCGCGCTGGCGTCAACGCTGGAGACTTCCTGCTCGATCTTCAGATGAATAATGTCGCCGTCGTTGATCTGGGGAACGATTTTCAGCTTGGTACCGACCGTTTTACGCTCCACCGAGTTAAAGACGTTATCGCCGCTGGTGGTCTGGGAACCGGACAGCACCGGCACGTCCTGACCGACGTTAAACGACGCCTCTTTGTTATCCAGGGTGACCACGCTCGGGGTGGAGAGAATGTCGTTTTTACCGTCGGTAGCAAGAGCGGTCATAAGCGCGCCAAAGTCACCGTTAAAGAAGCCGGTCGCCAGGCCAGTAAAGCTGGCCCCTTTGATGGCGCCGCTCTTGATCTGGCTGATTGGCATACCGGTGGCGCCAAACTGCACGCCGCCATGTTTGCCGGTCCACTGCACGCCCAGGTCGAGGCCGTTGCCGTCCTGCACTTCGGCAATGATCGCTTCCACCAGCACCTGCGGACGGCGGATATCGAGCTTGTCGATCACTTTTTCCAGCGAGTTCATCACGTTAGGCTGGGCGGTGATCACCAGTGAGTTGGTGGCTTCGTCGGCGGTAATATTCAGATCGCTGTTGGTGCTCGCCGTTTTGCTTTTCGCCGCCGGGGCTTTGTCTTTCAGCTGCTCGCCAATCCCGGTCAGTACCGGCACCACTTTGCTGGCGCTGGCATATTTCAGGTAGAAGACGCGGGTATTGCCTTCGTTGTTCTGCTCGCGATCGAGCTGATTCACCAGCGAGCGGGTGCGCGAGCGGGCATCTTCCGAGCCGCTGATCACCAGGCTGTTGGTCTCGTCATCGGCCACCACTTTCGTCGCCAGCTGCGGCGCGTTCTGGCCTTTCTGCTCTTCGTTGTTGAGGTTATTCAACATGTCGGAGAGCTCTTTGGCCGAGGCATAGCGCAGCGGGACAATTTCGCGACGCTGCATGCCGGAGCGATCCACGCGCTCCACCAGATCCACCAGCCGGTTCACCACCGAGGCTTTACCGGTCAGCAGCAGCACGTTGGAGGGCTCAAAATGGACCACGTTACCAATGCCGGAGGCATCGTTCAGCTGGCGCAGCAGCGGCGCCAGCTCACGCACCGGCACGTTTTCCATCCGCACCACGCGGGTGATGATCTCATCCCCTTTGCCGGGGTGTTTACTGTCCGCCAGCGGTACGCCCGCAGTGCGCGCCACCGTGGAGCGCACCACTTTCACCATGCCGTTATCCATCGGGATCACCGACAGGCCATACAGATCCAGCACGCTCAGGAAGAATTGATAATACTCATCCTCCGTCAGCACGTTATAGGTCTTCACCGAGACGTTGCCCTGAACGGACGGATCGACGAGGATCGTTTTATTCAGGTTACGGCCTACCGTATCGATAAATTCGCGAATATCGGTGTTCTTAAAACTGGCGCTAAAGTTCGCCGCCATCACGGAACTGGAAATAAAAGAGGCGGCTGTCAGCGCAATACATGCCCAGGGAAATTTCTTCATCTCATTACACTTGTTAATTGGTTAAAACATTAACCCGAATATTTTCAAGGTGAGCGTGGCGTCTGACTACGACTTCCGCTTCTCTCATTTTCGACCAGCTGGCGATAATACTTTTCGCCTGCTCCGCGCGCGTCATATCGACGGCGTTCACTTTCACTACCACATCGCCCTTTTCCAGCCCGCTATGGCTAAAAAAGGAAGAGGCATTTTTGGGCTTTATTTGATAGCCCTCAAGCTGACCCTTTTCGATATAAGGCTTCAGCACTAAATAATCGTCGAGATGTAAATTATCGGCCCCGGCATCGATTTTCGGCTTTATTGCCGGAGAGGGATTAATATCGCCTTTAAAATAGTCCGGGCGTTTTAACGCCAGCACCTGCCGGTCGCCTTCGTAATTCACCACCACGTTGTCGCTATTAATCTCTTCTATAAACGCATCGCTGTAGCCCGGCAGCGGGTCGCCTTCGCGCAGGCTCTTCTGTCCGCCAGGCGTTTTGATGACGGCGAAAGAAAGCCACGCCTCATCGCTGCTGATGATGCCGTCGACCTCAGCCGAAAGGCTCTTTTTCGCCACCTGCTGCGCAGCGGGCTGGTTAACCGCAGGCTGGAAAAGAGCAAAGGCCTGCTCTGCCTGCTGCGTACGGGACTGCGCGGACGCGTTATCCGGATCGGAATCAGCCACCTTTTTATACTCTTTAAAAACAACATACCCCTGCTGGCCGCTGAATATCAGCAGGACAAACATCACGCAGGGCGCAATATATCGGGAATAGAACTGCATTTTCATTTTAAAACTGACCTTTTAGTCAATGCAGGGATCAGCAGCCTGGCGCTGCACCTGAAAACCCGGAAATAGTAATAATGATGTGCCTCCCGCTCCATCGGGTTCGCCGTTAACTTTAATAAAGAAAATTATTGACCCAGCAAATAACCGATGTTAGCCAATCAGCACAGGTTATTTTTCTCCTCGGGCAAAATTGACCCCCTTCTCCCCTTCCCTTACTTTCCTGCCTGACATTTGGTCAATGAAATACAACGGTGAAGCGTTATGTTCCTCAGTCATTTTAAATTTACCCGCCACCCCTTCAGGAGCGCAGCCCGCCCCTGCGGCACATTCTTTGCGCCTTATCATCAGGATGTCTTCGGCATGCTGGCAGAGAAATCGACCGCTCTTGGCATTGTGGCGCTGTTTGGCGATGACGAGGAGCTGCTGAACACCTTCACCGCTCACCTGCTGGCGAAAAGCGCCGCCGGGGTGGCGGTTAATGCTTTTCCGAAACTGAACGCGAAAGGCCTGCTGTATAAACTCAACGCCCAGGCAAAAGATGCCAGCAACAAAATTCACGCCATTGACGGTGTGCTGCGCCAGTGGCAGGAGAAATATCCGTCCTGTAAAAAATCCGGTCTGGTCCTGACTGTCGCGGCGGTTCAGGCGATGCGGGATAACTGCTGGGAAGCGCTGGGCATACTGCTCTCCCGGGCGCAGGAGTCTGGTCTGTCGCTGACGCTGGTCCTGACCGGTACCCCGGACCAGGAATCGCGTCTGATGAACCACTCTGGCCTCGCGTCCCGGGTGCATACCCGCCATACCCTGCGCCCGCTTACCTGCCGCGAAGTGCTGAGCTATGTTCAGGCGCAGGCCGAGGAGCACGGGGCCGAAACCTCGCCCTTTATTCCTGCCCGCGTGCGCCGGATGCATGCCCTGACCAAAGGGTCGGTGAGCAAGCTGAACGCGCTGGCACACCTGTCGCTGCTTGCGGCCTGGACCGAGCGCGCCCCTGCGGTGGGTGCCCGTCATTTACGTCTGGCGGCGGGCGAAGTGCTGCCGCGTAAGACGCACGGCAAAACCCTGGCGACGGTTGGCCTGTTCGCCAGCGTGCTCTTTGCCGCCAGCGGCTGGTACTTCTCCTCCGCCATCACGGCAAAACTCCCTGTGCACCTGCCGGTGCCCGTGAGCTGGAAACAGCCTGTCCATACGCCGAAAGCGCCGGTCGTGCCGACGCTTGAGAAAGAGGTGGTCAATTCACCGGACGCCATGCATCAGCTCTACACCATGTGGGGCTACGATCCTTCCTCAGAGGAGGCGCTCTGCCAGAATGCCGCCCGGGTGAATCTCGCCTGTAAACAGGGGAACGCCGCGCTGACGGCGCTGGAAAAAGAGGGGTATCCGTGGGTGAGCGAGCTGCGAACCGGGGATCACCTCAACTATGCGGTCGTCGCGCGAGTAGGCGCGGATTCCCTTGATCTCCTGATGAATAATCGTACCTGGCAGGTGAAGCGCAGCTGGTTTAACGCCCACGCCACCGGGAATTACACCTTATTGCACCGACTGACGCCGGCAGGACAGGATGAAGTCGGAGCCGCCAGCAGCAGCAAGGATCTGGCCTGGATCGATACGCAACTCAGCCAGGCGCTGCATGAGCCTGAAACCCATGCCCAATCCTGGACGCAGGCGCTGGTGAAGCGCACCCGCGAATTCCAGGCGCAGACCCAGCTGAACGTTGACGGCATGCCGGGTGAAGAGACCCTGATGCAGCTGATGCGGGTGAATAACACGACGCCGACGATACTGACGCCGACCGCAGACACCGCGACCCACACCCTGGCGAAAGGAAAAACGCAATAATGTCTACTATTTGCCTCGCGGCACAGCGCAGCTTTAATACCGGCGAGGCGGTATGGTTCTCCTACCGCCTCCCCTCAATCAATAAAATACTGCTCAGAACTCTGGCCTGCCTGTGCTGCCTGGGGGCGATTTTGATCGCCGGGTTGTACGCCCATATTTACTGGAATCTGCGGCATCCGGTACCAGAGCCAAAACCGGTTAACGTCGTGCAGCCGGATACGCAGCTTTCCGATATGCATTATGTGTATGTCTCAAAACCGTTCCCTGAGCCGAAACCTGTACCCGAAAAATATACCGCGCCGCCGATGCCATCAGACGATCCTGACATGGATAAATCTTCAGACTGGCAGCAAGCCCCGGACAGTGATATTTCCAGTGAACCCTTGCCCGATGTCCATGGTGCTGAACAAGAGACAGATTCCGTGTCGTTAAAAGAGCGGTTTATGGAAGCGTTAAAAGAACAGCAGCAGGATATTTCGCAGGGGAAAGTGCCGGATGAACCGGTGGATGAGACGCAATCCGACACAGAGACGGATAATCGGGTGATAAACCAGACGGCAGCGTTAAAAACGGAAAATATAGATACTCATATGCTAAAAAAATCCCCACCGGCGTTACCCGATGGAGATTCTTAGCAGATAATCAGTAGCGTTCTGGCAGGCTGGTAATATTTATCAATTTACCTTTCTCGACCACAATATAGTGACCTTTTTTCAGGTCTGAAAGAATTTTAATAATGGTGCTGCGCGCCAGGCTGGTGTATTCCTGAATGTAATCGTAAACGTTAATATCGCGATTCTGGTGAACAATGAGTTCATTTATTTCGATAAGGAACTCACGAACCACGGAATACGCACTGCGGGCAACCAGGATGTCATCGCGTTTACTCAGCACGTCGATATACCAGATAAGGAGCTGGCTGAACTCGGACCATAAATTTTTCTCGCTGAGAATACGTTCAAATTCATCACGTTTGATGGTGCGAATAATGGTGGTGTCACGGACCAGGCCATACATATGAGAGGCCCTGTTATAGATAGCGGAGATGCCTAAAAAACCCGCTTTGCGCATGGTAAACATACTTAATTCGTCAGAGCGTCGGCGTATCTCGACTTCGCCGCTAATCAATACGTGCACGTATTCAGAATCGGCGGTAATAATCTTCTGCCATTTCTTTAACGTTTTATCGGGGTAATCTGCTGTAGCAGCAATAATTGCGTCAATCGCCTTTTCCGGGCGACTATTTTTACAATATACGTTTAACATTATTATGCCTGTTTCAATTTTTATGGATAAAGCGAGCCGCTGCGCCAGAAAAGTCACACCGGATAAATTCGAAGAAATTTTTAGGGTGAGATTTACTCTCAATTAATATTTACTTTGCAAAATTACTTAGCAAGCTATGTGTACATATTATATTCGGGTAAATTTAAGTCAATTAACTAAAAATGAATCGAGATTGAACTTAAGATTAATCTTAAGAAAAATAAGATAAAATTACGCAAAAATCGTGTTTTCCAGGATTAACCCTGTCCGTATTTCTCTAATAATGCTTCGGCGATGGCAATTGTTTCTATATCAGCTACGCCATTCCATAATTGCGGTCTGAAGTGCATTTGAAAGGCCATAATTATCCGCTTCTGCTGTGTTTGAGAAATATTATCTGGCACATCATAGCCATAGCGGGATAATAAACTCAGCAGCGCAGCACTGTCCGCGGGCTGGTAAGGCGGTTGCCCGTTCAGGTAAAACGCCACCCGGGCGGGATCCGGCCAGGCGCCAATGCCCTGCTGCGCCAGCGCCTGCCAGGGGAACAGCGGCCCCGGATCGTCTTTACGCTGGGGGGCGATGTCCGCATGGGCCACCACGTTCTGCGGTTTGATGTCGTAACGCTGAATAATATCCTTCGCCAGCGGGATCAGGGCGGCGATTTGCGCCGGTTCGAAGGGCACAAAGCGTTTCTGTCCGTCAATTTTTTGCCAGCCGCGGTTCTCCAGCTCAATGCCAATAGAGGTGTCATTTATACGCGTGGCGCCACGCCAGAAGCTGACCCCGGCATGCCAGGCCAGGGAGCCTTCAGGCACCAGCTGCCAGATCCGCGGCTTTCCTTTATACAAAGGCGGGATCGCCGGGATCAGATAGTGGGAGCTGACGTTTTTATCGGTCAACGTCGCCAGAGAGCTGTCAAAATCGTCGGCGGTGTAGTGAATAACCAGCACCTTGATGCGCGGATAGGCCGCCTGGGCCTGTCGCCGGGTATCCAGCTCATAGGCCCCTTTTTCGACAATCCCTTTTTCTGCCGCACAGCCTGCCAGCAGCAGGGCCAGCAGGACGGGCGCAAATGCCTGCTTCATCGGCGCGTTTTCACCGCCGTACCGCTGACGCTGACCATCAGCATGCTGGCGTCTTTGCCGACGGTTTCGTAGTCGATATCGATGCCCACAACGGCGTCTGCGCCCATGGCTTTCGCCTGTTCACCCATCTCCTTAAAGGCGATTTCACGGGCTTTACGCAGCTCTTTTTCATAGGCGCCGGAGCGACCGCCGACGATATCGCGGATCCCGGCAAAAAAGTCGCGGAAAACATTGGCACCGAGAATCGCTTCACCGGTCACCACGCCGCAGTATTCGCTGATGGGTTGTCCTTCCAGAGTGGGGGTGGTTGAAAATTGCATTTTCGTCTCCGTGTTACGTACCTAACCGTTTAAGAACAAAACCATTATCTGCTCGTTACGCTATCATTTAAAGGTTAGTTAATTATTGCAGCCTAATAAGGAAATCATCATGCGCTATTCTGCTTTGACGCTTTTAGTGCCTTGCGCGCTGCTGCTCAGCGCCTGCACTACGCCAGTCACCCCGGCCTTTAAGGACATCGGTACCCGCAGCGGCAGCTGCATTACCGGCGGGCCGGATGCCGTGGCTCAACAATTCTATGACTACCGCATTACGCACCGCAGCAACGACTTCACCGCCCTGCGCCCGTACCTGAGCGATAACCTGGCCCAGCTGCTGAGCGATGCCAGCCGCGATCCGCAGCACAGCAGCCTGCTGAAAGACGATCCGTTCTCCAGCCGCACCACCGCCCCTGAAAAGGCCGAAGTCTCCAGCGCCTCGACCATCCCGAATACCGATGCGCGCAATATTCCGCTACGCGTCAAGCTGACGCAGGGCAGCCAGACCTGGCAGGATGAAGTGCTGATGATCCGCGAAGGGCAGTGCTGGGCGATCGACGACGTGCGCTACCTCGGCGGCAGCGTCCATGCCCCGGCCGGCACCCTGCGCCAGTCGATTGAAAACCGCTAATCCGGCGCGCTTCAGACCGTTAAGCAGGGAAAACCCCGTAAAATGTCTGGCATTTCGTGAGGAATGCCGACATTTATTCTCGCCGACATTGCCTTCCGCTATTTTGTGCTATGTTTAGGGATAGATACGGTTTATATTTAACTTTTAACGCAGTTATATTGCATAACTATTCTGTCAACGGTACTATTTGCGGCCTCAATTGCTATAGATTGCCTGGATGAGTAAAGACTGCCCCGATGAGTATTCAACTAAACGGCATTAACTGCTTCTACGGCGCACACCAGGCGCTGTTCGACATCACACTCAATTGCCCTGAGGGCGAGACGCTGGTGCTGTTAGGCCCAAGCGGCGCGGGTAAAAGTTCGCTGCTTCGCGTCCTCAATCTGCTTGAAATGCCCCGCTCCGGAACCCTGGATATCGCGGGTAATCACTTTAATTTTGCTAAAGCACCCTCCGAGAAAGCGATCCGCGATCTGCGTCAGAACGTCGGCATGGTGTTTCAGCAATATAATCTCTGGCCGCACCTCACCGTGCAGCAAAACCTGATTGAAGCGCCTTGCCGCGTGCTGGGCCTGTCAAAAGAGCAGGCGCTGGCCCGTGCCGAGAAGCTGCTGGAGCGTCTGCGCCTGAAGCCGTACAGCGACCGTTATCCGCTGCACCTCTCCGGCGGTCAGCAGCAGCGTGTGGCCATCGCCCGCGCCCTGATGATGGAGCCGCAGGTTCTGCTGTTTGACGAACCGACCGCCGCGCTGGACCCGGAAATCACCGCCCAGATCGTCAGCATTATTCGCGAACTGGCGGAGACCAACATTACCCAGGTGATCGTGACCCACGAAGTGGAAGTGGCGCGTAAAACCGCCAGCCGTGTGGTCTATATGGAAAACGGTCATATCGTGGAGCAAGGGGATGCGCGCTGCTTTGCCGAGCCGCAGACCGACGCATTCAGAAATTATCTGTCTCACTAATCGAATCGAGAGAACGACAATGAAAAAAATAGTGATTGCCGCGCTGCTTGCAAGCGTTAGCCTCTCTGCCACCGCAGCTCAGACCATTCGTTTTGCAACCGAAGCCTCCTACCCTCCGTTTGAATCTATGGATGCGAATAACAAGATTGTCGGCTTTGACGTGGATCTGGCTAACGCCCTGTGCAAAGAGATCGACGCCACCTGTACTTTCGCTAACCAGTCTTTCGACAGCCTGATCCCAAGCCTGAAATTCCGCCGTATCGACGCGGTCATGGCCGGTATGGACATCACCCCGGAACGTGAAAAGCAGGTTCTGTTCAGCACCCCTTACTATGAAAACTCCGCGCTGTTCATCGGCCAGAAGGGTAAATACGCTTCTATCGACGCGCTGAAAGGTAAGAAAGTGGGCGTGCAGAACGGCACCACGCACCAGAAATTCATCATGGATAAGCACCCGGAAATCACTACCGTGCCTTACGACAGCTATCAGAACGCCCGTCTGGATCTGCAGAACGGCCGTATCGATGCCGTCTTCGGTGACAACGCGGTGGTGACTGAATGGCTGAAAGCGAACGACAAGCTGGCCGCGGTGGGCGATAAAGTGACGGATAAAGACTACTTCGGCACCGGTCTCGGCATTGCTGTCCGTCAGGGCAACACCGAGCTGCAGCAGAAATTCAACACTGCGCTGGAAAAAGTGAAGAAAGATGGGACCTACGATTCCATCTACAACAAATGGTTCCAGAAGTAAGATCTGATGAACGAAATTTTTCCATTAGCAAGCGCCGCCGGGATGACCGTCGGCCTTGCCGTTTGTGCGCTGATTATCGGCCTGGTGCTGGCGATGATCTTTGCCGTGTGGGAGTCGGCTAAGTGGCGACCTGTCGCCTGGACCGGCTCAGCACTGGTGACCCTGCTGCGCGGCCTGCCGGAAATCCTGGTGGTGCTGTTTATCTACTTTGGTTCTTCGCAGCTGCTGCTGATGCTGTCGGACGGCTTTACGCTCAATCTGGGCGTGGTGCAGATCCCGATTCAGATGCAGATCGAAAACTTCGACGTCAGCCCGTTCCTGTGCGGCGTGATCGCCCTCTCCCTGCTCTATTCCGCCTATGCCTCGCAAACCCTGCGCGGCGCGCTGAAAGCGGTGCCGGTGGGACAGTGGGAGTCCGGTCAGGCGCTGGGGCTGTCGAAAACCGCGATTTTCTTCCGTCTGGTGATGCCGCAGATGTGGCGTCATGCCCTGCCGGGGCTCGGCAACCAGTGGCTGGTGCTGCTGAAAGATACCGCGCTGGTGAGCTTAATCAGCGTTAACGATTTGATGCTGCAGACCAAAAGCATTGCCACCCGTACCCAGGAGCCCTTTACCTGGTACATCGTGGCGGCGGCCATCTACCTGGTGATCACGTTGCTCAGTCAGTACATCCTCAAGCGTATTGACCTGCGTGCGACGCGTTTTGAACGGAGACCAGGCTGATGCTTGAGTATTTACCCGAACTGATGAAAGGGCTGCACACCAGCCTGACGCTGACGGTGGCCTCGATTATCGTGGCGCTGATCCTGGCGCTGATTTTCACCATCATCCTGACGCTGAAAACGCCGGTGCTGGTGTGGATCGTGCGCGGCTACATCACCCTGTTTACCGGCACGCCGCTGCTGGTGCAGATCTTCCTGATTTACTACGGCCCGGGCCAGTTCCCGACGCTGCAGGAATATCCGGTGCTGTGGCATCTGCTCTCCGAGCCGTGGCTGTGCGCCCTGCTCGCCCTGTCGCTGAACAGCGCCGCCTATACCACGCAGCTGTTCTACGGCGCGATCCGCGCTATTCCGGACGGCCAGTGGCAGTCCTGCGGCGCGCTGGGGATGAGCAAGAAAGACACGCTGGCGATCCTGCTGCCGTACGCGTTCAAACGCGCGCTCTCTTCGTACTCCAACGAAGTGGTGCTGGTGTTCAAGAGCACGTCGCTGGCCTATACCATCACCCTGATGGAAGTGATGGGCCACGGGCAGCTGCTGTACGGACGGACATACGATGTGATGGTGTTTGGCGCTGCCGGTATTATCTATCTCATCGTCAACGGCCTGCTGACCCTGCTGATGCGTGTCGTTGAACGCCGGGCGCTGGCCTTCGAACGCCGTAATTAAAACTGCATAAGTTTGATTTAAAAAAGACGGGCAAGTCTAACCACTGTCCGTCTTTTTTTATTTCTCAAAAAATACTTAATCATTTTTATTGCATATAAATTCATTAGATGGCATTGTGACGTTCAGCCGCAGACACGGCATATAATGACAAGATTGACAGACGGGAGCTTCATAATGAAAAAGTTAGTTCTGGCCGCTTTACTCGCTACCTTCGCCGCTGGCGCCTCTGCCGCCGACAAGATCAGCTTCGGTGTTTCTGCGACGTATCCACCGTTTGAATCGCTGGATGCCAGCAACCAGATCGTCGGTTTTGATATCGACCTGGCAAAAGCGCTCTGTACCCAGATGCAGGCCGAGTGCACCTTTACTAACCACGCCTTTGACAGCCTGATCCCGGCCCTGAAATTCAAAAAATATGACGCGGTGATCTCCGGCATGGACATCACTCCGGAGCGTAGCAAGCAGGTTGCCTTTACCGAACCATACTACGCCAACTCTGCGGTGGTGATCGCCAAAAAAGGCCAGTACACCTCCTTTGAGCAGCTGAAAGGCAAGCGCATCGGCATGGAAAACGGCACCACCCACCAGAAATACCTGCAGGATAAGCACCCGGAAGTGAAAACCGTGGCCTATGACAGCTACCAGAACGCAATTATCGACCTGAAAAATGGCCGTATCGACGGCGTATTCGGTGACACCGCGGTGGTGAACGAGTGGCTGAAAACCAACCCGCAGCTGGGTACCGCTACCGATAAAGTGACCGATCCGCAGTACTTCGGCACCGGTCTGGGCATCGCTGTGCGTCCGGACAATAAAGCCCTGGTGGAGAAACTGAACGGCGCTCTGAAAGCGATTAAAGCCGACGGCACGTATCAGAAAATCAGCGACCAGTGGTTCCCGCAGTAAGATTGATTGCCGGGTGGCGGCTACGCCTTACCCGGCCTACAGACTGTGCGGTCTGATGCCGGGTGGCGGCTACGCCTTACCCGGCCTACGTACGGTGCGGTTTTGTAGGCCGGGTAAGCGTAGCGCCACCCGGCATTACTCAAAGCGGCACATAGAAGCGAAAACGCGCCCCTTTCGCCGCCTCCATCAGCCTGATCCCCCCGCCGTGCAGCTCCAGCATTCGTTTGACAATCAACAGCCCCAGCCCGCCGCGATTATCCCTCGACGCCTGCTGGCTCAGCGCTGACGGCCGCATAAAGAGCCCATCGCGCAGGTGTTCATCCACCCCCGGCCCACTGTCGTTGACCTCAACCTGCAACTGCTCACCCTCCAGCCACACTTTAAGCCCGATTTCGCCCCCCGGCGGCGTATGGCGAATCGCGTTATCCAGAAGATTGGTGACCACCCGTTCGATCATCGACAGATCGGCATTGATCATCGGCAGCTGGCGCGGCACGTCGATATGCAGCCGAAGCTGGCGCGTCTCCACCGCCAGGTCAAACTTTTGCGCCACGTCGGAGATAAGCTCCCCAATGGCAAAGCGTTCGCGCTGAGGCTTGATGCTGCCGTGCTCAAGGCGCGCCAGCTCAAACAGCTGCTGCGACAGATGGCGAACCTTATGGCCCTGACGCAGGGCAATGGAGAGATAGTGCTGCGTCTCCTGCGCGGACAGGGTGCCGGATTTCAGCGACAGGGTTTCCAGATACCCCAGCAGTGAGGTCAGGGGCGTGCGCAGGTCGTGGGAGATATTGGCGATAAACTCCCGGCGCTGCCGGTCGCTGTCGGCCAGCTGATCCCACTGGCTGGCAATCTGCTGCGCCAGCTCGATAAAGGTATTGCGCAGCAGGGCCACTTCGTCAGAGGGCGCGGCCTGCAGGGGCTGGGTGGCGAGCTGCCTGATGACGTGCATACTTTCGCGATCCAGGCCGCTCACCTCGTCGGTTAACTGCTTCACGGGCCGTGTCACCCAGTACCAGACCAGCCCGCCCGCCAGCGCGCCGAAGAGCGCCACCAGCAGCAGCGACCAGAGCACCGTGCTCCAGAGCGTTTTCTGCCACGCCTGCTCCGCCAGGGCGTTCAGCTCTTCCCCCTGCAAAACGATATACAGATAGCCGCGCAGCACGCCGTCCTGATGCAGCGGCACGGCGCTGAAGACCTTCTCCCCGGTCAGGCTGCGCGGATCGTCCCCGTAGACCGGCATCATCCCGCCGCTCAGGAACTGCTGTACCGGCGCAACGGCAAGCTTCTGCCGTTTGATGTGCCCCGGCGGCGCGGCATCGGCGAGGATCTGCCCGTCGGGGGAGAGGACGTAGAGCTCCACGCTCGGGTTGTAAGTCATCAGGCGGTCAAACAGCGGCTTGAGCCGGGTGCGGTCGACCTGGCCGTTGGCATCCAGCAGCGTTTCCCGCTGGGCGATATGCTGTGCCAGCCCGCCGGAGAGGCGCTGCACCATGGCGTTGCCGTACTGCATGCTGGTCCAGAGCTGCACCGCGCAGGCCACCGCCGCACAGCCCGTCAGCAGAAGAATAAACAGCAGAGTGAGGCGGCGGATCATAGCGGACGTTCCGCAAACAGATAGCCTTTTCCCCAGACGGTGCGGATGATCTCCGGCTCGGCGGCGTCTTTCTCAATTTTTACCCGCAGGCGATTGATGTGGGTGTTGACGGTGTGCTCGTACCCTTCGTGCTGGTATCCCCACACCTGCTCAAGGAGGGCCAGACGGGAGAAGACCTCCCCGGGATGACGGGCGAAAAAGTAGAGGAGATCGAATTCCCGTGGCGTGAGGTCAACCACCTCGCCACGCAGCAGCACGCTGCGGGCCAGCGGGTCGATGGTCAGCCCGTGGGCGTTGATAAGCCTGGAGGTTTGCTGCCCCATCGCCTGCTGACGGCGGAACAGCGCCCTGATGCGCGCCACCAGCTCCTGCACCGAGAAGGGTTTCGCCAGATAGTCATCGGCCCCGGTTTCGAGGCCCAGAATGCGCTCGGTTTCGCTGCTGCGGGCGCTGATGATAATCACCGGCAGATAGTGGTCCCGGGCGCGGATCGCCCGGCAGAGGGTCAGCCCGTCAACGTTGGGCAGCATCAGGTCGAGGATCACCGCATCCCAGTGGGATTGTCCGAGCAGGTGCTGCGCCCTGCCCCCGTCCGCCTCGTGGGTAATCACGTAACCTTCGTCTTCTAAATTGAGACGCAGTAACGCGGCGATATCGCCGTCATCTTCTACCAGCAGGATCTGCTTCATCGGTCAGCCTTATTGAATCTTAACAGCTAAAGCTTACCTGATTTCTACGGCGGGAAACGTTCACATTTTGTTTAACATTGTGCGCGTTGATCCCCTCACCCTAACCCTCTCCCCATAGGGGAGAGGGAATAATTGTAGGCCCGCGCAAGCGCAGCGCCGCCGGGCGGTTCCTCAGGACTTCACTAATAACGTGAGTACTTCATAGTGGGCAGTATGCGGGAACATATCGAACAGCTGCACCCGTTCGACCCGATAACCGGGCAGATCGCCAATGTCTTTCGCCATCGTCCGGGCATTGCAGCTGGAGTAGATAATAAACTGCGGCGCCATCTGGCTCAGGTAGTCGCAGAGCACCTTGCCGATGCCGCGACGCGGCGGGTTGACCAGCACCAGCTCCGGTACGCTGCCCTGTCCGGTGGCGAACTGCGTGGAGTCGAGCGCCTGGAAGTGCAAGTTCGTTAACCCCAGCTCTGTGGCCGACTGGGTGGCGCAGGCGATCGCCTCGGCGGAGATTTCGATCCCGGTAAGCTGCATCTGCGGGGTGGCGCAGTGCAGGCCAAAGCCGCCGACGCCGCAGAAGAGATCCCACATATGGTTAACCGGTAACTGACGTACCCAGTCGCGCGCCGTGGCGTACAGCTGGCTGGCGACGGTCGGGTTGGTCTGGAAGAAGCTCTTCGGGCGGATCCACAGCGGCACATCGTTAAAACGCTCCGCCAGCGCCTGGGCGTCGGTGAGGAAGATCTCCTCCTCGCCTTCCATAATCGCCATATGCACCGGCTGAATATTGGCAGCGATCACCTTCAGCTGCGGCAACTGCTGTTGCAGCCACGGCAGGGCCGCGCGGAGCTGGGGCAGTTTGGCCTCTGAGCGCAGGACGAAGCGCAGCATCATCCCGCCATCAAGCTGGCTCTCGGTGAGCAGCAGGTATTTCAGCTCGCCGCGCTTACGTTCGACGTTGTAGGGCGTAAGACCCGCGCGGGCGATAAAGGGTTTCAGGACGGCAAAGATGGGGGCAAACGAGGCCGGATAGAGCGGGCAGTCGGTGAGATCGACAGGATTACCGTCCCGGTGCAGCATGCCAAACAGCGGTTTTTCGACGCTGCCGCTGACCACCATTTTGGCTTTATTGCGAAACGCCTGCTCCGGCCCGCTGACCGGCGCGCACCACTCCGCCACCGGCATTCCGGACAGCAAGGTCCGGAGGTCGGCCATTTTGGCGGAAAGCTGAGAAGAGACCGGCTGTTCAATCCACTGACAGGAGCGACAGCGACCGGCGTCATAGAGTGCGCACTGCATAACGAAACCTTAATACGTCTGGGGGCAGCGATTATACACGTTATTGCAGATTGAAAAACCGTCGGCTGGCCGCAGGCACAAACAGCAGGCCGAGCACCAGCAGGTCGGGCAGTTTTTGCATCACCAGGGTGCGGAAGATCTCGCCTCTGGACTCGCCGGGAATGCTGAACAGCTCGGGATAGCCGTAACCCAGCGACGCGGCCCACAGGTAGCCGGTGGCGACAATCTGGGTCAGCAGATAGAGGATCCGCGCCCAGTTACGCCCTTTGACCAGCGAAAAGGCGCAGTAGATTTCGATAAACACCAGCATCAGGCTGGCGAAAAAGACCAGGGTCAGGTTCCACGTCTGCACGCTGCGGTGGATAAACTCGCTCAGCCCGCGCATGCCCAAAGTGTTGAAAATCATAAATACATCGAGGCAGCGGATCATGATAATGGCGAGCGCCGCCACCTGCACCAGGGCAGGAACGTTCAGACGGGCATGTGACCGGCTAGTTTTCGTGAAAAATCCCAACGTGATGTCTTCCATGAAACGATGCCGCGTTAACGCGGCATCCAATTACGCTTCTCTGCAGATTTTAGGAGCTTCAGCCGCGTCTTGCACGCTGGATATCGCGCTGACGCTGTTTTTCAGACCGCGCCATCAGATACCAGGCGATCAAACCGATGATGCCGACCACGCCCAGAATCAGCGTCGCCAGGGCGTTGATCTCCGGGTTTACCCCCATGCGCACGCTGGAGAAAACCAGCATCGGCAGCGTGGTGGCGCCCGGGCCGGAGACGAAGCTGGCGATCACCAGATCGTCCAGCGACAGGGTAAACGCCAGCAGCCAGCCGGAGATCACCGCCGGCATGATCATCGGCAGGGTGATGATGAAAAACACCTTCAGCGGCGTCGCCCCGAGATCCATTGCCGCCTCTTCAATGGAGTGATCCAGCTCGCGCAGACGCGAGGAGATCACCACCGCCACATAGGCGGTACAGAAGGTGACGTGGGCCAGCCAGATGGTGAGCATACCGCGATCGGACGGCCAGCCAATGGCGTGCCCCATCGCCACAAACAGCAGCAGCAGCGACAGGCCGGTGATCACGTCCGGCATTACCAGCGGCGCGGTGATCATAAAGGCAAAGCCGTTGGCTCCGCGAAAACGACCGAAACGCACCATCACCACTGCGGCAATGGTGCCGAGAATGGCTGCCATCGTTGCCGCGCAGGCGGCAATGGTCAGGCTTAACCCCACGGCGCTCATCATCGCCTGGTCGTGGAACAGCTCGCCGTACCAGCGCGTTGACCAGCCCGCCCACACCGTCACCAGCTTGGAGCTGTTGAAGGAGTAGATCACCAGCATCAGCATCGGCGCATACAGGAACGTAAAGCCGAGCACCAGGATCAGGATCCGCCACGGAGAGCGCACTACCGGTAAGTTGTTCATCCGTGGTCTCCCATCTGTTTCTGCTGATACTTGTGGAACCACATGATCGGCACAATCAGCAGCAGCAACATCACAATCGCCACCGCCGAGGCCACCGGCCAGTCGCGGTTATTGAAGAACTCCTGCCACAGCACGCGGCCAATCATGATGCTGTCCGGGCCCCCGAGCAGTTCCGGGATCACGAACTCCCCCACCGCCGGAATGAACACCAGCATCGACCCGGCGATAATTCCGCCTTTGGTCAGCGGCACAATGACGCTGAAGAAAGTTTTCAGCGGACGGGCGCCGAGATCCAGCGCCGCTTCCACCAGCGAATAGTCGATGCGCGTCAGGGCGGTGTAGATCGGCAGCACCATAAACGGCAGATAGGCGTATACAATCCCGATATAGACCGCCAGGTTGGTGTGCAGAATGGTCAAGGGCTGATCGATAACCCCCAGCCACATCAGGACGTTATTCAGCACGCCGTTGTTCTTCAGGATCCCCATCCAGGCATAGACGCGGATCAGGAACGAGGTCCACGAAGGTAGAATCACCAGCAGCAGCAGGATGTTACGCGTCGAGGGTTTGCTGTGGGCCACCGCCCACGCCAGCGGATAGGCCAGCAGCAGACAGCAGAGTGTCGAGACGGCCGCCACCTGCAACGACTGCAGATAGGCGTCGAAGTAGAGCGGATCGTCGGTCAGCTGCAGGAAATTGCCCAGGTTGAGGGTGATCGCCAGCTGGCTGTCCGCCCACTCCATCAGATCGGTGTAAGGCGGGATCGCCCGCGCCATCTCCGCCAGGCTGATTTTGAACACAATCAGGAACGGCAGCAGGAACAGCAGGATCAGCCACAGATACGGCATAGCGATGACCAGCTTGCGGCCGTGGGCCATCTGCAGGCGGGTCAACCAGCTGGTATCAATGCCCGCCGCAGCGCGGGTCGCAGGTTCAGGTTTGTTCATGGCCCTTCCTTATACCGTCAGCACAACGCAGCTATCGGCTTCCCAGCACAGACGCACCTCGTCACCCCAGGTCGGCAGCCCTTTGCGGTAGCGATACGTGTTCTGCAGCTGGGCGCTGATCATCTGGCCGCTCTTCAGGCGGACGTGGTAGATGGAGAGATCGCCGAGGTAGGCGATATGCACCACCTCCCCCACGGCAAAGTTGTAGCCATCGGCGGGCGGGGCATCGCAGAGGGTAATTTTTTCCGGACGCAGCGCCACGTAGACCGGGACGTTATCAACCACCGAGTTGTCCACCGCCACTTTCAGCGGGTGGATCAGCCCCGGGGAGTCGAGCACCAGCCCGTCTTCCTCACGCGTTTTCAGCAGCCCTTCGAACACGTTCATGGAGCCGATAAATTCGGCGCTGTAGCGGGTGGTCGGGTGCTCGTAGATCTCTTCCGGCTCGCCAATCTGCACGAACTTGCCGCGGTTCATGATGGCAATACGACCGGCCATGGTCATCGCCTCTTCCTGGTCGTGGGTCACCATCACGCAGGTCACGCCCACGCGCTCAAGAATATCCACCACTTCCAGCTGCATGCGGTCGCGCAGTTTTTTATCCAGCGCCCCCATCGGCTCATCGAGAAGCAGCAGTTTTGGCCGCTTCGCCAGGCTGCGGGCCAGGGCCACGCGCTGACGCTGACCGCCGGAGAGCTGATGCGGCTTACGCTTCGCAAACTCCTGCATGTGCACCAGGCTCAGCATTTCGGCTACGCGGGCGGTGATTTCGGCTTTTGGCAGTTTGTCCTGCTTCAGGCCAAAGGCGATGTTCTGCTCCACGGTCATGTGCGGGAACAGGGCGTAAGACTGGAACATCATATTGATCGGGCGCTGATACGGCGGCACCCGGGAGAGGTCAACGCCGTCCAGCACGATCTGCCCGGCGCTGGGCTGTTCAAACCCGGCGAGCATGCGCAGCAACGTCGATTTCCCGCAGCCAGATGCGCCAAGCAGAGCAAAAATTTCACCTTTGTAGATAGTCAGGCTGACATCATCCACGGCGTTCTGACCGTCGAAAGATTTGGTCAGGTTACGGATTTCCAGCAGCGGGGTCAGCGCTTTACGGGTTTTCGCCTGCGGGCGGGGGATCGCGTCGTTCACGGGGTGCTCTCCGGCATCAATCAAAATGGTGCAGGCGCACCAGAACGGTGCGCCTGTAGCCGGGGGCGCTGGGCTTTCCCGGCCTGGGACAAACGTTTATTTACCGCTTTTCACTTTGGTCCACGCGCGGGTACGCACGCGGTCGATCTTCGGCTCCTGCACGCTCAGGGTAAACATCTTGGCGCGCACTTCAGCCGGTGGGTAGATGCCCGGATTATCACGCACTTCGGCGCTGACCAGTTTGGTGGCCTCTTTGTTGCCGTTGGCATAGAAGACGTGGTCAGAGATGTGGGCGATAACCTCCGGACGCAGGAGATAGTTCAGGAACTGATAGGCTTCGTCTTTGTTTTTCGCATCAGCCGGCATGGCGAAGACGTCGAAGAAGGCCATCGCCCCCTCTTTCGGGATTGAATAGGCGATGTTCACGCCGTTTTTCGCTTCTTTAGCACGGTTAGCCGCCTGCCACACGTCCCCCGCCCAGCCGATAGCGACGCAGATATCGCCGTTCGCCAGGTCGTTGATGTACTGGGAGGAGTGGAAGTAACGGATATTTGGACGCAGCTTCAGCAGCAGATCGGTGGCCGGGCCGGTGTAATCATCCGCTTTGGTGCTGTTCGGATCTTTGCCGAGGTAGTTCAGCACGGTGGCAAAAATCTCTTCCGGAGCATCGAGGAAGGAGACGCCGCAGCTTTTCAGTTTTTCCAGATTCTCTGGCTTCAGCACCAGATCCCAGCTGTTGACCGGCGCATCGGCACCCAGCACCTGCTTCACTTTTTCGACGTTATAGCCGATACCGGTGGTGGCCCACATATACGGCATGGCGTATTTGTTGTCAGGATCGTGTTTAGCGATAAGCTTCAGCAGCTCAGGATCGAGGTTTTTCCAGTCCGGTAGTTTGCTTTTATCCAGCGGCTGAAACACGCCGGCGGAGAGTTGACGTTCCAGGAAGCTGGCTGAAGGCACGACCAGGTCAAAGCCGGTGCTACCCGCCATCAGTTTGCCTTCCAGAACTTCGTTAGAATCGAAGACGTCGTAGACGACTTTAATCCCGGTCTCTTTTTCAAAATTGGCCACCGTGTCCGGGGCAATATAATCAGACCAGTTGTAGATATGCAGCGTTTTTTGCTCTGCCGCCAGCGTACCTGCGGAGACCGCCATCAGCGCGCCCGCAACCAGACCCGATAACCATTTTTTATTTAAAGCGATCATAGCGTTAATCCTTCTGAAAGCGCGTTAACAAACGCACCAAAAATGAACACTCTTAGTCTATGCAAGAAACGTGCATGATTTATCACTCCGCCAACAGCAGAAGATGTTACTCAGGTGGCTGTATCTGCTCGCGTTTAACGGCATCGCAAGAATAAACTGTAGCTTGTCTCCGTAGCTATAGCTCAGATTAAAAAACGCCTTTTAACAATTTTTTATGCAAGAAGTATCTATGTGATAAGCCGAATTGGCGGGATGGCGGTGAATAATTCTTTAAAGAAAGGTTAAATCCAGCAGAAAAGAGGGTGTTATGCAGCCGCCACGACAGCGACTGCCTAAATGTCAGACAGGTTTAGTGCAGAAAATTGCCCGCCGATTCAGGCGGCTCTGCGCCCTCTTCCGCGTTGTAGAGCAGATGATGGGCGCTGGCTTCAAGCATCACCATGGATATCTGCTCTTCGCTCTGCTGGATAAAGGCCGCGAACTGCGGGAAGGTCAGCCCTACGGATGCGGAGAAAGACTGGCAAACCACCAGCTTTGGCAGATTATCATCCTGAATATCGAGAAATGCCTTCACCGTCAAAGAACTGGCATTGATGGCGGACAAATCCGATGCTAACGCCAGCAGCGCCGAGGGTTTGACCTCTGCCAGCGCGGAAAAAAGAATGACATCATTGATCAGATCGAGCTTGGCATCGAACACGCCGTCAAAGTTTTGCATATGCGGCAGATGCAGCGCCTGGCAGGTGTCGCATTCAAAAAAGCTGACGCCCATGTTATCCAGCCACTGGCGTAACGTATCAAGTGTCGGTACTACGAGTGAATCCATAACGGTGGAACCCCTTTAAAAAAATAGTGCCTGGCCCAGGCATCAATGCGCGGCAGGCCAGTTATCCGCCCGTTTTCAGGCAAAACTCCGGCGTGGCATGGCGTTCAATCCAGCCGATCATCTTCCCGGCGATATCAATCCCGGTGGTTTTCTCAATGCCTTCCAGCCCTGGCGAGGCGTTCACTTCCATCACCAGCGGCCCACGGTCGGCGCGCAGGATATCGACCCCGGCTACGTCGAGCCCCAGCGTTCTGGCGGCCAGCAGGGCTATCTCACGCTCGCGCGAGGTGATCTCCGCTACGCGGGCAACCCCGCCCCGATGCAGGTTTGAACGAAAATCGCCCTCTTTCGCCTGACGCTCGATGGCGGCGACCACTTCATCGCCCACCACCAGGCAGCGAATATCGCGCCCTTTCGCCTCCTGGATGTACTCCTGCACCAGAATGTGCGCATTCAGACCGCGAAACGCATCCACCACGCTCTCTGCCGCCTGGCGGGTTTCGGCCAGCACCACCCCAATCCCCTGGGTGCCCTCAACCAGCTTGACCACCAAAGGCGCGCCGCCGACCATCTCAATCAGATCGTGCGTGTCGTCGGGGGAGTGGGCAATGCCGGTGATTGGCAGGTCGATCCCCTGGCGGGCCAGCAGTTGCAGGGAGCGGAGCTTGTCGCGCGCCCGGGTGATCGCCACGGATTCATTCAGGGGATAGCTGCCGAGCAGCTCAAACTGGCGCAGCGCGGCGGTGCCGTAAAAGGTGATTGCCGAGCCAATGCGCGGAATAACCGCGTCGAAATGCGGCAGCTGGCGCCCTTTATAGTGAATTGAAGATGCCGCCGGGCTGATATTCATATAGCAGGACAGCGGATCGAGGATTTCCACCAGATGGCCGCGCTGCTGCGCCGCTTCACGCAGGCGTTTACACGACCAGAGCGTTCCATCCCGGGACAATATGGCAATTTTCACCCTGCACCTCTCAGACATTACCTGGTAAAAGCCTGCGTATCATACACGCAGGCAGGCGCGGGATGAATGGACTTATCGCGTAGCCCAGCCCTGTTTGTGCAAATAGTCGAGAATAAACGGACGATTCTCTTTAATGATGGTGCGACGGATATGGTCGCTCCAGGTGTCGCGACGGTTGTTGGTGGCGCGGCTGAGGTAGTAATTCGCCAGCTCTTCGTCGTACTCCGCCAGCACCTCCGGGTCCACAGGCTGGTAGTGATTTTCATGCACCACCATCGCCGCAGGCAGGCGCGGCTTGACGTCCGGGTTATCCGACTTCAACACCAGCGGCGCGCAATTCCTTGATCATTCGTTTCCTGGTGAACTTGCCGAAACGCTTCGACTGATCAAGAACAAACGAAGGATGGATCGGCTGTTCGCTGTAGTCCTGTTCCCAGTAATCAGCAAGCTTACGTAACACCGTTGGGAGATCGGTTTTGCCTTTCAAGCCTACCCGCTACATCAGGCCAGCAACCTTACCTTCGAGGACGCTATTACAAAGGCCGTGTAAGAGTCCTCGCATATGGCCTGGGTGGTGATTGTGGTCGGCGTTAGCCTTGCCTACAGAGTCCAAAGGGAGGTCACACAGAGTGCATTTACCGCCTTGCTTGTCGTATTGAGTTACTTACCATGCTTGAAGTAATGTTTGAGTGAGTACAGCCATCAGGTGAGTTCCTTGTAATGATGGCTGTATTTAGAATGTTAAAATTCTTAATGTGTCGATATGTCTCGTGTCTGTATGGTGTAACTTTGATCACAAAGTTTTTCTTGAACATCACTTTCAGGAATATTCAATAACTGCGCTGTCAAGGTAACATTTAGAGGAATGGTTCTTTTTTGTAATTCTTTTGCTGCATCAGAGATGTTTTTATAAACACTAATCATTTTATAATGCTTTGATAAGTTTTTTCCCATCAATTGCTTTGCTAGATGAGGGAAGTTATTCAAAAAATCATTCGATGATACAATCATATTATCAATCATGTTAATAATGACCTCTGTTAGCTCAATATATTTCTGCATAGCTATTGGGTCAACCCCTTGTAAAACCTCCAGAAAAGTGAAGTTTTTTCGACCATACTTTGTAGCTAAAGCATCCTTAACTTGGAAGTCTACTTCATTTCGGGCTTCTATTATTTTATTCAATTGATTAAACTGATCTTGCATTGATATATATGACGCAATGTGTAACCACGGGTTTTGATATAAATTTTCATCTGTAGACATTATTACTTGAATCAAATGTTCGTAGTTTAAAGCAACTGGGTTATATGAATAAATCAGTTTCGGCATTGCACAGGCGCGTTGTAAGGGATCGGCTGGTAGTGAACTAGCGTAATTTGATTTCAGACTCAATAACGTACCTTGCATGTTTTGAAAGGTCATAATGGTTTTGTTAACAGTATCGACTTTTAGCTTGTTCACTTGAAACTTGTCTTGCCATTTGTAACCTGAAATAGCACTAAAATAAGCGATTCCGGCAGAAAGCAATAGAGTTCCGATCGGCATACCATAATCTTTAAGCCAGTCAACATTGCCTGCCTCTTTCGCTATTTCCTGTATCTGCTGAACGACGTCCGATAGATGATTGATTGAAACAGTTATAGAAAATAGATCTGTGGTCTGCATGGTTGGTTCCAGTTGATTTTTGCGTGGTTCAAGGTAGTTGCTAAACAGAATTCAAGTGTTAGCATTAAGCGCCTTCCCGGCTGGTTTGGGGTTTGTACGTTTGTTTGTTCGGCTGGGAAGAGTTCAATCACTCACAATCCGGTTTTGGATTGTTTGCACGCCACCTTTTCCAGAATCCATATTCTTGCTTAATGTTTGAAGCAGATGTAACAACACTATGTTTGGTCGTTGGTGGATTCGCAATGATGCTTTCGAGCGACTCCCCAGAATCAAGCCGTGAATAGATTTTGTAATCAGCAGCGTTAGTGTTAGTTGGTTCTGCCTTACCATGACTCATAGATACTCCTTATCTGAAGGTTTGGGTTTGCTGTTACTTCTGGTTGCGGGAACGATATTAACTTTAACTGGATTAAAAATCACTTTTTAAAAAAACTATTCACTTAGAATTAATATCCATTCAGTTATAAAAATCCACTTGTTACTTTAGATACCCTGAGAGGCCCGGTATCACTGGTTTCGCCACCTATAAATAAACATAACTAGTCGTTACTAATTATTCATCGAATAACAAATAAAAAGAAATGATCACGGTGCGCAGGACCGACCGCGAAGCGGCAACGTAATACTTCGTAATCTATGAAGTGATCTAATTACCATTACTTCGAAGTGATCATGTTTACGTAACGATAGTGTTTAAGGTTAGCATCTGCGCTACGCTTGATGCCTCGCTTCGCTCGTGATCTCGAAGTGATTTATTCTTTGAATGGATCTTAGTAAACCCTTCAAATGATGTGTGTGGTTAAACCTTTCTTAATCTAGTTTCAAGAGTAAAAGTTAAAAATATACTTCGTAGATAAATTTGATTTTGTATTTTGTTTTCATATACCAGCCTTACTCGTCTGATGTAGCCAATATGGACATTCAACTAAGGGTCATTGACCCTTAGTAAAAAACTGCTTTTAAACATCAGAAAGGCAAGCGCATTTTAATTTGCGCTTTTCTTTCCATCCTTCGCAATGCCCCTCTCGATTTGATACGCCAGATATGGGCTTTACTTCTAAGTAAACTATCTTTAGAACTCCACCCGTGATCAACGTCGATCTTCAGTTTTGCACGGATATCTGCTGACAATTGCACAACCGTTAAGCCAACATCAGCGTATAGTTCGCGTCTAAGTAAGATGTACTTATCCATGATTTCCGCGCCGAAGTTTGGATTACTGGTCATTTCACGAAGTCGCTGTTTAACTTTCAACAATTCCACATCAATCGATTGCAGCCTGTAAATCAATGAGGGTTCCAAGTATTTGTATTCACCTTTCACAGTGCTCATATCGAACACAGGGGGGTCAACTTGGATTTCGAGATATTCGGGTGAATCTGGTTCAGGGCCGCTTTCATCAAATCCCCTATCCCATGAAACCTCCTCACAATCCCCCGCAAACTTATCCAATAAGAATACAAGCTGAACACTGATGTACGCGCGTTCGGCATTGCGTTTTCTTCGGTCAAAGCACACTTCTTTGATCAAATTGAAAACTAGTGGAATACCGATAGCAGCAGAAGCACCTAAAAGAGCAGCAGCTTCTGAACTAAGACCTAGCATAGTTTTTCACCCGAAATGAATGTTTAACCGATTGTAACCTTGACTAGGTCATCATTGATACAAGCCACATGAATGTATTGGGGAAGTATGAAGCGGTAATAAAGGAGGCTTGATCGCAGTCAAAAAGTGATTCGTCTTCATGAGAAAAAGTTCACTTAGGGGCATCAGGACATCTAAGGCGGCGAGATCATCACCGCCCTAGAGCATTTACCGGGTAGCCCATCCTTGTTTATGCAGGTAGTCGAGGATGAACGGGCGGTTCTCTTTGATGATGGTGCGACGGATATGGTCGCTCCAGGTGTCGCGACGGTTGTTGGTGGCGCGGCTGAGGTAGTAATTCGCCAGCTCTTCGTCGTACTCCGCCAGCACCTCCGGGTCCACCGGCTGGTAGTGGTTTTTATGCACCACCATCGCCGCAGGCAGGCGCGGCTTGACGTCCGGGTTATCCGCGGGCCAGCCCAGGCACAGGCCAAACAGCGGCAGAACGTGCTTCGGCAGTTGCAGCAGTTCGGTCACCGCCTCAATGCTGTTACGGATGCCGCCTATGTAAACCCCTCCCAGCCCCAGCGACTCTGCCGCCGTCATGGCGTTTTGCGCCAACATGGCGGTATCCACCACCCCCAGCAGCAGTTGCTCAGCAAGGCCGAGCTGCGCCTCAGGGCAAATTTGCAGATGGCGGTTAAAGTCGGCGCAGAACACCCAGAACTCCGCCGCCTGAGCCACGTGCTTCTGCCCGCCGGTGAGGGTCACCAGCTGTTCGCGCATCGCCGGGTCGGTAATGCGGATGATGGAGCTGCACTGCAGGAAGCTGGAGCTGGAGGTTCCCTGCGCACCGGCAATAATCGCCTCGCGCTGGGCATCGCTGATGGGTTGGTCGGTAAAGTGGCGAATAGAACGGTGGGAACGAAGAAGATCAATTACTGGCGTCATGCGGTCTCTCTGTACAGGCGTTACTGACAATATCGCCAGTATAGGCAAAGAACCGAAGGCTGTAATTGGCCAAACATAGCCTGAAGATATCAATCTGAGAGGCAGAACCTGCTTTTCATTACCGATAGTTATCGGCAATATAGCGTCATTCGCCGTCTGGCTTAGTTTCAGGAGAGAGAACATGTTTGCAGTAATTTTTGGACGTCCGGGTTGCCCATACTGCGTGCGCGCAAAAGATCTGGCAGAAAAGCTGACCGCCGAGCGTGATGACTTTAACTACCGCTACGTGGACATTCATGCGGAAGGCATCACCAAAGCCGATCTGGAAAAAACCGTCGGTAAGCCGGTTGAAACCGTACCGCAGATCTTCCTCGATCAGAACCACATCGGCGGCTTTACCGATTTTGAAGCCTACGCCAAAGAGCACCTGGGGCTGTTCGCTGCCCAGTAAGCCTTTCGCGCCCTCACTCTGAGGGCGCTTTTAGTCTCAGGCGGCGGTTCTCCAGCGCCCGACGCACAAACATAAAGAACAACGCCCCCAACGCACACCAGAAAATTCCACTCAGCAACCAGGCCATCTCCTGCACTATCGTGCGCGACGGGATAAACAGCAGGCGCATCACCACCAGACAGATTGGCGCGGCGAGCATCGCCCCCACCAGCGGCCGGATGACCTCCCCTCCACGGGAAAGAAAGCTGGCGGCAGCGCCCGGCAGGGTAAAGAACAATAATCCCAGCTCAGGACGCCCGGCGGCAATAAATGCCCCTCTGACGTTAAACCTCAGGCAGACGCATACCCCGGTAAAAAGCAAAAAACAGCAGGCCACCCCAAACCAATTACGTTTAATATTCAAATCGTCCCCCTACTTCGCGGGCAAATTCATTTATCGTCCGATGGACACACAGTCAGATGAGTTATATGGCATTCCCTGCCCGAACGGCGCGTCGAAACGCAATCGCTGTCAGATGTTGCTGTCTGTTATAAATAAAGTAATAGTTTGGTATTATTTTGCGATATATATTATAGTGTGCGGTCAGGAGCCAGGCGCTCCTCAACGCTGGGCAAACAGTAGCCTAAATCACCTGTCCCTTCAACCACTTACTGGTAAACAAGAAGTTATCCTTCGTGAACATAAACGTCGCAGAATTGTTAAACGGCAATTACATCCTGCTGTTATTTGTGGTGCTGGCACTGGGCCTCTGCCTGGGTAAATTACGCCTGGGGTCAATCCAACTGGGTAATTCTATTGGCGTTTTAGTCGTCTCATTATTATTAGGCCAGCAGCATTTCAGTATTAACACCGATGCGCTTAATTTAGGCTTTATGCTGTTTATTTTTTGCGTCGGTGTTGAAGCTGGCCCCAACTTTTTTCTATTTTCTTCCGCGACGGCAAAAATTACCTGATGCTGGCGCTGGTGATGGTCGGCAGCGCCCTGCTGATCGCCTTAGGCTTAGGCAAAGTGTTTGGCTGGGATATCGGCCTGACGGCGGGGATGCTGGCCGGTTCGATGACCTCCACGCCGGTGCTGGTTGGCGCAGGGGATACGCTGCGTCATCTCGGCCTGGATAACGCCCAGCTGTCGCTGGCGCTGGATCACCTCAGCCTCGGCTATGCCCTGACCTATCTGATCGGTCTGGTGAGCCTGATCGTCGGCGCACGCTATCTGCCTAAACTGCAGCATCAGGATCTGCAGACCAGCGCCCAGCAAATCGCCCGCGAGCGCGGTCTGGATACCGACAGCAAACGCAAAGTCTACCTGCCGGTGATCCGCGCCTACCGCGTCGGCCCGGAGCTGGTAGCCTGGGCCGACGGCAAAAACCTGCGCGAGCTGGGCATTTATCGCCAGACCGGCTGCTATATCGAACGCATCCGCCGCAACGGTATTCTGGCAAACCCGGACGGCGACGCGGTACTGCAGATGGGCGACGACATCGCCCTGGTCGGCTACCCGGATGCCCACGCCCGTCTCGACCCCAGCTTCCGTAACGGTAAAGAGGTTTTCGACCGCGACCTGCTCGACATGCGCATCGTCACCGAAGAGATCGTGGTTAAAAACCACAACGCCGTTGGCCGCCGCCTGGCACAGCTCAAACTGACCGACCACGGCTGCTTCCTCAACCGGGTGATCCGCAGCCAGATTGAGATGCCTATCGATGACAACATCGTCCTGAACAAAGGCGATGTGCTGCAGGTGAGCGGCGACACGCGCCGCGTTAAGACCGTTGCCGACCGCATCGGCTTTATCTCTATTCACAGCCAGGTGACCGATCTGCTCGCCTTCTGCGCCTTCTTTATCGTCGGCCTGATGATTGGGATGATCACCTTCCAGTTCAGCAACTTTAGCTTTGGTATCGGCAACGCTGCCGGTCTGCTGTTTGCCGGGATTATGCTCGGCTTCCTGCGTGCTAACCATCCGACCTTCGGCTACATTCCCCAGGGCGCGCTGAACATGGTGAAAGAGTTCGGCCTGATGGTGTTTATGGCGGGCGTCGGCCTAAGCGCGGGCAGCGGCATTGGCCACAGCCTGGGCGCGGTAGGCTGGCAGATGCTGGTGGCCGGGTTGATCGTCAGCCTGGTGCCGGTGGTTATCTGTTTCCTGTTCGGCGCCTATGTGCTGCGCATGAACCGCGCCATGCTGTTTGGCGCGATGATGGGGGCCCGTACCTGCGCCCCGGCAATGGAAATCATCAGCGATACCGCGCGGAGCAACATTCCCGCGCTGGGGTATGCTGGCACCTATGCTATCGCTAACGTGCTGTTAACCCTCGCGGGCACGCTAATCATCATCATCTGGCCGGGGCTGGGATAAAAAAATTTGCGCAATGGCGAAAAAATTTTCGCTATGCGCAGAACTTTTCCCCCAGACGTCAGTCATAACTATTGCCACTGCTTTTCTTTGATGTCCCCAATTTGTGGAGCCCATCAACCCCGCCGTTTTGGTTCAAGGTTGATGGGTTTTTTGTTGCCTGAAATCCGTCAACTTCAACCATTTTCAGTAGATACGGTCCTTCCGGGCATCCACTTCCTGCATCGTTACCTTTAAACTCAGCATTACCCATCACTAAATCAACTCATCCCATCGCGCGATCCCCTAAACTACCGGAAATCAATCTTCCCGGAGAATATCAGTGTTCAAGTTTTATCCTGAAAAAACATTCAGCAGGACAGAAGTCATGAGCCGACCGACGCCTGTTCCCGCGGTCAATGGAGTCTATTTCTGGTGGTTTAAAGAAATACCTCCAGGTGTTCCTACGGAAGGTTGTCTGACGCAGGATGGTTACACGCTGCTCTATGTTGGTATTTCACCGGATAAGAAAGGAAAACCCAACAGTCGTGCCAACCTGAAAACACGCATCAAAACGCATTACAGCGGGAATGCAGAAGGCTCGACGCTCAGGCGCACGCTTGGCGTTCTACTTGCTACGGAAAGTAATTATCCGCTCCGCCGGGTGGGCTCTGGAACCAGAACAACATTTACCCATTCAGGTGAGCAATGGCTGGATCGATGGATGGAGAAGAATGCAAAAGTATATTGGGTGGCAGATGAAGAGCCCTGGATACTGGAAGAAACGCTGATTAGCAGCATCTCACTGCCCTTAAACATTCAAGGAAATAATCATCCCTTTAAGCCAATCCTTTCGGCTATGCGTAGCAAGGCCATGATGGAAGCAAAAATGATGGAGATCGCGGACGAAAGAGGCTTTAGCAGGAGCAAAGTTGCAGAAGTTGTTGAGCAAGCGATGCAAGTGGAATGAGATGAGCATAACTCATAGACAGAGTCAGCCTAATCGTTTAGAAATCAACTAAGTATTGATGGGATTGCTTGCTTAATTAAAACAGCATCTTCAAATCACTAATGTAAAGGATTATGTAATGGATTCACTTTTTACAGCCCTATTATTGGCAGTTCTAATTTCTTTTGTTTTGCTGATCATGCATATCAAACAGAAAAAAAAGTACAAAACTGATGTGGATGCTCTTACTCATACCAATGCATCCTTATCAAATCAGTTGAGCCAAAATCAAGAGAAGCTCAGCCAGACTGAAGAGAATTTAGCGCAAGCTTTAAAAGAACACTCCGAACTGGAAGGCAAGGCGTCATCCTTATGGAAGTATCAAGAATTGCATGATGCAGTACTGGTTGCTGATAATAAGATAAAAATCGCTGATTCTTTAGCGAAAGAAAAAATTGAGCAAGCCCAAGTTAAGTCTGCAAGAACCATCAACGAAGCGCATAGCCAAGCTCAATTTATTATTAGCAATGCAAACAGGGAAGCAACTGCACTCACTAAGGATGCTCGCGACACTCGTTTGAAAGCCAGAGAGCAGCTAGACAAAGCCAGTAACAGAGCCGATGAATTGATCTCCAATGCGAACGATAATGCAATAAAAATAATTGCAAATGCAGAAGCCCGTGCGAAAGAAATTGCTGGTTCTGCATATGAAGCAAAAGAGTTTGCTAAGACTTATGAAGCAGTAGCTAAGTCTATGAAAAATAAAATAGAGGGATACGGTGATGAATGGATAGTTCCTAACCGTAGCGTTTTGGACGAACTGGCAGAAAACTATGAATTTACGGATGCTGGGAAAGAGCTGCAAAAAGCGAGGGAGTTAACTAAGTCTCTTATCAAAACGAGCAAAGCGGCGAGCTGTGAGTATGTCGAACAGAACAGACGAAACACCGCAATTAAATTTGTACTAGATGCTTTTAATGGAAAGGTCGACAGCACCCTTTCAAAAATTAAACATAATAACTACGGTAAATTATCCCAAGAAATAAAAGATGCATTTGAGCTGGTGAATTTTAACGGTTCAGCCTTTAGGTCTGCCAGGATCACCGATATATACTTACAGGCCCGACTCAACGAGCTTAAATGGGGGGTTGGTGTAAATGAAATTATGCTCGAAGAAAGAGAAGAGCAAAGACGAATCAAAGAGCAATTGCGTGAAGAAGAAAAAGCTCGTCGTGAGTATGAGAAAGCGATAAAGGAAGCTGAAAAAGAAGAAAAGGCAATTCAACAAGCCATTGATAAAGCAACAAAAGAACTGATGCTCGCAGGCGAAGAACAACGTATAGCCCTCGAACAGAAACTGGCTGAACTACAAATTAAATACGAAGAAGCTGAAGCCAAAAACCAACGAGCCATTTCGATGGCGCAGCAAACACGCTCAGGTCACGTCTATGTGATAAGTAATATCGGTTCATTTGGTGAAAATGTTTATAAGATTGGGATGACGCGAAGACTCGAACCACTTGATCGCGTTCGTGAACTTGGGGATGCTAGTGTCCCATTCTCGTTCGATGTCCATGCAATGATCTACAGTGATGATGCCCCTACACTTGAAAACCATCTTCACAAAGTGTTTAACGATAAGCAGGTAAACAAAGTTAACTCTCGCAAAGAGTTCTTTAACGTAGGCATTAAAGAGATCAAATCCACGATTCAAGAAATGAGTATTGATGCACATTGGACGATGTTTGCAGAAGCTAAAGAGTACAGAGAATCGTTAGCCATTGAGAATGAACGTAATATGGCCATAAAAGAAAATGAGGAGTTAGTGGTCGCTTAGTTATGTACGAATCGTCGTAAGCTTACATTGATAACTGGGCGACACACAGTTAAATATAGCCCTCAGAGATGAGGGCTTTTTTATGGCAGTAAGAAAACTCACCAAAGGAAGATGGTGAAAACTTTCATCGTTCTTCCGCACGCGCAACTCACCTACGTTCTGCGCCAAACATTTGCAGCACACTTCATGATGTCGGGCCCATCATTCTTGCTTTGCAGAACATCTTGGGGCATCAGGAGATAAAATGACTATGCGCTATGCGTACCTGGCCCCCTGAAAATGCCCTGCGTTTATTTCGTAAGCGACATTACCGTTCCACATTCAACCAATATGTTGTTCATGACAACTTAAATCTCGCATGTATAATTCCGCATAACACTCTTTAAATCTCTCATTTAGGCAAGAATGCTGATGTCTCAGATCGTTCTTTTTCTCGTTGCTGTTGTCTTGGTTATCGTTATTTGGCGTCTAATCGGGCAACACAAAAAAACAGTGTTACGTATCTCATTAATTTTACTTTCCGTTGTAGTTCTGCTCGTAGGCTCGGTTGCAGGCTGGCTTCAATATAGCGCCTGGAAAGATAACCAGCAGTACCAGAAAGATGTCGTGAGCTATTTCATTTCCTATGATGAATGGGCTAGAAAATCCAAGAAAGATAATGGAGACAAGTACTACACGCTGGATGTGATGGAAAGATATGCAGAAGACCTTGCTAACGCACGTGGACACTCGTATTGGTATACACAAAGACCCCTTACTACTGGCGCTGATGGCTTACCTGTGTTTCACGATACGTTAATAATGACTTTAGCTGAACCTCTGGATGGTGTGGCTGAAATTAAGGTTAGTTATAACCGAGGTTTAAGCGGAGGTGTCGTCAAAGACGCAATTGAGGGAGGTTATCGTGGGGGTACTCTGGTAGCCCTACTTACTCTGGATATGACCAAACGATGGAACCCTAACAAAAAAGCTTGGGTACCGATCAAAGATTGAGACGCAATTTATTAAGGCTACATATTCAGAGTGGCGGCAACGGTTGGCACTGCCTGTAATCGCCACTCCTTACCACCAATCTAACTTATTGATTATCTTACAAGTGATTGTTTTCACTAACCCGTTTACATAAATGGGTTTTTTGTTGCCTGAAATCCGCCCCCTCAACATTCACAACGTCGCTTCCCATCTGCCTTCCCACCCTTTCCCCAATTAGGTGTTACGCTTAACTGTCAGCTAAATTCATCCCGAGCCCAAGGAGCCCCAATGCTCGCGTTGTACAACACAGTGATTGTGCTTTTAACCGTTGCCGCCATGGAGTTAATCGCTGCCCTTGCCCACAAGTACATCATGCACGGCTGGGGATGGGGATGGCATGAATCGCATCACGAGCCGCGCACGGGCTGGTTTGAGGTGAACGACCTCTACGCCGTGGTGTTTGCCGTGCTGGCGATTGTGCTGATTGCGCTGGGGACCTGGGGCATATGGCCGCTGCAGTGGATTGGGGCCGGGATGACGGCATACGGCGCGCTCTACTTTATAGTGCATGACGGGCTGGTGCATCAGCGCTGGCCGTTTCGCTATATTCCGCGCAAGGGTTATCTCAAGCGTCTTTATCTGGCGCACCGTCTGCACCACGCGGTACGGGGCAAGGAGGAGTGCGTCTCCTTTGGATTTCTGTATGCGCCGCCGATAGACAAACTGCAGGCCACCTTACGCCAGCGCAAGGCGCGTCGCGCGACTAGCGAGGGCGCTGCCAGAGCCCGGACGGGCGCGGCGTCGGCGTCGCAAAACGAGAAGTAAGCGCCAGCCCGGCGCCTTTCAGCAGTAAGCCTGCTTTTTCAAGGTCGCTGGTGCCCTGCCTTGTATCCCAGGCGCGGGGCCCCGCCGCGCTCACCTTCACGCCAATTTCGCGGTACACCCCGTGCGCCGAGGCAATCGCCCATGCGGATCGCAGAGGCAGCCCGGCCAGCCCTTGCCGGGCAGAGGCATAATAAGGTTCGGCTTCCGCCACCAGCCTCTGGGCAAGAGCCGCCAGCGGTTCGCGGGTCTGCGATGCGGCAAGCGCCTGCGGGTCGATTTTCGCCTCTGCCAGCCATTGAGCGGGCAGATAGCAGCGGCCAACCCGGGCATCATCGACAATATCCCTTGCGATATTGGTCAACTGGAACGCCAGGCCTAAATCACAGGCGCGATCGAGCACCGCCTCGTCGCGCACGCCCATCACCCTCGCCATCATCAATCCGACCACGCCCGCCACGCGATAGCAGTACTGCAGGGTGTCGTCTAACGTCTCGTAATGAGTCTCGCGCACGTCCATAGCAAAGCCGTCGAGATGATCGTACGCCAGCTGGAGCGGGATGTTGTGGCCCAGCGCCACCTCCTGAAAAGCAGCAAAGGCGGGCTCGCTCATCTCCGCCCCCTCCCAGGCGCGTCGGGTCTGGTTTTTGAGCATCTCCATACGTTCTTCTGCCAGGGCGCTGTCGACAGGCGCGGCGCTAAACCCCAGCTCCTGCCCATCGATCACGTCGTCGCAGTACCGGCACCAGGCGTAGAGCATCAGCACGCTGCGTCGGGTGGCGGGATCAAAAAGCTTCGCCGCGGTGGCAAAACTTTTCGAGCCCACGGCGATGGTGTCGGTGGCGTGATCCATCAGGGTCGTGTTCATCGGGAGAGCGCCTCCAGCATCAGTCCTGCCGTCGCTTTTGCCGAGCCGATCACCCCGGGGATACCGGCTCCCGGATGCGTACCGGCGCCGACCAGGTACAGATTGGGGATCCGGCTGTCGCGATTGTGCGGCCGGAACCAGGCGCTCTGGCGCAGGATCGGTTCGACCGAAAAGGCGGATCCCAGATGCGCACCCAGCTGGTCGCGAAAATCAAACGGGGTAAACATGCGGTGGGTCACCAGCTGGCTGCGCAGCCCCGGCATGTAGTGGGCTTCGAGATAGGCAAAAATCCTGTCGCGCAGGCGCGGCCCCTCGACGGCCCAGTCGAGAGCCGCCGTGCCTAAATGGGGCACCGGGGCTAACACGTAATAGCTGCCGCAGCCCGGCGGTGCCAGGGAGGGATCGGTGACGCAGGGGGCGTGAAGGTAGAGGGAAAAATCCTCCGCCAGGGCGTTTTTATTGAAAATTTCGTCGATCAGCGCTTTGTAGCGCGGCCCGAAACAGACCGTATGATGGGCCAGATCGTGCTGCTTGTTCAGGCCAAAATAGAGCACAAACAGCGAATTACTCATGCGTTTGCGCTTAAGGGACGCCGCACGCGCCGCCCCCGTCGGATGATGCCCCAGCAGCTTTTCATAGGTATGCACCACGTCGGCATTGGAGGCCACCGCCGCGGTCGGGATCGTCCGGCCATCTTTCAGCGTGACGGCGCTAATGCGATCCCCCTCGGCCTCCAGCCGGGTCACCTCTGCATTCAGCTGCAGTTCGCCGCCCAGGTCCTGATAGAGCTTCACCAGCCCCTGCACCAGCGCCCCGGTCCCGCCGCGGGCAAACCAGACGCCCCACTCACGCTCAAGGGCGTGGATCAGGGTATAGATCGACGAGGTGGCAAACGGATTGCCCCCCACCAGCAGGGAGTGAAAGGAGAACGCCTGGCGCAGCTGTTCGTTCTCGATAAAACGCGAGACCATGCTGTAGACGCTGCGCCAGGCCTGCAGACGGGTAAGCTGCGGCCCGGCGCGGAGCATGTCGCGAAATGAGAGGAACGGCACCGTGCCGAGTTTGAGATACCCCTCGTTAAACACCTCCCGGGAGTAGGCGTGAAACTTGCGATAGCCCTCCACGTCGCGCGGATTGAAACGGCGGATTTGCTCTTCCAGCCGGGTCTGCACGTTGTCGTAATCAAACACTTCGCCCGTCTCCCAGCACAGGCGATAAAAAGGCGTTACCGGCAGCAGCTCGACATAATCCGCCATGCGTTTGCCGGCCAGGGTGAATAACTCTTCGATGGCGCTGGGATCGGTTATCACCGTCGGCCCGGCGTCAAAGGTGAAGCCGTTATCCTGATAAACGTAGGCGCGCCGCCGGGCTTATCCCGCTGCTCCAGCAGAAGCGTGTCGATGCCCTGCGCCTGCAGCCGAATGGCCAGCGCTAATCCGCCAAAACCGGCGCCAATAATCACTGTTTTATTCATGGTGAAACGCTCGCATCCGGGGAGTGAGTTTCAGTATGGCGAGCATCGCTTCGCCGACGGGAACCGGGGGCTTACCTGCCAGGATCCGCGCTTTATCGGCCAGGGTTATCTGCCCGGCGTAAAAGCGGGCGATCAGCCCTTCGTTAAGAGAGTAAAACCGCTGCATCACCTGCCAGCGTTTATCGGCATCCCCCGCCAGGAACAGCATGCGGTTAAGGGTGCGGAAAAAGCGCTGCTCGCGCCACTGGCGCAGGGCGTAGCGATGGATAACGGAAAAAAGTGTCGCCGCGTCGATCTCCGCGCTTGCGGCAATGGCCTCGGCCAGCGCCACCGCGTGGGGCAGCGAATAGCCGGTGGTGGCATGAAACAGCCCGGCGCGCAGGCCGCTGCACGGCTGTTTATCCTTCGCCTGCCAGCTGGCCTGGAAATCCCCCGCCAGCATAATCGGCAGATGGCCCTGCTCTTCACGGTTGAGGCGCTCCAGCGCCCAGCCCTGCTGACGGGCATAGTCAGCGATGTTTTGCCGGGAGACGTCCAGATCCAGGCGAGCGGCGTCAACGTAGTGGGTGTCTTCGATTAAGAGCTCAGTGGCGGAAAGCGGCAGCGTGTAGACAAAGCGATACCCGCCCTGCTGGTTGACCGTGGCGTCCATCAGGATCGGTCGCGTCAGGCCGTGAGGCTGGCTCAGACGCCACTCTTGCCCGAGAAAGGACTGGCTGCCGGTGTGGAGATGCCTGTCCGGCCTGTAGCCCCGGCCATCGATGACCGCCCGGGCCTGCAGCGTTGTGCCGTCGGCAAGCGTCACCGACGTCGGGGTGAGCGCGGTGATAACGGCGTGGGTATGCAGAGTGTCGCCACAGGTCCCGGTCAGCACATCGGCAAAACGTGTGGAGGTGATGCTGAGATACTCCCCGGCAAGGGTGCGGCTGAGTCCGGGAAAGCGGACGTCGTAGCCCTGCCAGCGATGGGCCACCAGCGGGGCCAGCCACTGATGCTGTTCCGGGGTGAGGTCGGCCTCATGAAAGGACCAGGTGTGATTCCCCCCAGGCTGGCTGTCGGCCTCGAGGAGCAGCACGCGCAGTTCGGGGCGCTGCTGTCGCAAGCGTAAGGCAATCAGCCCGTTTGCCAGCCCGCCCCCTGCCAGGATGAGGTCCCACGCTGGCGCCATCAGGTCTGGGCCACCAGCGTGGCATGGCGCAGTTGCGCCAGGTTTGCGCTCCCGGTGCAGAAACAGGCGACGCGCAGCTGGTCGATGATCACCTGAAAATGGTCGATAACCGCCTCGCTGGAGGTCAACGCGCTGTGCAGCACTCCGGCGGCCTGGCCCACTACGCTTGCGCCTAAGCGGATCGCTTTTGCCACCTCGATGCCGTTGGCGATCCCGCCCGAGGCCACCAGCGGCATGTCGGGCAGCGCCTGATGCAGATCCTGCAGCGCCGTCGCGGTGGGAATGCCCCAGTCGGCAAAGGCCATCGCCACTTCCCGGGCATGCGCAGTGACGGCGCGTTCGCCCTCCACCGCCGCCCAGCTGGTGCCCCCGGCACCGGCAACGTCGAGCATCGCCACGCCCGCTGCAGCCAGTTGGCGGGCCACCGGCACCGAAATCCCGTTGCCCACCTCTTTGACTACCACCGGGACATGCAGCGCCTCCACGGTGCGATGGATAGCGTCGATAACCCCGTACCAGTTGCGATCCCCGCCGTGCTGCAGCGCCTCCTGCAGCGGGTTGAGGTGGATAATCAGCGCATCCGCCGCGAGGGTCTCGACGGCGCGCTGAGCATAGTCGAGCCCCTGTCGCCCGGCGATTTGCGCCGCGCCGAGGTTCGCCATCAGCACAATGTCCGGGGCAAAGGCGCGCAGCTCGCGCGTCAGGCCGTGCCTGGCCTCGCTCTCAAGCGCCACGCGCTGGGAGCCTACCCCCATCGCCAGGCCCAGCGCCTGCGCGGCGGTGGCCAGATGTTGGTTGATCTGGCTCGCCCGGCGGGTGCCGCCGGTCATGGAGCTTATCAACAGCGGCGCGTTGAGGGTCCGGCCAAACAGTGAAGTCGAGAGGTCAATCTCATCAAGATGCAGTTCGGGCAGGGCGCAGTGCCCGAAACGCCATTTTTCGAAGCCGCTGGTACACTTTTTTGTGCCGGGCGTGCCGTTCAGTACGATATCGAGATGATCGCTTTTACGTTGCGACAGGCTGCTCATTGACACTCCGACAGGGATAACGACAGGCTCTGGCTGATCAGCGTCAGCTGTTTTTCAAACCAGGCGTGAACATAGTGCCGGGTGGTATCTCCCGGCTGACAGGCGGTCGCGAGATGCTGATCGGCGCTGCGCACGTGCTCGCGCAGGCGCAGGAACACGCTTTCAGCGCCGAGCACGGCGACCAGCGTCGATTTATCTTTATCCTGATGGGGATCTTTGCCGTTGGCGTTTGAGCCATCCGTCAGGTCATCAATCAGCTGGAAGGCCTGGCCGAGGTCGCGGGCGAAAAAGCGCAGACGCTCACTCACCTGAGGCGGCGCGTCGGCCGCAATGGCTGCCAGCTGCAGGGTGGCGTTGAACAGGCTGCTGGTTTTGAGCTCGTTGGTCAGCAGGATCTCATCGGCATTTCGGCTCTGACGGCTCTCGCTCAGATCGCGAAACTGCCCCTGCACCAGCCCCATATGTCCAACCGACGACGAAAGCTCAGCCGTCGCGCGCGCTTTAACTTCATGGGTCAGCAAAGGCGCGCGGGAGATAACGCAAAAAGCGTGGCTGAGCAGCGCCACTGCCGCCAGGATCGCCACATGTTCGCCATACTGATAGTGAATCGTCGGCCGCCCGCGTCGGAGCGTGGCATTGTCCATGCAGGGCATGTCATCGAGGATCAGGGAGGCGACGTGGACCATCTCAATGGCGCAGGCCAGATCGAGAAGGCCCGTTAAATCGATTTTATAGCCCATATCCCGCGCCGCCAGCAGCAGCAGCAGGGGGCGCATTCGCTTACCGGCGACCAGCGTGGCATCGCGCATGGCGGCATAGACCTGCCCTTCCTGCTCCCCCGCGGGCAGAAGGTGTTCGAGACGTTGCTCAAACGCAGACAACAGCATTTTTACATCATCTTCATGACTAAGGGTCATAGTGGCTTCCCCGGTGTTTGGTGGCGACGTCCGCAGAAGAGGTAAAAAACGCTTGCCGCAGGATGGTTTACAAAGCGTAGCGTATCCTTCTGCGTTTTGTTGCCCGGCGGGAGAAGAGAAACCAAAGATGAAATTTAATTGCATTAAAATCAAATGACTACAATTAACACTTCGCAGTAAATTGCACAAAAATTTACATTTGTAGAGATTTTCAGCTACCCGGACTCTCCTCGTCTTTCCCAAAGGCTAACCGCAGCGCGTACCGGCGGAGATCCTCAGGCCAGCCGGCAATACACGCCGTAAACGCCGCCTCATCGTCGGCAAACAGCGCGCGAATGCCCTCCTCATAGCCAGGAAGATCCCCCGCCATCTCGTACATAAAGTGATAGGCGCGATCGTGCCGCTGACGCTTGTTATCCACCGGTTTGGCGGTTTTCCTCGCCTGATCGATAAGCCTGCGCAGCGTGGCGGACGCCCCGCCGGGTTGCGTGGCCAGCCACTCCCAGTGACGGGGCAACAGGGTCACCTCTTTCGCCGACACGCCCAGTTTTGGCCGTCCGCGGGATTTAACAACGTTGCTTTCCGCCAGCTCCGGGTAAACCGCCAGGGCGCTGGGGATATCCCCATTAACGTGAATATCGAGGCGTTTTCCGCTGCGATCGTTAAAGATGAAAACGGTTTCACTGCCGATGTTAGCGGATTGTAGCTGCTGCAACAGTTCGCTCAGGCTGCCGTGCGCGATTTGCTGGTTCCGCCAGAAGGCGGTAAGGGTGATGGTGGACATGAGTTACCTTTTTATCCGGGTAAAAACAAAAAGGTATACTGGCAGGTAATTACCGTCAAATTATACCCGGGTAAAATACAGAAAGTGGCATTTTCCCGCCCTTTGCGTCCCGCATAATCGTGCATAAAATTTGAACAACTTGCGCTCAGCCGCCCTCCCCCGCAATCCGCCCCACCATCGCTCTCAACTGTTCCCTTGAAAGCGGCTGTCGGTCGGTAACAAAGTGCAGCGTCATCCCTTCGATAAAGGCATCCAGCGCGCGGGCGGTGACCGGATCAAACCACTGCTCCAGCACGGTCTGGCTGGTTTTCATCCAGTCCTGCATCACGGTTTTTAACGACGGGCTGCGGTTCATAAAGGCGTACAGCTGGTACATCAGCTCCATATTGTGCGGCGTGGTGACTTCAGAGCTGTAGATCAGCGTGGTGATGGAATCACAGGCCATTTCCGGGCCCGTTACACCGGCAAAAAACTCGCGGTACTGCACCGACATCTGCTGCGTAAACCAGGTGAAGGCCTCCTCGAGCAGCGCGTCCATACCGGCAAAATAGTAGGTCATCGACCCCAGCGGCACTCCGGCGCAGCTGGCGATTTTGCGATGGGTGACGGCGTTCAGGCCGTGTTCGGCAATGGTGTCCAGGGTGGCCTGCAGGATCCTTTCCCGCCGTTGCGGATCGTTAGGTCGTCTGTTCATATTTACCTCAGCGAATTTATGTACAAATGTACACAACCTTGCTAGTGTTGTCTCCTGTGTTGTCCCTCTGGTACAGAAATCATGACCGTCATCTCATCGCGCAAAATTCTGCAACGCCGCCTGTGGGCGCTGTTTATGTTCTTCTTTATTCCCGGCCTGTTAATGGCCTCCTGGGCCACACGTACCCCCGCTATCCGCGACATTTTGTCGGTCTCAACGGCAGAGATGGGCATCGTGTTGTTTGGCCTGTCGATTGGCTCCATGAGCGGCATTCTTTGCTCCGCCTGGCTGGTTAAGCGCTTCGGCACGCGGAAAGTGATCCGCACCACCATGTGCTGCGCGATTGTGGGTATGATTATGCTCAGCGTTGCGCTGTGGTTCGCCTCCCCGCTGGCGTTTGCCCTCGGGCTCACCGTCTTTGGCGGCAGTTTTGGCGCCGCCGAAGTGGCCATCAACGTGGAAGGTGCCACCATCGAGCGCGAGATGAACAAAACCGTGCTGCCGATGATGCACGGCTTTTACAGCCTCGGCACGCTGGCAGGCGCGGGTGTCGGCATGGCGCTGACCGCCTCCGGCATTGCCGCGAATCTGCATATTTTGCTGGCGGCGCTGGTCTGTATCGCCCCGGTCCTGCTGGGTATCACCGCCATCCCGGACGGCAACGGCAAAAACCAGGCGGGCAAGAGCAAAACCGGTGAGAAAGGATTGCCGTTCTATCGCGATATGCAGCTGATGCTGATTGGCGTGGTGGTGCTGGCGATGGCCTTTGCCGAAGGCTCCGCGAACGACTGGCTGCCGCTGCTGATGGTGGACGGTCACGGATTCAGCCCCACCTCCGGCTCGCTGATTTACGCCGGGTTTACCCTCGGCATGACCGTCGGGCGCTTTACCGGCGGCTGGTTTATTGACCGCTACAGCCGCGTAACGGTGGTGCGCGCCAGTGCCCTGCTCGGCGGGCTGGGCATTGCGCTGATTATTTTTGTCGATGTCGACTGGATTGCCGGCGTGTCGGTGATCCTGTGGGGACTTGGCGCTTCGCTCGGCTTCCCGCTCACCATCTCGGCGGCCAGCGATACCGGCCCGGATGCGCCGACCCGCGTCAGCGTGGTTGCCACCACCGGCTACCTCGCCTTCCTGGTGGGCCCGCCGCTGCTGGGCTTCCTCGGCGAACATTATGGCTTACGCAGCGCCATGATGGTGGTACTGGGATTAGTGATGATTGCCGCCCTGGTTGCCCGGGCGGTCGCCAAACCGGCCGCACAGGCTGGATCTGTCATGGAGAATGGATATGAGCGTTAAAATGATTGCGGTTGATATGGATGGCACCTTCCTGAACGATGCGAAGGAGTACAATCGCGCGCGCTTCCTGCGCCAGTATGCGCAGATGAAGGAACGGGGCATTCGGTTTGTGGTCGCCAGCGGCAACCAGTATTACCAGCTGATCTCCTTTTTCCCGGAGATAGCCGATGAGATTGCCTTTGTGGCCGAAAACGGCGGCTGGGTGGTGAATGCCGGTGAAGACGTCTATAACGGCGAGCTGACCCAGGCGCAGTTCGCCACCGTGGCGGAATTTCTCTGTTCAATTCCCGAAGTAGAAGTGATCGCCTGTGGCAAAGGCAGCGCTTATACCCTCAAGCACTATGGCGAGGCGTTCCATGACGTGGCAGCGAAGTATTATCATCGCCTGGAAAAGGTGGATAACTTCGACAACTTCAACGATATCTTCTTTAAATTCGGGCTGAATCTGCCGGACGAAGAGATCCCGCGCATCCAGGCGATGATCCACCAGAAGCTGAGCGATATTATGGTGCCGGTCACCACCGGGCACGGCAACATCGACCTGATCCTGCCGGGGATCCACAAGGCCAACGGCCTGCGCCTGCTCCAGGAGCTGTGGGGCATTGACGACAGCGAAGTGGTGGCCTTTGGCGACAGCGGTAACGACGTGGAGATGCTGAGCCAGGCCGGATTCAGCTTTGCCATGGCCAACGCCCGGGATCACATCAAAGCGGTCGCCCGCTATGAAGCGCCGCACAATAATGAAGAAGGGGTGCTGGAGGTTATCGACCGCGTGTTGAGCCGGGAAGCACCGTTCAACTAAGCAGGGTAATGCCCGGCGGCGCGTTGCTTGCACGGGCCTACGATATCGGGCCGTTTGTTAACACGACGCCCGTTTTTGTAGGCCGGGTAAGGCGAAGCCGCCACCCGGCTTGAATGCTTACTCCGGCTGTAACGAACTCCCCACCCGCTTATCTTTCAGGAACACAAACATCAGCGCCAGCCACAGCAGGCCGTTTGCCAGGTTGAACAGGCTGAACAACCCGTTGCCGCCGCTGCTGAAGGCGTGTTTGCTCACTTCGATACCCACAGTGAAGATCAGCATCTGCAACATGCCCATCGCCGCCGATACCGTACCTTTACTTACCTCGCTGGCAAACAGCGTCAGGCGCACCAGTCCGGCATTCGCCAGTCCAATACCAAACGCGTAAATGCTCAACCCGGCGGTCATCCACAGATAGGCATGGGATGACACCACCGTCGCTACCGCTGCCACCACCAGACCAATGACAATCGGCCAGCCGCCCATAATGATCAGCGAGCGCACGGTACGACGCGAGGTCAGGCGAGCCAGCACGACGTTACCCACAATCAGCGCGCCAAAAATCGGCACCTGCAGCAGGCCATACTCGTAGCTGCTGAGATGTTCACCGCTGATGATGATCACCGGCGACTGGGCGATCCACGCCAGCAGCGGCAGGCAGACAAAGCCAATGGCCAGCGCTCCCGCCACGAAGCGGACATTTTTCAGCACTTCTTTATAGTCGCGCCCCAGCTCCTGCAATGAGAGCTTCTCGCCAATACGGGTGGCGGTTTCCGGCATCGCCCGGTGCAGGCCGTAAAAAGAGATCGCCGCCAGCGCGGCAAACAGCACAAACATCCCCTCCCACGGTGCAACGTGGACCCAGGCCGCCCCCACCAGCGGGCCCAGCAGGGGCGCAATCAGCGCCACGTTAGCCATCAGGGCGGTGATTTTGATGCACACCGCCTCTTCAAACGACTCCTGGATGGCGGCATAGCCGACCGCGCCGATAAAGCACAGGCTGACTCCCTGTAAAAAACGCAGCACCATAAACTGCTCGATGGTTTGCGCCAGCAGGGTCGCCAGGCAGGTGACGATAAACCACGCCACCCCGGTGAGCATCACCGGACGACGGCCAATACGATCCGACAGCGGCCCAAGCAGCCACTGTAAAAACATTCCCCCCGCCAGATAGGCGGTCATGGAGGTGGGAACCCACTCGATCCCGGCGTTGTACTGCTCGACCACCGCCAGCATGCCGGGCTGGATCATATCGTTGCCGATATAGGTGGAGAATTCGTAAAGCACCAGGCACAGGGGGAACAGCAACGCCTGACGCCCCAGGCGAGTGCCAGAAGAAGAACGGTTTAACATGGAGTCTCAATATCCGATAAAAAATCGCGCAGAGTGTAATGAAATGGCCGCGCCAGATATAGCAGATTCACGCGGCAGTTCAGAAATAAGGCACAAATCGCCGTCGTTTAAGGTTTCCTTAAGTTGGCATCCGTATGCTTGGGCTTTTCCAGTCATTGACCTTAATTATGACACAGATTTCCTCCGCTTCAGAATTGTCTAAGTTAAAGAGTTCTAAGACAAAACCCCTTTACCGCTTGCCGGTACGTTTTTATGGTTATCAGCTTATTGCGCTGCTGGTTCTGGCCGGGATTTTCACGTGGCTTTCACGGGATGAGACCCTTGACCGGATGCTGACGGGCTACTGGTTTGACGCGGCGACTCAGCACTTTCCGCTGCAGCAGAACGCGCTGCTGGATCTGCTCAATCATCGACTGGCGAAATACCTGACCATTGCCCTGGCCGCCGGAACGCTGCTTTACGGCGCGTACCGACGCAACGCCCGGCTGGTAACCGGGGCTCTGTTAATGGGGCTGGGCACGGCGGTGGTTGGTGTGATGAAAGCCATCAGCCATCACAGCTGCCCCTGGGATCTGGTTGAGTACGGTGGCAAAGCGCTGTCGTATCCCTTGTTTGATACCGCCCCCGCCGGCAGTGGCCCTGGCCGCTGTTTCCCGGGCGGACACGCCTCAAGCGGCTTTATGGTGATGGGGCTGTTCTTCGCCTTCTGGCGCGAGCGTCCGCGCCTGGCCTGGGGAATGGTGGTAGCGGGTATTGTGCTCGGGCTGGTCATGGGCTATGGCCAGGTGATGCGCGGGGCACATTTCTTCTCCCATAACCTGTGGGCAGGTTGGTGGGTGTGGTTTTCACAGGTGGTGGCCTACGGCCTTGTTTCCGCCTGGTTTGCAAAAGAGTGACGAGGGTATGTTAGAAAATCTGAACTACGGACTGTTTGAACTGATCAACGCCACACCTGCTTCACCGGAGTGGAGCATCAAACTCGCCACCTTTGTGGCGAAAGATATGATTAGCATCGTTCCGGCGCTGATTGCGATCCTCTGGCTGTGGGGGCCGCGCAAGCAGGTAAGTGCCCAGCGCCAGCTGGTGATTAAGATCGCCATGGCGCTGCTGATTAGCCTGGCGGCGTCCTGGCTGCTGGGGCATATGTTCCCGCATGACCGCCCGTTTGTCGATCGTGTCGGCTATAACTTCCTGCATCATGCCGCCGACGACTCCTTCCCGAGCGATCACGGCACCGTCATCTTCACCTTTGCGCTGGCGTTCCTGTTCTGGCATCGCGTCTGGTCGGGCATCGTCCTGATGATAGTGGCCTGCACCATCGCCTGGTCCCGCGTCTACCTTGGCGTGCACTGGCCGATGGACATGCTGGGCGGACTGATGGTCGGCATGCTGGGCTGCCTGAGCGCGCAGATCCTGTGGAATCTGTGCGGTGACGTTATCTATCAACGTCTTTCGCAGCTGTACCGGTTCTGCTTTGCCCTGCCTATCCGTAAAGGCTGGATACGTGACTAATTCGGGTTTAGCGAGTTAAACTTGAGCCCCCGGCGTAACGGGGGTTCATTTATGGCTCCGAGGATCTATGGAAACACGACGTGACGAACGGCTGGCTCAACTGATTAATGCGCTCAAGCGCAGCGACAAATTGCACCTGAAAGAAGCCGCCGCGCTGCTGGGTGTCTCCGAGATGACCATTCGTCGCGATCTCAACAGTGAAAGTGGCCCTGTGGTGCTGCTTGGCGGCTATATCGTCCTTGAGCCCCGCAGCGCCAGCCACTATCTGCTGAGCGATCAAAAGACCCGCCTGGTGGATGAGAAGCGCAAAGCCGCGCGTCTTGCCGCGTCGCTGGTACAACCCCATCAGACGCTGTTTTTCGATTGCGGCACCACCACGCCGTGGATCATCGAAGCCATTGATAACGACCTGCCGTTTACCGGCGTCTGCTACTCTCTGAACACCTTCCTCGCGTTGCAGGAAAAGCCCGAATGCCGGGTGATCCTCTGCGGCGGTGAGTTCCACGCCAGCAATGCGATTTTCAAACCGCTTAATTTACAGGACACGCTCAATAACCTGTGTCCGGATATCGCCTTTTACTCCGCGGCGGGCGTGCATGTCCGTCAGGGGGCGACCTGCTTTAATCTCGACGAGCTGCCGGTAAAACAGTGGGCGATGAATATGGCCCAGTACCATGTGCTGGTGGTGGACCACAGCAAGATTGGCAAAGTGCGCCCGGCGCGAATGGGTGAGCTGACGCGCTTTAACGCCATTGTGAGCGACTGTCGCCCGGACGAGGAGCTGGTTTCTTATGCAAAGGCGCAGCAGATTAAGCTGATGTACTGAGTGCGGGTTATTGCCCGGCGGCGCTACGCTTGCGCGGGCCTACGATTTGGGCCGGTTGGCGACCTGACGCCCGGCGGCGCTGCGCTTGCGCGGGCCTACGGTATTGGGCTGATTGGTGGCCTGATGCCCGGCGGCGCTGCGCTTGCGTGGGCCTACGATTTGGGCCGGTTGGCGGCCTGACGCCCGGCGGCGCTGCGCTTGCGCGGGCCTACGATATTTGTAGGCCGGGTAAGGCGAAGCCGCCACCCGGCGTTGTTTTCAACTACTTAAACCAACCACCAAACCACTCGTGGAATTTCATCATTACGTAATCCCACATCCGGCCGAAGAAGCCGCCCTCTTCCACCGCTTCCATCACCACCAGCGGACGCTGTTCAATGGATTTGCCGTTTAGCTGGAAGTCGATGGTGCCCACCACCTGGCCTTTCTTCAACGGTGCGGTGAGCTGTTTATCGGTCAGGGTGTAGCTCGCTTTCAGGTTTTTAAGCTGGCCGCGCGGAATGGTCACGGAACCGCTTTCGCCGGCACCGAGGCTAACCTCGCTCTTATCGCCAAACCAGACGCGCTGGCTGACAAAGGTCGCGTCCGGCTTAATCGGCGTGACGGTTTCGAAGAAGCGGAAGCCCCAGGTCAGCAGTTTTTCCGACTCGTTAAAGCGGATGCGGTCGGTTTTGGTGCCCAGCACCACCGAGATCAGACGCATATCGCCCTGAGTGGCTGACGCCACGAGGTTATACCCTGCCCCTGCCGTGGTACCGGTTTTCATGCCGTCGACGTTCACGTTGCTGCTCCAGAGCAGGCGGTTACGGTTCGGCTGGCGGATCTTATTGAAGGTGAACTCTTTCTCTTTGTGGATCGCATACTCTTCCGGCACGTCATGAATCAGCGCCTTACCGAGCAGCGCCATATCGCGGGCAGTACTGAACTGACCCGGCGCATCCAGGCCGTGAACCGTTTTAAAGGTGGTGTTAGTGAGGCCTAATTTTTGCGCATACCCATTCATCAGACCAATGAACGAATCCTGGCTGCCGGCCACATAATCGGCCAGCGCGATGCAGGCATCATTCCCCGACTGAATAATTACCCCTTTATTCAGGTCGGAAACCGCCACCTGATCGCCGGGCTTGAGGAACATCACCGAGGAGCCACGGAGCGCCGGGTTGCCGGTCGCCCAGGCGTCTTTGCCGATGGTCACCATGTCGGTGAGCTTGATTTTGCCCGCTTTCAGCGCCTGCCCCACCACGTAGCTGGTCATGATTTTTGTCAGGCTTGCAGGGTCGAGTTTCTCGTCCGCATTGCCTTCGGCCAGCACTTTGCCGCTGGCATAGTCCATCAATATCCAGGCGCGCGCATCAACCGGCGGGGCCTCTGGCGCCGCCTGTTCCGCTGCGTACAGCGAAGGTGCAAAAAGGACCAGCAGCGCAGAACCTGCCACCAGACCGCGTAAAGAAGAAGTTTTTCGCATCATGTTGCCACCCGAATTTCCATTCCAAAAATCACGTCACACTACCGTGCCGTAAGAAGCGATGAGTAATAACGTACTAAAGCCTTAAAAAAACCAAATCCTGGTAAAGTTTTTAAAGTTTATGCAATAACAACCCGATACGCTTTGACCTCATCGATTTTTTTCGCCTCTGTTGCGTATTTGTTGGGTTTATCTCACCATGTGAAGCCATACACTCGGATGTTATCTTAAGATCGGCTTTAATTATAAGGGGTTATTATGATTACGTTGTGGGGCAGGAACAATTCAACCAACGTCAAAAAGGTGCTCTGGACGCTGGAAGAGCTCGATTTACCCTTTAACCAGATCATGGCGGGACTGGAGTTCGGGGTGAATAAAGACGCGGAGTATCTGGCGATGAACCCCAATGGCCTGGTTCCGCTGCTGCGCGATGACGAAACCGACCTGACGCTGTGGGAATCCAACGCCATCGTGCGCTACCTCGCCGCACAATATGGCCAGAACCGACTCTGGATCGATGCTCCCGCAAAGCGTGCCGTTGGTGAAAAGTGGATGGACTGGGCCAACCAGACGCTGTCGCCTGCCCACCGGGTGATCCTGATGGGGCTGGTGAGAACCCCGGAAGCCGAGCGTAACTACCCGGCCATTAATGCCGCAAAAGAGAGCTGCGAATCCCTGCTCGCCATGCTGGATGAAACCCTGGCGACACAGCCGTGGCTGTCGGGCGACGACTTTGGCGTGGGCGACATCGCCGTCGCGCCCTTTGTCTGGAACCTCACCAACGTTGGCCTGGAGTGGACTTCGCGCCCGCATCTGGAACGCTGGATGGCTAAGCTGAGCGAACGCCCTGCCTACCGTAACGTGGTGATGATCCCGGTTACTTAAGCTATTTCCCGGACGGGCTGACTTTTAACAGCTGCCCGTCCGACTCATCGGTCAGCACGTATAAATAGCCATCCGGCCCGACCCGCACATCGCGGACCCGTTGCTCGCGATCCCCCAGAATGCGCCCCTCTTCGGTTACCCTTTTGTCGTTAACGTTCAGTACGATCACATCCTTGTCCTTCAGCGCGCCGATAAACAGTTTGTTTTTCCACTGCGGGAAAACATCGCTGTTATAGAAGGCCATCCCGCTCAGGGCCGGGGACTGCTTCCAGACAAACAGCGGCGGCTCGGTGCCTTCAACATGCTCACCTTTGGCCTCCGGGATCGGCAAGCCGCTGTAGTTGATGCCGTGCGTCGCCAGCGGCCAGCCGTAGTTTTTGCCTTTTTCCGGGATGTTGATCTCATCCCCGCCGCGCGGGCCGTGCTCGTTAAGCCACAGGGTATCGCTCCACGGATTCATCGCCATCCCCTGCGGGTTGCGGATCCCGTAAGACCAGATTTCCGGCCGCGCATCGTTACGGTTTACGAAGGGGTTATCGCCCGGAACCGCACCCTGATCGGTCAGGCGCACCACCTTGCCCTGCAGCTTGTCCAGATCCTGGGCGGTAGGCCGCTGGTTATTCTCGCCCAGCGCGATATAGAGATAGCCTTTGCCGTCGAACACCAGCCGACCGCCAAAATGATTACCGGTAGAGAGTTTTGGCTGCTGGCGGAAGACCACCTTAAAGGCCTCCAGCCGCGTATTATCGTCGCTCAGACGGCCATACCCCACCGCCGTACCTGCTTTTCCGTCATCCCCCGCTTCGGCATAGCTCAGCCAGACCCGGCGCGAGGTCGCGAAGTCAGGTGCCAGCACCACGTCGAGCAGTCCGCCCTGGCCGTTAGCCCAGACCTTCGGCACGCCGACGATGGGATCGGAAAGCCCCTTACCCGCCTGCCAGCGCTTAAGCTGGCCGCCTTTCAGGGTGATCAACATGCCCTGATCTCCCGGCAGGAACGCCAGCGACCAGGGGTGATCGAGTTTATTTTGCAGCACTTCGACCTTCACGTCGGCGGGTGCCGCACACAGCGAGGCGGATATCAGCAACATTGGCAGGGAAATAAGCGAGGATCGACGCATAATGCACTCCTTTTCGACATATGCCTTAAAGGTAGCCACTCAGCGCAGGGGCACTCTTACTTTTACAAAAACTTAAACAGTTGGGGGAGTTGCCTCCCCCGGGGTCAGCTCCGAATCAGCGGTGCATGCGATTTCAGATACTGGATGCAGAGAGTGAGATCGTTCAGACAGTTTTCCAGCTTCTCTGCGTTGACGGCGATAAATGTCGGGCAATCGTGGTTGCCGGTCATCATACAGACGCCTGCGGTAGTGAGCGAACCGGCGGCGCGATAGAGCATAGCCTGCTCCTCGGGATTACAATAGGCTCTCAGTTCAGGCGCTTTTTCACGCATATAAGTACAAAGTTCAAAGAAGTTGTCACGCAGATGGTCGCTTTCGCTGACTGACATGTACCCCTTCGCTTTCCTCAACTGCAGATAGGCCGCGAGATCAATTCGGGCGTTGATCATCTTGTTCAGAAGATCGCGTTTTAGTCTGTCAACGGACATGCTATTTCCCCCCTTGTCAGCTTAGAACACCTTTAGATTATGGCTGTTTTTTGTACAACTTAATGCGTCAGGTCAATAATACGCGACTGTTTTGCATAATTTACAATGTTAAATCGCCGCGTCCAGGCAGCAGCGAGAAGGCCTGCAGCGCGGGTAAATTCAAAATCATACTTCTCCCTCACAGCAGCGGGCGCGCAACCTGCTATTTTTCAGAGGGTCGCGCGGTGATACAGAGGGCGTATGCAAACCTTGCCGGTATCAGAAAAGATCGTCTCGTTAACCCGGATCGACCTGAATCTGCTGACCCTCTTTTGCCTGATTTACAGCGTGGGCAGTATCTCCCGAGTGGCCGATATGCTGGACATATCGCCTTCCGCCGTCAGCCAGTCGCTGCGAAAACTGCGCGAGCAGATGGGCGATAACCTGTTTGTGCGCAGCGGCAATATTCTGCTGCCCACGGTCTATGCGGATGAGCTGTACGATAATATCCTGCCGATCATCGATAAACTTGCCACCCTGCTTCCGCTCTCGTCACAGATTAAAAAGAGAAGGCTGACGCTCTATACCGAATCCTTTATTTCGCCGCTGGTCGTACCCGATCTCACGGAAAAGATTGTCAGGATGAATTCGGATATCAGCCTGCTGCACCGCACCGCCGATCTCAACGAAGCGAAAATTACCGAACTGCTGAATATGCGCCAGGCGGATGTGGTGTTCTCCACCTTTTCTGTTGAGAGCAGTAATCTTTCTTGCCAGAAGATGAGTGATATGACGCTGGTGTTGATTGCTGCAAAAGATAATCCTCTTTATGGGGATACGGTAACGGAAGAGATGTTCAGGGAGGCCAACCTTGTGGGCTACAACACCAAAAACGAAAAGATTATTTATCACCGGAGCATCGTTGATAAAAAATTCCGTTCCAGCGAGCGCTGCCTGCTGACGACCTCTTTCGCGTCCATCCTGCTGATTGTTTCTCAGACCGACTGCCTGGGCATTATCCCCGAAAAGGTCTTTTCGACCTATGCCGGGATGTATAACCTGAAGAAACTGGATACGCCCTTCACGCTACCGCAATTCAGTATTTACTCTTCTTTCAGAAAAGAGATGAATAAACTGCTCTATTCTCTGCTGGCCGATTTCTCAGTAAATAACCCGACCTGAATGTTCAGAGAATAATAGCCGGGTTAGTATTTTTTGATTTTGTGCTTACCGAATTCGCTGTCATCGGCAATTTTTAATTCATTGACTAATTTGGACTGGGTCAGACCTGTGGCAACGGAAATACAGGATAATTCGACGCCGTAGGTGTGGAGGGTTTTGGCCATTTCTAATTTAGATTGCAGATAAATATCTCTCATAACGTACCTCATTTAAGTAATCGACGAGGTAAAAGATAAGTTATCTGTTTAACCAATCCAATAAGGGCCCCTTAAAGCCGGGATAAGAAAATCTTAGCCGCTGCCTGCACAGCACAGGGATCTGTATAAATCCCTGCAAGAACCCTGTACAATCCCTGCCCTTACAACTCCACAACTGACTACTTTTTAATCTATGAGCAATGTTACCCACCAGCCGAAAATCGGCTTCGTCTCCCTGGGCTGCCCGAAAGTCAAAAATTATACATTGCTGCCTTTGCTCTAATCCCCGACATCGCCGGTCTGAACGAAAAAACACCGGGATTCACTAATCTGTGCAAGCCGCATACCCTGACCCGCATCGGCTAATAAGGTGCCATTAAGGTGCCAATAAACTTTTGGCCTTTGCCTGTGACTTGCCAGGATTGTTGCGTATGTAGTTATAAATCTGCGGGATATCCGATATCTGCGGCGCTGGAGTTGTCTTGTGTCGCCGAAGGTATCCCACTTCGTGTGACAGATAAAGCAGGTTAAAAAGCAACAGAAAGGCTGGGACAAATCCAGCCATTCCGCTCACAGATGAAATCCACCAAAGCAGGCTAACTGACTTTTCGGCCTTGCCGGAATGCTTGGCGCGCTTCGTTCAAACTCATAACATTAGCCCCACCTCTGTAATCTGGTTCTTCAGCCTGAACAGGATCATCCTCCCAGTTGCATACCGGGCAAATCTCATAACTTCCCTCTTCGGGGAATTCATACTGACAGCAACAAGAGCATGAGTGTACAAGATCCATCATTTTCAAACTTCGCCACCTGAAATTTGATAGTCGAGATCTTCCTGATAGAATTCTTGGCCTAAAATCCCTTCAATGGCTCTAACTTTTTGTTCGGTCAGATTCCACCCTCCAAGCCCCGCAGCAAAATCGTTATAGTCCTCTTCGCTCCACTCCATAACCTCACTAACTTCAGGAAGTTTTTCTTTAGGTACTTCAACCTCAAAAACAAGTAGTTCATCTACACGATCAAATGCATCAACAGTATAAATAATTGTCATTTTTCTACCCTTCTGGTTGGATCCGCTGGCTTGGTCTGCTCTCCTGATACAGGATCAAACTCCCCGAGATGGTTTCGGCCTGATCGATCATACATTTCAACCGTACCGTGCTGTGAGTCCCACTCGAAAATACGCCCTTTAGAATCCTTCCATCTTGAACGTAATGTTCCCCCACCTTTTACTGGGGTTCTTTTCTTAGCCGTTTTAGCATCGGGAAATGCGGGTAATGGCGGTGTACCTCGCGGAGCCACGTGATACTTATGATCCGCATTCAGATAGATATAAATCGGCGGAATATCCGATACAGGCAGGATCAGAATATAATCCGCGAAACTCTTCTCCTCTGGTGCAGGAGTTGTCGTACTGGTGATCTGAGTTCCATCCGGCAGCGGGTTAACAAGGATCGTTCCCGGTAGCCTGAGTGGGGTTTGATTACCTGTATTTGACGGAGTGCGCACACCAGAATGGTCCGGGGTCCAGATGATTGTTACCGGGCTTTCTTCCTCGGTGGTGAAGGTGTACGCCTGTCGGGTGATGTCCCACTGCATTTTACGGACCCGCACCCTGTCTTTACCGGATGGGGTGTGCCAGCCATGCGGGACGGGGTTTCCGTTACTGTCATTCTCCCATGTGTAGCGAACGCGCGTGGGCGCTTCACTCATCTGTGCAAGCCGCATTCGGTCGATGAAATCTTGCTCACCGTCGTTCAGCCGTCCGGGCATCATACCCACTAAAAACCCGGCAACGGATGCGCCTGCACCAGCCGTGGCGATTTCAGCACCGCGTACCGCCCATGTGCCATAGGTAGCAAAGCGCCCGCCAATCTGTTCAAGAACATTAACCCCGGCGGTAGCTGTCTGTGCTCTGGTTGCACTGGCTGCGGCTGCAACTGCGGCCTGGTACTCCATTTCTTCATGGTTGCCGTTAAACCACTTGTACAGGGTGCTGCGCTTCTTCGGTTTTGGGATATCCGGGGCTGGTGGCTTTTTCTTTGCTGTCTGTGCGTGCTGTGGTGCATCTGAGTCGGTTGCTGCATCCGTAGCAGGAGCCGCCTTAAACAAGCCCATATCAGCAAAATTGGTATGAGGCTCCTGCTGCGTCCCTGCATCGTTACAGCCTTCACCACGAAGACAGGATTTTGCAAAACCCGGTTATGTTCCCGCTCTTCTGCCCGTCGCTTCTCTTCTGCTTCCTGAGCGGCTTTACGTTCTGCAAATAGTTGTGCTTGCGCGGCAATCGACGGATCCACTCCCGGCCCTACCCACTGCCCGGCAGGTGCGATAATCCAGTTAGACCCTGAAGGGCAGGCACAGCGCACGACTGAACCATCTACCGCGGCTATTTTCCCCATATTGGTATCGCGTGGTTCTCCCGAAACCACAACACCAGGTTCGCCACATTTGGGACACCGGGTCGTTTTATCACCAACACGCATGACTCTGCGCCCGTGCTCGGTATCGTTGGACATAGAAGCAATACAGACAGCGCCAGTGGTCGTTTTATCACCTTCCAGCGCCGTTCCCCGTCCGTAGCAATCTGAACGATGTCCCATTACGCTACCTCATGGGCAGATAAAAAATCCTCCGGAACAGGATCATCTTCATACTTAACAATAAATCCGCAGTTAGCAGGCGTGCTGATAATTTCATCCCCGTTTTCCAGAAGGCTTCCGACCAGCCCCATTCCTTTACCTGCCACGGTGTGAGACTGACCTGCGCTGGTGGCAATCCTGCTCTTTGTGCCATCTGCATAGGTAACGGTGCAGCCTTCATACAATATACTGGCATACTGACCATTACTGAGCAGGGCTTTTGCGCCTTTGTTCGGATCGGGTTCAAATTCATCAGCAATACCTCCTCGCCGTGTCAGACTCCCTGCAACAGCAGGCCGATAAACGGCAGCGACGGGACGTTGCTGTAACGCCAGCTGTTTCATGACAATTTTACGGGCATCTTCGGGCATTTCAGCGATTTGTTCAGGGGTGAATGCTGGCTCTTTCAGGCTTGCCAGAATTTCCGGGGTAAGATCGTTGTTGTACTGTTTCATAAGTCCCTCTACTTGTTATAAAAATAATTCCGATGGTCATTTTACAAACAATAACCACATAATCAATAAGCATAAAATCTAAACGAACATCGTTTCGTAATAGCAAGAATGGACTTGCACCGAAAAGCCGTACCGACCACAATTCTTCAGTACAATTTTCTCCTCAACCTCTGTACAATCCCTGCCCTGATAACTCCATAACTGACTACTTTTTAATCTATGAGCAATGTTACCCACCAGCCGAAAATCGGCTTCGTCTCCCTGGGCTGCCCGAAAAACCTGGTGGATTCCGAACGTATCCTGACCGAACTTCGCACCGAAGGCTATGACGTGGTGCCAAGCTACGACAACGCCGATATGGTGATCGTTAACACCTGCGGCTTTATCGACAGCGCCGTGCAGGAGTCTCTGGAAGCCATCGGGGAAGCGCTCACCGAGAACGGCAAGGTGATTGTCACCGGTTGTCTGGGCGCCAAAGTCGATCAAATCCGCGAAGTGCACCCTAAGGTGCTGGAAATCACCGGTCCGCACAGCTACGAGCAGGTGCTGGAACATGTGCATCACTATGTACCAAAACCAAAGCACAACCCGTTCCTGAGCCTGGTGCCGGAACAGGGTGTGAAGCTGACCCCGCGTCACTACGCGTACTTAAAAATTTCCGAAGGCTGCAACCATCGCTGCACCTTCTGCATTATCCCGTCCATGCGTGGCGATCTGGTGAGCCGTCCGATTGGCGAAGTGCTGGCCGAAGCCAAACGTCTGGCGGATGCGGGCGTCAAAGAGCTGCTGGTGATCTCTCAGGACACCTCCGCCTACGGCGTGGACGTGAAGCACCGCTCCGGTTTCCACAACGGCGAGCCGGTGAAAACCAGCATGGTCGGCCTGTGCGAACAGCTCGCTAAGCTCGGCATCTGGACCCGTCTGCACTACGTCTACCCGTATCCGCACGTGGACGACGTGATCCCGCTGATGGCGGAAGGCAAAATCCTGCCGTACCTGGATATCCCGCTGCAGCACGCCAGCCCGCGTATTCTGAAGCTGATGAAGCGTCCTGGCTCCGTTGACCGCCAGCTGGCGCGCATCAAGCAGTGGCGTGAAATCTGCCCGGATCTGACCCTGCGCTCCACCTTTATCGTTGGCTTCCCGGGTGAAACCGAAGAAGACTTCCAGATGCTGCTCGACTTCCTGGTCGAAGCGCGTCTGGATCGCGTGGGCTGCTTCAAGTACAGCCCGGTGGAAGGCGCGACCGCCAACGAACTGGCGGATCAGGTGCCGGAAGAGGTCAAAGAAGAGCGCTGGAACCGCTTCATGCAGCTGCAACAGCAGGTCTCTGCTGAACGTCTGCAGGAGAAAGTGGGCCGCGAAATCATGGTCATCATCGACGAAGTGGATGAAGAAGGCGCCATTGGCCGCAGCATGGCCGATGCCCCGGAAATCGACGGTGCGGTCTACCTGAACGGTGAAACCAAAGTGAAACCGGGTGATATCGTGCGCGTGAAGGTTGAGAACGCCGACGAGTATGACCTGTGGGGTACGCGGGTTTAATTTCGTTTTGCTCACTCTCCATTCAGGGAGAGGGATGGGGTGAGGGGAACACATCGCACCGTAATAACATCGCCGGGTGGCGGCTGCGCCTTACCCGGCCTACAAATCGGTATCCGTTTGTAGGCCCGTGCAAGCGCAGCGCCGCCGGGCGGTTCCTGGCTGTTTCCATGTAATATTTCACGTTGCTTTAAAACTTTGCGAGGCGGATTCCGGGAATGGTTTTTCCAGGTTGTCGCCTCGATCTCCTCGCAGTATCTTCCTGTTGCGCCTGCAAAAACAGGCGTCGGGATTGGCCTCTCGCGAAGATGACAGGGTTTCTTAATTTTGAGGAGATTCCCTATGTCTACAAACCATGCTCACCCAATTTTCACCGTCCACTTCTCCCACAACACTGACTTCACCGTGCTGGCGAATCACTGCGAGCGTTTTGCTCAAACCCTGCTGGAAACCGACGAACCTGCCGAGAAGCTGGCGCTGTGCGCCCGACGCAACACTGCCGGGTGGCGGCTCCGCCTTACCCGGCCTACGAAACAATCACGCCGCGCTGGCTGCACATGGCAATTGATGCGCTGATGGACTAAGACCCCAGGCCGGGCAAACGCAGTGCCGCCCGGCGCAACAATGCACTGCCGGGTGGCGGCTGCGCCTTACCCGGCCTACAAAACTTCATTATTTCGCCCCTCCCCTCTCTGTATACCCACAACCTCTCATCTGTGAGTCACCTCTTATTTACATCATTTAAACCTTCCATTAACTGGATAAAAAGAACGCGTCACCGCTATAGTGGTTTTGTTTGATAAAACCATGTTGTACAGAGTACAACAAACAAAAAGCAGCAAGCCGGTTAACAACAAGAAGGGCTGCTTACTTTGCTGAGAATTTCCTGATAAACATAATGAAACCCTGCGAGGAAATAATGACAGAGCACACTCGTAACCCCGTTACGGCCACTGAAGCCATAGAAAGAGAGACCATGCGCAAGGTTATCTGGCGCATCCTCCCGTTTCTGATCGTCAGCTACCTGGTCTCGATTATCGATCGCGGAAACATTGGCATGGCGTCGCTGCAGATGAACGAAGATCTCGGCCTCAGCAAAGCCGCGTTTGGCTTCGCCAGCAGTCTCTACTTTGTTGCCTATTTCCTGTTTGAAGTGCCCAGCAACCTGGCAATGCAGAAGGTCGGCGCGCGACTGTGGATCCCGCGCATTATGATTAGCTGGGGCGTGGTATCGATGTGCATGTCGCTGGTTGAGAGCACCACGTCGCTCTATATCGTGCGTTTTCTGCTCGGCGCGGCAGAGGCAGGCTTTTTCCCGGGCGTGGTGCTGTATCTCACCTGGTGGATCCCGTCCCGCTACCGGGCACGGATCATCGCCTCGTTTATGGTGGCGATCCCGCTGGCCAACTTTATCGGCTCTCCCCTCTCCGGCCTGATCCTGACGCTGGATGGCTGGATGGGTCTGCGCGGCTGGCATCTGCTGTTCATCATTGAAGGCTTACCGGCCGTGCTGTTGGGGATTGTGGCCTGGTTTATTCTCCGCGACCGCCCGCATCAGGCCAGCTGGCTGAGCACTGAACAAAAAGAGTGGCTGGAGTCCACCCTGGAAAGTGAACGTCAGCAGTCAAAAAATATCGGCCACCAGACGACCTGGCAATTGCTGAAACACCGTCACATCTGGCTGATGGCGCTGATCTACACCGGTGCGTCCTCGGCAGGTACCACCATCAGCGTCTGGTCACCGCAGCTTCTGAAATCGTTCCACCTCGATAACTTGACCACCGGTCTGCTCAACGCCATCCCTTACGGTCTGGCATCGGTGCTGATGATCGTATGGGGACGCAGCTCAGACCGCAGCAACGAGCGTCGCTGGCATACCGCGCTGACCCTGTTCTTAATTGCAGCAGGCGTGTTCGCGGCGTTTGTCAGCATCTCTCTGCCGGTAACGATTGCGATCCTCAGCGTGATGCTGATTGGGGCGTACTCGATGAAAGGTCCATTCTGGGCGCTGGCGTCGGGCTGGATGAACAGCACGTCGGCAGCTGCGGGGCTGGCTGCCATCGGGGCCATTGCTAACCTGATTGGCGGTGTGGTGATGGTGAACGCTTACGGCATCATCAATGAACGCACCGGCAGCCATACGCTGGCGATGCTTCCACTGGCAGGTCTGTGTATTGCGGGGGGCATTGCGGTGCTGGTAATGGGGCGTCAGGCTCGCCGTCACGTGAGCCAGGAAAACCAGCTGACCCATTAAGATGGCCACGCGGGACTGCGGTCCCGCGTGCAGGCATCAGCTCTCCGGCTCTTCTGTTTCGCCGTAGAACGCAATGCAAAATGGCTTGCTGGCTCCCATCTTCAACGAAAGGCGGCTGGCGGTGGCCTTCATCAGCTGGCTTACTTCCCGATCCCGGCGATCTTCGGTCAGCCTTGACGACGGCCCGGTCAGCGCCAGGGCAGCAATAAGTTTGTCATGCACGCCAAACACCGGCATTGCAAAGGCGGCGGTGTGGGGATCGCGCGCCCCTGAGGTGTAGAGCGGCACCGACGGCTCACCTTCCGGCAAGGCTTCATTCAACCCCCAGTGGCGGAGCACCTTGCTGATGGCGGAATTATCCAGCGGGAACTGGCTGCCCGGCAGATTGCTGTGGCGCAGCCCGTGAGAGGCTTCTGCACGAAACAGACAAAGACGCTGCCCGCCCTCCAGCACGTACCAGCTTGCGCTCTCCTGTGATGCCATGGATAAGGCCTGTAACTCCGGCTGCACCACGCGTGAGAGGTGGAACGACTGCTCGTAGAGCTTACCCAGATAAAGCAGACGCGGACCCAGGGCATAGTTGCCATCATCATGTCTGACGACGTAATTCATGCGTTCCAGAGAATTCATCAACCGGTACACGGTGGTTTTATGATATCCCGACAACTGTGCCAGCGCGGTCAACGTCAGGCTCTCGTCTCCGGGACGAAAACAATCCAGTAAAGCCAGTGCCTTTTCAACCGCCACAACGCCTTCATTACCCATCATTTTCTCCTGTTCTGGTCGGCAAAGAGTGTACCGCAAATTTTGTGAGTCACTTCGTGTTTACATCACAAACGCCAATGTAGCTCTGGCTAAAAGCAAATCAACACCGCTATAGTTGTTTTGTATTGTACACCTACATTGTACACAGTAAAACAATATGGAGGCATTCATGTCCGCTACAGAGAAACCAATGATCAATCGCGAGTTCAGTCGTGTGTCAGAAGAAGAGGTCCGCCAGGCCGCCGAGTATCAGGCCGCCATCCTTGCAGACGTTGCCGGGCGTCGCGGGACGCTGCACGGACGTATCAAACCCCTGGCGCCGCATATGGCCGTTGCCGGCCCGGCCATTACTGTTGAAGTACGCCCGGGTGACAATCTGGCGATTCATGCCGCAATGGCGGTTGCCCAGCCCGGCGATGTGCTGGTGGTGGATGGCAAGGGCGATATCAGCTGCGCCCTGTTGGGTGAAATCATGGCGACTCAGGCCGAGGCCAGCGGCATTGCCGGGATCATCATTGACGGTGCGGTGCGTGATGCCGACACCCTGAGTAAAGGGAATTACCCCGTGTTCTCCGCAGGCCTTAACCCGTGTGGCCCCACCAAATCGATCCCGGGCCGGGTGAACCATGCCATCTCCGTTGCCGGTGCGACCGTGCGTCCCGGGGATCTGGTGGTGGCGGATATTGACGGGGTGGTGGTCATTCCACGCGATGAAGTGCAGCAGGTTATCACCCTGGCCAAAGAGAAGCTGGAGACCGAAACCCGCCGCCTTGAGGCCATTCGCAAAGGCGATCTGCGCCCGCACTGGCTGAATGACGCGTTGCGCAAAGCAGGAATGTTAACCGACGGGGAGACGCTGTAATGGGCAATAAAAAGGTCATTCTGGTTACCGGAAGCGATCTGGCTGAGCAGGCCGTCGCGATGCTGGGTGACTATGAGATGGTGTATGCCGGTCGCCAGCCCACGGAAGCGCAGCTGATCGCGCTCTGCGAGCAGTATAATCCTGTGGCGATCCTGGTGCGTTACGGCAAGATCACGGCCCGTATTATGGACGCAGCCCCGGGCTGAAGGTTATTTCAAAGCATGGCAGCGGCATTGACATCATCGATCAGGCGGCAGCGGCTGAACGGAATATTACCGTCTGTTCTGCGCCCGGTGCCAACGCCGCCGCCGTGGCGGAACACACATGGGCCATGATCCTCGCCTGCGCCAAGTCCGTTGTCTCCCTCGATAAACGTCTGCGTGACGGCCACTGGGATAAATCAACGCATAAATCTCTGGAGCTGGAAGGCCTCACCCTGGGCCTGATCGGTCTGGGGGCGATTGGCTCCCGTGTCGCCACGGTGGGTAACGCGTTCGGCATGCGCGTGCTGGCCTACGATCCCTTTGCGAAAACCCTGCCGTCCTCCTGCGAGCGTGCAGAGACGCTAAATGACCTGCTGTCCAGCGCGGACGTGATCTCCCTGCACTGCCCTTTAACCGCGGACAATCGCGGTATGATTAACGCTGAAACGCTCGCCCGCTGTAAGCGAGGCGCGATTATGGTTAATACCGCACGCGGCGGGTTGATTGATGATAATGCCCTGATTCGCGCCCTGGACGAGGGGATCCTGCGAAGCGCTGCGCTGGACAGCTTTACGGTCGAGCCGCTGGCGGCCCCCCATGTCTGGCAAGGGAGAGAAGATGTGATTATTTCCCCTCATATTGGCGGCGTGAGTGAAGCCTCGTATATCAAAATGGGCACCGTCGCGGCCGGGAATATTTTGCAGGTTTTAAACACAAGCCGCTAAGTTTCCGCTATCGAGCTTAAACCTGGATGATTATTAAACCGTAATCATCCACCGTTGCGAGCTTGTCTTAAAGCGCCCTCCCGGCGCAACAATGCCGGGTGGCGGCTCCGCCTTACCCGGCCTACGAACTTAACGCAATGAAATAATTGCAGAATAATACAAAAGTTACAGCGACTCTCTGGTCCGGCTGAAAATCGCTGAGGCGTTGACCGTAGGCCGGGGCGAGGCGCAGGGATGCGCCGAGAGGGCGTGACCTACAGGGATGTAGGATCACGCCCGACCCTAAGCCTGCGGGAATAAGTCGAAGGCATCGCGAAGCGACGATTTTCTTTGCCGGGAGCCGGGATTGTAAAGGGGGCGCGATAGCCCCCTTTACACGTTCACAGGTAACGCGGTTTACAGAGAAGCAAGGAACGTAAGGTGAACGGAACCACCTCCGGTGCGGCATGTTCCCCCTCACCCCAGCCCTCTCCCCAAAGAGGAGAGGGAGCAAACCGGTGCGGTATGTTTCACTCCCCCCAAAGTGAACGTACAAACACCTAAACCGTAATCCTGTACCGAACGTAATCATCCACCGTTGCCAGCTTGTCATACAGCGCCCGGGCCGGATTACCCTCCCGGGTGACCCAGTAAACCTTCGACCACCCTTTCTCCCGGGCCTCACTAATCACGGCTTCAATCAGCGCCCTGCCCGCGCCCTTGCCGCGCGCCGCGTCATCCACAAACAGATCTTCCAGATAGCACAGCGGCTGCGTCACCCAGGTCCCTTCATGCAGCACGCAAATCGCGAATCCCACCACGCCCTGTTCGGTTTCTGCCAGACGGCAAAACAGCCCCGAATCCGCCGCCAGCACCCGATGCCAGGTCGCCAGCGTCACCGCCTCATCCAGCCTGGCGCCGTAAAAATCAAGATAGCCGTTCCACAGCCGTAACCATGCCTCAAAATCCTCCGCCTGCGCGTCACGTACCTTAACCATCGCTCTGTTCCTTGATGTGTCTGAGATTTACCAGGATTGTCCTCCTTCCCGGACAGGAGAATAAAGCTATTTCTGGTAAATATATTGTTACCTGGATGTTGTACACTCGCGCGCCTTAGATTATAAATCGTCACTTTTGAGTGATATCACTCATTTTTAGTCAACATCAGGGAACATTTATGTCCGTTCAAAAATTGTCCAGAACCGCAGCAGTGCTGCTGGGAATTCTGGGCGTCATAATTCTGGCGATGGGGATATTCTTCGCCTGGTACGGTGGAAAGCTGGTCAGCGTTAAGGGCAGCCCCTATTTTCTGATCAGCGGCTGTCTGCTCATCATCTCGGGCGTGCAGATCCTGCGCCAGCGCCTGAGTGGCGCGGCCCTCTATTTTGTGGTTCTGGCGGGCACTGCGCTGTGGGCCCTGTGGGATGTCGGCTTCGATTTCTGGCCGCTGGTCTCGCGTCTGTTGACCCTCGCGGGCATCGGGATCCTGGTGGCGCTCTCCCTGCCAGCGCTGCTCCATCGTGCCGGTAAATTCCCGTGCTGGAAAGGCGCGGGCGCGCTTGCGGCGGTGCTGGCAGTGGCCTTTGCCGCTACCGTCGGCGGCATGTTTGTCCCGCACGATCCGGTGACGGCGTCGGGCGAACAGCTTCCCCTCACCCCGGTGAAACCTGGCGAAGAACAGAAAAACTGGGCGAACTACGGCAACACGCCGGGCGCATCGCGCTTTGTGGCTCTGGACCAGATCACCCGCGATAACGTCAAAGATCTGCAGGTGGCCTGGACCTATCGCACCGGCGATATCCCCGTCAGCCCGAACGGCGGCGGCGCGGAAGATCAGCAGACCCCGCTGCAGATCGGCAATATGCTCTTCCTCTGCACCCCGCATAACAATGTGATTGCGGTCGATGCAACCACTGGCAAAGAGCTGTGGAAAACCGAGATCAACGCGAAGCAGAAAAAGTGGATGCGCTGTCGCGGTCTGGCTTACTTTGATGCCAGCGCCCCATTGCAGCAGCCCACCCTGCCGGGCTCCTCGCCGGTGGCGGCCGTTTCACTGCCCGCAGATGCCCAGTGCAAACGCCGTATCATCATGAACAGCGTGACGCCGGAACTGGTGGCCCTGGATGCCGATACCGGTAAGTTCTGCGAAGACTTCGGCAACCACGGCCGCGTCAGCCTGAGCGCGCAGATGGGTAAAGGGGCGGATACCGGCCTCTACTACCCGACCTCTGCCCCGACCCTCGCCGGTACGACCATTGTTGTCGGCGGTCGCGTGGCGGATAACGTGGCGACGGATATGCCTGGCGGCGTGGTGCGTGGCTTCGACGTCATTACCGGCCAGCTGCGCTGGGCGTTCGATCCGGGCAAACCGGACGAGCAGCAGGCACCTCCGGCCAATGAAAACTTCACCCGCTCCACCCCGAACGTGTGGGCCCCGATGTCTTACGATCCGCAGTCCAACACCGTGTTTATGCCAACCGGCAGCGCGGCGGTGGACCTGTGGGGCGTGAAGCACAACGCTCTCGATCGTAAGTTTGGTGCCTCGATGGTGGCCGTGGACGCCAGCACCGGTAAGGTGAAATGGGTTTACCAGACTGTTCATAACGATCTGTGGGACTTTGACGTCCCGATGCAACCGACCTTCACTGATTTCCCGACCGGCAATGGCAAAACCACCCCGGCGCTGATCTTCGGCACTAAATCCGGCCAGCTGTTTGTGCTGGATCGCGCTACCGGCAAGCCGCTGACCAAAGTGGAAGAGCGCAAGGTGACTCAGGGCCAGATCCCGAAAGAGATCTACTCCCCGACCCAGCCGTTCTCGGTGGGCATGCCGACCATTGGCGCGGACGTGCTGAAAGAGTCCGACATGTGGGGCGCGACGCCGTTCGACCAGCTGATCTGCCGTATCGAGTTTAAATCCAAACGCTACAACGGCCTGTTTACCCCGCCGGGTGATGACCCGTCGCTGAACCTGCCGGGCTCGTTAGGCGGCATGAACTGGGGCGGTCTGTCGATTGACCCGGTGAATCAGTACCTGTTTATCAACGATATGCGCGTGGGTCTGGAAGTGCAGCTGATACCGGCCTCCCCGGAGATTCAGGGCGCGAAAAACGACGGCAACGAAGCCGCCGCCATCAGCCGCCCGGTGCCGCTGGCCGGTACGCCGTACGCCATCAACGCCAAAGTGCGCTTTATGTCGCCGGTTGAGATCCCCTGTCAGAAGCCGCCGTTTGGCACGCTGACCGCGGTGGATCTGAAAACCCAGAAGATTGCCTGGCAGGTGCCGGTAGGTACGGTGAAGGATACCGGTCCGTTTGGCGTGAAGATGGGGCTGCCAATCCCGATCGGGATGCCGACCATCGGCGGCACCATGGCGACCCAGGGCGGGCTGGTGTTTATCGCTTCTACCCAGGATTACTACCTGCGCGCCTTCGATACCTCGACCGGTAAAGAGGTGTGGAAAGCCCGCCTGCCGGTGGGCAGCCAGAGCACGCCAATCAGCTACAAATCGCCGGTGGACGGGAAGCAGTATCTGTTGATCACCGCCGGGGGCGCGCGGAACTCGCCGGATCGCGGCGATTACGTGATTGCGTATAAGCTGCCGTAATCATTCCGAAACAGCCATCCCTCCGGGGATGGCTTCGCTGAACCAGGCTACCTTTATAGCTATCCACATCACCGGAGATAGCAATGAAAGTATTAATGGTTCTCACCTCTCACAGTGAACTGGGCAACACCGGCAAGAAAACCGGCTTCTGGCTGGAGGAGTTTGCCGCCCCGTACTACGTCTTCAAGGATGCAGGTGCCGACGTGGTGCTGGCCTCCCCGGCAGGCGGTCAGCCACCGCTCGATCCGAAAAGCGATCTCCCCGACTTCCAGACCGAAATGACCGATCGCTTCAAAGCCGATCCGGCAGCTCAGCAGGCTCTCGCCAACACCCTGAAGCTCGACAGCGTGCGTCAGGACGATTTTGACACCGTCTTCTATCCCGGCGGCCATGGCCCGCTGTGGGATCTGGCGGAGTCACAGACCTCCATCGCCCTGATTGAAGCCTTCACCCGCGCGGGCAAACCGACCGGCTTCGTCTGCCACGCGCCGGGCGTGCTGCGCCATGTTAAAAGTGAATCCGGCGAGCCGCTGGTCAGGGGCCGCAAGGTGACGGGCTTTACCAACAGTGAAGAGGCCGACGTCGAACTGACCGACGTGGTTCCGTTCCTGGTAGAAGATGAGTTGAGCGCCCTGGGTGCGCGCTACGAGAAAGGCCCGAACTGGGGTTCATTTGTTGTCGAGGACGGCAAGCTGATCACCGGACAGAACCCGGCCAGCTCCGAAGCCGCGGCAAAAGCGCTGCTCGCTGCCCTGGGTTAATCCCTCCACCCGGCGGCGCTGCGCTTGCACGGGCCTACGGGTGATGTGCGTTCGGCTGGTATTGCCCGGCGGCGCTGCGCTTGCACGGGCCTACGGGTGATGTGCGCTCGGCTGGTATTGCCCGGCGGCGCTTCGCTTGCGCGGGCCTACGGGCTCGCAGGTTTTTGCAGGTTTTGTAGGCCGGGTAAGCGCAGCGCCACCCGGCAAAATGCAGGCGCAACGCCTGAATCAGGTTGGCATTGAGAAGGTGGTGACCTTGTTGGTCTGCGGATCGATAGAGATGATGCAGATAGCGAAGTTGCCGCCAAAACGGTCTTTACGATCGGAAATGCGCAGGTTGTAGGTCTCAGAGAACGAGGTATAACCCGAAGAGTTGGTCTCGTTCAGCTTGAAGCCAACAATCTGTTCAAAATAGTCACGGGATTTCCCCACGCTGGTTTTGCACTGTTCGTTGGTGATGGTACCGGACTGTTTTGCCGCTGCCGCAGTTTGCGTGCCGGTGGAAGATTTCGGCGTCAGGGCCGAATTGACCGCTTTCATCCCGTCACTCATGTTTTTCTGGAAATCGGCGCAAGAGGTAGAAAGTAAAACCATGCCGCATAAAAGAAGCTTTTTCATTGTAATCCTTACAATATTTAACGTTATTCAATCATTAATTATTATAATTTTTACAAATCGTTAACTCCAGCAAACCTTTTACACGGCATTTTATAACTTACTGAATAAAAACCCTTTTCACATTGAGTTCTACAATATTTGGTAGGTTATCCCTTAATTCTCGGATCCAGCGCGTCGCGCAGACCATCTCCCAGCAAATTAAACGCCAGTACGGTGAGGAAGATTGCCATGCTCGGGAACAATGCCACGTGCGGGGCAATCACCATATCCGCCCGCGCCTCGTTGAGCATTGCCCCCCACTCCGGGGTCGGCGGCTGCGCGCCAAGTCCCAGGAACGACAGGCTGGCCGCCGAGATAATCGACACCCCGATACGCATGGTGAAATAGACCACGATAGAGGAGACGGTACCCGGCAGGATGTGATTAAACAGAATCGTCGTGTCGCTGGCGCCAATGCTGCGCGCCGACTCGATAAAGGTCTGCTGCTTCAGCACCAGGGTATTGCCGCGCACCAGGCGGGCAAAGGCCGGAATAGAGAAGATCGCCACGGCGATAATCACGTTGGCCATGCCGTTGCCCATCACCGCCACCACCGCAATGGCCAGCAGAATGCCGGGGAAGGCAAACAGCACGTCGCAGATGCGCATGATGATCCGGTCCCACCAGCCCTCGTAGTAGCCCGCCAGCAGGCCCAGCACCGTGCCGATGGCGGCGCCGATCAGCACCGCAAACACCCCCGCCGCCAGCGAGATCTGCGCCCCCATCAGCACCCGGCTGAAGATGTCGCGCCCTAACGAGTCCACGCCAAACCAGTGCATCATCGACGGACCTTCGTTGAGACGGTCGTAATCAAAGTAGTTCTCGGCATCGAAAGGCACGATCCAGGGCGCCAGCACCGCCACCAGGATCAGCAGCAGCACAAACAGCCCGGCGGCCATCGCCACCGGCTGCTTACGAAAGCGTCGCCAGAACTCATGCCACGGGGTGCGGATCCGATCCGGTTTGAGGCCCGGCATGGCCTTTAACATCGCCTGCCGACGCCAGTTTAACAGTCGCATCTTACTTGTACCTGATAGCCGGATTAATGGCGGCATACAGGACATCCACCACTAAGTTGATAAGAATAAATTCCAGCGAAAAGAGCAGCACTTCCGCCTGGATCACCGGGTAGTCGCGCATGTCGACAGAATCGACCAGCAGACGCCCGAGCCCCGGCCAGTTGAAGACCTTTTCCACCACGATTGAGCCGCCGAGCAGAAAACCGAACTGCAGCCCCATCATGGTCACTACCGGGATCATCGCGTTGCGCAGGCCGTGCTTGAGGATCACCCACTTCTCGCTGACCCCCTTCGCCCGGGCAGTACGCATGTAGTCTTCGTTCAGCACGTCGACGAACGAGGCGCGGGTGAAGCGCGCCATCACCGCCGCCACCGCCGCGCCAAGCGTCAGCGAAGGCAGGATATAGTGCCGCCAGCTGTCCGCCCCCACGGTGGGCAGCCAGCCCAGCTCCACGGAAAAGACCTGCATCAGCAGCATCCCCAGCGCAAAGGCCGGGAAAGAGATCCCGGTAACCGCCAGCGCCATCCCCAGCCGGTCCGGCCAGCGGTTGCGCCACACGGCCGCCACAATACCCGCCATCAGGCCAAACAGCACCGCCCAGGCCATGCTGGCAAGGGTCAGCCAGAAGGTGGGCATAAAGCGGCTGGCAATCTCTTCGGACACGGGCCGCCGGGAGACCATCGAAGTGCCAAAATCCCCCTGCAGGACACTGGTGATGTAGTGCCAGAACTGCCGGTAAAGCGGTTGATCGAGCCCCAGTTGCTTACGCACCAGCTCAATCACCGTGGCATCCGCTTCCGGGCCGGCAATCAGCCGCGCCGGATCGCCTGGCAGCATATGCACAAATAAAAAGACCAGCACCGCGACAATCAGCAGCGTCGGGATCAGGCCCAGCAGGCGTTTAATCACATAATTCAGCATGCACATTCCTCTCATCCCGCAGGCGGATACCTGCGGGAATGAGTGCTTTATTTCAGATCCGCGTCGTCAAAGCTAAAGCCGGTATCCGGCATGATGTAGAACCCGGTCAGCGCCTTGTTGTGCGCCGAAACCAGCTTCTCTACCACCAGCGGCACCCATGGCGACTCCTTCCAGATGGTGTCCTGCGCATCTTTGTACAGCTTCGCTTTCTCTTCCGGCTGGGTGGTTTTCAGCGCATCGGTCAGATCTTTATCCACCTGCGGGTTGCTGTAGAACGCGGTGTTGAACAGGGTTGGCGGCCAGTTCTGGGAGGCAAACAGCGGCGACAGCGCCCAGTCGGCTTCGCCGGTGGAGGCCGACCAGCCGGTGTAGAACATCCTCACCCCGCTCTCTTTCTGCCCTTTGCCTTCCACTTCGGCAGCGCGCTGCCCGGCATCCATCGCCGTCACCTGCACCTTAATGCCCACCTGCGCCAGCTGCTGCTGGGTAAACTGCAGCACCTTCTGGGCGGTACTGTGATTGTGCGACGACCAGAGCGTGGTGCTGAAGCCGTTCGGGAAGCCCGCCTCTTTCAGCAGCGCCCGCGCTTTGGTCGGGTTGTATTCCCACGGATGATACTGCTGGGAGTAGGCAATGGATGGCGGCACCACCCCGGTCGCCGGGGTCGCGTAACCGGCAAAGGCCACTTTTACCAGCGCGTCGCGGTTGATGGCGTAGTTGATCGCCTCGCGTACTTTCGGGTTATCAAACGGCTTTTGCGTGACGTTCATGCTGATGTAGCGCTGCATGATCGACGGGCTGGCTACCAGCTCCAGCTTGCTGTTTTTGCCCAGCAGCGCCGCCTGCTCGTAAGGGATCGGGAAGGCAAACTGCGCTTCGCCGGTCTGTAGCATCGCCGCGCGGGTGTTGTTATCCACTACCGGACGCCAGGTGATGGTGTCCAGCTTCGGCAGCCCCTGCTGCCAGTATCCGGCGAACTTCTTCACCTTCACAAAATCGGTCTGGTTCCAGGTCACCAGCTCATACGGCCCGGTGCCCACCGGATGGAAGCCAATCTCTTTGCCGTACTTTTTCAGCGCCTCGGGGGAGATCATCGCCGTGGCCGGGTGCGCCAGAATGTTGATAAAGGCGGAGAACGGCTCCTTGAGGGTGATTTTCACCGTGGTGGGATCAACGGCCTCGGTGCTGGCAATGTTTTTATACAGGTTATAACGCTTAAGGCTGCTTTCCGGATTGCTGGCGCGATCGAGGTTGACCTTCACCGCCTCTGCGTTGAAGTCGGTCCCGTCCTGGAACTTCACGCCGCTGCGCAGTTTGATGGTGTAGACCAGCCCGTCGTCAGAGACCTTGTAGCTTTCGGCCAGCACGTTTTTCACCTGCATCTCTTTATCAAGGCCAAACAGCCCCTGATAAAACGACTTCGCTACCTGCTGGGAGAGCGTGTCGTTGGCGTCATAGGGATCGAGGGTGGTGAAGTTGGATGCCACCGCCACGACCACGTCTTTTGCTGCGAAAGCCGGCGAGGCCGCCAGGGCTGCCGTTACGCTCGCGGCTAACAGCCATCTGCGAGCAACAAATTTTGTCATTGTACTCTCCTGTTGTTCCCTGCTGTCTGAGTTATAAACGCGAAAAAGCATTGTCCTGCCGCGGCGGCGCAACGAAATGGCCGGGGCTCACCTCCCGCAACTCCACGCGTTCGGTGAATTCCCCTCGCTTGCGGATGTTGCCCGGTAGTTCATCCTGCAACAGCACCCGCCGGGCCTGACGATGCGCCGGATCGGCCACCGGCACTGCCGCCATCAGCTTGCGGGTGTAGGGATGCTGCGGGTTTTCAAATACCGCCCGACGCGGGCCTATCTCGACAATCTGGCCGAGATACATCACCGCCACGCGGTGGCTGATGCGCTCCACCACCGCCATATCGTGCGAAATAAACAGAAACGCGATGCCCATCTCCCGCTGCAAATCGAGCAGCAGGTTGATGATCTGCGCCCGGATGGAGACGTCCAGCGCCGAGACGGACTCATCGGCAATCACCACCTTCGGGTTCAGCGCCAGGGCGCGGGCAATACAGATCCGCTGCCGCTGGCCGCCGGAAAATTCATGGGGATAGCGCCAGGCGTGTTCCGGCTTCAGCCCCACGCGCTCCAGCAGCCACGCCACCCGCCGCTGGGCGGCTTCCCCGTCCAGCAGGTTATGCACCCGCAGCGGCTCCATAATCGAATAGCCGACGGTCTGGCGGGGATCGAGGGAGGCATAGGGATCCTGGAAAATAAACTGAATGTCCCGCCGCAGGTGTTGCAGTTTCCCGGCGGGCAGGGTGTCGATGCGTTCCCCGTTAAAGGTAATGGTGCCCTCCTGGGACTCCACCAGCCGCAGCAGCGCCCGTCCGGTGGTCGATTTCCCGCTGCCGGATTCACCCACCAGCGACAGCGTTTCGCCCGGCCATAAGTCGAAGCTGACGTTCTCCACCGCGTGGACTTCGCGCTTAACGCGGTTCAACAGGCCGCCGCGCAGCGGGAAGCGGGTCACCAGGTCGCGCACCTGCAAGATGGGCTCGCCGGGCACCACGGTATCCTGCTCGGTTTCGGCCTCCTGATGGCCGGGCTCGGCCAGGGAGATCAGCGGAAAACGCCGCGGCAGATCGCTGCCGTTCATCGCCCCCAGGCGCGGTACCGCCGCCAGCAGCGCTTTTGTGTAAGGGTGCTCAGGGGCGTGGAAAATCTGCTCCACGGTGCCGGTTTCCACCGCCTCGCCCTGGTACATCACCAGCACCCGGTCGGCGATGTCCGCCACCACGCCCATGTCGTGGGTGATAAAGATCACCCCCATCTCCATCTCCTCCTGCAACACTTTAATCAGCTGCAGGATCTGCGCCTGAACGGTGACGTCCAGCGCGGTGGTGGGTTCATCGGCAATCAGCACCGCCGGGCGACAGGAGAGCGCCATGGCGATCATCACCCGCTGGCGCATGCCGCCGGAGAGCTGGTGCGGATAGCGCGACAGAATGGTGTCCGCCTCGGGAATGCGCACCTGCTCCAGCATCCGCCGGGCTTCAATCAGGGCATTCTCACGGCTCAGCCCCTGATGCAGGCGAATCGACTCGGCGATCTGCTCTCCCACCGGGAAGACCGGGTTGAGGGAGGTCATCGGCTCCTGGAAAATCATGGCGATGTCGGCACCGCGCACGCTGCGCATCTGGGATGAACTCAGGGTGGTGAGATCGCTTACCTGGCCGTTGCGACGGCGCAGCAGCAGGCGGTCGCACTCGACCAGCCCGCCGGACTGTTCAATCAGGCGCATCAACGACAGCGCGGTGACCGATTTACCGGAGCCGGATTCGCCGACAATCGCCAGGGTTTCACCGCGTTTGAGCGAAAAAGAGAGCTGTTTTACCGCCGGGATCGTCTGCCGCTCGTCGGGAAAGGCGACGTTAAGGTTGTGCACCGCCAGCACCTGCTGACTGTCCAGTTCATCGCTGTGCGGCATCCCTCTTCCCCTTATTCACGGTAAATTCCGGTGCTCGGCGTATCGCCTGCGTATCCCCAGGCACGGTACATGCCTTCACTGTTAAAGGGTAATGCCACGTTACCCTCGCGATCGACGGCAATCAGCCCGCCGCTGCCTTCGAGCGCCGGGAGTTTTTCCATCACCACCCGCTCGCAGGCTTCGGCCAGGCTTAAGCCGCCGTAATCCATCAGCGCGGCGATGTCATAGGCGGCCAGGGTGCGAATAAACACTTCCCCGGTGCCGGTGCAGGAGACCGCCACGCTGGCGTTATTGGCATAGCAACCTGCGCCGGGCAACGGACTGTCGCCCACCCGACCGGGCAGTTTGTTGGTCATTCCGCCGGTGGAGGTGGCGGCGGCCAGATTCCCCGCCTTATCCAGCGCCACGGCACCGACGGTGCCCGTTTTGGTGGACTCATCCAGCGGGGCGGCATGATCGAGCCGGGTTTCCCCCGCACTGCGCGCCGCCAGCAGCTGCTGATAGCGCTCGGGCGTGGAAAAGATTTCTGGCGAGACCGCCTCCATGCCCTGTTCGAAGGCGAATTTCTCGGCTCCCTCGCCCACCAGCAGCACGTGCGGACTCTGCTCCATCACCAGACGGGCGGCCAGTACCGGGTTGCGCAGATGGCTGACCCCGGCCACGGCACCCGCTTTAAGGGTTATGCCGTCCATCACGCAGGCGTCCAGCTCGTGGGTTTCGTCCCGGGTAAACACCGAGCCAATCCCGGCGTTAAACAGCGGACACTCCTCCAGCAGGCGCACCGCCTCGGTGACCACATCCAGCGCGCTCTCGCCCGCCTCCAGCATTCGCTGGCCGGTTTCCACAATGGAAGAGAGCGCCTCGATGTAGCGCCTCTCCTGCTCCTGACTGAGCTGCGCCCGGGTAATAGCCCCGGCGCCGCCGTGGATTGCGATGACTGCATTCCCCATTCACTTCACCTTTGGGCCGATAGTTGCCGCTTTTTTTATAAATATCATTATCGTGGCTTATGATTCATATAATTTTTGAATATAGAAAGACGACACTGTGATGTAAAGGGTAAGCCCATGGTGTCATACAGTTAACGGCACTTTTCTGCCATAATGGCCGCCTTCGTTATTCTCCCGCTGGAGTGACCCATGGATTTTACCGCCGGACTGATGCCGCTTGAGACGGCACTCACCCAGATGCTCGATCGAATTTCTCCGCTGTCAGAGCAGGAAACCCTGCCCCTGCTGCGCTGTTTTGGCCGCGTGACCGCCGCCGACATCGTTTCGCCCCTGAACGTGCCGGGCTTTGATAACTCAGCGATGGATGGCTACGCCGTGCGTCTGGCGGATCTGGCGGCGGGCACTGCGCTGCCGGTAGCGGGTAAAGCCTTTGCCGGTCAGCCTTTCCAGGGTGAATGGCCTGCCGGAAGCTGCATCCGCATTATGACCGGCGCGCCGGTGCCGCCGGGCTGCGATGCGGTGGTGATGCAGGAAGAGACCGAGCAGACCGACGACGGCGTGCGTTTTACCGCCAGCGTTAAGCCGGGGCAGAATATCCGTCGCAGCGGGGAAGACATTACCCTGGGCGCAACCGTCTTCCCGGCGGGCACGAAGCTGACCGTCGCCGAGCTGCCGGTACTGGCCTCGCTGGGTATCCCGGAGATCGCCGTGGTGCGCCAGGTGCGCGTGGCGGTGTTCTCCACCGGGGATGAGCTTCAGCTGCCGGGCCAGCCGCTGGCCGAGGGGCAGATCTACGACACGAACCGCCTGGCGGTGCATCTGATGCTGGAGCAGCTGGGCTGCGAGGTGATTAACCTCGGCATTATTCCTGACGATCCAGAGCAGCTGCGCGCCGCCTTTATTGAAGCGGATCGCGTGGCCGACGTGGTGCTGAGCTCCGGCGGCGTATCGGTGGGCGAAGCGGATTACACCAAAACCATCCTCGACGAGCTGGGGGAGATCGGCTTCTGGAAGCTGGCGATCAAGCCGGGCAAACCTTTCGCTTTCGGCACGCTGCCGAACAGCTGGTTCTGCGGCCTGCCGGGCAACCCGGTCTCTGCGGCGCTCACCTTCTATCAGCTGGTGCAGCCGCTGCTGGCGAAGCTCTCCGGCAACCGGGCGCAAAGCCTGCCTGCCCGCCAGCGCGTTCGCGCCGCCACCCGACTGAAAAAATCACCGGGTCGTCTCGACTTCCAGCGCGGCATTCTGACGCGTAACGCCGACGGCGAGCTGGAGGTGAGCACCACCGGTCATCAGGGGTCGCATATTTTCAGCTCCTTCAGCCAGGGCAACTGCTTTATCGTGCTGGAGCGCGAGCGCGGCAACGTGGAAGCGGGTGAATGGGTCGAGGTTGAGCCGTTTAACGCCCTGTTCGGAGGCTGAGTATGGAACTGAGCGACAACGAGATGCTGCGCTACAATCGCCAGATTGTGCTGCGCGGCTTTGATTTCGACGGTCAGGAGGCGTTAAAGGCCGCGAACGTGCTGGTGGTCGGCCTCGGCGGACTGGGCTGCGCCGCTGCGCAGTATCTGGCCGCCGCTGGCGTGGGGCGCATGACGCTGCTTGATTTCGACACCGTGTCGCTCTCCAACCTGCAACGCCAGACGCTGCACAGCGATGCCACCCTCGGCGAGCCCAAAGTGGTGTCGGCCCGGGCGTCGCTGTCGCGCATCAACCCCAACGTCCAGTTCACCCTGCTCGATGCCCTGCTGGATGAGCCTGCGCTGTCTGAACAGATTGCCCGTCACGATCTGGTTCTCGACTGCACCGATAACGTCACCATTCGCAATCAGCTCAACGCGGGCTGTTTCGCCCATAAAACGCCGCTGGTCTCCGGGGCGGCTATCCGTATGGAAGGACAAATCAGCGTCTTTACCTATGCCGAGGGCGAGCCCTGCTACCGCTGCCTGAGCCGTCTGTTTGGCGAGAATGCCCTGACCTGTGTGGAAGCCGGCGTAATGGCTCCGCTGGTGGGGGTGATCGGTTCGATGCAGGCGATGGAGGCCATCAAAGTGCTGACCCATTACGGCACGCCAGCGGCGGGGAAAATCGTGATGTACGACGCGATGACCTGCCAGTTCCGCGAGATGAAGCTGATGCGTAATCCGGGGTGTGAGGTGTGCGGAGGTTAACGCAAACGCAACCCAAAGGTTGCCGTTTTAGTGTTTGCTCCCTCTCCCTTTGGGAGAGGGCCGGGGTGAGGGAATCAGCGCGCACGAATCAGCTTTTGTAGGCCAGGCAAGCGCAGCGCCGCCCGGCGATACCACTAGATCGACGTCCGTCCAAAGGCGTTCTGCCAGTCCTGCTCAAACTTCGCAATCGCCGCATCCACCGCCGGAGAGGCGATCAACTGCTGGGCAACGTCCAGCGGCAGGGTGATGGACTCGCAGCCTGCCAGCAGGCAGTCCAGCGCCTGTCGCGGGGTTTTGAAGCTCGCAGCCAGCACTTTTGACTGCGGCACGTGGAGCGTCAGCAGCTGCTGTAATTCCGCCACGGTCTGAATGCCGTCCCCGCCCTGGGCATCCACCCGGTTCACATATGGCGCGACATATTCCGCCCCCGCCAGCGCCGCCATCATCCCCTGCGCCGCGCTGTAGACCGCAGTCCCCAGGGTCGGTACGCCCTGCGCTTTCAGCAGCTTAATGGCCGCCAGTCCTTCTGCCGTTACCGGCACTTTTACTACCAGATCGGCGACGATGGTGCGCAGCTTGAGCGCGTCTTCCACCATACCTTCTGCGGTGGTGGCCATTACCTGAGCAAACAGACGGCCCTGGCCGCCCATCGCCTCCTGCAGCTGAGGCAGTAGAACGTCGAGCGGCGTTTTGCCTGCGGCGACGATGCTTGGGTTAGTGGTGACGCCTGCCAGCGGAAACACGCGGGCCAGCTTTTTAACGGCAATAACGTCGGATGTGTCGAGATACAGTTCCATGATGAGATCCTCAAAAATGACTATGCCGTAACCCTACCACGGCAAAACCTGCTTCTGAGTTGATTTGCGTCAAGATAACTTTCATTCGAAAGTCATTTAATCTTCATACGCAACAAGAGGCGACATTATGATCTTCAACATTCAGCGTTATTCGACACACGACGGCCCGGGAATTCGTACCGTGGTCTTTATGAAGGGCTGCTCCCTGGGCTGCCGCTGGTGTCAGAATCCGGAAAGCCGCGACCGTTCCCGGGATCTGCTGTTCGACGCTCGCCTGTGCCTGGAGGGGTGCAACCTCTGTCAGCAGGTGGCGCCTGCGGTGATCGACCGCACGCTGAATGGCCTGGAGATCCACCGCGAAAAACTCGACGATACCCACCTCGATGCCCTCACCGACTGCTGCCCAACCCAGGCCCTCACCGTCTGCGGCGAAGAGAAGCAGGTGGAGGAGATCATGGCGACCGTCCTGCGCGATAAGCCTTTCTACGATCGCAGCGGCGGCGGCATCACCCTCTCCGGAGGCGAACCCTTTATGAACCCGGACATGGCGCGCCAGCTTTTCCAGGCCAGCCATGAGCAGGGGATCCACACCGCCGTGGAAACCTGCCTGCACGTGCCGTGGCACTATATCGAACCATCGTTACCGTACATCGATCTGTTCCTGGCCGACCTGAAACACGTCGACGGCGCGGTGTTTAAGCAGTGGACCGACGGCTCGGCAAAACGGGTGCTGGAGAATCTCAAGCGCCTGGCCGCCGCCGGAAAACAGCTCACCATTCGCGTGCCGCTGATCCAGGGCTTTAACGCCGATGAAGCGTCGATTACCGCCATTACCAATTTTGCCGCCGACGAACTGAACGTCCGCGACATCCATTTTTTGCCATACCACACGCTGGGCATGAACAAGTACACACTGCTCGGCCAACCCTACTCTGCCCCTGATAAACCGCTCGATAATCCTGCTTTACTGGACTTTGCCCGGCAGTACGCCGCCCAGAAAGGGTTAACCGCGACCTTACGAGGATAATGTTATGACACAGCTGAATCTTACTACCCTGAGCGAACGCATTAAGGCGCATAAAACTGCCCTGGTCCATATTGTTAAGCCGCCGGTCTGTACCGAACGCGCCCAGCACTACACCGAGATGTACCAGCAGCACATGGACAAGCCGATCCCGGTTCGCCGCGCGCTGGCGCTGGCCCATCACCTGGCGCAGCGCACTATCTGGATCAAACATGACGAGCTGATTATCGGCAACCAGGCAAGCGAAGTGCGCGCCGCGCCGATCTTCCCGGAATACACCGTCTCGTGGATTGAAAAAGAGATCGACGATCTGGCCGACCGTCCGGGTGCGGGCTTTGCAGTCAGCGAAGAGAACAAACGCGTTCTGCATGAAATTTGCCCGTGGTGGCGCGGCCAGACGGTGCAGGATCGCTGCTACGGCATGTTCACCGACGAGCAGAAAGGCCTGCTGGAAACCGGCATTATCAAAGCCGAAGGCAACATGACCTCCGGTGACGCGCACCTGGCGGTAAACTTCCCGTTAGTGCTGGAGAAAGGACTCGACGGCCTGCGCCACAAGGTGGACGAGCGCCGCTCGCGCATCAACCTTACCTGCCTCGAAGACCTGCACGGCGATCAGTTCCTGAAAGCGATCGATATCGTGCTGGAAGCGGTGAGCCTGCATATCGAGCGCTTTGCCGACCTGGCGCGTGAAATGGCTTCTACCGAAACCCGCGAAAGCCGCCGCGACGAGCTGCTGGCGATGGCGGAAAACTGCGATGTGATCGCCCACGAACCGCCAAAAACCTTCTGGCAGGCATTACAGCTGTGCTACTTCATCCAGCTGATCCTGCAGATTGAGTCCAACGGCCACTCCGTCTCCTTCGCCCGCATGGACCAGTATCTCTATCCGTACTACCGCCGCGACGTGGAGCTGAACCAGTCTCTGGATCGCGAGCACGCCATCGAGCTGCTGCACAGCTGCTGGCTGAAGCTGCTGGAAGTGAACAAGATCCGCTCCGGCTCGCACTCCAAAGCCTCGGCGGGCAGCCCGCTGTACCAGAACGTCACCATCGGCGGGCAGATCCTGGTGAACGATGTGGCGATGGACGCGGTGAACCCGCTCTCCTACGCAATCCTCGAATCCTGCGGCCGTCTGCGCTCCACTCAGCCGAACCTGAGCGTGCGCTATCACGCGGGCATGAGCAACGACTTCCTCGACGCCTGCGTGCAGGTGATCCGCTGCGGCTTCGGGATGCCGGCCTTCAACAACGATGAGATCGTGATCCCTGAGTTCATCAAGCTCGGCATCGAAAAAGCCGACGCCTACGACTACGCCGCCATCGGCTGTATCGAAACTGCGGTCGGCGGCAAATGGGGCTACCGCTGCACCGGGATGAGCTTTATCAACTTCGCCCGCGTGATGCTGGCGGCGATGGAAGGCGGTCGCGACGCCACCAGCGGCAAGGTGTTCCTGCCGCAGGTTAAAGCGCTCTCTGCCGGTAACTTCAACAATTTCGACGAAGTGATGGCCGCCTGGGATCGCCAGATTAAGTACTACACCCGCAAATCCATCGAGATTGAGTACGTGGTGGACACCATGCTGGAAGAGAACGTCCACGACATTCTCTGCTCGGCGCTGGTGGATGACTGCATCGAGCGCGCGAAGAGCATCAAGCAGGGCGGCGCGAAGTACGACTGGGTCTCCGGCCTGCAGGTGGGCATCGCCAACCTCGGCAACAGCCTGGCGGCAGTGAAGAAACTGGTCTTTGAACAGAGCGCGATTGGTCAGCAGCAGCTGGCGGCGGCCCTGGCGGATGACTACGAGGGGCTGACCCACGAGCAGCTGCGCCAGCGTCTGATCAACGGCGCACCGAAGTACGGTAACGACGATGACAGCGTGGATCTGCTGCTGGCCCGGGCGTACCAGACCTACATCGAAGAGCTGAAGCAGTACCATAACCCGCGCTATGGCCGTGGCCCGATTGGCGGCAACTACTACGCCGGGACTTCGTCCATCTCCGCCAACGTGCCGTTTGGTGCGGCCACCATGGCAACGCCGGACGGCCGTAAGGCGCATACCCCGCTGGCCGAAGGGGCAAGCCCGTCCTCCGGTACTGACCACCTGGGGCCAACGGCGGTGATCGGCTCTGTCGGGAAACTGCCGACCGAGGCGATCCTCGGTGGCGTGCTGCTGAACCAGAAGCTCAATCCGGCGACGCTGGATAACGACAGCGACCGTCAGAAGCTGATGGTGCTGCTGCGGACCTTCTTTGAGGTGCATAAAGGCTGGCACATCCAGTACAACATCGTCTCCCGCGAAACGCTGCTGGAAGCGAAGAAACACCCGGACCAGTATCGCGACCTGGTGGTGCGCGTGGCGGGTTACTCGGCGTTCTTCACCGCCCTGTCACCGGATGCGCAGGACGATATTATTGCGCGTACTGAGCATACGTTGTAATGAGATCCCCTCTCCCTTGAGGGAGAGGGTGCAAACATCAAAAACGGCAACCCAGGTTGCCGTTTTGCATTTACCTCCGCCACCCGGCTTTCTGACTTTCATTCGAAAATTAAATTTGTGCTCCACGTCACCTTGTTATTAGAATGTTTCGAACGCAGTGATTCAGGAGCTCAATGTATGACCGTTAAAGTTATCGTCACCGATATGGACGGAACTTTTCTTGATGACGCCAAGCAGTACGATCGTGACCGCTTTCAGGCGCAGTTCCAGCAACTTCAGGCCCGTAATATTGAGTTCGTTGTCGCCAGCGGCAACCAGTATTACCAGCTCATCTCCTTCTTCCCGGAACTGAAATCGCAGATCTCATTCGTGGCGGAAAACGGCGCGCTGGTGTTCGATCACGGCGAGCAGATTTTCCACGGTGAACTGACGAAGCACGAGTCGCAGATTGTCATCGGCGAGCTGCTGAAGGATACCTCCCTGAACTTCGTTGCCTGCGGGCTGGAAAGTGCTTACGTCAGCGATAAGGCACCAGAGGACTTCGTCGCGCTGATGTCAAAACACTATCACCGCCTGCAGCGCATCAGCGACTATCGCGACATCGACGACGTGCTGTTCAAGTTCTCCCTGAACCTGCCGGACAGCGATATTCCAAACCTGATCGACGCCCTGCACGTCTCCCTCGACGGCATTATGAAGCCTGTGACCAGCGGCTTTGGCTTTGTCGATCTGATTATCCCCGGCCTGCATAAAGCCAGCGGCCTGAGCCGCCTGCTGAAGCGCTGGCACATCTCCCCGCAGGAGTGCGTGGCGATTGGCGACAGCGGTAACGACGCCGAAATGCTGAAGTTTGTGAACTACTCCTTCGCCATGGGTAACGCGGGCGAAAGCATCAAAGCCATCACCCGCTATCAGGCCGATGACAACAACCATCAGGGCGCGCTGAACGTGATTCAGGCCGTCCTCGACAATACCCCGCCCTTCAGCAACTGATTTCCCCGCCGGAGTCATCTCCGGCGCTCTCCCCCTCTTTCTCTCCGTGTTGTGCACTTCATCAAGTTATTTAACTTGCTTTAACTTATTTTTAACCTAAAGTATCACTTGTAATCACTTTTACTTTCGAATGAAAGATGGCGAGGCTGTTATGACCTTAACTTTTACCAGTGAAACCTTGCCTTCCGACCACAAAGCGGCCATCCGCCAGATGAAACGTGAACTGCGGGCGCAGATTGGCGACGTGCAGGGCGTGTTCAATCGCCTGAGCGCCAGGATCGCCAGCCGCGTGGCGGAAATTAACACCCTGAAGCGCAATGGCGATCCTGTCTGGCCGGTGATCCCCTTTGCGGACGTGCAGAGCGGTAACATCAGCCCGGAACAGCGCGAGGCGGTCAAACGCCGGGGCTGTGCGGTGATCAAAGGTCATTTCCCGCGCGAGAAGGCGCTGGCGTGGGATAACGCGATGCTCGACTATCTGGATCTCAACCGTTTTGACGACGTCTATAAAGGGCCGGGGGATAACTTCTTTGGCTCCCTCACCGCCTCCCGCCCGGAGATCTACCCGATCTACTGGTCACACGCCCAGATGGAAGCCCGTCAGAGCGAAGAGATGGCCCAGGTGCAGTCGTTCCTGAACCGTTTATGGACTTTCGAGAGCAACGGCAAGCAGTGGTTCAACCCGGACGTCAGCGTGATCTACCCGGACCGCATTCGCCGCCGTCCGCCGGGAACTACCTCTAAAGGCCTCGGGGCGCACACCGACTCCGGCGCGCTGGAGCGCTGGCTGCTCCCGGCCTATCAGCAGGTCTTCGCCCGCGTCTTCGACGGCAATATCGACAGGTACGATCCCTGGGATGCTGCCCATCGCACCGAAGTGGAAGAGTACACCCTGGACAACACCACCAAATGCTCGGTGTTCCGCACCTTCCAGGGCTGGACGGCGCTCTCCGACATGATCCCGGATCAGGGCCTGCTGCACGTGGTGCCGATCCCGGAAGCGATGGCTTACATTCTGCTGCGTCCGCTGCTGGACGATGTGCCGGAAGATGAACTCTGCGGCGTGGCCCCGGGGCGCGTGCTGCCGATTTCCGAGAAGTGGCATCCGCTGTTAATTGAAGCCCTGACCAGCATTCCGGCGCTGGAAGCGGGTGATTCCGTGTGGTGGCACTGCGATGTGATCCACTCGGTGGCCCCGGTTGAAGACCAGCAGGGCTGGGGCAACGTGATGTACATTCCGGCGGCGCCGATGTGCGAGAAAAACCTCGCCTACGCGAAGAAGGTGAAAGCGGCGCTGGAAACCGGCGCCTCGCCGGGCGATTTCCCGCGCGAGGATTATGAGTCTGACTGGCAGTCGCGCTTCACCGTTGATGACCTGAACATTCACGGCAAGCGCGCGCTGGGTATGGCTTAACTGTCGTATAACCCTTCCCGTTCGACGGCGGTGCGTCGTTTCCCCTGACGTATCCGCCGTACCGACTCCCGCACGGTCAGCGTGCCGTTCAGCAGCAGCGTCCCCACCGGCGCGTCCGGGCGCATCAGCCGTTGCTGGAGCATATGCACCGCTTCGGTTCCCAGTTCATCGCGGGGAACATGCACCGCCGTTAACGGCACATCCTGAATCGCCGCCAGATTAAAGCCGTCAATGCTCATCACCGACACATCCTGAGGGACGCGCAATCCCTGCTTTTGTAAGGCGTTGATGGTCCCCGCCGCCATAAAATCCCCGCCGACTAAAAATGCCGTGGGCAGGTCTTTTCCCTGGCGTTCACTGAGCCAGTGGCTGACCAGCTGTTCGGTTTCGCGGGCGCTGAAGCTCGGGGCCACCAGCAGATCGCGCTTGTCGTTAAACTTCAGGTTGTGCGACTGCCAGGCGTCACGGATCCCCGCCAGACGTAGCTCCATGGTATAGCGGCGCAGGCACAGCACGTTCATCACCTCGCGGTGCCCCATCTCAAACAGATATTCCGCCGCGCGCTCGCCGATGGCGCGGTGATCGGGCGTGACCGCAGGGAGGCGCATATGCCGGTCGCGGCAGTTAATCAGCATGCAGGGTTTACCCAGATCGATGGCCAGATCGTGGATATGCGGATCGTCGATACCCAGCAGGATAGCGGCCTGGGTGTCCGGCTCGTTCATGCGCGCGAGAAACAGCTGCGCGTCGCTGTCATTTTCTTCCAGGGCGCAGTAGCGAAGACGCACGTCATGCGAGGCAAGGCCCTTACTCACGCTCTGGATCACCCGGTAATAAAAGATGTCGGACCGCTCGTCAAAAGCGCGCTGGGGGGCAAAGACCACAAGGCTGTTAAGCAGCAGACGTCCTGCCGCCATCCCGTCCAGCACGCCCAGCTCCCGCGCGGCGTCGAGCACCCGGGTACGCGCCTTTTCACTGGTGTTCGCCTTCCCCGCCAGCACCCGGGAAACGGTGCTGACAGAGAGTTCGGTCCGGCGGGCAATTTCAGCGATTCTTAGCCTTTTATCCATTTTGTGATCTGGCTCCATTTGCGAAATGAAAAAATTTTCATGGCGTAGTTAACAGACGGTTACTGGGGTTAGAGCCAGAATGCCAAATAATTAAAGACGATTATGAGAAAAGTTGCACAAAATGCGCTTTTGCCCGCCTGATTTCTCTCTTAAGGTGAACCTGTCACACAACTTCCATACTAGTTATATACCAAACTAAGCATTAAAACGGATAACAATCAAAGAGATAAAAAATCTGTGTGACACCTGAACCTCCGTCCCCCTACCGTCCGTCTTGTGGAGAGTAAAATGAGTCAGGGCATCAATAACACCGTTGCGACCAGCAAAACCCGTCGCGTCATTAAAAACCTGCGCTGGTACGTGCTGGTGCTGTTCTTAATGGGCGTGACCGTTAACTACATCACCCGAAATTCGTTGGGTATTCTCGCGCCTGAACTCAAAGAGAGTCTCGGGATCACCACCGAGCAATACTCCTGGATCGTCGGCGCGTTCCAGATTGCCTACACCATTTTCCAGCCTCTGTGCGGCTGGCTGATTGACGTCATCGGCCTGAAGATTGGCTTTATGGTCTGCGCCGGGATCTGGGCGCTGATGTGTATCTTCCATGCGGGCGCCGGAAGCTGGCTGCATCTGGCGATCCTGCGCTTCTTTATGGGTGCCTCTGAAGCGGCTGCCACCCCGGCAAACGCCAAAACCATCGGCGAGTGGTTCCCGAAATCGGAACGTCCCGTGGCCGCCGGTTGGGCGGGCGTGGGCTTCTCCATCGGCGCGATGCTGGCCCCGCCTATCATCTACTTTGCCCACGCCTCCTTTGGCTGGCAGGGCGCGTTTATGTTTACCGGCGTGCTGGCGCTGCTGTGGGTGATCCTCTGGTGGGCGTTCTACCACAACCCGGAACAGCATCCGAACCTGAGCAAGGATGAGCTGGCCTTTATCAAGCAGGATAACGAACCGCCTGCGGTCAAACTGCCCTTCCTCACCGCGCTGAAAACCGTGTCGAAAAACAAGCGCTTTTACGGTATCGCCATTCCGGCCTTTATGGCGGAACCGGCCTGGGCGGTGCTGAGCTTCTGGGTGCCGCTGTATCTCGCCAAAGAGCACGGCATGGATCTGAAGCAGATCGCGATGTTTGCCTGGCTGCCGTTCCTGGCCGCCGATCTCGGCAGCGTAGCGAGCGGCTACCTGACCCGTCTCTATACCCGCCTGTTCGGCTGCTCCCGCGTTAACTCGGTGGTGGCAAGCTCGGTGACCGGCGCGTTTCTGATGATCTCCTTAGGCATCGTGGCTATTACCCGCGACCCCTATATCACCATCGTGCTGATCTCCATCGGCGGTTTCGGGCATCAGATCATCTCCTGCATGCTGAGCGCCCTGGTGGTGGAGTCGTTCGATAAGGGCCAGATGGCAACCGTCAACGGCATGCGCGGCTCGGCGGCGTGGATCGCCAGCTTCCTCTTCTCCCTTTTGATTGGTGTTACCGCCGACAAAATCGGCTTCAACCCGCTCTTTATTGCCATGGGGTTCTTCGACCTGATTGGCGCTCTCTTCCTGGTGGCATTTATTGCTGAACGTCGCGCCAAGCGCGCCTGATAGTGGATGTATTGCATATGAAAACCCTGAAAAACTGGACCGTCGAGAAACAGTCTGCGAACCATCTGGAACTGCTGGTCGATGAGCAGCACCGCCTGTGCCTGTATGTGCTGGAACAGAACCTGTTCCGGGTACTGATTAAACGCAAAGGCGAACTGGCGCTGGACCGCACCTGGAGCATCGCTCCGGAGCAGGACGTGCCCTGGGAAGGCCGCCGCCGCGACGATCTGAGCGGGTTCACCTGCCCTGCCTGGACGCTGACGCAGCAGGACAATGTGCTGACCGTTGCCACCGAACAGCTGCGCGTCACCGTCCACCAGCCGCTGTGGCTGGAGTGGCACTATCGCAACGAGGCCGGGGAGTGGCAGCCGCTGGTAAATGACCGTCCGACCAGCGCCTATCTGCTGAACGCCCACGGCGACGGCGCGGCGCACTACCTGAGCCGCCGCAAGGATGAACGTTTTTACGGCCTGGGTGAAAAAGCGGGCGATCTGCAGCGCAACGGCAAGCGCTATGAGATGCGTAACCTGGACGCGATGGGCTATAACGCGGTCAGCACCGACCCGCTGTATAAGCACATCCCGTTCACCATCACCCGCCGGGACGACGTGAGCTATGGCCTGTTCTACGACAACCTGAGCAGCTGCTGGCTGGATCTGGGCAACGAGATCGACAACTACCACACCGCCTATCGCCGCTGGCAGGCGGAAGCGGGCGATATCGATTACTACATCTTTACCGGCAAACGGGTGCTGGACGTCACCAAAGCCTTCGTGCGCCTCACCGGGAAAACGCTGTTCGGACCGAAATGGAGCCTCGGCTACAGCGGGTCAACCATGCACTACACCGACGCCCCGGACGCGCAAAACCAGCTGATGAACTTTATCCGCCTGTGCGAAGAGCACGCCATTCCCTGCGACTCGTTCCAGCTCTCTTCCGGCTATACCTCCATCAACGGCAAGCGCTACGTCTTCAACTGGAACTACGACAAGGTGCCGCAGCCGAAGATGATGAGCCAGGCGTTCCACGATGCCGGGCTGAAGCTTGCAGCGAACATCAAGCCGTGCCTGCTGCAGGACCATCCGCGCTATAACGAAGTGGCGGAAAGGGGTCTGTTCATCCGCGATTCAGAAACCGATGCGCCAGAACGTTCAAGCTTCTGGGATGACGAAGGGTCGCACCTCGACTTTACCAACCCGCAGACCGTGCAGTGGTGGCAGCAAGGGGTGACCACCCAGCTGCTGGAGATGGGCATCGACTCCACCTGGAACGACAACAACGAGTTCGAGGTGTGGGACGGGGAAGCGCGCTGCTTTGGCTTCGGCAAGGAGATCGCCATCAAGCATATTCGCCCGGTGATGCCGCTGCTGATGATGCGCGCCTCGATGGAGGCCCAGCAGCGCTTCGCGCCGGAAAAACGCCCGTACCTGATCTCCCGCTCCGGCTGCGCCGGGATGCAGCGTTACGTCCAGACCTGGAGCGGCGATAACCGCACCAACTGGGACACCCTGCGCTACAACACCCGCATGGGTGTGGGGATGAGCTTATCGGGGCTGTTTAACGTCGGTCATGACGTGGGCGGGTTCTCCGGCGATAAGCCGGACGCGGAGCTGTTTGTCCGCTGGGTGCAAAACGGCGTGATGCATCCGCGCTTTACCATTCACTCGTGGAATGATGATGCCACCGTGAACGAGCCGTGGATGTATCCGGGCGTCACGCCGGCCATTCGCGGTGCCATTGAGCTGCGCTATCGCCTGCTGCCCTATCTTTACACCCTGCTGTGGCAGGCGCATGCCGATGACGAGCCGATGCTGCGCCCGACCTTCCTCGATCACGAGCACGATGCGCAGACCTTTGAGGAGTGCGACGATTTCCTGCTGGGCCGCGACCTGCTGGTGGCAAGCGTCGTCGAAGCCGGGCAGCGCGAGCGCCGGGTCTGGCTGCCGGATAACGAAACCGGCTGGTACGATTTTTACACCCAGGAGTGGTTCTCCGGCGGGCAGTGGATCGTCCGCGACGCGCCGCTGGAAAAACTGCCGCTGCTGGTTCGCGCCGGTGCCGGTCTGCCGCTCAGCGAGCGCATTACCCATGTGAGCGCTGAGAAAGACGATACCCGCGAACTGAAACTGTTCCCGCTGAAAGGCGTGGGCACGACATCCGGCCTGCTGTTTGAAGACGACGGCGAAAGCTGGGGCTACCAGAGCGGCAACGCGCTGTGGGTGGAGTGGGAGATGGTCTGCGACGGGGCAACCATAAATTTGAACGTCGGTGCGCGCGGAGACTATCGTCCGGCGTGGAAAGCGCTGAAGGTGTCGTTACCGAAAGGGGAAAACCGTAAGCTGCTGGTGAATGGGGTTGAAGGGGGTGAGTGGGTGGTTTAACAGCCCCTCACCCCGGCCCTCTCCCCATAGGGGAGAGGTGGATAACCGCACCGAACAGTCCCCTCTCCCCACAGGGGAGAGGG